>NZ_JBIAKV010000001.1:201913-563543 GCF_042872705.1 Micromonospora sp. NPDC005203 | reverse complement strand
GGGCGGACGCGGACCGGAGCCGGGCGGACGCGGACCGGAGCCGGGCGGACGCGGACCGGAGCCGGGCGGACGCGGACCGGAGCCGGGCGGACGCGGACCGGAGCCGGGCGGACGCGGGTCGGTCAGGTGGCGTCGTCGTAGCTGGCGCGGGGTGCCGGGGTGGTGCTGCTGGTGGCCGTGCTGGGCCGCGTCCCGTTCGACCGCAGGTCGGCGGCGCTGGCCACGTCCTTCAGGTCGTCGTGCACGCCGCTGACGTCCGCGCGAAGGTTGTCGTAGACGCCCTGCAACGGCTTGCGGATCGCCGCCTCGTCCTCCTCGCTGAGGAGATGCTTGCGGATGAAGGCCTTCGGGTGCAGGTCTTCCAGCTGGATGTCGGTGCCCAGCTCACGACTCAGGTCGCCGGTGGCGTTACGGGCCATGTTGCGCAGGTTGCGCACCAGCCGCAGGCCGTCGTTGATGACCGCGGGCAGCCGATCACCGAAGATCAGCAGCGCCAGGAGCAGCAGCGCCCCGATCTCCCACCAGTTCAGGTTCTCGAACATCCCGCTGGCCTCCTCTCCGCGTCAGCAGCAAGACTACGCACGCCAGGCGGCGTTCTAGCAAGGGGTGAGCCGTGTTCACTTCGCGTCGGCGGCGAGGGTTACCGAGGTGTTCTGCCGGTCGGAGCCCCGTCGAAACTCGACGGATACCACCGAGCCCGGCGCGAACTTGCGAACCAACGCGGTCAGGTCCGTCGGCTCGGTCATCGGCCGACCATTGATCTTGAGGATGACGTCGCCGACTTTCAACCCGGCGCTGTCCGCCGGGCCGGACGGCGCCACCTCCGCCAGCCGCAGGCCACCCCCGGCGACCCCGGTCGGACCGTCCGCCCGAGCACCGATCACCGTACGCCGGGCCTTGCCGGTGCCGATGATGTCCTGGGTCACCCGCTTGGCCTGGTTGATCGGGATGGCGAAGGCGAGCCCGATGTTGCCCGCCTCCTGCCCCTCGGCGACAAGTGACTTGATTGTCGAGTTCACCCCGACCACCCGCCCGGCGCCGTCGACCAACGGCCCGCCCGAGTTGCCGTGGTTGACGGCCGCGTCGGTCTGGATCGCCGCGTAGTAGCGGATCGGACCACCTGGCTCGCCGGCCTGCATCGTCCGGTCCAGGGCACTCACGATGCCGGCGGTGACCGTGTTGGCAAGCGACAGCGGCGAGCCGATGGCGAGCACCGGGTCACCGACGGCCAGTGCGTCGGAATCGCCGAACTCCACAGGTCGAAGTCCACTGCGACTCACCTTGATCACCGCGATGTCCGACTCCGGATCCTGACCGACGATTGTCGCCGGCGCGGTGCTGCCGTCGTTGAAGACCACCGAGGCCTTGCCGCTGCCGCCGGCCACCACGTGGTCGTTGGTGATCACGTGGCCGTCGGCGGTGGCGACGAAGCCGGAACCCTCGCTGGTCCCGCCGAGGCTGCTCACGCGGACGGTGACCACGCTGGGCAGGACACGTTCGGCGACGCCGGCCAGCGACTCCGGCTTGCGCTGGGCCAGCGCGGGCGGCTCTGCCGGCGCACCGCCGAGCACCACTCCGGCAGCCCCACCGCGAACCGCGAACGCGTAGCCCAGCGCCCCGCCGAGGGTGCCGGCCAGCAGCGCGGTGATCACGGGAATGAGCAGCAGTTGACGTAGCGTCGGTCGACCCGGCGCGTCCGGATCGGTGACCGGCTCGGGCTCGGAACCGGCCGCCACCACCCCCGGCACCACCACCGCGGTCGGTGCCGCCGGGTCCCGCCAGGGATCGGCGAGCGCGTCCGACCACCAGGGCGACGCCCCGGCCGTCCAGGGTCCGCCCGCGACAGGTACCGGCCAACCCGGTGACGGCCCCACCGGCGGCACCCGCGGGTATCCGGCTGCCGGCACGCCAGCCGGCGGCACAACGGGCGCACCCCCCGGCGGCACCATGACGGGCGTGCTCCCCGGCGGCCCCATGACGGGCGTGCTCCCCGGCGGCACCATGACGGGCGTGCTGCCCGGGGGCACCACAGCAGGCGTGCTGCCGGCCCCCGGCATGGATGGCGATCCCACCGGCGGGGCCTCTGCCCCGGGCGGTCGCGCCGGAGCCGGAGTCTCACCGCTCCGGCGCCAGTCCCAGCCGTCGGTCACGTCGGTGCCTCCCAGTCCGTCCCCGGATCCCGCGCCGCGTCGCCCGGCCACGGGCCGGGTCGGTCGCGGCTGACGGGATACCGCTTCCAGGATTGCACGGATGCGCGCGGTGGAGTCAGCGGTTGCCCCGGCGATCGCTTCGGGTGGAGGCCCGGCTGCGCCCCCTGACGGTCGCCTCTACGCTCACAGTGCCAACCCGCCCCCGCACCACGCACCGCCCCCGGAGGTGCCCCATCGCCATGGTCGCCGGTACCGGCAGTTCGACGGCCCAGGCTCAGCAGTTCGCTGAGTCGTACGTCACTGAGGATCTCGTCCTGCGCACCGCCCGTAGCCTGGCCCGGGAGGTGGGCCTCGACGCGGTCACCCCGGGCGCGGGAGCGGCGTTGCGGCTGCTGGCCGCCGCCGGCAACGCCCGCGCGGTGGTGGAGATCGGCACCGGCACCGGCGTGAGCGGGGTCTGGTTGCTGCGCGGCATGCGCGCCGACGGTGTGCTCACCACCATCGACGTGGAGGTGGAGCATCAGCGGATCGCCCGGCGGATCTTCGCCGAGGCGGGCTTCGCGGCCGGCCGTACGCGGATCATCACCGGTCGGGCGCTCGACGTGCTGCCCCGGCTCGCCGACGGCGTGTACGACCTGGTCTTCGTGGACGCGGAGGCCACCGGCTTCCATGCCTGCGTGGAAGCCGCACTGCGGCTGTTGCGCCCGGGCGGAGTGCTCGCGCTCAACGGCGTGTTGGCCAGCGGCCGGATCGGTGATCCGGCCGCCCGGGACGCGGAGACGGTGACGGTCCGCGAGACGATCAAGGCGGTCCGGGAGTCGGAGCACTGGATCCCCGCGCTGCTTCCGGTCGGGCACGGGGTGCTCGCCGCGGTGAAGTGCTGACCCGGGTCAGTCGACGCTGGCCAGCCAGCGCAGCAACCACCGAACGCCCCAACCGGTGGCGCCGCGGCTGACCTCGGCCTGGTCGCCGTCCGCCCAGGACGGGGCCGACATGTCCAGGTGCAGCCAGCGGTCCCGCAGTTCGCCGGTGAACTCGCGCAGGTAGAGCGCGGCCAGCACCGAACCGGCACCCTGTGTCGGCGCGCTGTAGAGATCGGCGATGTCGCTGCCCAGGTATTCGGCGTAGTCGTTGTGCAGCGGCATCCGCCAGGCCGACTCGCCCGCCGCCTCGGTCGCGGCCAGCACGTCCGCGGCCAGTTGGTCGTTTTCGCTGTA
This sequence comes from Micromonospora sp. NPDC005203, assembly GCF_042872705.1. Taxonomy (NCBI): domain Bacteria; kingdom Bacillati; phylum Actinomycetota; class Actinomycetes; order Micromonosporales; family Micromonosporaceae; genus Micromonospora; species Micromonospora sp. NPDC005203. The sequence continues at coordinate 560,176 of NZ_JBIAKV010000001.1, read as the reverse complement.
CAGCGCGGCGGTGCGCTTGCCCAGCGCAACGGCGTTGGCGCCGGTGAGGGTGGCCAGGTCGAGCAGCAGGTCCGGTGCGAGCTGCCGCACCGCGTACGCCAGGGCGTCGGCGAGGACCAGACGGCCCTCGGCGTCGGAGTTGGTCGTCTCGCTCGTCGTGCCGCCGTAGTGCCGGATGACGTCGCCGGGGCGGAACGCGGAGCCGCTGACCATGTTCTCGGCGAGCGGGGCGAGCGTGGTGATGCGGACCGGCAGCCGTAGGGCGGCGGCACCGAGGGTGGCGGCGACGACCGCGGCCGCGCCGGCCATGTCCTTGCGCATCAGTTTCATCGCCGGTACCGGCTTGATCGAGATGCCGCCGGTGTCGAAGGTGATGCCCTTGCCGACCAGCACCACGTGGGTACGCGCGTCGGCGGGGTGCCAGTCCAACTCGACCAGCCGGGGGCCACTGGCCGAGCCGCCGCCCACGGCGAGGATCCCGCCGAAGCCCTCGGCGGCCAACTCGGCCGGGCCGCGAACCCGCAGTCGCAGGTCCGGCAGGTCGGCCGCGGCGGACGTCACCTGGTCGACGAACCACTGCGGGGTCTTCGTCGAGGAGGGCGTGTTGGTCAGGTCACGGGCGAGATGGGTCATCGCCGCGGTGGTCCGGGCCGTGGCGACGGTGGTCTCGAACGTGGCCGGGTCGTCGAGCAGCAGGTCGACGCCGTCGAGCGTCGGCGTGTCGCCGGCCTCGGTCAGCCGGTACCGGTACGAGGCGAGCAGCAGCCCCTCGGTCAACCCACGCACCGCGGCCGGAGTCAGCTCGCCCGGCAGCGCGATGGTGATATGCGTCTCATTCGCGGCAGAGCGGGCCAGGGCCGCGCCGGCCGTCCGCCAGGCCGCCTCGCCGCCGTCGCCGATGCCGAGCAGCAGAAGCCGGCCGGGAGTACGTCCGGGGCGCAGTTGGGTATGGATCTCGCCAGCTCGGCCGTTCAGTCGGGCCGCCGACACCAGTGCGGCTGCCTCGTCGGCCGTGTCGTCCGGCGGGGCCGCGGCGGTCGACACGGGCTCGGCCGAGGCGTCAGCTCCGGCTGCCGAATCGGCGGGACGGACAGGTAGGACGAGGACGTCGAGCCGGTCGGGCTCGGCGATCAGACGGATGGCGAGCACGCGGAACCGTACCTCCAGGAAAGTGTCGCGGAGCGGAACTCAGCCCACCTGCCCGCAGTGATGAAGACCCTGAGCCACCGGCGGTACCGGTGGCTCAGGGTCACGCAACGCTCCGGGCGGTGCGAGCCGCCCGGACCACTCCTTACTCAGCCGGCCGCCGCCTTCAACGCGTCACCGAGCGCGTTGGCCTCGTCGGGAGTCATCTCGACGACGAGCCGGCCACCGCCCTCCAGCGGGACCCGCATGACGATGCCCCGCCCCTCCTTGGTGACTTCCAGCGGACCGTCGCCCGTCCGCGGCTTCATCGCCGCCATGTTGTCTCCCCTCAGACCTACACCAGGGTCGGTGGGTTGCCCCACAGCCACTTCGTCACGACCACCCGCAACGGTCGCGGGGGTGTCGACAGCGATTTTCCCTGATGAACACCGCCGGACCCAAACCGGAGCAGCATTGATGTAACAGCATCTAGCTTATCTTGAGAAGGCCTGTCACAATGTGCGGTCATGCAGGCACGGTCGGCACTCTTCGACCTGTACGGCGACCACCTCCGACCGAGGGGTGGCCGCGCACCGGTTGCTGCCCTGGTCAAACTACTGGCGCCGCTGGGAATCGCACCGCCAGCCGTTCGCACCGCCGTGTCCCGGATGGTGCGTCAGGGCTGGCTCGAACCGCTCCGGTTGATCTCCGGACCGGGATATTCGATCACACCGAAAGCCGCCCGACGACTCGACGAGGCGGCCTCCCGGATCTACCGGACCGGCCGGATCACCTGGGACGGCCGGTTCGATCTGCTGGTGCTGGAGGCCCCGGGCTCCCGACGGGACCGCCAGCGGCTCGCCGCGAACCTGAGCTTCCTCGGCTACGGCACGCTCGACGAGCAGACCTGGGTCGCCACCCGTCCCGCCGAGGACGTCGACCTGATCCTCGCCGAGGCCGGCATCCGGTTCGAGCGGTTCAACGCCGCACACTTCGCGGGCACCCCCGGTGCGATGGGCGTGGTCCGGCGAGCATGGGACCTGACCGAGATCGGTCGCGCCTACGAGCAGTTCGTCGCGGACCAGCGTCCACTGCTCTCCGCCGTCACCGTGCGCAGCAGCGACGAGGAGGCGTACGCGACCCGGTTCCGGCTGGTGCACGCGTGGCGTACGTTCCTCTTCCGGGACCCGCAGCTACCCCCGGCGCTGCTGCCCGAACGCTGGCCCGGCACCGCCGCGGCCAGTTTCTTCGACCGGCACGCGGCCCGCCTGCGTCCGGCCGCGGACCGGTACGTCGAACAGTGCCTCGACGCCGGCAACCGCCTCGTTCGACAGAAGGGTCGTTAGACACGTGACCGAGCCGCTGCTGGTCGACCGGACCGACGCCGTCGTCACCCTCACGCTGAACCGGGCGAACGCGATGAACGCGCTCGACGTGGCGCTGAAGGAGGCGCTGCGGGACGCCCTGGCGGAGCTGGAGACCGACCGGTCCTGCCGGGCGGTCGTGCTGGCCGGGGCGGGCGGGTCGTTCAGCGCCGGTCAGGACCTGCGCGAGCACGTGGCGACGCTGGAAAGCTCCTCGAACGATCCCCTGGGCACCGTGCGGGCGCACTACAACCCGATCGCCGCCCGGCTGGCCAACCTGCCCAAGCCGGTGATCGCCGCGGTCCGTGGCATGGCCGCCGGTGCGGGCGCGTCGCTGGCCTTCCTCGCCGACATCCGCATCGGTGGCCCCACCACCAGCTTCCTGATGGCCTTCGCCAAGGTCGGTCTCGCCGCCGACACGGGCGCCTCCTGGACCCTGCCCCGGCTGGTCGGCCACGCCAAGGCGGTGGAGCTGCTGATGCTGGCCGAGCCCGTCCGTGCCGAGGAGGCCTGCCGGATCGGCCTGCTCAACCGCCTGGTGGATGACGACGAGTTGGTCCTGCCGACCGCCCAGGAGCTGGCCGCCCGCCTCGCCGCCGGCCCGACGGTCGCCTACGGGGCGATCAAGCGGCAGCTCTCCATCGCCGACGCCGGCACCCTCGCCGACGCCCTCGCGGCCGAGGCGCAGGCCCAGTCGATCTGCGGTGCCACCGCCGACCACCGGGCGGCCACGTTCGCCTTCGTCGGCAAGCAGAAACCGGTCTTCGAGGGACGCTGAACGCGATTCGCACGCCGCCCTTACCGTCCTCGAACACGGGCGGCCTAGCGTCGGCCGGTATGAGCGATCGTGAAGCGGTGGCGCATCTGCTGCGCCGGGCCACCTTCGGGCCGACCGCAGACGAGGTGGACGCCGCCGAGCGGGCCGGTCCGGCAGCGACCCTGGACCGGCTGCTCACCCTGCCCGCGACGGACCGGGGTGCGGCGGCCACGCCGATCCCCACGCTGTCCGCCGACCCGTACGCCGGGCTGACCAAGGACTCCACCCGCGAGCAGCGGCAGCAGGCCAACGCGGAGCGGCGCAAGCAGCTCCAGCAGGTCACCGGCTGGTGGTTGGACCGGATGGTGGCCGCCGAGGACGGGCTGAGCGAGAAGCTGCTCTTCTTCTGGCACGGGCACTGGGCGACAAGCGCGCAGAAGGTCAAGTCGGCCCGGGTGATGCAGGGCCAACTGGACACGCTGCGCCGGCACGGACGCGGGCCACTGGCCCCGCTCGTCACCGCGATGGTGCGCGACCCCGCCCTGATCATCTGGCTGGACGGGCAGAAGAACACCCGCAAGGCCCCGAACGAGAACCTGGCCCGCGAGCTGATGGAGTTGTTCACCCTCGGCATCGGCGCCTACACCGAGGCCGACGTGAAGGCCGGCGCGCGCGCCCTGACGGGCTGGGTGGTCGACAGGCGTACCGGGACGGCCCGCTTCGAGGCCAACCGGCACGACCCCGGTGCGAAGACCATCCTCGGGCAGAGTGGCCCGTTCGACGCCGAGGCGTACGCCGCGCTGCTGGCCGCCCAGCCCGCGGCGGCGACGTTCGTGGCCCGGCGGCTCTGGTTCCGCTACGCCGGCACCGACATCCCGGCACCGGAGGGCCTGTCCGGCGCGGACACCATCGCGACCCTGCGGGCGATCCTCTCGGCGCCGGCCTTCGCCCAGACCCGGGGCACGCTCGTCAAGCAGCCGGTGGAGTGGCTGGTCGGCGCGCTGCGACAGCTCGGCATCCGACCCTCCGCCCTGCCCGAGCAGGAACACAAACAACTGATGGCCGGCCTGAACGCGCTCGATCAGGTGCCGCTGCGACCGCCGAGCGTGGGCGGCTGGCCGGCCGGGGCAGCCTGGCTGACCACCTCGTCGTTGCAGGCACGGCTGCGGACCTCCGGGATGCTCGCCGCCGCGGTGAGTCCCGCGGTGCTGGCCCGGCTGACCGCCGCGCCCACCGCCGGCCGGCCCGACGCGCTGGCGCGACTGCTGGTGGTCGACGGCTGGAGCCCGCGTACCCGCGCCGCCCTCACCCCGCTGGCCGGCGAGCCCCGCAAGCTGCTGGCCGCCGGCCTGGTCAGTCCCGAATACACAGTCAGCTGAGCGGAGGAGTCGACATGGACACCCAGACCCGACGCAGGTTCCTGCTGACCAGCGGGGTGGTCGGCGCGGGCGCGCTGGCCGCCGGCGCCGGCGCGTACGGCCTGCGGGACCTGCTGGACACCGGCGGCGACCGTGATCCACAGGCCCGCACGCTGGTGCTGGTGACCCTCTACGGCGGCAATGACGGGCTCAACACGGTCATCCCGTACGCCGATCCGGCCTACCGGGCGGCCCGTCCCGAGCTGGCGTACCCGGACTCCGAGGTGCTGCGGTTGGACGACGGCTTCGGCCTCAACCCGGCACTTGCCGGCCTGCACCGGCGCTGGTCGGGCGATGGCCTGGCGATCGTGCGCGGGGTCGGCTACCCGAAGCCGGACCGCAGCCACTTCCGGTCGATGGACATCTGGCACACCGCGCAGCCGGACCGGCCGGGCAACACCGGTTGGTTGGGTCGCTGGTTGGACTCCGCCGGTGGCGACCCCCGGCTGGCGGTCTCCTTCGAGCCGGCACTGCCGCCACTGTTGGCCGGGGAGCGGAGCGCGGGCGCGGCGGTGCCGGTGGCCGACCGGAAAGCCGCCAAGGGGCTGCCCGCCGAGACGCTGACCGCGCTCGCCGCCGCCGAGGCGGGTGAGTCGGCGGCCCGGGGCCGGGCCGCCGCCTGCTTCGCCGACCTGCGGTCGGTGGACGAGATGATCCGTCAGGTACGCGACTCCGCCGACCCGGACACGGCGGAACCGGACGGCGAGCAGGCCCCCGCGACGGCCACCGGCGGTGCCCGCACCCCGCTGGACGCGCAGCTCGACCTGGTCGCGCAGTGCGTCGAGGCCGGCGTGTCCACCCGGGCCTTCTCGGTGTCGCTCGGTGGCTTCGACACCCACGCCGACGAGAAGCAGTTGCAGGCCGTCCTGCTGGGTCAGGTGGACCGGGCGCTGACCGGGTTCGCCGACCGGATGAGTCGCACCGAGGCGGGTCGGAAGGTGGTGGTGGCGGTCTACTCCGAGTTCGGCCGCCGGGTCCGGGCCAACGCCTCGGACGGCACCGACCACGGCACCGCCTCGGACGTGCTGGTGCTCGGCGCCGGGGTGCGCAGCGGCTGGCACGGGGACGCGCCCAGCCTCACCGATCTCGACGACGGCGACCTGAAATACACCACCGACTTCCGGGACGTCTACGCCACGCTGCTGGAGCGGGTGCTGGACACCGACCCGGGACCGATCCTCGCCGACTGGCGGGGACGCGTGGACAAGCTGTTCTAGTCGTCCTCTTCCGGATCCTGGTTGGCCTGCTCGCCCAGCACGAACGCCTGCATGGCCAACTCGTCGTCGGACGGCGAGACGAAGGCGGGCAGCTCCCGGGGGCCCAACTCCTGCACGTACGACCAGAACAGCCGGACCGCCTCCGCCCGCGTGCCCGCCTCGATCGGCAGGTCGAGGCTGACCAGCCAGGTGCGCCGCTCCGGGGGCGGGCCGAGCTGGTCGGCCAGCGCCCGGAAGGCGGCCGGCTCCAACGCGGTGACCGGCCCGTTGAGCGTCAGCAGGTCGGCCGGCACCGGCTCGTCGAAAACCCGCCGGGTGTACGACATCACGACCGTCCCCGGCTCGACCGGGGACTGTGGGTCGTCCGGGTCTTCGCGGTGCCGGCGACCCGGCGCGCGGACCCGGCCGAGCGCGACCAGCCGTGGCGGCGCGTCGACGAGCACCGCCACCTGGTCTCCCGTGCTCGGCCGGCTGCTGTCGGTCAGCCCGGTCAACTCCAGCGTGTCGTGGTGCACGAGCCGCTCGGCCTCGTACCGCTCGGCCGGCAGCAGCACGGCCCAGGCGCCCACGCCGTCGGCGCGGCCGGATCCACCGGCCCGATACGCGGTCTCGGTCGTCATGCCTGCCATCCCATCATGTCGACGCGGGGAGGGTGACGTGACAGCCGACGATGTGATCGTCGACCATGCCGGTGGCCTGCATCAGCGCGTACGCGGTGGTCGGGCCGACGAACCGGAAGCCGCGCTTCTTGAGCGCCTTGGCCATCGCCGTCGACTCCGTGGTGATCGGCGCCAGCTCGGCGAACGAGGCGGGGCGGGCCGGTCGGGGCTCCGGGGCGTAGGACCAGAGCAGCGCGGACAAACCTTCCGGCACCTCCAGGGCGGCGCGGGCATTGGCGATCGCCGCCTCGATCTTGGCCCGGTTGCGGACGATGCCGGCGTCGGCGAGCAGCCGGGTCACGTCGGCGTCGGAGTATCCGGCGACGGTCGGGATGTGAAACTCGTCGAAGGCCAGCCGGAACGCCGGGCGTTTGCGCAGGATGGTCAGCCAGGACAACCCGGACTGGAACGCCTCCAGCGTCATCCGCTCGTACAGCGCGTCGTCTCCGCGCAGCGGCCGACCCCACTCGGTGTCGTGGTAGATGGCGTAGTCGGGGGTGCTCGACCCCCAGGCGCAGCGGGCCAGCCCGTCGACGCCGATCACCAGGTCAGTCACGTCGTACACGCTAGGGCATCGCTCCGACACCCCATCGCCGCCGGCACCGGCCGGCCGCCGGCGCGGTCAGGGCAGCCGGCCCTGCTCGACCAGACGGGCGAACCTCTTCAGCGCCTGGGTGAGGCCGAGCTTGGAGCCGGGCCAGAGCACCGGCCACGCCAGTCGACCGGCCCGGCCGCCCGGCAGGTGGAACCACTCGTGCCAGACGACCTGGGTACGGTCCCGACCCAGCTGGGTGCAGCGCAGCACACCCGGGCCGCGCAGCAACTGCCCGTGGTGCACCACGCCGATCTCGTACGGTTCGTCGACCCGGACCACCCGCATCTCGTCGCGCAGCACGGCCCGGCCGAGCGCCGTCACGGCCTCGATGCGGCTGCCCTCGCGCCCGTCGCCCTCGACCACGCGCACCCGCGTGAACGGGATCCAGTCGGACTGCCGCTCCCAGGCGAGCAGGGCGGCGAAGACCCGCTCGGCGGGGGCGGCGACGATCACCGTGGCGGTTACCTCACCAGCACCGGGTTGGGCGGCCTCACGAAGATCGTCGGCGCCCCCCGGGCCGGTCACGCCGACTCCGACCGAACCGTCGCGCCGTGCTGCCCGGTGCCGTCGGCGGACGCGCCGTCGGTCTGCTCAGGATCGCCCGTCGTACCACCGGACGACACAGCGGCCGGCGCCACACCGTCGGAATCCGCGGGTGAGGCGGTGGCGGCGGGCTCCAGGCCCGCGCTGGTCGAGCCGACCGGGGCAGCCCCGGAGCCGGCCGCGTCGACCGCCGGCTCGACCTCGTCGGACGTCGCCGCGTCGGACTCGGCCGCGCCGGACTCGGCCGCGCCGGACTCGGCCGCGTCCGCGGTCGTCGCCTTGCTGACGGACCGAACACGAGCGTCGCGCAGCACGTCCGCGTCGTCGATACGGCCGGCACGCAACGCGGTGACCTCCGCCTCCAGTACGCCGATCAGCTCCGACTTGTAGCCGATGTCGTAGGCGGCACGTCGCATCACCTGATCGACCTGGGACATCCGGTACCCGCGCAACGCGGTGTCGAAACGGACCGCCCCCACGTCGGATTCGCGAAGTGGCCGGGTGCCGGGCAGCGCCACGGCCTGCGAATCCGGCTCGGCGGGCGCCAGACCGGGATCACGGCCGCTGACCAGCACCGTCACGCCGAATATCACCGCCGCGACCGTCAACGCCACGACCAGGAGGAGCAGAAGCTGACCCATGTACTGATCGTGGCACGGCAGCCGGCCGGGAGCGACCCCGCCACCCGTCCCGATCACGATCCGTACCGACGCCGCCCGGAGTTGCGGTCGGACCAGCGACTAGCGTCGGGGTCGGCCGACGTGGCAGCGACGGCGGACTCTCGGGAGGCGGGCATGGCCGGGGCGCTTCGGCTGGGCGGGCGCACGTTCGCCCCCGACGAGCTGGTGGTGATGGCGATCGTCAACCGCACCCCGGACTCGTTCTTCGACCGGGGGGCCACCTACGCCGCCGACAGCGCGCTGCGCGCGGTGGAGCGGGCCGTGGCGGAGGGTGCGGCGATCATCGACATCGGCGGCGTCAAGGCCGGCCCCGGCGCGGAGGTGGACGTCGTCGAGGAGATCCGCCGCACGGTGGACACGATCGTCGCCGTCCGGGCCGCGTTCCCAGAGGTGGTGATCTCCATCGACACCTGGCGCGCCGAGGTGGCGACGGAGGCCGTGGCAGCCGGCGCCGACCTGCTCAACGACACCTGGTCGGGCGCCGACCCGACCCTGGCCCGGGTGGCCGCGCGCACCGGCGCGGGCCTGGTCTGCTCGCACGCCGGCGGCCTGGTCCCCCGGACCCGGCCGCACCGGGCCGCCTTCACCGACGTGGTCAGCGACGTGGTCGCGACGGTGACCGGGCTCGCCGAGCGAGCGGTGGCAGCCGGGGTACGCCCCGACGGCATACTCATCGACCCGGCACACGACTTCGGCAAGAACACCAGGCACTCCCTGGAGATCACTCGCCGACTGGGCGAGCTGACCGACACCGGTTGGCCGGTGCTGGTGGCGCTCTCCAACAAGGACTTCATCGGTGAGTCCCTGGACCTCCCGGTGCCGGAACGGCTGGAGGGGACGCTCGCCGCGACGGCGGTCTCGGCCTGGCTGGGCGCCCGGGTGTTCCGGGCTCACCAGGTCGGCCCGACCCGCCGGGTGCTGGACATGGTGGCCTCGATCCGCGGCGACCGCCCGCCGTCGGCGACCCGCCGGGGCCTGGCCTGACGCGGTGACGATCAGGTCCAGCGGAGGATGTTCCTGCGCCAGGCGTAGAGGATGCCGAGTGCGAGCACGGCCACGAACACCGCCATCTCCACCACCGTCACCAGGCCGAAGCCCGGCCGGTCGAAGACCACCGCCCAGGGGAAGAGAAACACCGCCTCGACCGCGAACAGCACGTACAGATACGCGTAGACGTAGTAACGGATCTGCATCTGTGCCCAGTCCGCGCCGACCGGGTCGAGCCCGCACTCGTAGCTGGCCCGCTTGCCCGGCGGGTCGGCCGGACGCGCGGGGCGTAACACCCGGTTGGCCGAGAACGCCGTAACAAAGAACAGAACGCTGGCGAGCAGCAAGAGCCCGAGCGTCGCGTACGAGCCCAGGTATCCGGTCACAGTCGGGAGCCTACCGTCCGCCCGGAAGGGCCGTCCCAAACACGTTACGGATTTGTTTCCTGTCGGGACTAGTGCGCCGGGGCAACTGTTACCGACCATTGGACACCCACCCATGCACCGGAGGACAGATGGCCCGCCTGAAGGCATCGCCCGGTAACCGGGCGGAGGGGCGGCACCCCATGTCCCTGCTGGGGACCTCGCTGGCGCTCGGCCTGCTCGCGGCGCTCGCCGTGGGGCCGGCCTGGGCCAGCGCGGCAACGCCGGAGGCGGGCCCGGTCGTGTCGGTTACCGACCCGGTCAGCGAACCCGGGGGCGAACCCGGGACCAGCCCGACGGACGAGCCGCCCCCGACCGAGGAGCCGGGCGGGTCTCCGGAGCCGACCAACCCGGCACCGGAGACCACCGCGCCGCCGCCGGAAACGCAGCCGCCGGCACCGGAGACCACCGCGCCGCCGCCGGAGACGCAGCCGCCGGCACCGAGCAACAACGCGCCCGCGCCGGGCGGACCAGCCACACCGGCGCCCCCGGCGCCCCCGGCACCTCCGGTGCTGCCGGCGCCTCCGGCCCCGCCGGTCCGGCCGCCCGCCCCGGGTGCGGAGGCGCCGCCGGCGAATCCGCTCGGTGTGCAGGTCACCACCCAGGACGTGACGCTCTCCAAGGCGTACTGGAACGCGGCCAGCACGGCCACCACCCTGCAGGTCACGGTCAACAACACCGGCACGACGACGCAACGGATCCGCCTCTCGTACACGCTGCCGGTCGGGCTGACCGACGCGGGGACGAAGGGCTGCGCCGCCGCCGGTGGGGGTACGTATGACTGTGGGGCCTGGACGGTCGAAGCCGGCGTCCGGTTCAGCGCTCTGCTCCGCCTGCGGGTCGACGGCGCCGCATGGCAGAAGATGCCCCTCGCCGGCTCCGTCCAGGTCGTCGCGGACGCGCCGGGGGTGCCCGGGGAAGCGGTCGACGACCAGGGCTTCGCGGTGCTCTTCCCGCCCGGTCCCCCGGTTCCCGGCATCACGCTGGCCGCCGACGAGGTCGCCTTCGACATCAGCGGCACCGCCAGCACCCTCGCGCTTCGGCTGGGCAACACCGGCACGGTGGACGCCGCCGGCCGGGTCGAGGTCGTCCTGCCAGCCGGGGTGACCATCCCGACCCCGCCGTCCGGCTGCGTGGCGTCCGACCCGAGCCGGATCCGCTGCGACGTGGGCACGCTGGCGGCGGGCCGGACCACCGAGTTGCGGCTGCCGGTGGAGGCGACGCCGCAGGCCCAGCGGGAAGCACCGTTGTCCGGTGCCGTCATCGGCCAACTCGACCCGCGCAGCGGCGCGACCCGGCAGGTGCAGATGAGTTTCCGGATCACCGCCGCCGCCGCGCTGGCCACCCCCGTGGTCTCGCCGCCCGCGCCGGCCGGCTCCCAGGGCGTGCTTCCCGGAGGGGCTGCCGCCGACGACGCAACGACCTCGGTACGGCGTACCGCGATCATCCTGATCGTGGTCTCCACGCTGCTGGTGGTGCTGGCCCTCACGCTGGCCACCATCTCGCTGCGTCGCCGGTTCTCCGGCCCGGCGCCCGAGCCGGCGTCGCACACCGCCGACTGATCGACGAGCGGCCCCGGACCGCGTGTGTTCGGTGCCGCCGGCGTGCAACCTCTGGTGATCTGAATTACGGCGGGCGGGGCAAAAGCTCGCAAAGGCGGGTATTCCTACTCCCATTCCGGTCCCAGTCGGCGGACCTCCGGCGGTGGTTAGGGCTCCCTTAGACGTAGGCTCTCAGAAGAGGTACGACAGCGGCCGGACCAGCCTGGGCGGTGCGGCGAAACGTCGCGTCAAGGAGGTCCCGTGGCCGGGCAAGGCGAGCTTCTGCGAGCCCCGCAGTCGCGAACGAAGGTGGCACAGTGACCAAGCAGATCCGTCAGCTCGACCGGGTGGTCATCCGGTTCGCCGGTGACTCCGGCGACGGCATGCAGCTGACCGGCGACCGGTTCACCTCGGAGACGGCGCAGCTCGGCAACGACATCTCCACGCTGCCAAACTTCCCCGCCGAGATCCGGGCTCCCGCCGGCACCCTGCCCGGTGTGTCGAGCTTCCAGGTGCACTTCGCCGACTACGACATCCTCACCCCGGGCGACGCGCCCAACGTGCTGGTGGCGATGAACCCGGCGGCCCTCAAGGCCAACCTGGCCGACCTGCCGCGCGGCGCGGACATCATCGTCAACACCGACGAGTTCACCAGGCGCAACCTCGCCAAGGTCGGCTACCAGGCCAGCCCGTTGGACGACGACTCGCTGGCCGGCTACGTCGTGCACCCGGTGGCGCTGACCTCGATGACCGTCGGTGCGCTCGCCGACTACCAGGTGTCCAAGAAGGACGCCGAGCGGTCGAAGAACATGTTCGCCCTCGGCCTGCTCTCCTGGATGTATTCGCGGCCCTACGAGTCGACACTGCGATTCCTGGAGCGCAAGTTCGCCTCCCGTCCGGAGCTGGTCGCGGCCAACGTCGCCGCCTTCCGGGCCGGCTGGAACTTCGGCGAGACGACCGAGGACTTCGCGGTCCGCTACGAGGTCAAGCCGGCGAAGATGAAGCCGGGCACCTACCGCAACATCACCGGCAACGCGGCGCTCTCGTTGGGGCTCGTCGCCGCCGGGGTCCGCTCCGGGCTGCCGGTCTTCCTCGGCGCGTACCCGATCACGCCCGCCTCCGACATCCTGCACGAGCTGAGCAAGCACAAGCGCTTCGGCGTCACCACCGTGCAGGCCGAGGACGAGATCGCCGCGGTCGGCGCGGCGCTGGGCGCGTCGTACGGCGGAGCGCTCGGTGTGACCACCACCAGCGGCCCCGGCGTGGCACTCAAGAGCGAGACGATCTCCCTCGCGGTGGCGCTGGAGCTGCCCCTGGTGATCGTGGACGTGCAGCGCGCCGGCCCGTCGACGGGCATGCCGACCAAGACCGAGCAGGCCGACCTCAACATGGCGCTCTACGGTCGGCACGGCGAGGCCCCGGTCGCGGTGATCGCACCCCGGTCGCCGTCGGACTGCTTCTTCGCGGCGCTGGAGGCGGCCCGGATCGCGCTGACCTACCGCACCCCGGTGATCCTGCTGTCCGACAACTACGTCGCCAACGGCTCCGAGCCGTGGCTGCTGCCCGACGTGGAGTCGCTGCCCGACCTGCGGGTCGAATTCGCCACCGAGCCCAACGGCGAGGACGGCACCACTTTCCTGCCCTACCTGCGTGACCCGGAGACCCTGGCCCGGCCGTGGGCGATCCCCGGCACCGCCGGGCTGGAGCACCGGATCGGTGGCCTGGAGAAGGCCGACAAGACCGGCGACATCTCCTACGACCCGGCCAACCACGACTTCATGGTGCGCACCCGGGCGGCCCGGATCGAGACGATTCCGGTACCGGACATCGAGGTGGAGGACCCGGACGGCGACGCCCGGGTGCTGGTCCTCGGGTGGGGATCGACGTACGGGCCGATCGGCGCGGCGTGCCGGGGGGTGCGCCAGCGCGGGCTGTCCATCGCCCAGGCGCACCTGCGACACCTGGCCCCGATGCCGGCCAATCTCGGTGCGGTGCTGCGCGCGTACGACCGGGTGGTCATCCCGGAGATGAACCTGGGCCAGCTCGCCCACGTCATCCGGGCCCGTTACCTGGTCGACGCGATCAGCTACAACCAGGTCCGTGGCCTGCCGTTCACGGCCACCGAGCTGGAGACGACGCTGGAAGAGGTCCTGAAGAATGTCTGAGCCCGTCGCCCTCAAGCTCACCGCGAAGGACTTCAAGTCCGACCAGGAGGTGCGCTGGTGCCCCGGCTGCGGTGACTACGCGATCCTCGCGGCCATTCAGCAGTTCATGCCGGAACTGAACATCCCCCGCGAGCGGACCGTCTTCGTCTCCGGGATCGGCTGCTCGTCGCGCTTCCCGTACTACATGAACACCTACGGGATGCACTCGATCCACGGCCGCGCCCCGGCGATCGCGACCGGCCTGTCGGTGTCCCGGCCGGACCTGTCGGTCTGGGTGGTCACCGGCGACGGCGACGCGCTCTCCATCGGCGGCAACCACCTGATCCACGCCCTGCGGCGCAACGTCAACCTCAAGATCCTGCTGTTCAACAACCGGATCTACGGGCTGACCAAGGGTCAGTACTCTCCGACGTCCGAGGTCGGCAAGGTCACCAAGTCGACTCCGTCCGGCTCGGCGGACGCCCCGTTCAACCCGCTCTCGCTCGCCCTCGGCGCGGAGGCCAGCTTCGTCGGCCGGACCATCGACTCCGACCGCAAGCACCTGCAGTCGGTGCTGCGGGCCGCCGCCGAGCACGAGGGCTCGGCGTTCGTGGAGATCTACCAGAACTGCAACATCTTCAACGATGGGGCGTTCGAGCAGCTCAAGGACCCGTCGACCCGGGACGACTACCTGATCCGCCTGGAGCACGGGCAGCCGATCACCTTCGGCGCGGACGGGCAGTTCTGCGTGGTGCACCCGCCGGGCGCGTTCGGCCTGGAGGTCCGGGAGACCAGCTCGGTTCGCCCGGAGGAGATCGTCGTGCACGACGCGACGGTCACCGACCCGGCGTACGCCTTCGCGCTGTCCCGGCTGCCCGGCCTGGACCTGCGCAACACCCCGATCGGGGTGTTCCGCTCGGTGGACCGACCGTCCTACGACAGTGTGGTGCAGGGTCAGCTCGCGGCCGCCAAGGCGACGGTCACCGAGACCCCCGAGCAGCAGCTCGCCGGTCTGCTGACCAGCGGCGACACCTGGACCATCCGCTGACCCGTCCGACCTGACGAGAGCGGCCGTCCCCGAATCGGGGGCGGCCGCTCTCGTACGTGCCGGTGCTGGCTCAGCGCTGGGCGGAGGCCGGCGTCCAGAGGTTGTCGATCTCCTTCTCGGTGGCCGCGAGGCTCGCCTCGTGCAGCGGGATCAGCTCGGCCATCGCCGGCACCGAGGGTGCCAGGGTCAACTCGGTGCCGATGAAACGCGGCTCCAGGCCGGTCAGGGACAGTCCGTGCGGGAGCCACGGCTCCGCGTGGTCCCAGCCGTTGCGCGGGGTGCCTTCGCCGTAGCCGCCACCCCGGGTGGCCAGCACCACGAACTCGCGCCCGCCGAGGAGGCCCTGCTGGGTCGTCGGGTCGTACGCGAGGCCGGGCACGATCAGGTGGTCGACCCAGGCCTTGACGCTGCTGGGCGCGCCGTAGTTGTAGAGCGGCAGGCCGAGCAGCACCACGTCGGCCTGCCGCACCTCGTCGACCAGCCGCTCGCTGAGCTCCCACGATTCGCGCTGGGCCGGGGTGTGCTGGTCCGGCGGAGTCATCCGAGCCAGGCCGCCCGCCGCGTCGAGGTGCGGCAGCGGTTCCGCGCCGAGGTCCCGGTAGGTCACCGTGCCGTCCGGGTGGGCGGCGCGCCAGGTGTCGACCGCGCGGGCGGTGAGCCGACGGCTGACCGACCAGTCACCCCGAATACTCGAGTCGATATGCAGCAGATGCATTATTCCTCCTCCAAGGATCGTCTGTGCAGCATCAACTATTTATAGCAGGCCGATGTTCCATCAGCTCGGTAGACTGGGTCACATGTCCGCCCCGCTGCCCGCCCCCTCGGAGCACCGCTCTGGCGCGCTCCTGGACCATCTGGCGCGGCGGATGCGGCTGCGGTCGGAGTCGGTGCTGGCGCCACTCGGCCTACGGCCGCGGCACCTGGTCGCGCTCACCGTGCTGCGTGCCGGCGGCGGCACCAGCCAGCAGGCGCTCGCCTCCATCCTGGAAATGGACAGCACCAACATCGTCGGGCTGCTCAACGACCTGGAAGCGGAGCAGTTGATCGAGCGTCGCCGCTCACCCGAGGACCGGCGCCGCCACGTCGTCGAACTCACCGAAAATGGTGCAAAACGCCTCAGCGAGGCTGAGTGTGCCCTCGCCGGAGCCGAGGACGAGGTGCTGGGGGCGCTGGCTCCCAGCGAGCGGGAGACGCTCTACGAGCTGCTGCGGCGGGCCTCCACCACGACGCCGGTCAGCTGCACCGAGGCGATCTGCGCCGCCGACGAGACCTTCTGACGCGCCGCGCCTGCACCGCCACCCCGACGACACGCCTGCACCGCCACCCCGACGACGGGACGATCAACCGGCCGGACGACAAGCTGTGCCGGGACGGGCGGTCAAGCGGGCGAGGGCGGGACGGTCAGGAGGTCGTCGCCGACTGCGGACGATCGTCGCGGACATGCACCAGCATGTCTCCGGTCTCGATCACCGCACCGGCCCGGTCGGCCAGCGTGACCACCTTGCCCCGTCGCACCAGGGCGATCACCAACGAGTCCAACTCGCGTGGTGAACGACCCACCTCGTCCCGCTCCGCCGAGCGCATCGCCAGCGCCATGCCCTGGCCCGGGGTGAGCAGATCCTCCACCACGTCGATCAGCGGCGGGGCCGAGGTGGACAGGCCGAGCAGCCGACCTGCGGTGGCCGACGAGACGATCACGTGATGCGCGCCGCTCTGCTTGAGCAGCGGCGCGTTCTCCGCCTCGCGGGCCGCCGCGATGATCCGGACCTGCCCGGCGGTGAGCTGCCGAACCGTCAACGCGACAAGCACCGACGCGTCGTCACTGTCGGTCGCGATGATCACGGCCTTCGCGTTCTTCACGTGTGCCTCGTTCAGCACCGACGAGCGGGTCGCCGAGCCCTCGATCGCCACCAGCCCGGCGGAGGTGGCCTGCCGCAGGGCAGCGGCGCTGCGCTCCACCACCACGATCCGCGACCGGTCCAGACCATTTTCCAGCAGGGCGGAGACGGCGCTGCGCCCCTTGGTGCCGTAGCCGCAGATGATGACGTGGTCCTTCACGGCTCTCCTCCACCGCGACAGGCGACGGCCGGTCCGGTACTGCTCGGTCAGAACTTCCAGGGTGGTACCGACCAGGATGATCAGGAAGATCACTCGGGCCGGGGTGATGAAGAGGACGTTCACCAGCCGGGCCGACGGCGCGGCGGGCGTGATGTCGCCGTAGCCGGTGGTGGAGAGCGACACGACCGCGTAGTAGAAGCAGTCGAGCAGGGTGAGGCCGTCCTCGTTGACATCACGGTAGCCGTCCCGGCCCAGGTAGACCGCGGCGACCACGGCGAAGACCAGGCCCAGGGCGGCGGCGAGCCGCAGGCTCAGCGCGCTCAACGGACCCCTGCGCTGTGCGGGAAAATGGATCACCGTCGAACCTGCCCCGCCACCGTCGCCTGCACGAGCACAACATAGCGGGTACGCCACCCCCGGCACGTCCGGGTTGGGCAGGGACGACCGACGTCCCTCCCGCACCGGCTGTCGGACGACAACGACGAACCGGTGCGGGCGCCGGCAGACGGAGGGGTCGCAACCGTCGCGACGACCAGCCGCGGACGACGCGACCGAGAAGGGATGGGACGGCCCGGACGGCCCGGGAAGGGCATGATGAGGGTGTTCCCGACGACGACCGCGAAGGTGAGGCCGGCATGTCGTTGCTGCGACGAGTCATCGGCGGAGTGCTGCGCCGACTGCGTCAGAGCCAGGGCCGCACGCTGCGCGAGGTGGCCGCCACTGCCGGAGTCTCCGTGCCCTACCTGTCCGAGGTGGAGCGGGGCCGCAAGGAAGCCTCGTCGGAGGTGCTCGCGGCGATCTGCCGAGCGCTCGGCATCCGCCTGTCCGACCTGCTGGAGGAGGCCCGCGACGACCTGCGGCGCATCGAACCCCGCATCCCGGCCGCACCACGGGCACAGCTCAGCCGGATCGAACGGGCCGAGGTCGTCCGACACGACGCGCGCCAGCACGCCCTGCGGACGAGCAGGCCGATCCCCCACCGGGCACCCGGGGCGAGCGGCCCGACCCTCTGCGTCGGGGCGATGGCGTCCGCTGGTGGCTCGCGCTCCGGTCCGCGTACCGCCGCTCTGCGGGGTTGTGCGTGGGCTCGGGCGGGCACGCGGCGGCTGACCGCCGCGTAGGCCCGCCCGGTTCTGCCGTCGGCGGATCTGCCGGCGGCAGAATCACTGGGCCAGCGACCACCGTCGCCCGCACGCTGGAGGGGCCGGTCCACCGGGCGGTCCCACCGCTCGCCGGCGTGGTGGAAGGCGGCGGCGTGATCTCCTCCGGGGTACGGATGCTGGACGGCGCGCAGCCGTCCTTCGGCGACCAGGTGTTCGAGCGATTGCTGCGGGAACGGATCGTCTTTCTCGGCACCGAGGTGACCGAGGAGTCGGCCAACCAGATCTGCGCACAGATCCTGCTGCTCTCCGCCGAGGACGCCGAGCGGGACATCTTCCTCTACATCAACTCGCCGGGCGGGTCGGTGAGTGCGGGGATGGCGGTCTACGACACGATGCGCTACGTCCGCAACGACGTTGCCACGCTGGCGCTCGGGTTTGCCGGTTCGATGGGGCAGTTCCTGCTCTGTGCGGGCGCG
The DNA here is from genome assembly GCF_042872705.1 of Micromonospora sp. NPDC005203. Lineage (NCBI taxonomy): Bacteria > Bacillati > Actinomycetota > Actinomycetes > Micromonosporales > Micromonosporaceae > Micromonospora > Micromonospora sp. NPDC005203. The sequence continues at coordinate 542,039 of NZ_JBIAKV010000001.1, read as the reverse complement.
GCCGGCAAGCGGTACGCGCTGCCGCACTCGCGGATCATGATGCACCAGCCGTCCGGTGGAATGGGCGGCACCGCCTCGGACATCACTATTCAGGCCGAGAACATGCTGCACGTGAAGCGGACGATGCAGGAGCTGATCGCCCAGCACACTGGACGGACTCTCGCCGAGATCCAGCAGGACTGGGACCGGGACCGGTGGTTCACCGCCGAGCAGGCCCGGGACTACGGCCTCATCGACCAGGTGATCACCCGAGCCGAGCAACTGCCCACGTCTGTCTGATCCGTCGCCACCTGTCGGCGCTGCCGCCACTGGGGAAAATCCGGTGGCGGCCGTTTATTAGGGTCACGTCTATGCGCCGACTGATTCCCACCCTGTCGATCGTCCTCACCGTCGCCCTCGTCGGCGGCTGCGGCACCAAGTCCGACGACTCCGCGACGCCCGACGCCACGGCCGCCGCACCGTCCAAGCTCGAACCGGTCGCGGCCGTCAAGCAGGGCATGGACCGCAGCCTCGCCGGCACGCTCAGCATGCAAGCCTCGATCAAGGCCGGCAACCAGTCGATGACCCTCGGCGGACAGATGGATCCCGTCGCCAAGGCGATCCAGATCAGCGGCAAAGCCCCGGAACCGATCGAGGTCCGGATGCTCGACAACACCGCCTACATCAAGTCGGAGTCGACGGAGGGCAAGAAGCCCTGGATGAAGATCGACCTCGGCAAGCTCAAGTCGACGAGCACGCTGCGCCAGTCGTTCGACTTCAAGTCGCAGACCGGCCTCGTCGGCGGCACCGTTTCCGCCCAGGAGGTGGGCGAGGGCCGTTACACCGGTGTCGCCGATCTCAACAAGGCGGCCGAGGGCGCCGGCACCGAGGCCGGAATGCGGGAAGGCCTCGAGTCGACCGCCAAGTTGGCGAAGGACCCGACGGCGATTCCGTTCGAGGCGACCCTCGACGCCGACGGACGCCTCACCACGCTCTCCTACACCATCGCCACGAAGTCGCTTGGTGACCTCGTCACCGAGATGCGGATGAGCGAATTCGGCAAGCCGGTCACGGTGGAAGCCCCACCCGCCGGCGAGACCGAGGCGGCCGACGAGGAGATGTACGCGTTCCTCTGACCGACCGGCACATCGCCGGTGTCACACGCGTGGGCTGCGGGTCTCCCGCAGCCCACGCTGCGTCGGACGCCCGACACGACCCGACGTGGCACACGCTGTGCCTCAGGTCACAGCACCGCAGGTAACAATCCGCGGCACCGATCCGTCCTTGAGGCAGACAACCACAAGGAGGGCACATGTTCGCCGCGTACGTCACGCTCACGATCCTCGCCTCGGTCTTCACCGGCATCGCAGCCGTCACCTACCTGATCGGCCACGACTATCCGAAGGCCCAGGCCGACATGAAGCGCGTGCCACACTCGTGGTTGCCCCGGTTGGGTCTGACGCTGGCGGCGGGATCCCTGGGCCTGCTTGTCGGATTCGCCGTACCGCTGCTGGGCACCCTTGCCGCCGCCGGCCTCGTGCTGTACTTCGTCGGCGCGCTCATCGCGCACCTGCGGGTGGGGTCCCGTCAGCTGGCGGGGCCGGCCGTCTTCTTCACCACCACGGTGGCCACGCTGGCGGTGAATGTGGCCTACCACTGGTGATCCGAGGGCTCCGCGCCGCCTGCCGTAGCCACTTATTTGTGGGTACTTGCCGGCCGTGTGGGCGCGGGGTGAGTCTGGTGGTGGGCAGTCGCGGGGGCCGGATTACGGGGAGGTGGCCGATGGTTCAGGAGACCCGCCGGCCTCGATGAGCTTCTCCAGACGACGGTGGCCCCAGTCGGAGACGGGGGCCAGCGCCTCGGAGAGGTCCCGGCCGAACGCGGTCAGCGAGTAGACGGTCTTCAACGGCAGCACCTCGTGCACCTCCCGGTGCACCAGTCCGTCGGTCTCCATCTCACGGAGCGCCTGAGTCAGCACCTTCTCGGTCAGGCCCGGCAGTTGACGGCGCAGCTCGCCGGGCCGATGCGGACCGGATTCCAGCAACCAGAGCAGAGCCGTCTTCCACTTGCCGTCGATCACGGCGATCGCGGCGGTCACCCCGCAAACGTTCAGGTCCTGTGCACGGCTGCGCGTCATATCCGTCCTATTCGCTGCTTTTGCTATGCTTTCCGGGAGTTGGATCGTGTCCTCGTACTTTGAAAAGTCTGTCACGGTGCTGGGTCTGGGGCCGATGGGGCGAGCCCTGGCCGGCGCATTCCTGGACGCCGGTTTGCGGACCACAGTCTGGAACCGGACCCCGGGCCGGGGACGAGAGTTGGTCGAGCGGGGCGCCACCGCCGCCCGCTCGGCTGAGGAGGCGGTCGCCGGGAGTGGGCTGACCGTGGTCTGCGTGGTGAACTACGACGCGTCGGACGCCATCCTGAGACCCGACGCGGTCACCGATGCGCTCCGGGGGCGCACGGTCGCGAACCTGACCGCGGACACTCCGGACCGGGCCCGGGACACCGCGAGATGGGCGACCCGACACGGCATCGGGTACCTGGACGGTGCGATCATGACCCCGACCCCCACCATCGGTACGCCGGACGGGGTGTTCCTCCACAGCGGACCGACCGACCTGTACCAGGAGCACCGGCCGGCGCTGAGCGCGCTGGGCGGGACCCACACCCACCTCGGCGGCGAGATCGGCCGGGCAGCGGCGTACGACATCGCGTTGCTCGACATCTTCTGGACCGCGATGGCGGGCTACGCGCACGCGTTGGCGGTGGCGCGGGCGGAAGGTGTCAGCGCACGCGAGCTGGCCCCGTTCGCCAAGGGCATCGGCGCGATCCTCCCGCCGATCTTCGAGCAGACCGCGGCGGAGGTGGACAGCGGCAGCTTCTCCGGCGAGGACAACCCCATCACCTCGGCGGCATCGTCCATGGCTCACATCGTCCACACCTCCGAGACCCACGGCATCGACGCGGGCGTGATGCGCGCCGCCGAGGGCATGGTCCGCCGCGTGATCGGACTGGGCCACGGCACCGACGGGTTCATCCGGGTCGCCGAGATGCTGGGACGGCGCTGAGGGTCGCCGCCGGTCCGCGGTGGATCTCATCGTCACGGCATCCCTGCGGCCGGCCCTAGCCTCGCCGCCTGGGTGTCGATGTCGAGCTGATCGGAGTCGAGCAGCAGGGCACCAGCCCACGCAGGCGTTACGAGTCGCAGGTGCAGTGATCGGTGACGCGGAGTTTCACCTCGCCATGGTGCTGGAGCGGGTCCAGCACCACGGGAGGACGCTGGACCGGATCGACCCCTACGGCCTGCTGGTAGTCACCTCGGTGGCGATGCCTCAGTTCCTCGGTGAGCTGAATGTCCTTGTCGAGCAGGCAGAGGGGGGCGGATGAGGAGCGGATCCTCGATGCCGTACGGCGCCAGGCCGGGACGTGCCGTGCCGCGCCGTGCCGTGCCGTGCCGTGCCGTGCCGTGACAGTGCAACCCGGTGCCTGCGCTTCGTCGGCGACTAGATCATCGGCATCGTTCTCGGCGCGACGCACTGACGAGGAGATCGCCGGCAGGCCGAGTGCGGCGGGCTTACGGCGCGCTTGTTCGAGGTGCCCCCGGCAGGATTCGAACCTGCGACACACGGTTTAGGAAACCGATGCTCTATCCCCTGAGCTACGGGGGCGCGAGTGGTCAGTGTAACGACCTGCGGGTCGACCCGCGTTGGCAGGGAGTGACCCCCGTTGACCTGCGTTGACCCGGCGTGCTGGCCCGACCGACGACCACACGCGGATCACACCAGACGGGTCAGCGACCATGATCGTTGACCCCGACTGACCTGAAGTGGCACGGATTGACCCGGGGTGGCCTCCGCTGGAGACCACACGGCGAGGACACGTGTCCAAACGCTCATCTACTCGAACCCACCACTGGCTGATTCGCCTGGCCGCGATCGCGGTCACGCTGCTGAGCACCACCGCCGGCCTCGTCGTCACCTCCGCACCCGCGCAAGCGGGCGGCTGCCGCGTCGCCCCGTACAGCGGCTACCCCAACTACAGCGACCTCTACATGCTCTACGACGGCGTCGAGATCATCAGTCAACCGCAGTACCCGAAATACCTCACCACGACCAGCCAGTGCAGCGACATCCAGATTCGCAACACCGGCGACAACGACGACTACGGCCCCTTCGACGCCTGCATCAACTTCTACGGACGCGCCACCTGCAACTACTGGACGCACGTGCCCGTCGGCCAGTGGCGCAACCTCGCGACGAACGTGAAGGACGGCACCAAGTTCTACATCTGGATTCGCATCGACTTGGGCAGGTGGTACGGCTTCAAGGCCGCCGGCGACTGGTGACCGATCGCTGGGGGTCGCCGCGGGCGGCCCCCAGCGTTCGGGTCGACGACAGCCGGCGCCCGCCAACCGCGTTCGCAACCACTGCGTGGCACACCTAGTCGAGGATCTCCCAGGCCAGGGCACGTGGACGTTGCCCATTGCTCGTGAGGAACTGCCGGGCGGCTTCCCGGGCGGTCGCGTTGCTCACTCTGGTGCGCTCGGGCCACGCGTCGGTGGGGGTGCCGGCATAGTCGAACGTGAACGGTGGCCCGGCTTCAAGATCCGGCTCGTACCCCCAGGCGCTGCTGCCATCGGCGCCGACGTGATAGACGAACGACCGTTGCGGGTGGCCGACGCAGATGTCGAGCATGACCGGGAAATCCGCTCCGCTGGGAGCGACGAGGGTAACGCAGTAGGGCAGGCGTTCGGGGTGGTCCTGAGCGACGCTGCTGAGCGTGGCGTCGAGTTCGGCGACGGTATTGACGGACGCCGCGCCGTCACCGCGTCCCCAGGTGATGTCGATGCTCATCGCCGGATCCCTTCTCCTGTTCCGATGTACAGCTTATGGAGCCATGTCCGGTCGCCGTCGGTGAGGAACACCGTCAGGCGGGTTCCCTCCGGCAGGATCGTGGCGAGGATCTTCTCGCAGACCAAAGGTCGTATCGGGTCGTCACATGGAGTGTGGTTCAGCACGAGGACCGCCTCCTCTGGGCTGCCGCGACGCCGGAGAACGGCGGCGGCCTGCGCCTCGGCGTGATCCATGACCGTGGCCTGGGCCAGCGGCGGCTTCAATCCCACCCCGGCGGCGGGAAGCCGGCCGACACGCAGCTGGCGGCTTCGAAGCCGCCCGTCAGGCTCCGCCGAGAAGTCAGGGTCGTGGATGACCGCGCTGTCGGCGAGGAGGACCGCTTCGGTCTTGTCGTGCGCACTGGTGCGACGCGCCAGGCTCGCAGCTGCCCGAAGGACAACTTGTGGTGTGTCAGGTGATGCGGGTGGTCGACGGTTCTCGTCGCCACCCGCCGTCAATTTCCCAGCCCACCCAACCCTCTCGCCCGGGTGAGGATGTCCTGCACCTTGCTGGCTGACTGCGCGACCGCCACGCTCACGCCGTCAAGCTGACGTGCGCTGCGGTCGACCATCTCCGCCGCGCTGTGGTCGGCGGCGCCGTGCAGCGCCGCTTGAATCAACGCCCGCGCTTGGTGCAGTTCAGCGCCGGCTGCCCGGATCAACTCTCGGGACCGATCGAGATGAGCTTTCGCCTGAAGAAGCCGAGTCATCAGTTCCGCCGCGCTCACCGACACACTGTCCCAGAACATCGATGCTCATGCGATGGGCGGTCAGCGCAGACGTCGGGCCGCAAGCGTGCCAAGGGCCGGCGCTATCGCGACGACGGCCAGCGCGGCGGCGGGGCCCCACGTTTGCCACAGGGTGGCGCACAGCGCGGTGCCGCAGCCGCCGCCAAGGAACGTCGCGAGAGTAAGGAGACCGCTGACGCCGCCGCGGGATTCGACGGCGGTGTGGGCGGTGACGTGGGCGGTGAGCAGCATCTGCGTGATGGCCGAGGCGGTGAACGCCGCGGTGGCCGCTGCGACGATCGTCCAGGGGCGCGGGGTGATCGCGGCGTTGAGCATCGTGGCGGTGAGGGTCACGCTCACCGCGGCCAGGACGTGCCGTGCGGGCAGGCGGCGAGCGGCGAGTGCGGCGAGTCGGGCCAGCGCGGCGCCGATCACCGCGCCGGGTAGCAGGAGCAACCCAATCTGCATGGTGCTGTAGCCCTGCTGGTTGAGCAGGTGAGGTGCGGTGTAGAGCACGGCGAACAGAGCGGCGTACACGCTGGCGCCGATGATGGTGGCCTTGTGGAACCAGCCGGCGGTCAGGATCCCGCGGGTGAGGAACCCGCCCGGGTGTATGCGGGTGCGCGCGGCCAGGCCCAGGGCGGCGGCTGCGGTGGCAGCGGCGAGTATCGCGGTGGTGAGCGCGCTGGTGTGGGGTGCGGTTTGCGCGGTCAGCAGCAGTCCGGCGGCGACGGCCGCGAGGAGTCCAGCGCCCGGCCAGTCGAGCCGGTCAAGTTGTGTGCGTGGCGCGGTGAGGGGCCAGCATGACGGGATGGCGGCGATGGACAGCACCGGCAGGATCAGCGCCGCGCGCCAGGACCAGTGCGCCGCGAGCGCGCCGGCCAGCGGGGCGGTCGCGGCGAACCCGGCCATGCAGGCACCGAAGGTCGCCATGCTGGCCCGTCGGTGGGCGGCGGGCAGGCGGGCTGTGCTCGCGAGTGCCGCTGCCATGACCGCTCCGGACCCTGTAGCGAGCAGGACGCGGCCGATGACGACGGTGTTCAGGGTGGGGGCGACCGCGCAGATCAGGGCACCGATGGTCAGTAGTGCCGCGGCGCTCAGGAGTACCCGGCGGGTGCCTAACAGGTCGGTGAGGCGTCCGGCGGTGACCGCGCCGACGCCGACGCCTGCGGCGTATGCGGTCAGGATCCACGCCAGCCCCGCAGCGTTGGCGTGGAGATGGGTGGCGGCGTCGGGAAGCGCGACGGCGGCGGCGCTGACTCCGTAGACAGCGGGTCCATACAGAACACCCAGCTGCCACCCCGCGGTTGAGCCGCTACGGACGACCGTGCTGCCCGTGGAGGTCAACGTTAACGTGCTGGCGGGGGCCGTCATCGGATCCTCACTTCCTGAGCCGGCGCGTAGGCGTGCGCGTCATCGAACGGGTTATCCACAGGCGTCGGCGGCTGTGGATAAAGCTGTGGAGTGGGTTCCCGACGTCGGTGTGCCCAGACAGCGGCGGCTACGACGGCAGGTGCGAGCAGGAACGCCGCGCTGAGGGCGGCCACGACGGCGACGGCGAGCGCGGCCACCGCCGCGCAGGCGCGCTGGCGTGGTGCGGGCAGCAGACGCACCGCCGCGGCGAGGCCGAGCACCGTGACGCAGGCCAGGAGCGCGGCGAACAGGCGCATCAACGTCTCCACGGTGACCACGCGCGGTGCCAGCGCGGCGGCGACCGCGACGACGGCGGCGGCGCCGGCCTGCGCCGCGACGCCGCGTCGGGGCGCGCCGTCGCTGGTCACGACCGCGAGACCGCGGGGCAGGATGCGGTGACGGGCCAGAGACACGCCCGCTCGCGCGCCGGCGGCGACGAAGGTGACGCTGGCCGCGACGGTCAGCAGCACCGCCGCGCCCGCTACCGCCCCGGGCGCCCAGGGCTGACCGGAGATGGCGAGCAGGCGCATCAGCGGCACGGTGGTGTCGCCGGCCTGGTTGCCGAGGACTCCGACGGTGCAGATGGCCAGGCCCGCGTAGAGCACCACGATGATGGTCAGGCTCGCCGCGGCAGCGCGGCGCACCTGCCGGGGGTGGGTGAACTCGGCGCTGAGGTTGGCGGTGGCCTCCCACCCGCAGATGGCGGTGAACAACACGGCGACGGCGCTGCCGACCCCGGCCGCGCCGTGGGGTGCGAACGGGCCGATGCGCTGCGGGTCGACGTGCGGGCCGGCCACGATGATGACGGTGACGAGGAGCGCGACCAGGGCGCCGGTGAGCGCCAACTGCAGGCGCCCGGACACATGCAGGCCCACCATGTTGGTCAGGAACACGACGGCCAGGAGCCCGGCCGCGATCCCTACCGTTGTGGCCGGCGGGGTGTGCAGTGCGGTGGCGGTGTAATGGGCGCCCGCTACCGCGCCAGCGACCACCCCGACGGGGACCGCCGTGTACAGCCAGCAGCCAACGACCGCGGCGGCGCGGTCGCCGAACGCCCGGCCGGTGAACGCGGCGACACCGCCGGTGTCCGGGTAGCGGGCGCCGAGGTCCGCGAACGTCGTCGCGATCAGCGCGGACAGGGCGAGCAGTGCCGCCCACGCCAGCAGGGACGCCGGGCCGGCGGCGCGCACCGCGACCGCCGGCAGGACGAGAACTCCGGGGCCGAGGACGGCCCCGACGCACAGGGCGGTGCCCCGCGCCACACCGATACCGCCGCTCATCGGTTGCCCCCGGCAAGGGGGCCGCCGTTGGGAGGGCGGGTGCGTTGGGCCAAAAGCCTCAACGCCCGGGCGAAGTCGTTCTCGCTCGGCATGCCCGGTGCGGCGAAGAGGGTCGACTGCTGGGCATCAACGCGCCGCCGCAGCTGCCCCGCTAGGTCCAGGCCCGCCCGGGTGGGACGCACGACGGTACGCCGCAGGTCATGCTCTTGCAGTTCACGCCGAATCAGGTCACGGTCGCTGAGCAGACCGAGGGCGTTGGTGAGGGTCGCCCTGGCGATCCCGATCTCCGCCGCGATAGCCGGCGGCTCCAGCACGTCACAAGCGCAGACAAGGACCAGCACGTCGTAGGTGGTCCATGTCAGGTCCGCCTCCCGCAGCACCGTGCGCTCAAGGAGCGCGCGGACGGTGTTGGCGGTGCGGCACAGTTGCGCCACCGGGTCGGACTCCGGGCGGGACGCCGCGCGCCGGTTGTTCATTCGCCGGTGCACACCTGTCACCCGACGGGAGGTGGTGGCGCTCATCGTGACCACCTGCGCTGGCGGGCACGGCGCACGGTCTGCCGATCGCGTCGCCGTCTTTCGCGACTGCGCTTGGCGGGTGTGGGCTGCGGTGAGCTCCCGCGTGAGCGCAGGAAACGCTGACTGGGCATGGTGAACCCCAATTCATCCGTGTGTTGTCGACCGTCGCTGGTGTGCGGTCTCTGGCCCCATGTCAGGACGGGCGTGATCGGCGTCGTTCAGCGGTGTCACCGCCCGATGGCGCCGCGTCAGGGCGCGGGTCAACGAGCCTGCTGCGACGCGAGACTTCTGGTGATCGCTCGGCGATGCGGCGCGTTGCCGCGGGTGATTCGGACCGCCACCGAGGGCGTGCCGGTGCTACTGATCGCGGTCCTGTCGCAACGGCTGCAGGTCAGGCGCGCTGGGAATCATTCGCTGACGTGGACGGGGCGCCGAGTGCGGCGTTGACCCGCTGACCGAGCAGGCGAAGTTGGTGATGGACGTCGACCAGCGCCGCGCGACGCGACGCGGTGGGCCGACGTTCCGCGGTGTCAACGAGAGCGTCGATGTCGCCGCGCAGCTGGGCGAGGCCGGCGCTGATAGCGGTCAACGGCGCCTCGAACGCAGTGGTCGAACTGGTCCGTCGCCTGGTGACACCTCGCCCGGCAGAGCGTCGCCGGACCAGCAGGTGCGGATCGTTGGCCGTGCGGGCCTGTCGTTGTCTGATCACCGCTGCCTCTTCTCCTAGTCGCCACATCAGGGCCACCGCTGCCTGGTTACCGCGCCGAGCGGGGCCGGTGGCAGCGAGACGCTGTGTGAGCCGTGGGCATGTCGTGGGGTGGAGGACCGGCGGGAAGGGCCCCTCTCCCCGCCCGCCGGCTCCCCCGGCCCACCACCTCACCGGCACGGGGGGCCCGATGAGGTGATGAGCTGGTAAGGCAGCACAACTGCTCACCACGTCCGCCCATACCAACGACCGGAGTCCTAAGCGACTTCGTCCGCCGGTGCCGGCGACCTACGCGTCGAGCGGTTGGCCTGCCTCAACAAGCGACGGCGCGTCCCCTCCGACGCCGTCGCCCGCACATCCGGGTGGCCGCATGGCGCACGCCACCCCGATCCGCTACGCTCCAACCAACTTCAGTTCGACTAGCACCGAACCGTAGTTGCCGAAGCGGTACGGAGAGCTAAACACGGAACACCGAGCGCGTCAACTGTGGTTCGCTCGCGAACCAACCAGAGTTGGGAGGGCTGCGTGAGCGACACGCCTGCCGAGCAAGCCGAGGACGCCACCTCCCGGCTGATCCAAAGTCGGCTTCGCGAACTCTTCGAAGCCCGCGGCGAGGACCGGCCGCCCTACACGGAGACCGAAGTTGCCCGGGAGCTCAAGCAACGCGGATACCCGATCACCCCGGAAGGCATCCGCGTTCTCCTGCGCTCACCCAAAATCAACCCCAAGGCCACCACCCTGGTCGCCCTCGCCGAGTTCTTCAGCGTCCCGGCCGGCTACCTCCTCGGCGACGACGACGTCGAACTGACAAGCCGCGAGGCACGAGTCATGGCCAGGTCCTTCGACAAGCTCCTTCCCAGAACCCGCAAAAGCCTCGCCCGGGTCATCGACGAGTTCATGCGCCTGGAGGAAGCCGCGCGCGACAAGGACCCCGAAGCCCCCCACCCAGAGGTCTAGATGATCGATTCCAAGGGGTCAGCGGTCGTAGGCGACCAGTGACCGTAGGACTGGTTGGCCGGTGTGCCAGTTGTGCCCGATCGCCGCGGTCAGCGGCGAGGACGCGCTGCAGGATCCGCACCGCGACGCCGGTGATCGTGCGGCCGCCGTGGTGTTCGAGGTCGAGTTGACCTTTGAAGGTCTGGTTGACCGATTCGATGCTCTGCCGGACGGCTCGTAGCAGGCCACGGCCGGGGCGTTCTGGTTCGGTGCGGTACGCGGGTCGAATGACGGTGATGCCTCTGTCGTTGAGCCACGTTTCGGTGTCGCGGTCGCGGTACCCCTTGTCCGCGACCAGGATCAGCCCGTCTGGGTGGTGGAACATGCTCGGCTGTAAGGTGACCAGATCGACGAGGACTTCACGTTCGTTGGTCTTGGCGTTGCTCAGGGCGAACGCGACGGGCAGGCCGTGCACGGTGGTGACCAGATGCAGCCGCAGACCCCAGAACAGCCGCGAGTGTGAGGCGCAGTAGCCGTAGACGGCCCAGCAGTCCAGGTCGGAACGCAGGGCTGTCTCGCGGGACATGCCGCACGGCACCGGGGTGGAATCAGCGATCCGGATCGGGTGCTGCCACAGGTCGGTGTCGGTGACCAGGACCGCGATCAAATAAGTGAGCTGGGTAGTCAGGCGTCGAAGGCGTTTGTTGTAGCCGGGTTGCTTGGGCAGGTCAGGGAACAGGTGGATCAAGGAATTGCGGGCGTAGCGGATCCAGCGGCTCACGTTGTGATAGCCCCGTAAGGCCTGCATCACCGACACGGTGATCAGCTCGGCGTCGGTGATCTTCGGGGTGATCCCGAACTTCGGCCGGTACGGGTTGAGCTGCGGGGACGCTTTCAATTCGTCGTCGATCCTGACCTACAGTGCGGTCGCGAGGGTGTCCAGATCGACGTGCACGGGGCCTCCATGGTCTCGTTGCCTAGGCAACGCCGATCATGGACGCCCTCGCGCCTGCTCGCTGCACCGAATCCCTAGGAATCGATCATCTAGCTACGCCCGACCCCTACGCAGGGGTGCGAACCGGCTATAAGGGTCGGAACGGTCTGCGAGGATTCGAACGCCGGAATCGGCATGGTTCAACAGCGAGTGGATTCTTTACGGGGGAAGCAAATGAAGGCTGTCGTGTACGAGGGACCGAGGACGGTCAGCGTCAAGGAGGTTCCGGACGCGAGGATCGAGAGACCGACGGATGCGCTGATCCGGATTACGACGACGAACATCTGCGGCTCCGACCTGCACATGTACGACGGACGCACAGACATGGAGCCCGGCCGGGTGCTCGGGCACGAGAACATGGGTGAGATCATCGAGGTAGGCGAAGGGGTCGATCTGGTCAAGGTCGGCGACATGGTGTGCGTGCCGTTCAACGTCTCGTGCGGATGCTGCGCCAACTGCAATCAGGGTCTGACCGCGTTCTGCCTGGTAGCCAACCCGGCGCCCGGCATGGCCGGTGCCGCCTACGGCTACGCGGACATGGGTCCTTACAGCGGTGGTCAGGCGGAGTTGTTGCGAGTGCCGTGGGCGGATTTCAACTGCCTGGTCCTGCCGCCCGATGCGCGGGACCTGAGCAGGCAGAAGGACTACGTCATGCTGTCCGACATCTTCCCCACCGGCTGGCACGCGACCGAGCTAGCCTGCGTGCGGCCCGGCGACAATGTCGCGGTGTACGGCGCCGGACCGGTCGGCCTGCTCGCCGCCTATTCCGCGATCATCAAGGGTGCCAACAAGGTGATGGTGGTCGACCGCCATCCGGACCGGCTGCGCCTGGCCGAGCAGATCGGCGCCATCCCGATCGACGACTCCCAGGCACCACCGGTCGACCAGATCCTGGAGCAGACCGGGGGGATGGGCGCGGACCGCGGCTGCGAGGCCGTCGGTCACCAGGCGCATGATCCGCAGGGCCAGGAGAAGTCGGCACTGACGTTGAACAACCTCGTGCACTCCGTGCGGTTCGGCGGCACGATCGGCGTGGTCGGCGTGTTCATGGCGAAGGACCCCGGGTCGCCCGACCCACTGCAGAAACAGGGCAAGGCGCCGTTCGACTACGGCATGTTCTGGTTCAAGGGGCAGAGCATGGGCACCGGGCAGTGCAACGTGAAGGCCTACAACCGGCAGCTGATGAACCTCATCGCATCACGCAAGGCCGAGCCCTCTTTCCTGGTGTCCCACGAGCTCACGCTCGACGAAGCACCAACGGGGTACCAGAACTTCGATGCCCGCAACGACGGCTGGACCAAGGTTCTGTTGCACCCCGACGGTCATCGCTAGAAGAGTAGCCGCCTCTTAAGGGTCGCCGGGTGGGTTGCTGCACGTGCTGCTCACCCGGTGGCCGGCCTGCCTGGTCCACGTCGCCGAACGGCTCCGGGCGCTGCTCGGCATTATGCCTACGCGACAGCCGGCGTTGGTGACGACGGACGGCGACGAGCCGGCTAGAGGAGCAGGGATGAACCACAGCGAACAGCAACGCCCGGAGATCGTCGTCGGGCTGGTGGCAACCCCACCGGACCACCCCGCTCGGGTGGCCGCGCGGCTCACCACCGAGCTGGCCGGCCGGCTCGCTGAGCGGGTGAGCGCGGATGTGCGGTGGACCGTTCGGGAAGGCTGGGGCGAGGTGGCGCCGCGCCGCGACGGCAGCGTTGAGGCACTGCTCGACGATGTCGCTCGCCGGCGCAGAAGCGACAAGTGGGACGTCGCCATCTGCCTGACCGACCTGCCACTGCACGCCGAGCGGGCGCCGTTGGTCGCGCAGACCTCCGCCCGGCGCCAAGTCGCGATGGTGTCCCTGCCCGCGCTGGGACTGCACCAGCTGCGAGCAGCCCGTGCGGTCGTTCCGGATCTGGTGGGCCGACTGCTGACCGACGCTTCCGACCAGCGGGTGCCGCCGATCGATCGGGCACCAGCCGAGATGACAAGCCGGATGCCGGCCGTCCACCGAGTGGTCGGCGAGGCCGACCCCGGTGAGCGGCGCTACGTCGCCTCAGGGCTGATCGGCCGAGTGCGGCTGTTGACCGGCATGGTCCGAGCCAACCGCCCGGGGCGCGCCCTGCTGGGTCTGTCCAAACTGCTGGTCGGTGCGTTCGGCACGGCCGCGTTTGCGCTCACCACGGACACCATCTGGCAGATGGGCGTTGCGCTCGGCGGACTCCGGCTCGCCGTGATCATGTTGCTCGGGCTGACCGCGTTGGTGGCCCGGCTGATCTTCGCGCATGACCTATGGGAGAAACCAGACCACGACACACCGGCTGAGCTGGCTCGACTGTTCAACCTGGGTACGGTCCTCACCCTCACGCTGGCTACGGCGGTGTCATACGTGGTGCTGTTCGTGGGAACGGTGCTTGTCGGGGCACTGCTGATCGACACATCGGTGCTTGAACAGACCCTGCAGCGACCGGTCAGCTTCGCCGACTATCTGACGCTCGCTTGGATCACCAGTTCGCTGGCCACCGTGGGCGGCGCGATCGGCTCCGGGCTGGAAAACGAGGAAACGGTTCGGGCTGCCGCTTACGGCTACCATCCCGAACCAGGCGGCTGGCGGGACGAGCGAGACGCGCGGTGACCGCGGTCAGCTGGTGGGCAGGAAGACCGCCCGAACGCAGCCGTCGAGTTTCTGTTTGAACATCTCGTAGCCGCGCGGCGCTTCGTCCAACGGCATGGTGTGCGTCGCGAGATGCTCGGTGACCAACTCGCCGCGGGCCATCCGATCCAGCAGCATGGGAATGTAGCGCTGTCCGTGCTGCTGTGCGCCCCGCAGCGTCAGCCCCTTGTTCATCACGGCCCCGAGGGGAAACTTGTCCACCAGCCCGGCGAACACGCCCAGCACGAACACACTGCCACCCTTGCGACAGTTGTAGATCGCCTCCCGCGCAGCGATCGGACGGTCGGACTCAATCCGCAGCTGCTGCTTGACCTGGTCGTACAGGAACTGCGGACCGCTGCTGTGCGACTCCATACCGACCGCCTCGATGCACACGTCCGGGCCTCGACCGCCACTGCGCTCCAGCAACTCGCCGCTGACGTCCTGCTGCTCGTAGTTCAGCGTCTCGACGCCGAGATGCGTCTGGGCCATCTGGAGCCGGTTGTCCAGTCGGTCGATCACGATCACTCGAGCCGCACCAAGCAGCACGGCGGCACGGGCCGCCATTTGCCCTACCGCACCGACGCCCCACACCGCCACGACATCACCCGGTTTGACCCCGGCGAGGTCGGCGCCCATCCAGCCGGTCGGCGCGGCGTCGGAGGCGAACAGGGCGCGCTCATCACTCACCCCATCCGGGACGGTGAAGGCACCCTGATCGGCGTAGGGCACGCGAATAAATTCGGCGTGGCTGCCGGCGAAGCCCCCGAGTGCGTGCGAATAGCCATAGCAGCCGCCGGGCGCGGAACCCCAGACATTCTCGGTGATCATCGGGTTCGTGTTCCCGTTGTCGCACAGCGAGAACTGTTGTTGCTGGCAGTACCAGCACTTGCCGCAGGAGACGAACGAGCAGACGACAACGCGATCGCCTACCTTGTGGTGGCGGACCTGCGAACCGACCTCAACAATCTCGCCAAGGAACTCGTGCCCGAGAACATCGCCACGTTCCATGAACGGGATGTACCCGCCGAGCAGGTGCAGGTCCGAACCACAGGTCACAGTCCGGCGGACCCGGACAATGGCGTCCTGCTCGTTGCGGAGTTGCGGGTCCGGAACCTGCCGCACCGCGAGCTCGTTGGCTCCCTCCCAGACCAGCGCCTTCACAGCCGTCCCTCCCGCCGACCCTCTTGGGTGGCCATCCGCAGTGGCTTGTTCACCGGAGTCGGCTCGGTGGTGGGCGGATAGTCCGGGTGCAGGACTTCACTGGTCTCGATGAGCTGCTTCGACTCCCGCAGCGCAGCCCGGATCGCCTGCTCAGGATCCCGGCCGGTGGCCCGTCGGGCGGCGGCCGCAACAGGAAGTTGGGCACCGTCACGTAGCCGTACCGCGATCTCTGTCCCCCGGTCGCCGGGGGCAGGCCGGAGCCGGACCTCGACGGCGTCGCCAAGCCCGGCCAGCGGCTCGGGGAGTTGCCCGCCGGGAGCGACGTCATTGCCTGGCCGGTTCACCGTCGCCACATGCCACCGCGGCCGACGTCGCCGTGCCTGACCTCGTTGCCAGTGGCCGTCACCCTGGTCAATCCCGCCGAGCAGGCGCCGGACGACCATCCCGCCGCCAACCACGACCGCTCCGCCGATCAGCCATCTCATGTCCGCCCCTGTCGCTTGGTCTGCTCGTGCGGGTGCCGTCGATAATTGGCAATCTCTAGAGCAAACCCTTTCATAAAGGGCGACCCTGCCGGGGCGATTCTGGCACTGAGTGAGCTTCCGCTGGTCAGGTGGCTCCCGCCGAAACTGTCGCAGGCCCTACAACATCTCCAGCGGTTGTGGGCCGGCCGGCGGCGGGAACGCCGTGTCGAGTGCCGCCGCGTCCTCCTCGGTCAGCTGCACGTCGCGCGCTTCGGCGTTCTCCCGAGTGTGTTCCGCATCGGACGATCGGGGGATGGCCGCGACCGTCTCCTGCCGCAGCAGCCAGGCCAGCGCGACCTGAGCGGGCGTGGCCTCGTGTCCGTCGGCGACCTCCGCGACCTGGGGGTGGCCGAGTAGCCGCCCCTGCTCGATCGGCGAGTACGCCATCACCGGGATGCGGTGCTCGCGTAGCCACGGTAGGAGGTCGTACTCGGGACCGCGGCGGGTGAGGTTGTACAGGATCTGATTGGTCGCGCAGGCATCTCCGCCCGCATCGAGCAACTCCGTCATATCCGAAAGGGCGAAGTTGCTCACACCCCACTGCCGGATGTCGCCGGCGTCGACGAGTTCGGCGAACGCCTCGATCGTCTCCGTAAGTGGATGCGTGCCGCGCCAGTGCAGCAGGTAGAGGTCGATGTGGTCGACGCCGAGTCGTTGCAGGCTACGGCGACAGGCCTGCACGGTTCCCTGTCGGCTGGCGTTGGACGGCAGCACCTTGTCGACAAGAAAGACATCGGCGCGGCGTCCGACGATCGCCTCGCCGACGAGTTCCTCGGAAGCGCCGTCACCGTACATCTCCGCAGTGTCGATCATGGTCATGCCCAGGTCGATCCCGGTACGCAGGGCGGCCAGCTCGTCCTGCCGCCGCGCGGGGTGCTCGCCGAGGTACCAGGTTCCCTGGCCGAGCACGGGCATCGTCTGGCCGGACGGCAACTCGATCGCATCGCTGGAGAGGGTCATCTCGGCCTTTCCCGGTCACGAGTGGGTTATCTGCCTTACCCGCTGCTACAGGCAGTACACGCCCATAACGCGCCTGTTCCCACAGCGCCGGCTGTGCGACGATCCGGTGCCGGCGATCTGCCACGGCCCCTGGTCGTTGGTCGAGACCGGCATGGTCACCGCCGGACCCTCACCTCGTTCCCCAGTCTGCGCACCGACATCCGCAACGCCGGCGGGAACTGGGTCGACCAATAGGTGCAGGTCGACAACGGCCTTGTCACCAGCCGCAGCCCCGGCGACCTACCGGCCTTGTGCGCGAAGATGGTCGAGGAACTCGCCCAGGGTGAAGACGTCCGCCAGATGGCGACAGCCTGACCGCTGGGGCTCAGGGCCGGAAGCATCAGGCCGGTCGTGAGCCCGTGCCGGCGGCTTTCCCGCCGGCCGAGACGCCGCCAATGGGCGGGTTGAGGTGGTTCCCCGATCACCCGCATCCGGCCACCGCGACGCGCCCGGTGAATGGCTGAAACTCCTGTCCTGAGGCGACGGTCCGCAGGGCGCCAAGCAATCGCAACCAGGGTGCCCAGCTGTTTGCCCCAGACGACCCTGGGTAGGCGCAGCCGGTGAGCCCGCCAGCCGCAGAGTTGGGCACTCGGTCGGACACCAGCCGCGCCGTGGCGTTCAGCGACGCCATCTTCGCCATCATCATCACGTTGCTGGTCCTGGACCTCCGGGTGCCGGACGTTCCTCCTGGCCGCATCCTGTCTGGCCTACTCAACCAGTGGCCCTCATACGTCGCGTACCTCGCGTCCTACTCGTATGTGGCCGTCGTCTGGCTCAACCACAAGGCGGCGTTCAACCGCATTCAGCAGGTCGATCGCGGCCTGCACTGGATGAACCTGTTCGTGCTGTTCAGCACGGCGCTGCTGCCGTTTCCGACCAGCGTCGTCTCGCACGCGCTGCAGGAACACAACAATACGGACCAGCGTGTGGCCATCGCCTTCTACGCAGCGATCGGCGCGTTGCTGTGCGCGACGTGGCTGGCGTTCTACCACTACCTGGCCCGGAATCCCGATCTGCTGAAGGACCAGGCCAAGGACGACTTCTTTCCCGTGGAGCGGGTCCGGGCCATCGCCGGAGTCGTTCTGTACGTCCTCGCGGGGGTAGTCGGCTACCTGGTGGCTCCCTTGATCGGCCTGGCCATTTTCGTTCTCCTGCCCATCTTCTACGCGATCACCAGCGCCGGCCTGTACCAGCTGCGGGTGACCCGCCGGATCACCCACCACCCTCCCCCGCCACCCTGAGGGCGGGCGAACCGCCGTAGCACCCCGGTCGGGGCGGGTACCCGCCGCAATCCGGTTCGAGAGGGGATCCGAGGTGAACTACAGCCAGTCAGTTGCCGCAGTGCACCCTCCGCGGGGTCACGATTGGCCCAGGTTGGGGTTGGTGACCAGGTTGACGGCGACGGCCAGAATGCCAGTTCCGAAGGTGTAAGAGTTCTTCCCGCTTGAAGTCGATGCCGCCATCGTCGCGGTAGTACAGCCGGGCGTACTTAAATGCGAAGACCGTATTCACCAGCGCCCCCGCCAGGACCACCGCGACGACGCTGAGGATCACCAGCGTGACAGCCACCATGTCCTGCTGGCCCGAGGCGCGGACGAGCGCCGCGGCCACGGCGGCGAGGCTAATGGCGGACGCGATCAGGATCGCCGCATCGGTGGAACTGGATTGGTGCTCCGCCTCAGCAAGCTGCTCGGTACGCCTTGGGCTCGCCGACCAGCAGGCCCGCCACACCCAGACGAGGATCGCCCCCGCCGCGAACGTCCAGATCACCAGCGGCGTCAACTCCGGCGCACCGATCAGCGCGGTAGCGGCCCCCCGACGACACCGACGGCTAACGACCACAGGGCACGCCTAACCGACAGCAGTCGTCCCCGCGCCGGTCATCCCGAATGCTGCTCCACTTGATCAGCGTTCCAGTTCGAACGGATCATGTAGGGAATACCCGAAGTGATTACCGGATCAGGTCGTGAATATCCTGAGCGAGGACCCGCTGGACGCCCAACGGACCCGGAGGTTCAGGGCTGATACTGACCGCGGGTGCGGGGCAGCCACTGGGGATGACTGTCGCGCAGGTAGCCGACCAGCCCCTCGCGCAGGTCGCAGCGCAGGTCCCAGGCGCTGGCGCCGTCGGCAGCCGAGGCCTGCACCTCGATGACCACCGTCTGCGGGGTGGAGTCGACCATCTGGAGAACCCACTGGTCGCGATCCCACAGCGGTGAGGACTCGACCAGCCGGCGCGCCTCCCGGCGCAGGTCGTCCAACTCGGCGGTGTGGTCGACATGAATCTGAACTTTGCCGACGACCCTGGACTCGTTCCGGGTCCAGTTCTGAAACGGCCGCTCGGTGAAGTACGTGGTCGGCAGGATGAGCATCCGCTCGTCCCAGAGCCGGATCACCACGTTGGTCAGCTTCACCTCCTCAACCCGGCCCCACTCGCCGTCCACCACCAGCACGTCGCCGACGTGCAGGCCGTCGGCGAAGGCGACCTGGATGCCGGAGAACGCGTTGCCGAGCGCAGTTCGGGCGGACAGGCCGATCAGTGCGCCGACCACTCCCGCCGATGTCAGCACGGAGATGCCGAAGAGGCGTACCGGCCGGAAGGTGATCAGGATCAGGCCGATCGCGACGATCGTGACCACGGCGACGGTGAGCCGCCGCACGGGGCGAATCTGGGTCCGAGCCCGCCGGATCCGCCGGCTGGCGACCGGGTCGCCCGGCAGTCGGCTGAACGCGACAGCTTCGGCGACGTGCAACACCTTGATCACTAGCCACGCGCCGAGGACGACCAGGACCAGTTGTACGACGTGCCGCAGGTTCCGCTGCCACCCGGCCGACTCCACCGGCAGCGCGTAGTACAGCGCCCCGACCAGCAGGACCGCTGCCGCCGGGCGGCGGCAGGCCTGCCGCAGCGGCTCCAGCAGCCACTGGTAACGGCCACGGGCCACGCGGCGGACCAGCAGGCCGAAGATCAGGTCCACGACCACCACCGCCGCCAGCGTGGCTACTACGATCAACGCGGTACGCATCAGAGGCCGCTCACCGTAATCCCGACGCCAGCTTCCCCGGGCTCCCTGCCCTCCACGTGCCCAGGGTGCCATCGGACTTGGTGATGGGCGGCGAAGATGGCAAACAACCTGGGCCTGGTGACCGCCGGGTCCCACCAGCCCCGTCAGTCTCGGCGGAAGCTCGCCAGGGCCAACCAGTGGAAGGGCTCGGTCTCCTTCCACTGGTTGTCCTGCCGGGTTGTTCTGGACAGTGAGCAGAGGCGGCATGCTCGGGGGCTGCGGCGAAAGGGACGGGTGACGGGGCGGGCTAGTCGACGGGAGCCGCCAGAGTGAGGAAGCCTCGCTCGCGCCAAACGGGGCTGTCGTGATCACCCGCTCGGCGAGCACGATGTCGGCGGGTGTCGGCGTACGGGTTCCGATGCATAGCCGAGTACGCCACATGCGCACAGGTCGGGGAGGCGAAGCACTCCCTACGCTGCCGATGGCGGCCGGCTCGGCCGAACCACGTCCGCTACTCACGGCGAATGCTCACTGGATGAGGGCTGACGGCCCGAATCGCGGCATGAGACTAAGTAGTCGTCGGGGTAGCGCAGGACCGGGCTGTTGTCGTCGAGTTGCACCTCGATCCTCCCGCCGATAGGCAGAGGGATCCTGCGGGGGTGTGCCCGAACTCGACGCAGAGGGCTTGGACCACCTTGCTGCAGGCAGACCCCCTTGATCTTGTGCGCCCGAAGAAAATCGAACCCCTAACCTTCTGGTCCATAGTCGGCTAGCCCTCAATCCAGCGCTGCGTGGCAAGTTGCCCAAACCGTTGCTCAGCAATGACCGGTGCCTTGGCGCTCCACGACCTCGGCTACCGCCGCCCGGCCGGACCAGTCTGGTCCGCCATCAGCAGGGAGAAGCCGTGGCCACTCCCTGAGTGGCCACGAAACCTGCAGCACGTCGGTGTCGTCGCTGCTGGCCGAAGCCTCGGCATCAGTGGCCGAGCGTGCTCCGCTGTCCGCGGTCGCCGCCCTGACCCATTTCCGATGCCGATCGCTTCGACCCATCGGGCACGACGGCGCCCCAGCCTCACACGATCCCACCCCCCAATGAGGAGACAATCATGCGACCCCACGAACACAAAGACTCACCAGTCGCGGTGTTCGAGGAAGCGGCGCTCATGGTCGACCTCCAAGCGGACGGCTACCTCTGCTGTTTCAGCCAGTTCGTCATAGAACACCCGCCCTGGCGAACCCTCCGCCAATGTTGCCGCAACGGCGCGACTCCGGTCGCGCTGCTCGATGTCCTGGGGGAATGGTTCACCGACCGGGCCTCCCCATCCGCCGCTGCGCACAGAGCGGTGAAGGCCGCGGCGGACTTCCCGGCGACAACGTTCGCCGTGCTCTTCCGCAGCGCGAAGGACTCGCACGACGAAGTCCGAGTGCACCCAGACGAACGTACGCTGCGCGTGCTCCAGAACTACGCCGAGTGCCCTGATGTGCTGCAGCGAGTCGCTTTCCAGCGCCCGGTCCAGCGTTTCCAGGACGTCGTCGTCGAACGTCACCGCCACCGCCGCAAAGAGCGCCCCACAGTCATCTACGCTAGCGTCGTCGATGTTCACGGCGACCCAGTCCAGGGCCTCCCACAGGAAGTCGCGGAAGCGCGCGGTACTGCGGAACCGAAGAGTCTCCTGCCATTCGGTCGGCAAGGCACGGTACCCGTCGGCCTGCTGTTCCGCGTCTGGCTTCGCCCGGCGCTTAAGTAGTCGCATGACCGCCTCGGGCTGCACTGCCGAGAGGCAGGCCAGGAAATCTTGGACCTCGTACTGCTCGATCCTGGCGGATCCGGCAATTCCGGCGAGGAGCTGTTCACGGTCTGCGGCGTCGACATCGTCGTACGACAGATAGCCGTGCTCTCCGAAGGCGGAGAGCACCTCCTCGGCCACGGCCGGCGAGTGCTGGAAGGAGACCGACAGGACAAGGTTCGCGGCGCTGGCCCGGTCGTACTCGCCGATCCACCGCACCGCCTGCAACGCCAGGCGTCGAGTTGTCTCGTCCTCGTGATTTAGCAGCTGGCGGAGTGTCGCCTGCTCCCGGGCGTCCATCGGCCCTTGGTGGCCGCGGTAGCGGCTTAGGCCGTTCGCAGTCAGCCGAGTGAGGGTGAGACGATCGCGGCGCAGCAGCCTGCTCACCGCTTCCCATCCAGCGTCGGCATCGCTCAGCAGGAGTTCCTGTGCAGCAACCGGAAGCAGGCACGCCAGCGGGCTTTCCGGTTCGCGGATCACCGACGCCACGAGAGCGTGCGCAAGCGAGGGCCTGTGTCGCATCAGGGCACGGGCGAACGGCTCAGGATTCGCCTGTCGTCCGGTCAACGCGGCTTCCTGCTCAGCCAGCAGGCCACCGGCGAGCACGTCGAGCAACGCTTCCTCCGACGTATTCGCCAGAATCCGGCACGCGAGGGATTCCAGCTTCTCGGCCAGTACCCGCTGCGTCTCGCGGAAGTCGTTCACGTCAACCAGCAGTTCCCCCCACCCATCGTGCAGAGCCACTGCGATCTCGTACTCGATGGAGTCCGGGAGCGCGTCCAGGACCGATCTCGCTGCTGCCCTAGTCGCGCCGGGGGCAGAACGAGCGTGCCACCTGAGGCTTTTGCGGACCGCGATCGCGACAACGGGGTCGAGCGGCCGGGTGGCGACACGGTCGCCGAGCAGGCCAAGCGTTTCCAGGAAGTCGGGTGTCCACTCGTCCCGCTGCTCTGCGGGAACGGTGTATCCATAGAACCCGTGAGGGTACTGCAGCGCCTTCTGCAGGGTCTCTGCGGCGCGGACGGCTTCCCAGCGATCCGGCGACCACAGTTCGTCTAGAACGAGGTCGACGACCAGCCGTCGTAGTGACGACACCGCCACGGGGTCCAGCTGGAACTGTTTCAGAGTCACCTGGGCCCCATCGGACTCCTTCTCGTCGACCTCCGTGGCCAGCAGTGGCTGGAGAATCTCCAGCGGCGAAACCCGGGTTTTGCTGCCCAGGCTCGCCGCGATCCACCGCTTCGCGGCGGCGACCATTCCAGCGTTGAACTCCAGCGGCTTCCACCGCTTGAACTCGGCCAGGTCTTGCAGGACCTGGACGGGATGATCTGTCTGCCGCCGGTCTGTTCGCCCGTCCTGCCCAGCCAGTTTCCAAAGGAGATCGACCGAAGCGGAGAAGGTTCTCCGATCCAGCGCCGCCTTCTCCAGCACGGGCGGCAGCGCGGCCCTGATCTGGTCCCGGCACTCCGGATCGGCGTCAGGTGCCGTACAGCCCTCGTACGCGAGCTGGCAGATCCTCAGCAACGCGGCCGCCTGATGGAAGACCACCCGCCGCAGCCGCCGGAGCAGGGCCAACTGGTCGTCAAGATCTGCACGGTCGAAGCGCGCGACCAGGGCGTCCCACAGCTCGTCCACCAGTGAGGGCCGCGACTCCGGCGCCGCGTGGCGGACATTCCAGTCCACCCGACTGGCGTTGAGCACCAGATGAAGAAGCGCCTCGCCGTCGACCACCCGCAGGATGCGCACAAGGTACCCTGTGCCGACGCCCGAGCGGATGTCGACGATGGCGTCCGCGAGAAGAGTGTCACCCAGCAGGTCCGGCACGACCCGCAGCGCATTCTCCCTGCGCAGAAGGACTCCAGCGTTCTCCAACTCACGGAACTCGGGCAGAATCTGATCGAACGCCCTACTGGTCAGCGCCTCAGGTGCCGCCCGAAATTCCGGCTCATTCAGCCGAAAGGGCTGTAGGGCCGCGATGGCATGCAGCACCTCCCGCCGCAGGCCAGGGTCGGCGACCGCCGTATCCGCAGTGAGCGCCTTCGCGAAGGCCGCCATCACCTCGTCCCGCAGTAGGTCATCGCTGGTCACACGGCCGGCGTCTAGCCTGCCTCGGCGAATAAGTCCCCCACCCACCACGATGATCAACGGGCAGTCACGGCCGATCATTGCGAGCCTGCGCGCCACGTCCTCGTCGTGCCCCGCCCCAAGCACCGCGCCGGCGAGAGCGGTCGCCTCTGCGAAGGACAGATCCTCCAGCCGCCAGTGCGGCACGTCAACGCGGTGCAGTCCGGCGCCGCGCAACTCCCTCAGCAGGTGATCCACGCCGTAGGGCCGCGTCGCGAACAGGATCCTCACCGTCGGCCGCTCGTGCCGGATGCCGACGACCGTGGTGGCAACACCCAGCGACTCGTGGGCATCGTCCACGATTACCAGGAGCCGGTCCGCCGAGGGCAGCACCTCAACGTCCTCAGACTGCACGAGCACCGACCGGTCGACAAAGCGCACTACATAGCCGTGCTCCCTCGCCACGACATCAGCGAAGGCACGTAGCAGCCGGGATTTCCCGATCCCACCTCGACCGCTGAGCAGGGCGACGATGGGCCCGTCCCCGGTGAGCCACTCGACCAGACCATGCAGTTCCGGCCCGCGGCCGACCAACGCCCAGTCGTGCGAGTACAGGCCGGTGCCGCTGTGCAGGCCGAAAAACCGGTCCGACTCGAGCCAGATGCTGGGGCGACCGCTGCCCGGCATGATCACCGTGGTGTTGATGGTTCCGTTGTTGTCGCCACCGACCGCGACCGCTCCGGGGCCAGACGCCTCCACGGGGACAACCTCGGGCGTGTCGGGAGCGGCCTGCCCGCGTCGCCAGAAGATCATGGCCGCTGCTGGGCATCCGGTCCGGTGACTCGGGTGCTGATCGGCGCGGTGCTGTCACCGCCGACGGCAACCGAACCCGGCCCGCCCGCATGGACGCCAGCGCCCCCGCCGGGCGTCGGGGAGGTCGATTTCGCCACGCCCGAGACGTCGGTTTGGATCTCGCCGCCGCTGCTTCCCCCGATGCCCACGGCTCCGATCCCCCAGGCGGTCACCGCCGGGGCGTGGCTGACCGCCCGGGTCTGCCGCCACGTCAACCAGCCAAGGAGCGTCCCGCCGCCGCTCAAAGCCGTTGAAACGCACACGCCGACGATCGAAACCCACTTCTCCGCCCGGTCGAGTCCCTCGCCGAGTAGGAACCATCCCGCGCCGACCGCCCCGACGGCGACCAGGACCACCGCGGCGCCCACCTTGAACCCGAGCCTCATGTCCCCATGATGCCAGCGGCACACTCATCCAGCCGTTAAGCAGGTCGGCTTGCAGTCTGCCGCCGGCTAGCGGGCGTTCGAGGCCCCCGTGCGGAGCGCGGTTGGCGGTTGCGGCCCGATTGAGCCTTCTCTGGTAGGCGCGCCTTCGGCGTGTTGCTGATAACGATGGTGTCCATCAGCCGCATGGTGATCGCTTTCTGCCCGCTCAAGACGGCCTCCATCGCGGACTCTCGGACGAGGTCAGCTAGGCGCCGCAATGGTTCCTCGACCGCGAGCGGAACCGCCCGCCAGCAGATGCCCACCGCTGTCATCTCCGCACTCGCCGCAGCCGCGTAGCCCTCGCAGTCACTGACCACCGGCCGGTCATGGACGCGCTCACCGGAACAGCGACGATCCTGGCGTGGTCGTTCGTCCGCACCGACCAACCCCCTACGACACCGCCAACCAGGGTGCCCTCGCACGAGCCGAGCCGGGCCCGATGACTCATCGAGGTGGCCAGCGTCGTCCATCATGTTCACCATGGAGTTGAGACCGCCTGCGCAGAGCGACCGCCGACATGGACTCAGCAAGGCCGCCGAGATGGTGGTTTCTGCGATTCCTGGTATCGGAGGGCCGCTCGGGGTGGTGCTCGCCGACGTGCTCGCGCGGCCGTACAACCGGCGCATGGAGGAGTGGCTGACTGACCTGGCCGTCGCCCTGCGTGAGCTAGAGGAACGCGTGGGCGACTTCGAGCACCTCGCCAGCAACGAGGCGTTCGTGGACGCAGTGGCTGCCGGAACGCGGATCGCTGAACGGAGCCGTCGGGAGAAGCGCGAGTTGCTCCGCAACGCGGTGCTGAATACCGCCCTCGCTGTTGATCCGGACGAAGACCGTCAGCATGTTCTCTTCGAATTGGTCGATCGACTCCCGCCAGTCTCACTGCGTTTACTGAAATTCCTGGCGGACCCGCAGTACCGCGAGGACATGATCGGCAACGAGCCGCCTTACTCGCAATCGTAGTTGGTGCCTGTCGCCGACATCGCAGACCAGCTATCGCCGATGCAACCTCGAGGCGATGACAGCGGAGACGCGGAGGTCCTCCTCGACAAGCAGTGCGAGCGCCTCAGGGACGAGGGCCTGCTCGACGCCACTGCACTCAGCGAATCCGGATACAACGCCGATCACAGATACTTCGCCCATCACGTCAGGCTGGACGCGGTCACGCGGTTCGGTCGATCCTTCCTGGCCTTCGTCGAAGATCCACGCGACCGCAGCGCCTGAACAGGGTGCCGGCGAGTTGACGGCGGCGATCTTCATACCGCCCAGCGTGAGACTCCCGAACGGCGCAACGCTGCCCGAGTCGGGCAAAGAGTGCCGCCCAGCCGGCCTATTGGACGCTTGCCTTGCTGGATCGACAGGGCCGCGGCGCACGTCAGATGTTGCGGCCCAACGATGCCGTCAGAAACACGCGTTGCGCTGGGATCGGGAGCCGCCACAATCGATGGACACTGTCGCGCCTGTGCACTCTCAACAGGCCAGAGGGCCCGCCCGCAAATCTTCAGCAAGCGACCACAGCAGTACCGCTCTGCGACCAATTCTTGATCTTGAGAAACAGGAACCCGCAGGTCACCGGCCTACGAAGAATAATTGCGTGCGTTTTAGGAAACCGATGCTCTATCCCCTGAGCTACGGGGGCGCGAGGGCCTAGTCTAGCGACCTTGGGGTTCACCTGGGGTGGCAGGGAGTGGCCAACGATCGCCCACGTTCCCCGGACCGCCGTTCTCCCAGCACAGGAGTACACGAACCTTGGTTTGCGACCGGCGGTCGGCTGGGGTGACCCGCGTTGGCACCGGTTGACCCGGGTTGGCACCCGCTGGAGAGCACACACCGAGCACGTCATCAAAGATCAACAACGTAACGTCCGTACAGCGCCTTCGTCGTCGCCGCCAAGGGGCCATGGGGCGCTCGGACTCCGCCGTGATGCCGACTACGACGTTCCCCACCGGGCGTCCGCTCATGCCGATGTGAGTGCACTCCAGGGCTGTTGCAGAAGGCCCTTCTTGTCGCTTCCTGGCCATGCGCTGGGCCACACTTGAGCGATCGGCTGACTGCCCTTCATGCGTAGGCGAGCTACCGTCAGGAACTTGAGACCGACTCGCCGACTCCGATTGCGCTGGGGGCTATGAAAGACCTCTGGGGACCTATGTCAACAGCTGTTGTCGGCATCTTTGCGCTGGTCGGTGTTGGGCTGACAGTGTGGCAGAAGGACCGGACGGATCGGCGGGACCAGTGGTGGAAGAGGGCACAGTGGTCCCTGGACTTGGCGAGATCGCAGCAAAAGACTGATCAGGTGGTGGGATTCTCGGCGCTGGTGGCACTGGCGTCGTCGCGCTACGCCGGTCGGGACGAGCAGGACATGTTAAGTGCTGTGGCAGAAGCAACTCTCTTATCCGTGACAGACGCCTCAGATGCCGATTTTGTGGTCAAGGCGAAGTCATGACGAGGACGCCGCGGCGCCAGGTCCCGGTGGACGCTACCGAAGTCTTAGCCGCACGGCTCAAAGTCGCCGTGGACAGGCGACGGGGGCTAGTTACACCTGAGTGGATCCGCCGGCTTGCAAGCACCGACATTCTGACGTTGATGCAGCCTGCGGCTGATCCCCACGATGAGAAGACCGTAGGTGGTCCCGTGCCGGCCACCGCGCAACTCCCGGACGCCATTGACCGCTGCCTGCCCGTCTATATCGCCATTGACACGTCCGCGTCAATGGCAGGCGATCCGATAGAGACGGTGAACGACCAGATCGGCGAACTTATCCGTGCATTGGCCGGCAATTCCCGGCTGGCAGACTTCGTTTACATGAGTGTCGTTGCCTTCAGTGACGATGCTCGAACGATACTCCCCCTCAGCCGAGCTGCGTCATCGCCGCAAATCCTGCCACTCGTGCCTAACGGGCGGACCAACTTTGGAGATCTGTTCCGTGAGCTCCGCCGAAGGATCGAGCAGGATATACGCAACCTCAAGGATCGAGGCGGGCAGGTATATCGACCTCTGGTTCTTCTTCTCACCGACGGGCAGCCGACCGACCAGGGCTGGGAACGTGACTTCAGTGAGTTGACTCGCGCGGACTGGGTAGCCAGGCCGAACATCGTCACGTTCGGCTTCGGTAACGCAGATGAAAGAATATTGACTCGTCTGGCGCGAGGGGCGGCGTTCGTGGCTACCGACAACTACAACACGTCGGGAAATGTCAAGAATGCCGTGCGTGGCATGGTGACAACCATTCTCGACACGGCATCCACGGGGAATCTACAAGCGCCGCTCCGGGTCCAAGGGTACGTCAGATTGCCGACGTCATAGCGGGATGACGCGCGTCATGGGCCGCAAGCGGGTCGACTCTTCTGCCGCAATGCGCTCGTCACCGAAGGTGACGTCGGGGTCCGGACGTGCCGATGAGAGTTGATCCGCTGGCGGGGGATGGGGCTCCTGGGACGGGCTCCCGAACCGGAAGCCTGCTCTCTACCCGGTCGCCTCAGGAGCCATTAGGCTGGCTGTCCCGCACCCGAAAGGTAAGCGATGCCCAAGAAGAGAAGAATCACCGTTGAGCTCAGTGAGGACGCGACCGACGAAGAGTATGTGCACCTCGCGAACACGCTCTGGGCAGTGGCCCGACTGAGCCCAAGCTTTGAGAGCGTGCACCAGGACGGCGTCACGGATGTCGATTACTTGAACGGCTGGTGGGTCGATAAGGGGCACGTCCGCTGGCCGAAGTAGCCACGTTAAGGTAGTGACTGTCATTGCCCGCGATTTATCTGTCATGCCGACGAGAGCGCCCGTGCTTCGCTGAGCCGGCTATGACGCGGTCTTGTGGGCGCTGATGATGCGTTTCAGGACAGTTGCCATGGCAGTCCAGTCCTGGTGCGGGAGCGGGCCGCCACGTGCTATCCACGCGTTGCCGTCCGGTGGCGGGGTGGGGAGCGGCAGGTCGAGCAGGCCGATCCGCTGCCGGTGGCGGCATGTGCGCCGGCCGCGTCATCCGCGCCGCGCCCGGCAAGGACCTCGTCGAGGTCCACGACTAGCACGAACCAGCCAGACCCATCCTCGCCGCCTCACTCCCACGCCGAATGCCCGGATACCGGGCCCTCGACTTCACCCGGACATGAGTGCACCCGATCGCGATCATCTGGCTGGTCCCGCCCGCACAGAGATATGGAGGAAGCCAAGCGTGCTTGGCCTAGCGTAGTAGGCTGACGAGCATGGGTCAGTTCTCCGAGGATGAGCTGCATGGGGTTGTCTCCCGGTACGAGGCGACTCGCGCGGCCGCGTTGACCGAGCGGGACGAGCAACTGCGGGCGTTTCATGCGGCCGGGTGGCGGCCGGTGGATCTGCAGCGGGTCACCGGGTACAGCCGGGAGACCATCCGTCAGGCGCTACGGCCGGAAGTCCGCCGGGCGACCAACATCAGCCGACGTAGGACATCACCTCAGCCGCCGGAGGACTACCGGCCCTACGGCGACCGGAAGCCCTACGTGGTGGCCGAAACCCTCGCCGCACTGCACGGCCCAACCGAAGGCACGGTGACGCTTCCGCGTCATCTGGACTGGTCCGGGCACGCCGAGTACGACCTGAACCGGCTCGCACGCTTGGCCAGCATGTACAAGGTGGTGCTCACCGAAGCCAGCACGGTCGAGGATCTCAACATTTGGCTCGATGCCGACCGCCTCCGGCGGCTCTGGCCCACCCTCTGGCTGCCGCCCCAGCTCCGGCAGCGCTGGGAGGATGCCTTCCCCGAACTCGCCGCGACCCGCAGCAACGCGGCGTAGCGGTGGACCCCTTCCACGAACGCCTCGCCCGTACCGGGCTATGCGCGGCCGATCGATACGCTTCGCGCTGGCCGGCGGTTACGCGGTTCAGGCCGCCGGGCTTGTGGAGCGGCCCAGTGAGGACGTCGACCTGTTCACCGCCTGGGACCGCCGGCAGGAGTTCACCACTGCGGTCACCGCCGTGGTGCACGCCTACCGAGACGACGGCCTGACCGTCGAGACCGACCGGCAGTACGACACCTTCGCCCGGCTGGCTGTCACCGACGGCGTGAGAGTTTCCAAGGTCGAACTCGGCGTGGACTGGCGCGCCAACGAACCGATCGTCATGGCGATCGGACCGGTACTCCACCCTGACGACGCGGTCGCGAACAAGATGAGCGCACTCTACGGGCGAGCGTTCGCTCGTGACTTCATCGACATCGACGCAACGCTCCGATCCGGCCGCTACATCCGCGAAGCCCTCCTCACCCTCGCGCAGCGCGCCGACCGTGGTTTCGACCGGCGCGTCTTCGCCAACGCCCTCGGACAAGCCACCCTGCTCGATCCTGACGACTTCGCCCAGTACGGCGTCACCGGTCGAGCGCTGGACGATCTCCATAGCCGATTCGCCGATTGGCGCCGGGAACTGCTTGGCGAGAAGAAACCCGCCGGGGATGCCTCGGATTCCGACTCGCGGTAGCGTTGAGCCCCAACTCAGGACCCACAACGTTTCAGCTGATCTTCGGCAAGCGATCGCAGCAAGGCCGCGAAGCGACCGGCACACAGAGCTAGGACACAAGAACCCGCAGGTCATCGGCCTGCGGACACCGGCGGAGCGTCGTCTTAGGAAACCGATGCTCTATCCCCTGAGCTACGGGGGCGCGAGTGGCCAGTCTAACGACCTGCGGGTCGACCTGCGACGGCAGGGAGTGACCTGCGTTGGCGCGACGCCCTGTCCTGATCGACACCGATCGTCAGCGGCTCCAGTGCCACTCGGACGGGCGGCAGCCCAGCGCGTTCAGCCGTGATGATCGTGACGACGACGTGTGCGCGCGAGTCGCTTTGTCATCCGTACGCCCGGATGATGCGGCCGGTGTCGTCGCCTTCGACGCAGTGCAGGTAGTGGCCGACGAGTTCGTCCATCGGCACCGGACGCATGCCGGGGAAGTGTTCGGCGAAGTCGTCGAGGGAGTCGCCGATCATCGTGGGACTGACCACGTTGATCCGCATACCCCGCGCCAGCTCGATCGCGGCCGACAGGCCGAAGCTGTGCAGGGCGCCGCTGATGACACCGCCACCAGTGACGTGCGGCCATGCTTGGTCGGCGAAAATACCGGAGGTCAGGGTGAAGGAGGCGCCGTCGGCGCAGTGGTGCTGGCCGGTGAGAACCAGGTCTGCCTGCCCGAAGAACTTGGCTCGCATGTTTTCGAACAGCGCGTCGGATGTCAGCGTCGTGAACTCGTCGAGCGCGCCGTGCGCCGCGATGCTCACGACGCCGTCGACGGCTCCGACCTCGCGGTACATGGCCTCGATGGTCGAGTGCGAGGTCAGGTCGACGTGGACGTCACCTGAGGTACGTCCGGCCACGACAACGTCGTGGCCGCGCGATCGCAGCGCCGGCACCAACCGTCGTCCGATGGTGCCGGCGCCGCCGACGACGACGATCCTCATCGTGCTCTCTCCGTCCGGGACAGGGTTGCTGGCGCGATGCGTCGTACGAGGCTCTGTGCCAGCAAGGTGAGCGCGTCGGCGTCAGTTGTGCCGGGACGCGCGTAGAACAGGCCCATCTGCTGGTCATCGTCAGGGAGGGTGACCGTCTCGTTAGCCAGAGTCACTCGCCCGACGATCGGATGGTCGAGTTCTCGTAGGTAGTACGAGCACGTCTGGATGGGGTGGCGCGCCCACATTCGCGCGAACTCCGGGCTGTCGACGGCGAGTTGGCCGACGAGCTGTTCGAGCACCGGGTCGGCCGGGTGCCGCGCAACCGCCTGGTGCAGGGCCGCGACGGTGACCTGTGCCTTGGCGTGCCAGTCGCAATACAACGCGCGGTGGTGCGGGTCGAGGAACAGCATTCGGGCGATGTTCGGCCGAATCCGCAGGTCCGGAGCCCCGAGTTCGACATGGCCGGCCAACAGAGCGTGTCCGAGGCGGTTCCACGCGAGGACGTCGGCGCGGTGATCGATCACGATCGCCGGTGTTCCAGGCATGGCGGCGAGCAGTTCACGTACTGCGGGCCTCAGCTTGCTCCTACGGGCACGAGGACGAGTCGGTCGTCGCGGAGCAGCAAGGATCCGCAGATGATCGTGCTCAGCCGGAGAGAGCTGCAACGCCGCGGCCAGCGCGTCGATGACAGCGCCAGAGGCGCTACCGCTGACCCCCTGCTCCAGTCGCGTGTAGTAGCCGATGCTGACCCCGGCGAGTTCGGCCAGCTCTTCCCTGCGCAGTCCCGGGACTCGCCGACGAGTAGCGCCAGGCTCGATACCCGCAGCCTCTGGCGTCAGGCGTTCGCGTCGGCTACGCAGAAAGCCGCCGAGATCGTTCGCTCCTTTGTTGACCACCAGCTCATCGTCGCGCCGATCGCCGAACTCCGCCTGCCCCAGACAGGGACACCTTCGCGGACCTCCGCGTGTTACCTGCTCCTCTCATGAACGGCCCTGTGGGCGGGCAAGATCAAGGATGAGCCGTCGGAGCCCGTCAATCGCGGGTGAGTTCGCAGAGCCTGCTCTAGAACTGACACCGTGGAACGGCTCAGTTGCCAGGTGTCCACGACATCCGGCGACGTCTACGAGCCACCGGAGGAGCACGAGTCCCTCGGCGGACAGGTACCAGCCACACGACGCGACGGACTCGACCAGGCCACCCAGGAGATCCGCAAGGCGCACGACGGGCTGCGCCTACGGCCAGGGTGCGCTGGTGGGTGTCCTGCGCGCGGTGCTGGCGATCGCCGGTCCGCGCGGGCGGGTGGCATCGGGGATGTTCACTGTCGTCCGGCTGACCAGCGAGAAGATTCTGGAGATCGCCACCCACGTTGCCGGGATGGACACCGGTCGGCACGATCGCGGCACGCCGACAGCTACAGGCCAGCAGTGGTCTTCTCCAGAATGCCGGCGAGTGCACCGAAGTCGACGTCCTGCCCTTCGGTGATGTCGACGGTCTTGCGCTCCCCCTTGCCCATTGCCCGGAGGAATCCCTTGACCTCGGGGACGTCCGCCGCGTTGAAGACCATGAACGAGACCTTGGCCTTGGCCACCGCGATGACGGCCGCATAGTGGCCGTTCTTGAGGTAGTGCGGCTTGCCGTACTGGAGTCGTTCGTCCATGCCCGGAACGGTCTGGTCGATCATCGCGCGCAGCTTCTCGCAGACCTCGACCTGCCACGGCTGCGCCTTGTTGATGTACTGGGTGACCTCGTCGTTCACGTATTTCTCCCTCATCGGTGCTCACTGGTCTCTCACAGGTGTCGTAGCCGAGGGTCGGTGACCGCCTCGCTCCTACTCTGCACTGCCAACCGCCTCGGCCGAATCCTCCCGCGGTACCCCCCGGCCCGTCTGCCCCGTTGAGCCGAGGGGCTGCCGCATCGGGGTTACCCGTGACGGGCGTGGCCGGCATCTGGGAGTGCGACTCCCGCCGAGCTGCCGCGCGAGCAGATCGAGGGTGCGCGCCCGCTCGACGACGAGCGTCGGTGGATGCCGGACCGGCGCTCGTCTTCGAGCGTGATCACTGCCGGGCTGAGCCACGTCGGTCCACTCCCCAGGCAACGACCCAGCCTCCCCGCGGCATCGCCACCAGCGCACATGCTGGTGGCACCTGACGCAATCGACCACGGTCACCCCGACCAGGAGATGCAGCACGGCGCCTCGCTGAGACCGAGATCCTTGCAGTCATAACCGCTGCCATCGCCGTAGTACATCCAACCTGTACCAGCCACGTACTGAAACAGGAAGGCACCGTCACCCTCGGTCGGACCCTGCGGATCGACTCCCGCCCAATCCTCCACACACTGGACGCTGCCGAAGGTCCACCCCTTCGGAAGCCCGACCAGCTTCTCCAGAGCCTTCGTCGAGGGACGTTCGGCATTCCCGGCCGCCGGGGTGGGATCTTCGGTGACCCCGCCCAGACGGTGATCAGCTGAGCTGCGACGCGCGCCCTCACCCGATTGGGGTTCCGATCAGGTTGTAGGTGAAGGCCACCATCAGATAGCTGATGGCGGCGGCGGTCGTGATCGTGTACGCCATTCGGCCCTTTACGGTCCACCATCGCCTGGCCCACGCCGCTCCCGTGCCGGCGATCATCGCCGCCGTCGTCGCCACCGCGATTCCGTTCAGGGACAACAGGACCGTCAGCACCACCGAGCCGAGGACGACCGATTCGGTGAGGGCGTTCATGTCCGACGCCAGCACGGCGAGCCAGCCGATGAAGACCGTCGTCAGTCCGCCGGTGAGCCACGCTGCGACCCGCGCCGCCTGCGCCCAGCGCGAGTACGCCGGCCTGCCTCTCCGGTGTCGTACCAACGCCAGGATCGGGAGCCAGAGGAACGCCACCAGCAGGACCACCACGCCGGCCCCCAGCATGATCTGGTGCAGGGTCGGCGACGAATACCAGGCCAGTTTCGTGAAGGCGACCGTCGGGTCGTCCGACATGAACAAGTTGCCCTTGCCGTCGAAGGCGATCTGAGCCTGGCCGGCCTGCTCCTGGAACAGTCCCGTGCCGATCGGGTACCAGTGCTGGTCGCCCGCGTTCGGATTCAACGACAGACCACTCGTGGTCAGCGACCCGCCGGGGGCCACGGCGACGGACGCCGTCGAGAGCAGCGCCACCACCTTCGTCACCTGGGTGTGGCTGATGCGGTTGACCCGATAGTTTCCCGCGAGACCGGACGTGTCGATCCCACTGACCGCCTTCGGTGCTGGACTCGTGTCCGAGACGTA
Organism: Micromonospora sp. NPDC005203; assembly: GCF_042872705.1. Lineage (NCBI taxonomy): Bacteria > Bacillati > Actinomycetota > Actinomycetes > Micromonosporales > Micromonosporaceae > Micromonospora > Micromonospora sp. NPDC005203. Next base: position 507,468 of record NZ_JBIAKV010000001.1, on the reverse strand, counting down.
GCGGTCGACGATCTGGTGGATGAGGTCCCTGCCGTCCCAGCTCGCGACACCGTTCGTCGCGTCGCCGTTGTAGACCACGTAGATCCCGATTTTCTGGTCGGGCAGCATCGCGAGATTGGCGTGGAAGCCCGGGACGTCGCCGTTCTTGAACAGCAGCGGCTGTCCGTTGCGCGGCGCCTGCTGCAGCATCCAGCCCATCCCCGGCAGACGCGGGTCCATCGTGAAGTGCTGCTGCCGCAGCGACTGGGCGACGCCCGCGCCGAGCCGTGGGTCGTCGGCCATCTGGGCGATCATGAAGGTGCCCATGTCGGTCGCGGTGGCCACCGTGCCCGCCCCGGTCGGTGACCACGCGCCGTACTGGCCGTTTTCGCGGACCTGACCGCGACCTCCGGGACGGTAGCCGTCCGCCACGTGCACCTGGATCGCGGCCGGATGCGGCTGAACGAATGTCGTGCCGGTCATTCCCAGCGGCCCGAAGACGTGGTCCTGGACGTACTGTGCGAACGGTTGGCCGGAGACGACCTGCACCAGATATCCGGCCAGCGCGACGCCGTAATTGTCGTATCGCGCCAGCGTGCCCGGCGGGCGGACCCGGCCGGGCTGGTGCGCGGCGAGGTACTCCCCAGAGCCGGCACGGCTGCGGGGTCGGCCACGGCGACCCCCCGCGGGTCGTCGTCGAAGCCCGCCGTGTGGGTCAGCAGATCCGCCACCCTGACCGGGCGCCCGGGATAGGTGTCGCGAATCTTGAAGGCCTTGAGGTACGTGTTCACATCGGCGCTCGGATCGAGTTTGCCCTGCCGGATCAGCTGCGCAGCCGCCGTCGCCGTGAAGATCTTTGCCACCGAGCCGGTGAAGAACACGGTCGAGGCCGCATCCACAGGCGTTCGGGCCGGAACGTTCGACACGCCGTATCCCTTGGCGAAGACCTGCTTTCCGCCGGCTACGACGACGACCGCGGCGCCAGGGATCCGGTCCCGCGCCAACTGGGTCGAGACGACCTGATCCACCAGCTGTCCGAGATCGGTGAGCTCGGAGGCCGGTGCCCCCACCGGCGCCACGGCAGGTTCATCCGGGGTGACGAGCGCTGCGGAGGCCGCCGAGAGAGGAACGAGCGTTAAAGCCCCAGCGGCAACTCCGGCGACCAGTATGCGCATCGGACGGGTCATGTGCATACCCCGAGCCTTCCGAAACGGCGGTCGGATACCGATCGTGCTGGCCCTCGTCTACGCGGTAGGGCTAACCCTACCGAGCCGACTAATCGTCCGATATGGAGAGTGTGCAACCGCGATGTGGACCAGCAGCCAACCCCCGCACAAGGGCGGTTGGGCTTAGGCGGAGGCCGGGCGGCGATCCGGCGGGGCGCGGTTTCGCCGAGCCCTTGATCGCACAGGACTTCCACGACAACGGCGTGCCGGTCGGCGTGGGGCGGGTGCCGCCGGGGGCCGGTCCGGAATTCATGCGGGCCCTGCTGCAACCTCTCCGGATGAGGTACTACAAGTTCGTCGACGAGAGCGGCTGAGCCAGGAGGTCCACCAGCACGACAGGCCGCTGACCCGCCAACCTTCGTCACTACCTACGGGCCGGCTGTCCGGGCGGCACGGCGACGTTCGGTGAGCCGTCGCGCCTTCACCGCGTTGCCGCAGTCGGCCATGCGGCACCAACGGCGGGAACCGCTGCGGCTCTGGTCGAGAAACAGCCAGCCACAACCGCCCTCGAGCGCCGGGCAGCGGCGTACCCGGGTCAGGTCAGCCGTCAGCATGACGTCGAGGGCGGCCGCGGCGATCCGGTCGGGCACCACCATGGCCGGCGCCGTGCCGTAGGTCAGCCGCACCCGCGACTGGTCGAGCACGAGTCTCGCTCGGGCGGCAGCGCCGGACCAGCGCTGATGTAGGTCGACCAGCGCGGCGCCAGCCGCGACCGGGTCACCTGCCGTGCCGCCGTCTGGGTCGCTGATCGTCGCGAGCAGCACGAGATGCAGCGCCTCACGAATGTCCCGGACGGCGGCCACTGCCGCGTGCGCCGCCGCGGGCTCGTCGCGCCACGCCCGGCCAATCTCGTCGACCTCCGCGTCGCTGATCACGCCCACCCGGACCGACCAGCGCAGCAGAGCGGCGCTGTCGGCCAGGAAGTCGTGCGGCGACCCGCCCCCGCGCTCACGCGTGTTGACCAGGTCGAGCACAGGGTGCCCACCAACCAACGGTAGCTGGCACACGTCAAGGGGCATACCGAGAGGCTACCACCTAAGCCATCGAAGGCGGTTGCCGTCCGTTGGCGCACAACCGGTGAGCGCGGTGCGCCTCCGTGCACCACGACTCTGGAGGACGGCGTCGGCGCATGCCACGGCAAGGAATTCCCGACTGTCTATGCTACCGTCAAAACCCGTTTTGCTGGAATCATGCCAGCGCATCGGCGATGAGTGACGCCATCGAGTGATCGAGGGCTTCCGCGTACCGCCTGCCTGGCTGTTTCCTGCTCCGCCTTGTCCTGGATCTGGGAGGTAGCCAATGGCGCACCAACGACGCGCGGCCTATGCCCTCGCCGCGTTGTCCGCCGCCACTTTCTGTTACGTCACCACCGAGGTGCTGCCGATCGGGTTGCTCACGCTGATCGCCCCGGACCTGGGCCGCTCCAGGTCCGAGGCCGGTCTGCTGGTGACCGGGTACGCCGTGGTGGTCATGATTGTGGCGCTCCCACTGACCCGGGTCACCCGGCGACTGCCCCGGCGCCCACTGCTCGCCGGCTCGCTCGGTGTGTTCGCCGCGGCGACGACGGTGTCGGCCTTCGCGACCTCCTACGAGGTGCTGCTCGCCGCGCGGCTGGTGTCCGCCACCACCAACGGGGTCTTCTGGGCGGTGGTGTTTCCCGTAGCGATCTCGATGTTCCCCGCGAATATCCGCGGCCGCATCGTGGCTCGACTGTCGATCGGCAACGCTCTCGGCCCGGTCCTCGGCGTACCGCTGAGCACCTGGTTGGGCGGGCAGGCCGGGTGGCGGGCCGCCTTCCTCGCGATGGCCATCCTCGGCTTCGTCACCTGCATCGCGGTCGTCCTGCTCCTGCCGAGCGGCACACCGCAAGAGGGTGCGGGCGGTCTCGGACCCCTGGCGGATCGACCCCGCTTCGTCGTGCTCCTCGTCGCCACCATCCTCGCGGTCACCGGCGCCATGGGCGCGTTCACCTACATGACCGTCTTCCTCCTCGACGTCAGCGGGTTCGCCGCCGCATCCCTCGGCCTGCTGCTCTTCGTCCAGGGCTCGTTCGGCGTCGCCGGCACCTGGGCGGTCGGCCGGGTCCTGGACCGGTTTCCGGTCGGTGTCGTACTGGGGCTGCTCGGGCTCATCACCGCCGCGATGCTCGGCCTCTACGGGGTGGGAGCGAGCAAGGCACTGACGATCCCGTTGCTCGCCGTGGCGGGGATGTCCTTCAGCTCGCTGATCGCGGGCATCCAGCACCGCATCATGCAGGTGGCCCCGTCGACCACCGACATGGCATCGGCCAGCCTCAGTGTCGCGTTCAACATCGGCCTCGCCGCCGGCTCGCTCATCGGTGCGGGCCTGCTGGCGACGTCCGGGGTACGCGTCATCCCGTTGTTCGGTGGCCTGCTGACGGCCGCGGCGTTCGCGCTGCTCGCCTGCCACGAGACGTCCCGGAGAGGGAGAAGCCGACACCGGGAAACCGGCAGTCGCCATCCCGACCTACCACCGGTCGGACAATCCGTAGTTGCTGCTTGAGTCCGTGCACCGGAGCAACTGAGTCGACGAATCCTGCACGCCCACTGGGCCCGTCCGTCATTCCGGCGCCGGCCGGCCCGTACCGCAGGGCGCGCACGAGCCCGGCGCGGAAGTCCTCCGCGCCGGGCTCGTGATATCGGCTGGGGTCAACTGGCCGCACAGATGGCCGACGCGCCCGGACCGGTGCCGGTGCCCTGGAAGCCGAAGGAGGTCGACTGTCCGGCGCCGACGCGTCCGTTGTAGCTCACGTTCGTGTACCTGATGGTGCCGCTGGTGCCGCTGGCCTGGGCGCTCCAGACGCCGGTGACCGCGGCGCCACTGGGCAGCGTGATGGTCGTGGTCCAGCCGTTGATGTCCGCGGAGCCGGCGGTGACCGTCACGCTCGCGGTGAAGCCGCCGGACCACTGGTTGACCGCCACCGACGCCGAGCAGCCGTTACCGGTCGGCGGCGGGGTGGTGGGGGGAGCCGTGGTCGGAGGCGCGGTCGTCGGCGGGGCCGTGGTGGGCGGGGCCGTGGTCGGCGGGGCCGTGGTCGGCGGCGCGGTGGTGGGCGGGTTGGGCACACCGTTGGCCAGACTGTAGGCCAGGTCGGGCTGGAACGATCCGGCCGTGTAGCGGCAGCCGTCGGCCTCCCCCGGCGGCTTCACCCAGAGGTACGCGTCGATGTTGCTGTCCCCGGTGTTTGTCGTCGGGTACTGCCCGATGCGCCGGTCGCTGTTGTCGTCACCGCACCAGTCGCCGCTGGCACCGCCGTTGCGGCTGGTGTCGATGACCTGGCGCTTGCCCGAGATGCCCATGCCGTTGAGGGCGGAGATGACCGCCCGGCCGAAGTTCGCCTCGTTGGAGGTGGAGTTGTAGTTCGACACGTTGCTGAAGAAGCCGTCGGCGTACTGCACGCCGGCCGCCCGGAGCCGGTTGGCCGTCTCACCTGCGCTGTTCCAGGTGGAGTGTCCGGCGTCGAGGTACACCTTGGCGTTGGGGTTGCCCGACTTGATGGTCCGGGTGGCCGTCGAGATCGCCTGGTTACGCGCGTTGATCTCGGCGCTGCTCAGGCACGTCAGCAGGGCGAGCGAGTCGGTTTCCAGGATGATGATGACCGTTTGGTTGCCCAGTCCCCTGGCGAAGTTGGACACCCACGTCTGGTACTGGTTGAGGTCCGGCGCCCCACCCGCGCTGGCCCCGCCGCAGTCCCGGTTGGTGATCTCGTACACCGCCAGCACCGGGATCTGCTGCGCCGCGTTGGCGGCGCCGATGAACCCGGAGACCTCGGACTGCACGGTCGAGGGGTTGAAGTTGGCGAACCAGCGGGCCTGCGGCTGACTCGCGATCTTGTCGCGGATGACGGCGGTACGTGAGTCGCCGGGGTTGGCGGCGACCCAGCGTACGACTGCCGAACTCGGGTCGCGGTAGAGCGATCCGGACAGCGTGCCCGCGGAGGCACTGCCGACGGTGAGGCAGACGCCGACAGCGGTGGCGCCCGCGACGGCCGCCAGGCTGGTGGCCACCGATCTGCGGCGGAGCGAGGAGAGGATAGCCACGACGTGTTGCCTCCTGGTCACATAGACGTTTCCAATTATGTGGGAGCGTTCCCATGGACGGTAGCGGAGGCACGCGTCGCTGCCAAGACGTGGAGACCTATCGATGCAGTACCGGGCTACTCTCGGCCGCCCGCAGCGGCGGCCACTGCCGCTCGGTCCAGGCCCGCAACACCCACTCCATCGGCCCGTACCGGAACCGCGCCATCCACGCCGCGCTGACGGCAAGCTGCACACCGTAGATCGCGACCGCGATGAGGACGACGACAGCGGGTGCGACGCTGCCGGCGAGGCCCAGACCAACGCCGGTGAACACCAGCACGCAGAGCAGCGACTGACCCAGGTAGTTCGACAGGGACATCCGGCCGGCCGGCGCGAGCACGGCGACGACCCGCCGCCCCCGGTCACTGTTGAAGAACTGGAGCAGGCTGGCCGCGTACGCCGCCGCGAGCAGAGGCGCGGTGAGCACGCTCGCCGTCAGACCGGTCAGGTTGGCGGTGCCCCCGCCCGAGGCGAAGATCACGCCACCGGCCAGGCCGATCGGATAGCCCACCTGCTGCACCCGGCGCAGGAGCTGCCGGTTCTCGCCGATGGTGGCGAGTAGCTTGCGCCGCCCGGCCAGGTAACCGAAGAGGAAGGCCGAGAAGGCGAGCGGCCCCTGCACGAGGAGCGCACCGAACATCGCCGGCAGTTGGCGTACGTGCTCGGCGATCACCGAGCCGAATCCGCCCTGCAGCGCCTCGGTCGACCGCTGCCCAGCGACGAGTGCCGTCGCCGGATCGGTGACCAGCTGCACCCCGCCCGTGGCGGCGAGCGCGAGGACGAAGCCGATCCCGCCGGTCACCAGTACGGCGGTGCGCAGCGCGGTCCCGACGGCGACTCGCCGCATGGCGAGCAGGATCAGCCCGAGCAATGCGTACGTGGTCAGGATGTCGCCGTGGAACAGGAGCACCGCGTGCAGGATTCCGAGCACGAAGAGCCCGGCCAGCCGTCGCCGGAATCGTGGGGCGAAATCGACGTTGCGCCGTGCGGCGGAGTCGAGCTGGAGTGTGAAGCTGTAGCCGAACAAAAAGGAGAAGAGCAGGTACGCCTTCATCGCGAAGAGCATTTCGACCAGCCACCGAACCGCCTGGTCGCCCCACGAGTCGTGGGCGGGATCGGGAATCAGCTGGAAGGAATAGCCGTCGGCGAAGTAGGCGATGTTGACGATCAGGATGAGGAGCAGCGCCACGGCGCGCAAAGCGTCGACGTCGACGATCCGGGACGGTCTACCGGACGAGGCTCGATTCCCGGCGAGCGGGTCTTCGATGGAAGGATTCATTGGCCGCCTCCGAGCGACAGGAGTTGTGGTGGAGGACTCTCCTGCAACGCTAGGAAATGGACTGTCCAGTTGACAGCCGGTGAGCGGCAGGGCTGCCGGTGGGGCAGGCCCTACCCAGGCCCTCTCTCCGGCCGCAACCTGCCGGACACGGCATTGACATCTTTCACTGTGCGATCTAGCGTCAGGGCGAATTGGTTCGACGTTTAGCCGGGTGCTCTGGCACCGCCGAGCGGTAGACCGCTGGTGTTCGGGCACCCACGATCTCCGTCGCCGACGATTCATCGACCAACTGGTCCCGCGTGGGCGGGAGGCCAACCGCGGGAGCCTGTGGCGATGAGCCGGCAGGGCGCCGTGGGCACAGCGAGTCCTCTGGCTTCCGTTCGTCACGGCAGTGGTCGGCGGGGGCGATCGGGAGTGACGCGTGGTAGCGGTGCGGGTGTCGCTGTGGACCCCTGCGCCTGAGTCAGTTCGTGTCGAGTGGCAGGAGCCCCATCATGACAAGACGTAGACCCATCCTTGGTCTTCTGGCAACGGCCGCGGCTGTCGTCGTGACCGTGAGCGCGGGGGCACTGGCCGGCGGCCTGGGCACCACCGCGTCGGCCGCGGACATCGCCCCGGCCGCGGCGACCGCCGGGTGCGGCAAGGCACCCACGTTGACGAGCGGTCAGCGGTCCATCCAGAGCAGCGGCCAGAACCGTAGTTTCATCCTGCGGATCCCGGACAACTACGACCGGAACCACCCGTACCGGTTGATCTTCGGATTCCACTGGAACGGCGGCACCGCGAACGACGTCGACGGTGGCGGGTCCGACGGGGCGGCCTGGTCCTACTACGGGCTGCGGCAGCAGGCGAACAACAGCACCATTTTCGTCGCCCCCCAGGGCAACGGCAACGGCTGGGCCAACCCGAACGGCCAGGACGTCACCTTCGTCGACAACATGATCAGCCTGATCGAGGCGGACCTGTGCGTCGACACGACGCAACTCTTCGCGCTCGGCTTCAGTTACGGCGGAGGCATGAGCTACTCGCTTGCCTGCTCCCGGGCGACCGTCTTCCGCGCCGTCGCGGTCTACTCCGGCGGACAGCTCAGCGGGTGCAGCGGCGGTACCCAGCCGATCGCGTACATGGGAATCCACGGCCTCGGGGACTCGGTGCTCAACATCTCCGCCGGACGGTCCCTGCGGGACAGGTTCGTCCGGAACAATGGGTGCACCGCACAGAACCCACCAGAGCCGAGGGCGGGCAGCCTGACCCACACCACGACCACCTACTCCGGCTGCCGATCCGGCTATCCGGTGGTGTGGGCGGCCTTCGACGGCGGGCACACCCCCGGTCCGGTGGACGGCGGCGGCGACAGTGGAGCCAGGACCTGGACCAAGGGCGAAGTGTGGAGGTTCTTCACCCAGTTCGGTAGCACCGACCCGACACCGACCCCGACCCCGACCACGTCGCCCACCTCCAGCCCGACCACCCCGCCACCGGGCGGCACGTCGGCCCTGCGCAACGTGGCCTCCGGACGGTGCCTGGACGTCAACGGCGCCGCGCAGGCCAACGGCGCGGCGGCGATCATCTGGGACTGCCACGGTCAGAGCAACCAGAGCTGGACCGCGACCGCCGCCGGGGAGCTGCGCGTCTTCGGCGGCAAGTGTCTCGACGTCAACGGCGCCGGCACCGCGAACGGCAGCTCGGTGATCATTTGGGACTGCAACGGCCAGTCCAACCAGCGGTGGTCGGTCAACGCCAACGGCTCGATCACCGGCGTTGGTTCGGGCCGCTGCCTGGACGTGGTCAGCAACGGTACGGCCAACGGCACGCGCATCCAGATCTGGGACTGCAACGGCGGGGCCAACCAACGATGGAGCCGCAGCTGAACCCGGCGACCGTCGCGGGAGGGCAACGGTAGTCCCCGGGCCGCCGACCTTCGTCACAGGGGATCCGCGGCCGACCGATCGGCGTCCGCACTCGTACCCGTTCATCATGGCTGCCGGCCGCTCACCTGAGCGGCCGGCAGTCATCGGTGGCCGCGACGGTGGGGGTCGACTGGCCGCGCCGCCGGCAGACCATGTCGGCGCATCCGCTGGTTGCCTATGCTCGACGGGTGACGGACAACGATCAGGCTGTGCTGGCCGGGATGCTCGAGTCGGCCGAGGAGGCCGCTCCGGTCGAGGCGGTCGAGGCGGTCACCGGCACCGTCGCCAGGGCCTTGGGCGCGCTCGGCGTCTCGCTGCTCATCGCCGACCTCAGCGGCCGGGCACTGGTCCGGCTGGCCCAACGGACGACCATCGGCCGCCCCGATCGGCGTGAGGGCACGGAGACCGCCGAGGTCTTCCCCTTCGACGGCGGGCCCTACGAGCGGGCACTGCGCCAGCAGACCACCCTGGTGCTTCCGGGAGACGGCCACTGGACGGTGCTCGCACCCGTCACCGAGCGCGGCGAGGCCATCGGCCTGCTGGAGATCGACCTGCCCGACGAGCCGGCCACCGACACGGTCGCGGAGATCGCCCGCACCGCGCACGCGCTGGCGTTCGTGGTCATCGCCAACCGCCGGCACACCGACCTGTTCGAATGGGGGCAACGCAGCACCCCGTTCACGCTCTCCGCCGAGATCCAACGCCGCCTGCTGCCTGCCTCGTTCACCTGCGAGGCCGGCTCATTCGCGCTCTCCGGCTGGCTGGAGCCTGCCGCCAGCATCGGCGGGGACACCTTCGACTACAGCGTTGCCCGCCACGTGCTGCACGTCAGCGTCACCGACGCGATGGGCCACGGCGTGGCCAGCGCGCTGACCGCCACCCTCGGCGTGGGTAGCCTGCGTAACACCCGCCGCCGCGGCGACAGCCTGGTCCAACAGGCCGAGGAGGCCAACCGGGCCGTCGCCGAGCACGCCAACGTACGCGGCGCCTACCTGACCGCCGTGCTGGGCCGCATCGACCTGACGACCGGGCGCTGCGAGTTGCTCAACGCCGGGCACGTTCCGCCGATGCTGGTCCAGGACGGCCGGGCCGCGCCGCTGGACCTGCCCGCCAACTTCCCGCTGGGCATGTTTCCCGAGGAGGGCTACCGCAGCGGTGCGATTTCCCTGCTGCCCGGTGACCGGCTGGTCATCGTCACCGACGGGGTGCGTGAACGCAACGCCGCCGACCTGGACCTGCCCGCCGCCCTGCTCGGCATCTCCCACCTGCATCCACGCGAGGCGGTCCGGGCGCTGTCCGACGCGGTGCTGGCAGTCGCCGGGCCGGTCCTGGCCGACGACGCGACCCTGCTCATCATCGACTGGTACGGGGGCGCGGGATCGCGGTCGAGCACCGCCGGCGCGGACACCTCCCGCGCCAGCACCCTCCCCTAGCGAGGGCGGTCACGACACCACCCGTCCCGCTTCCTCGGCTTCGTCCACCGTGTCGAAGACGTCGATGACCCGGTCGACCGAGGTGATCGACAACACTGTGCGCACCGAGCGACCGACCCCGGCCAGGGCGATCGAACCGCCCCGCTCCCGCAGGTCCTTGTAGGCGACCACGAGTGCGCCCAGGCCACTGGAGTCCATGAAACCGACGCCGGTCAGGTCGACCACCACCACCTGGACCCCGCTCTCCGCCAGCAGGCGCAACTGATCCCTCAGCTCGGGCGTGGTGCTCATGTCCAGGTCGCCGGCGACCTCCACCACGGTGCCGATCCGCCCCTGCCGCGTCGACAGCGTAAAGTCCACGTAACCCCCTCGATACCGCCGTCACCGGCACCCGGCAACACGTCGCGCCGTACTCACGGTGCCAGAAACTGGCCACGATCGCTCGTCGACGCCGGGGCGCTACCGCGCGGGGCGGCCGGGGAGGGCGAAGGATCGGTACGGTGGAGCGCATGATCCTGCCCCCCAGTCGCACGAACGCTGAGGCGCACCTCTACATGGACCTGCGGCCCTGCTCCTGCGGGGAGACGCGGTTTCCCCGGCAGAGCGCGGTCGTGGCGCTCGAGGACGGCGACCTGGCCGCCCGCTACACCGGCGCCTGTCCCACCTGCGGCCAGCCACGCGAATTCATCTTCCGGCTGCCGGCCGAGCCCGCCGTGGCTCCCGCGGGTGGTTTCCGCTACGGCGGGGACGAGCCGTCGCAACTACTCGATCCCGGCGAGTGGCTTCGGGTCGCCGACGGGTACGCCAGGTCGGTGCCGGCAGAGGTGGCGAACGGGGACGCGGGGCAGGGTGCCCGCGCCACGCTGATCCGGGCCGTCGCGGCCCTGGACGAGGTGCTCAAGTTCGTCCCGCCCGGCGAGGACGTGGTGCCCGCCGCCGCCTTCACCAGCGAGCAGGGACGCGATCTGCACCGCCGGGAGCCGGGCCGCTTCCGGCGCGACCGGCTCGCCGCGGTCCGCGCCGCGTACGCCGGGATGCTGCCGCAGGCGGTCTGAGTCGGGCGACGCACGACCGGGACAGCAGCCCCTCAGGCCCGCCAGGTCCTGGATGCGGCTGTCCTCACCGGCGGGCCTCGTCCAGGCAGGCGGCGTTCGCGCCGACCAGCAGGGGCAGCGCGGCCAGGAACTCACGCAGCACGTGCCGAGGGTCGTGCTCGCGGGTGTCCGTCACCTCGGCCTGCGCGCCGGCGTCGGCGAAGACCTGAGAGACGTCCCACAGGCTGGCGCCCACGCTGCTCCACTGCCACAGGTCGTGCGTTAGCGCCGGCACCCGCAGCACCGGGGCGGTGCCGAAGAGACCGATGCCGTAGCGCAGCGGATCGTCCGGAGTGTTGCCCAGCGACACCATCAGCGGATGCACCCGATGTGCACGGGCGAAGTCCTCCACGTCCGGCGCGTCCGGCGCGGTCTCCACCAGCAGGCCGTCCTCCAGGAACTCCGCGACGATCCGGTCCGGGTCGGCCACGCCGAGCTGCCTGGCCGCTTCGACGACCGCGGCCCGGTCCCAGGTCGCCTCGGGCCGGTCGATGGGGCGGTGCGCCGCGGCCCAGACCGCGAAGGCCTGTGGGTCCTCGATGGTCACCGAGAGGCGGCCGACGCTCAGCGAGTGGTACTTCGTCGGCGCGCCGACGGCCGGGTGGAACTCCCCGGTGTATCGCCCTACCGGCAGGATCAGCGGAGCGGCCATCGCGGGGTTCCTCGTCGTGTCGGTCACGGCAGCGGCTCCAGGTAGACGACGCTGGCCGTGAGCAGGAGGTGGGCGGTGCGGAGGAACGAGGTGAGCAGACGTTCCGGGTCGACCAGGTCCGGTTCGGTGCCGCCGGCCTCCCGCTCCTCGTCGGCGAGCGCCTGGCACATCGTCCACAGGCTCTCCCCGGACGGGCACCGCTCCCACAGGTCGTAGACCGTGCGGGTGACGCTCACCACCGGGTGCTCGAAGAAGCCGATCGACCAGAGCCAGGGTTGCTCGGCGCTGTTGCCCAACCCGAGCATGCGGGCGCCGACCCGGTGCCGGCGAGCGAACTCCACCGCCTCGCCGGGGGCGACCTCGACGGCCAGCCCTTCGGCCAGCAGCCCGTGCAGCAGCGACGCACTGTCGACGCCGGGCAGTTGGCTCGCCGCCGCTTCGGACGCCGCCGGCACCGTCCAGGGCTGCTCGGCCGGTCGGTCGCCGGTGCCGTGCGCCAGCGCCCACAGGGTGAAACGCTTGTCGTCCAGCTCCCACACCTCGTCGCCGAGGCGGACCCGGTGATAACGCTCGGCCGAACCGGCCACCGGGTGGAAGGTGCCGAAGAACTGCCCGACCGGCAGCAGCACGGCCTGCGCGGGCTGCGTCGTGGTCATCGCGGCTGGTCCTCGTGCTGGGAGTGGCCGGCCTCACCGGGCCAGATCAGTTGCGGCGGAGGCAGGTCGGGCAGCTCGATCGGGGTCAGCTTGCCCAGGAAACGGCCGATCGAGCGGGCGATCGGGATGAGATGCCGTTCACGCGCGGCAGCACCCGCGGGACCTGTCGGCCCGCCCAGGGCGGTGTCCGGCAGGAAGTAGACACCCTCCCGTTCCTCGTCGCGCTCGCGCAGCGTGAGCACCAGGAGACCGCCGGAGAGGTTCGCGATGACCAGCAGGTCCGGCGACAGCCAGGGATCCCGGTGTACGCGCTGCGCGTGCACCAGGTCGAACGGGGGGTACTGCGGGTGGACGCCGAGCAGGGGGCGTTCCGGGATGAGCGCGAACGGCAGGCCGGGGACGTGATGCTCGACCTCGGACTGCGCCCCGTTGTTCTCCCGCAGCCAGTCGCGATAGTCGGCAGGCAACGAGGTGCCGAGTTCGGCTTCCACCGCGCGGAGCTGCGCCTCGTCGAGCTGACCGTACGGCCGCAGCTGCATCCCCTTCCAGACGTGGCCGGTTGGTGGCGTCATCACCTCGTTCTCGTCGACCCGTCGGACGGTCACCCGCCACTCGTCCGCGTTTTTCATGTCGACGTCCGCGAAGCGCCAGGTCTCGTCGCCCACCGGGAAGGTCTCGCCCAGGGCGACCTCGTAGTGGGGGGACTCCTCGTCCCAGAGGGGCATCACGATGATCTCCGCCCGGACCGGGGGGCCCTCGTCGATCCACCGAACGCCGAGCCGGGCCGGCCCGATGTCCGACGGCACGTTTCTGCGGATGGACATCACGTCCGTGTAGGAGCGCAACGGCTCTCCTCCCAGCTCTCTCTTCGGCACGGTCACCCGTCCAGCATGTCGTGCAACGTCGCCTCGTCGGGCAGCGCGAAGCCGAGCACCTCACGCGCGATCCGCTCGGCCTCGGCCCGGCCGACCGGCAGCGAGCCACCCTGGCCGGGCGGTGCCCCGCCCACCGTCCAGTGGGCTGAGCGCTGCCCCTGCTCGGACGGCTCGACGACCCCCAGGCCACCCACCGTACCGTCGACCGCGAGCAGGGCGTAGTACACGATGACGTACCTCGACTCCTCGAGATGGGTCCGTCCGAGGCTGTGTCGGCGGGGGACGTGCTCCGGCGACGTCGGCGAGTACGGCGGCACCGGTGGAAGGTGCGACGGAAGCTTCGGCGGAGGTGGCAGCGGAAGCGGCGGTGGAGGTGGGAGTGGAGGTGCCCCGCCAGCTCCGGAAGTCGCAACTGGCGGGGCCTGCTGCGGCTCCAGGTAGGCGAATTCCGGGTCCATCAGATCGAGGAACTCCCGCACCGTCATCGGCGTCGGGTGGTCCACGTTCCATGGGTTGCGCAGCTGCACCTGACCGTTGCTGACCGCCACCATCTCGTAGGCATGTCCGGCAATGAGCCCGTGTGGAAGTCTCTTGCGGATCGCCAGCGGGTAGCGATCCTCCGGCTTGGTGCCGGTGATCACCGGACTACCGGCGGCCAGTAGTGCGGCCAGCCGGGCCTCGACGGCGGCCTCCCGCCCGGGTGTTCTGTCGAACATCGCGGCACGGCTCGGCACTCCGGTGAGCTGGGTGAGAAGCTCGGCCTGCATCCGCGGGCGACTGCCGACGTTCAGCCGGGCGTAGCCGGTCGGCGCCGCCACGTGCGGATCCTCTCGGCTGTGCCACGAACGCCAGTCGCGCTGCCACTGCACGTGCCGCTCGGCGCTCCACGTCCGGTCCACCGCGGCGAGCGCCTTCTCCAGCACCGACGCCCAGGAGCTGCCGTTCGCGTACTGATCGGCGTAGGCGCTCACGCCGTCGTAGCCGGACCGAAGCGGCACGTCCGGGTGCACGGTGATCCGCAGTCGCCGGCCCGTCGGGTTGATCGCGTTACCGAGCAGGGTGCTCTCGTGCAGCAGCACGTCGACGGTGCCGTCGGGGTTGGGCTGGAAGAGCTGGGCGATCGCGTCGGGCCGGTACGCGGCGACGGCGGCCGCGCTGGCCAGCATCCCGCAGTCCCCGAGCAAGCCCTGCCGCACCTGCTCGCGGCGAGGCGGTCCGTCGAAGAGCGGCGCCGGTTGCCCGGTCCGCGCGTCGCGCGCCTGGCCGTACTCGGGGAGGACCTGGTCCTCTTCCGGGGTCGGCAGCGTGACGCGGTCGGCGACCACCGCGGTCTCGTGGGCCGTGACCGTCGCTTCGACCTCCACGTCCAGCGGCGGCGCGCCGGGCACCAACGAGTGCAACGCCCGGGCAAGTACGTCCGGCACCAGGGCCAGCACCCGGGCAGTCGTCAGGTAGTGGAAGTCGTGCGTGCTCAGCACCGCCACGGCGGCAGGGTTCGTGCCGTGCTCGGCTCGGTACGCGACCCGGGTGCGAACCCGATCCTCGGCCAGCAGCGACTGCCGCCCCACCTCCGTACCCAGGTCGAAGGCGGCCGTCGACTCCGCCAGTTTCATCTCCGGTACGCCGTCGAGCACGTACGGGCGCAGGTCGAACCGGCCGGTCAGGTCGACGTACACGCCCTCGGCGGCGATCCTGTCGGCGAGCTGCGGAGCCGCCTGCCGGATCTGGTTCAGCTGAGCCGGCGGCAGGCCGATGATCTGCCCGGCGCAGGCCGGCATCCGCGGCAGGCTCGACTGTGCCTGCTCGCCCTGAATGGCCAGCTCTCGCAGCCGGGCATCCACCACGTCGGCCGCAGGCACCGTGAAGTCCGGCGCCAGCCGGGACCGGTAGTCGATCGCGCGGAAGCGCTCGACGAGGCTCGACGGAGCACCGCGGAGCACTCCGGCGATCGAGTCCGGGCTCACCAGCGGCACGCTCAACTGCATCAGTTGAATGGCCACGTCGCCGGGGAGGACGCCCCAGCGGGCATGCGAGTCCGGGGTGCCCAGGCGCAGCCCGAGGTGCTCGGCCAGGGCGTCGATCTCGGCCCGGAGGGTGAGCCGGGCCGCCGGATCCGCGCCGGCGTACGACGCGGCGAGGACCCGCAGCTCGGCCAGCCGGCCCTGGTCCTGGGCGGTCAGGCCGGCGGGGTCGATCGGCCCGTCGCGGTGGTCCACGTCCAGCTGACCGACCAGCGCCTGGCCGGCGTCGTGCAGCGCCACCAACTCCGCCACCTCGTGCGCCAGCGCGCGGGTGACCGCGGCGTCAGTCGCCCGGTCCGACACGGTGAGTGTGAACGAGCCGTCGAGGTGCCGCACCGTCTGGGCCACCGCCCCGTCGGCGAGCGGGCCGGCCGCCACCCGCACCGACAGCGGGTCCAGGCCGCTCACCCGCACCTCGAAACGATCCGCGGTGACCGCGACGATCTGGTGGGCCCGTACGGCCGCCGTCACCGTGGGCAGCGCGGCCCGGGCCGCATCCACCACCGCCACGGCGTCGGCCGCCGGCCGACCCAACCCGTTGAACGACGAGCCCGGCACCGCCGGGGTCGCGGTACGGGCCAGCTCGACGTGCGCGAACCAGGGGCTCATCAGGTCGAGGAAGGCGCGCACCGGCATCGGTGTGGGGTGGCTGCTGTTCCAGGGGTTACGCAGCTGCACCTCACCGTTGGCGACACCAACCACCTCGTAGGCGTGTCCGGCGTACAGGCCGTGTGGAAGCTTCCCGGTCGGGTACGTCGACGCCGATCGCGTGCCGGTGATCACCGGACTGCCGGCTGCCAACAGCTCCGCCAGCCGCGCCTCGGCGACGGCCTCCTGACCGGGCGTGGTGTCCAGCTGGTTGACCGACGTCGGCAGGCCGGTCAGTTGGCTGAGCAGCTCCGCCTGCGCCAACCGCGAGCTGCCGTTGTCGAGTCGCGCGTAGCCGAGCGGGGCAGCCTGGGTGTCGTTCACGCCGGGTTGGTTGGTCCACTGCCGCTGCCACTGGTCGTGGCGGTCCTGCGTCCACGTCCGGTCGACCGCGGCGATTGCCTTCTCCAGCAGCGACGCCCAGGCCACGCCCACCGTCGACTGGTCCGCGTACGCCGTCCGGCCGTTCGGGCCAGGTCGCGTCGGCCCGTCCGGGCCGGGTTGCAGCGGCACGTCCGGTTGGACGGTGATTCGCAGCCGCCGCCCGGTCGGCGTCACCGACGAGCCGGGCAGGCTGGTCTCGTGCAGCAGCACGTCCACCGTGCCGTCCGAGTTGACGTGGAACACGTCGGCGAGCGCGGCGGGCACCTGGCCGGCCACCGCGCCGATCACCGCGATCATGCCGCAGTCGCCGAGCATGCCCTGCTGCACGTCCTCGCGCTTGGGCGGCCCGTCGAACAGCGGCGGCGGCTGGCCGGTCCGGCCGTCGAGCGCCGGCCCGTACACCACGCCCTGTTTGCCCGCCTCCGCGGCCGGCAGGGTGACCCGGTCGGCGACCACGGCGGTCTCGGCCGGGCCTACGGCGACTGTGGTCTCCGCGGCCGTCGCCCCGGCGATCGGGCTGAACCCGCGCAGCACCTGGGTCAGCGCGTCCGGCACCAGACCCATCACCCGACCCGCGCCCAGGTAGTGGAAGTCGTGGGTGGTGAGCAGCGAGACTGGCTGGCCGCTGGTGAGGCCGCGCAACGTGGCGCGTGCCCGGACCCGGTCCTCGACCAGCAGCGACTGCCGGCCATCCGGCGTCCCCAGGTCGAACGCCGGCCGGGCGTCACCCAGGCTGATCTCGGGCTGGCTGTCCACCGCGTAGGGTCGCAGGTCGAACTGACCGGTCAGGTCGACGTACACGCCCTGGGCGGCGACCTGGTCGGCGAGTTGCGGATCCACCTGTCGGATCAGGTCCAGCTGCGCTGGGAGCATGGCGATGATCTGCCCTGCGTACGCAGGCATCCGCGGCAGGCTGGTCTGGGCCTGCTCACCCTGCACCGCCAGCTCGCGCAGCCTCGCGTCGAGCTCGGTGGTCGCCGGCACCTGGAAGTCCGGGGCAAGCCGGGCCCGGTAGTCGATCATCCGGAACCGCTCGACGTCGGTGAGCGTCGGGCTGCCCTTGAGCACCGCGGCGACCGCTTCGGGTGTCACCGACGGCACGCTCAGTCGCATCAGGTGCGCCAACGCGTCAGGCGGTAGGGCAGCCCATCGCGCGCGTGCGGCCGGATCACCCACGCGCAGGCCGAGATGGTCGACGAGGGCGTCGATCTCGGCCCGCACGGCGAGGCGGGTGGCCTGGTCGCCAGTCTCGTACTCGGCGGCGAGCTGGCGGATCTCGGCCATCCGACCCCGGTCGTGCGCGGTGAGCCCGGCCGGGTCGATCAGCCCTTCGACGTTGCCCGGGTCGAGCGGCCCGACCAGGGCCTGCCCGGCCTCGTGCAGGGCCACCAGTTCCGCGACCTCGTGCGCGAGCGCCCGGGCGACCACTCCGTCCACGGCCCGGTCCGAGACGGTCACGGTGAACGACCCGTCCGGGTTGCGCGTCGACTGGGCCACCACCCCGTCGGTCAGGGGGCCGACGGTCAGTTGCACCCGCAGCGGATTCAGGCCGGCGGCGCGTACCTCGAAGGTGTCCGGCCCGACCGCGGTGATCTCGTTCACCCCGGCGAACGGGGCTACCTGCGGCATCGCGGCGCGGGCGGTGTCCAGCACCGCGGCCGGGTCGGCCGTCGGCCGCCCCAGACCGTGGAAGTCCGAGTTCGGTACGGCCGCCGCAGTGATCCGCCCCGAGTCGGTGCCGGGGTCGCCGTTGCCGGCCGGGTCCGTGGGATTGTCCGGGTTGCCGCCGCTCTCCGGGTCGGTCGCGGCCGGGTTGGTCGCGGCCGGGTCGGTCGCGGCCGGGTCGGTCGCGGCCGGGTCGGTCGCGGCCGGGTCGGTCGCGGCCGGGTCGGTCGCGGCCGGGTCGGCCCGACCATTGTCGGCGGTGCCCAGGAGGCGGGACAGCAGGCCGTTGCGGCGGTGGGTCTCCGCCAGCCGCTCGGCCAACCGGTCGGTGGCCACCTCGGCGGCGGCCAGACGGCCCTCGACCCGGTCGGCCGCCTGTTCCAGCTCGGCGACCGGCTCGTTCAGTCGATCAATGACCTGGTCGACCCGATTCGCGGCATCCCGGGCATCGCTACGCCCGTCGAAGCGGGTCCGCACATCGTCGGCGGCGAGGCCCTGCCGCTTGGCGTGCCACTTCGCCAACCCGATCACCGGCGCGGCGGCTACTGCGGCGATGGGGATCACCGGTGCCAGCGGACTGGCCACCGCGAACGCGATCGCGGTCGCCGCTCCGGCGGTCGCGGCGGTGGTCAGCACGCTCGACACGAGGTAGGTCCGCAGTCGGGGAATGCCCGCGGGACGAGCGTCCTCGGCGGATCGCCGCTCGCCCCGGAGCGTCCGGAGCTGCCGCGCCCGGCCCGAGCGGTCGCCACCGAACTCGGCAACCACCTGCTGGGCCTCGGGGGGTAGTTGCGCGACCCGGTCCGGCGCCCCGAGCATGCCCTCCCGCAGACCCAGCCGGTCGATCACCGCGTGCAGCTCGCGCAACGCCGGCTTGAGAGAAACCCGATCAGCGGTCCGCACGTGGTGCGCGGCCGTCTGCACCTCCCAGGCGTCCGCCCTGCTCAGCGGGTCCGGACCGATCCCTTCCTGGTTCTGGTCCGGGGTGGTGGCCGCCGAATCCGGGGTTCCGGTGGCGGCTGCCGGGTCGACCCCCGCCGTGGTGTCGGTCGAACCGGGCGTGGTGGTGCCGGTGCCGGTCTCCGGAGGTGTGGTGCCGGGGGCGGTGGTGCGCCCCTGCGCCAGCCGCTCCAGGGTCTCGTTCATCTCGTCGAGGTGCCGCGACGCCGCGTCGAGCTGACCGGCGGCGTCGGTCAGGGTGGTCGTCGACGGGCCGGCGAGCCCGGCCACCCGTGTCGTCGGGTCCGTCGCCGGGTTGGGGTGGGCCAGGTCCCAGGTCCGCCGAGCGTCCTTGATCCGAGCCTCGACCCGCTTGAGCAGCAGGTCGCGGAGCGGACTCAGGAGCCCACCGGCCAGCATGTTGCCCGGCCCGGCTCCGGCGGCGACCTGAAGGGCCTGGGCCACCCCGACCGTCGTACCGGCCTGAATCAGTGGCCCGGGTGTCTGCTCGACCGCGTACACCCCGATGCTCGGCACGTTGCTCGGCCGTGCGTCGCTGTCCGTCGCCTGTGCCGGCGTGCGGGTGAGCCGCTGCTTCGCCCGGTCGGTCAGGCCCGGACGCCCGTGCCGCTCCACCACCGGCCGCAGCTCGGCCGGCACCAGCTCACGGCGCTGGTCCACGCCCGGCGTACCCTCGCGCAGGCCGAGCTGGTCGACCAGGACCCGCAGTTGCCGGGCCACCGACGCGCGGGCCATCGGACCCGCGGCCTCGTGCCGTGCGGCGAGCTCGGCAAGCCGTTGCAGGGAAGGCGTGGGTGGATCGGCCGACGGAGCCGCAGCCGGACCGGCCGACGTCGCCGGGTCGGTCGACTGACGCGGCGCAGGGATGTTGGCGTTCGGCGGGGCCAGCCCGGCCCAGGCCGGATTGCCCAAGAGCAGATTGCGGAACGAGTCGGCGACACCGTTGCGTCGCTGCGACTCGGCGAGCCGGCGTTCCAGGTCGGCGAGGCGCTGCCTGAGGTCGACCGTGCGTTGCACGACGTCCGCGGCGCGGGCGTCCACCGCACTGATCGGGTCGACGAGCGCCTCGGCAGCCTGCGACAGCAGCGCCTCCGCCGGCAGCGCCGGATGGTCCACGTCCCAGGTGTCCCGGGCGTCCTTGGCAGCGGCCTCCTTGCGGGCGACCACCGGGTCGACCGCCACGCCGGTCGCCGCTGCGGCGAGCGCGCCCGCGATGCCGGACCAGCCGAGTTGCAGCTGGCCGAGGATGTCACCGACCCCCACGATGGTGGCGGCCGTCAGCAGGTTCGGGGCGTTCTCCGTCACCGACATCCACCACGGCGCGACCTTGCCCGGCCGCTGACCATCGGCCGGGTGGCGGTCGATCACGGCCCGGGCCCGGTCCCGCACCGCCGCCGTCCGCGAACCACCGAACCGGTCGACGAGCGGCCGTACGTCGGCCGGCACCAGGTCCCGGCGCTGCTGGACACCGGGCGTCCCCTGTCGCAGCCCGAGGCTGTCCAGCAGCGCCCTGATCTCCCGGCCGGTGCCGGGCCGCGTCCATGGACGCGCTCCGTCGTGACGGGCCGCGAGAGCGCGCAACTCGGCAAGCCGCCCCTGCTCGTGCGGGGTCAGCCCGACCTGCGAGGGACCGCCCTGGCCGTCGGTCGACGTCGTACCGTTGCCGGGGTCCCGGCCGGTCGCCGCCGATGGGTCTCCGCCGACCGCCGGGAGCCGGCGGGGCCGGCCCATCAGCCGATGCCGGCGCTCGCCCTGCCGCAACTGCTCCTGGACGGCCGCGAGCTGCTCACCGAGCCCGGTCACCGCCTCGCCCAGCTCCTGGACCGCCGGGCTCGCGTCCCCGGTCTGGGCCGCGAGCGCCTCGGCGGTGGTGGTGTCCGTCTCCGCGGCGGTACGCGCGTCCTGGCGGGTGTCGTACCGCGCCCGCCGGTCTTCGGCAGCCAGACCGGACCGCTTCGCCAGCCACTTCGCCGGACCGGTGGCGACGGCTCCGACGACCGCGCCGGCGCCCAGCATCAGGGCGACCTCCGGCCGCCCACCGGCATCCAGGGTGAGCTTCGTCGCCAGCGCGACCAGGATCGAGTTCACGGTGAGATGCGTGACCAGGTACGTCCTCATCCGCGGCAGGCCGACCGGGCGCCCGTTCGCCTCGGCGGCGCGGCGGTCGGCTCGCACCCGGGAACGCTCGCTCGTCCGCGTCGAACGTAGGCTGGTCGCGTCGGCCAACGCGGCCCGCACGTCGGCAGGCAGGGCGGCCATCTTCTGCTCGGAACCGAGCATCCCGTCACGCAGACCCAACCGGTCCACGATGGCGGACAACTCGCGCCGCACCGCCGCCCGGGACGACGGGTTGGCGGTCCGGACCTGGTGCGCGGCCGTCACCAGCTCGGCCACGTCGGCGCGGCTGAGCGGTGTCACGACCGGTGCGCCGTCCGCCAGTGGCTGACCGACGGCGGCCAGTTCGGCCACCTCGTGGGCCACCGCACGATCTATCACCGCGTCGGCCGCCCGGTCGGAGACCGTCACCACGGCCGTACCGTCGGTGTCGAACGCGCTGGCCGCGACCGCGCGGTCGGCCACCGGCCCGCTGTTCACCCGGAGGTTGAACTGGCTACCGTCAGCGCGGGTGACCTGGTACGTCCCGTCGGCCAGGGCGGTCACGGCCTGCACACCGGCGTGCGCGGCCACACCGGGTAGCGCGGTCCGCGCCCGGTCCAGGACGGCATCGGGATCGGCCTGCGCCCGTCCCTCGCCATGGAAGGCCGTGCCGGGCAACGCGCTCGCGGTGATCGGCCCGTCGGTCGCCACGTTTCCGTCGGTGGACGCGTCGGTGCTGCCCGGGGTCGCCGGCTGCGCGGTGTCGGTGTCGGTGTCGACGGCCGGCACGGTCGTGTCAGTGTCGGTGTCGGTGTCGGTGTTGACGGCCGGCGCGCTCGTGTCGGTGTCGGCGTCGGTTGGGGTCAGTCCGGCTGGGCCAGTTTCGGCCACACCTGCCGGCCGGTTACCCGACCCTCCCGGCGTGCCGCCGCGTACCGCTTCATCACCAGGGGTGGCGGCAGGCTGGAATGGGCCGTCACCACTCCCGTCTCGTCGATGATGAAGACCCCCTGGCCCAGATGCCTGCCCTGCGCTCGTTGCTGTGGCGAGAGGGTCTCCTGTGCCGCCCAGCCGAACTCGAACGGAATCACCGCCACCGGGTTGCTGGTCCCCAGTAGGCGGGTTATCAGTTGCCTGGCTTCCTCTTTGGTCATAGCCATCGCTCGGCTCCACCTCCATCGACCATAGGTCGTACGTCCCATCAACGTAGTCGCCGGGCAGCGCCTCCGAGGTGGTGTCGCCGCTCTGCGGATCCCACCAGACCGGCCCGTCCGCACCCTCCGGAAACACGATCAGGAAGGCGTGTTGCGCGGCCCCGAGCACGTTGCCGTCTTCGTCGAGCGCGGGTTCACCGGTGTCTTCGTCGAACGCGAGCCACTCGACGACCACGACCGCCGCTGCCCCCGGGCCGGCGTCCCGGATCCGCTGGTAGAGCTCTGCGTACCGCTCGGCAACTGCTGCAGCGCGTTCTGCGGGAGCCGACGGCATCGCATCGCTGTCGCCGGTCCACTCGCCGCCGATCCAACTCTCCACCCGGCCGAAGCCGTCCAGCTCACCGGTCTCAGTGTCGAAGGAGCCATCTTCGAGCTGGTCCGGCCAGCGCGGAAGGGCCACCTGGGGATCGCCCAGGAAGCTAGCCAGCGCAGCCAGAGAGCAATCGATGCAGTTGTTGCTCCGGCCAGGCTGGCCAGGCCCACCGTCGTTGATCAGCTGGCCGTACGGGTGGGCGGACGGATCGCTGAGGACGGCGTACCCGTCGGGAGTCAACAGGCTGTCGGCAACATCGTCCTGGAATTGCGGATCCTCGAGCTGCGTCAGCTCGTCCGGCCCGAAACGCCTGGTGTCCGGCATCGGCCAGCCCCGCATGTCCGGGTAACCCTCGGCCTGGTCGTCCCCGGACAGATCTTCGACGGTCTGCTCGCCGGCCGTCTCCTCGGCCAACGCGTCGCCAACGGTCAGGTCCCCTGGCGGCAGATCTCCGTCAACTCCGCTTCCGTCGGCAGCGGGACCGTCGTGAAGTGGGCCGTCTCCCTCTCGGCCGTGGCCCGGTCGACCGCTCTTGTCAGATGGCGTTCCGGATTCGCGTACAGGATCGCCGTCGCCACGTCCGGCCTGAAGGTCCACGCTCTGGGTGGTCGGTCCCAGATCACGGCCTTCGTCGGTCCGCTGCTCCGGAGCAGCGCGATCAGGTTGACTGGCACTTCCGGACTGTCCGGGCGGAACAACAGGTGGTACCGGAAGGTCGGTTCGGGCATCAGTGCTCCCCAGGGAGGCGGGATCGAAGCCGGGCAGGTCGGAGGCGTCCAACCCGCGCTCGGCGAGGGCTTCCTGGAATGTACGGCCCTGTGCGGCCAACTCGGCGGCGTACTCCTGCATGAGGTCCGCTTGGGCCGTCTTGCCAGCCCAGGCCGCGAAGCTCGTGTTCTTCGGCGCACCGAATCGCTCCGGCCGACTGTCCGTGCCCCCGGGCATGGACGCTGCCGCACCGTTCGCTTTGTTGATCGCCAAGATGTCGAGGTACGCGTGGACCTGCGCAACGGCAGGTGAGGCGGGATCCCGCATCACCTCGTACGGTCCGTGGGTCTGCTTGCCGATCGCGTAACTGGTCGCGGTCGGGAACTGCAGCTCGAAGGTACGGCCGTTCGGGGACACCAGCGTGCAGTTCAGTCCGAAGAACCGGTTACCGGGATGCCAGAAGTTCTTCAGGTCGGTGACCTGATAGCCGTTGGCCTCCATACTGCTAAGTAGTTGGTCAACCGCAGGACCGTAAGACTCGGACTCCGGACCGCGAACCGAGAAACGCACGATGTCGTTGACTGTTTGCAGCGCGCTGTCCAGGTCATGACCCATTGGCTCAAGTTCGGTGCGGAACTTGCGGGCGAGCGATTCCGCAGCCTTGACCCGGTGCTCCTCGCCCAGCGTCTGCAGCGCATTCTCGCCGGTAAGTCCGAGTTGCTCGTTCACCTCGGCAGCGACGCCCCGCATGTCGGCGAGGATCTGGTCGGCATCCTGCTGAGCGGCAGCGACGGCCTGGGCCAACGTCGTCTGGTCGGCGTCGGACAACCCGCTCAGGTAGTCGCTGTCTGTCGTGCCCGTCTGGTCCGGCGCGGCCGAGGGGTCGTTGGCGCTGACCTCGGAGTTCGGACCCGCCGGTGCGGTGGAGTGCGGCGGCACCGGGTCAGCGGCCGGCGCGTCGGTGCCGGTCCGGTCGACTGCCGGCGTGATCGGGTCACCCTCGGCGTCAAGCGTGATCGACCAGACGTTGTCGACATCGACGCTGTGGATCGGGTCCGTGTCGGAGACCTCTCCCGTCTGCGCGTCGACCCAGACGATCGTGCCCTCGTGGTTCACCGCGTTCCAGGTGTGCGCCCGGCCGTCGGCGTCCGCGGGTGCGGTGATGATGAGGGCAGCCGAGCCGTGACCGGCCTCCCGCAGAGCAGCAGCGACGTCGGCCAACCCGGCCGGTCCGGTGCCACGGTGGCTGAATGGGGTGCGCAACGCCTGTTCCTGCCGGGCGGTGCTGTTGCTCTCGACGCTCCCCGGGTCCGCCACGGCCGCTGCCACCTCGGGCCGGCCGAACCAGGTGGACAGGAAGGAGAGCCCCGCGTCGGCGCAGTTCCGGGCCCGGCCGGAAACCGTTGGGCCGCCGTCGTTGAGCAGGCGCGCCCATATGCCCTTGGTGGGATCGGGGTGCACTTCCGGGCGGCCGGTGCCCGGGTCGCGGGGCACGGCATCGTCGAGCGTCTGCTGGTCGGCCGGGTCCGGCGGGACCAGGCCCTGGGGGTCCCCGTACGGACGAGCGTCGCTCAGCGGTCGCCCGGTGCCCACCACCCCGGGGACCGATGGCTGGTAGTTCGCTGGCGACCGCTCCGGATCTTCGATCGCCTTGATGTCGAACTGCGGCAGGAAATGCCTACAGGATCGACACGGCGGACGATAGTGGCCCAGGTCGTACTCTATGCCTTCCTCGAGAGCAGGCTTGATCTGATGGGTGACGATTCTTGCGCCTTTGAGACCATCTGACGCGTACTGCTCGAAGGTGCTCGGCTCACCGGCCTCCCGCCACTGCTGTTCGAGCCGGTAGAGCTGGTCCGATACCAGGGCGACCTCGGCGCAGTTGCCGTGGCCAGCGCCTTTTCCGGTGCCCAAGGCCACCTTGGTCCGAGCGAGTGCGGCCTGAGCGAGCGGGTGCACCGCCGGCTGGGTGGCCGGCTTGGTGCTCTTATTGCCCTGCATGCTGGTGTGGGTGGTGATGTCGCCGTTCGGCATCATCAGCGCGCCCGCCATGCCGGGCATCTTGGTCTTGGAGATCGTCTTGGCCTTGATGGCTGTCCGGACTGTCTCGGCCAACGTCCGGGACGCCTCGATGAGCATGCGCTCAGCGTCTGGGCCGTTCGGGTCACCGGGGACGGTGATCGGATCGAGGTGCCAGCTGTGGGTGCCGTTTCCGGTCGGGCCCCTGGAACGCTTCAGCGTCGCCGGGTCCACCGTCCCGGTGTTGGCAGTTGGCCCGGTCGGAGTATCGGTGGTCGGGCCGGTGGTGCTGGTAGACGCCGGGACGACAATCACCACGCCGTCGCCTGGAGTCCGCTGGGCGGGAACCGGGTCGGCCGCCGGGTCGGTGTTGGCGTCCGGGTCGGCCGCCGGGTCTGGCGTGTTCGACGGGTTGGCGTCACCGCTCGTCGCCGGAACGGCCGGCGCGGCGTCCGGCCGAGTCGACCCATCGGGAGCGGCGTCCGGCCGAGTCGACCCATCCGGAGCGGCGTCCGGCCGAGTCGACCCATCCGGCGCGGCGTCCGGCCGAGTCGACCCATCCGGCGCGGCGGCAACGTCCGTGGGCCCAACCCCGACAACAGGGGTACGCCCGTCGGGCCGTCCCGACGGACTGGCCTCGCTGGTGCCGGGCTGGTTGGTCTCCGCTTGCTGCACCGGGGTGCCCGGCTGGTTCGTCGTGCCCTGAGTGGTGCTGCCGTCCGGCACGGTGTTTGTCGTCGGGGCACCTGTCGAGGGCGTGGTGGCGGGGCTGAGCGAGATGGAGCCGGCCGAGTTCGCCACCGTCGGGTTGACCGTCGGAGTCGGGCGGCCGGTGGTCGGCTGGGTGTTCGTGCCCGTGTTGGTCGCCGGGGTGGTCTGGGGACCCGTCGTGGTCTGGCTGCTCGTGCCGGTGGCAGGAGCGTTCGTGGTGGGCGCATTCGTGGT
Organism: Micromonospora sp. NPDC005203; assembly: GCF_042872705.1. Classification (NCBI taxonomy): domain Bacteria; kingdom Bacillati; phylum Actinomycetota; class Actinomycetes; order Micromonosporales; family Micromonosporaceae; genus Micromonospora; species Micromonospora sp. NPDC005203. Next base: position 481,290 of record NZ_JBIAKV010000001.1, on the reverse strand, counting down.
GGGCGCATTCGTGGTAGCAGCCGGTTGCGCGGTCGTCGGTGCCGGCGACCCGGCTACCGCCGGGTTCGTGGCGGTGCCACCCGTGACCGGTGCCGACGGCACGGTGCCTGGCGCAGGTGCGGCGGCTGCGGGGGTGCCCACCGTGGTGCCGGGTACGACCGCGGGTGCGTGGTCGCTGGAGAGCGGGTCTTTCGCGGAGTCCGACCTCGTGTCACCCGGTACGGAGCTGTCGGTGACCCGCGACGGCGAGCTATCCACCGTCGAACCCGACGAGGGTCCAGCGGAACTGCTCTGGTTGGTCGTGGACGAGTCGACCTGGGGGCCGCCGGTGGTCGAGGTGTCAGACCGTGCGTTGCCACCACCGGACGTGTCGCCGTCGGCGTCACGAGCCGAGCTGCCGGAATCCACGCCTGCGTTCGTGTCCGCTGCGGGAGGAGCAGTGGTTTTGGTGTCGGGTCCGGCGCCCGGGGCGGCGCTGGCGTCGGAGTCTGTCCCCGCACCGGAACTGACGTCGGCGGCGGCCTGGTCGGCAACCGGACCAGCGGCGGGCGCCTCGGCGGCGACCGGAGTCCCGGTGGCCGGTGAACCGGCGGTCGCGGCCGGATCGGTGCCCTGACCGGTGCCCGTGCCCGACGGGTCGGACGTGTCCGCGACCGGCAGAGCGCCGGCATCGGCGGTCGGTGGGGCGAGTGAGATCGATCCGGACCCGGTGCTCGGCGCGTTGCTCGGACCGGCGTCAGCGCTGCCGTCGCCCTGGCTGCTGTCGCTCGAACCGCTGCCCGAACCCGAGCCGGAACCACTACTCGATCCCGAGCCCGAACCACCATCCGCACCCGAACCACTGCCCGAACCCGAACCACTCCCGGAACCGCTGCCCGAGCCCGTGCCATTGCCCGTGCCGCCGAGGTTGCCGAGGTCCGCTTCGCCGACGGTCGGATCTCCGGTGCCCGTGCCGGTGCCGTTGCCGGTCCCGTTGCCCGTCGCGGCAGCGGGGTCGAAGCCAGCGAGCCGGTTGTGCAGATTCGCCAGCTTGGCACCAGCGTTGCCGCCCGCCAAGGTGGCACCGCCGCGACCGGCACCGCTGGTGAAGCCACCGAGGAACGCCTCACCCCCGGGCATGCCCCACTGACCGGACATGGTGCCGTTGGCCAGGACGCTGGCGGCTGGTGAGATGACGGCGTTCTGCGCACCGGCCGCGAGCGAGTTGCCGCCCCAGCGGACGACCCCGGCGCCACGGAAGTTCATCGCGGGCGGGCTGAACGAGAACGGCATCCGCGGTGCCACATTGTTACGGGCGAAGCGGGTCCCGGCGTTCAGGCCGGTGCCGAGGACCGCGCCGAAGGCGCCGCCGACGCCCGCGGTGGCGGTGCGGCGGACGTCCCACTCCGTCCGCGTGCCGTTCTTCATCTGGTAGGCCTGAGCGCCGATGTCGATGATGAGTTCCTCACCGACCTCCTCGGCGAGTTCGTGGGCGAAGCGTCGCCCGGCGTTGCGCAGCGTCTCGCTGGTGACCCGCCGGGTGATCTGGGTGCCTGCGGTGCGCAGGGCCGCCTGCATCCCGGCGCGGGTGAGGAGTTGCCGGCCCATCTGCGCGATCAGCCGCCGGAACGCGATGGTCACGGCATGCCGCCCGGCGGCGAGGATGCCCGGAATCGCTCCGGCCGAGACCCCACCCAACCAGGCCATCAGCAGCGCCACGAAGACCGCGATCACGGTGATGATGACGGCGATGAGGACTGTCAGTTTGGCGTACTCGATCTCCATGGCCGCGTTGTCGCAACCGCTGGCGAAGGCCGACGCGGCCTCCTGCATGAGCGGCAGGCCGGAGCCCGGATCAACGCCGATCTGGTTCCAGAGCTGCCCGAATGCGCCGCCGGCGCCGCCACCCCAGTTCTGGAGGATCTTCATGGCGGCCGGGTCTGCGTCGCCGAGGGCATCGCCTATCGCTTTGGCGAGGCCCTCCCACGCATCGGCGAGGTCGCGCATGCGGTCCTCGTCGCCGGTCGGCCAGGCCTCACCGGCGCTGGCCCAGCAGACGGCGTCCCAGACCCACGTGTAGTCGCCGAGCAAGCCCCTGGGATTTGGTACCGCCACCCGCTCTGCCCCTCTGTCCTGACCAGACCAACCGGAGGTCGGACGTTACTTACCCTCGCCGCCGAACCACTTGTCGACCATGTCGTCGACCTCGACCGTGCCATCGACGGCGCTGAGGACGTCCGGTCCCAGCAACTTGATCAGGTCCACGATGGTCTTCCCACCGCTCAGGACGCTGGTGGCGGGGGCTTTGTCGCCGCCCTCCAGGTAGTGCTTGTTGAAGCCCTGGCCCGGCTCGTCGGTGCCCCAGGGCGCGGAGGCGTTCAGCGACGAGATGGTGGCCGCGTGCTGCGCCCATCGGCTGGCCAGTGTCGCGCCGGCAACACCGAGTCGCTGGGCACCGGCCCGGGCGGCGTCGGGCTTGAGGAAGGTCTCGTCTGCGTCGCTCATCGGTCGTCCTCCCGGGGAAGTTCGCTGTCCAGCTGGCGGAAGATGCCGTCCAGGTCGTGACCCATGTACGCCTGGAACTGGCTGTCCGGCACGAAGGGCCGCATCAGCTCTTCGACCTCGGTCATCGCCTTCTCGGTGGCCTTTCGGATCGTCTCCGTGACGGTGGCGGAGAGCTCCTTGGAGTTAGGCCGGCGGTAGATGCGGGGATCGAACTCCACCTTGACCACCTGACCACGCGGGCCGACCGTCACCGAGACGAAGCCGTCCTCGGAGGTGACGGTGGCGTTCACTGCCTTGAGCCGCTGCTGAAGGTCACCCACGCCCGAGCGCATCCGCTCGAACTGGGCCATCAGCTCGTCGGCCCGAGCGCGCAGTCCTTGCGTGTCCATGGCGTCCTCCCCCTGCACGTCCACGTGCCGCCGCAACCCGCCAACGGCGTGACACCTCGACCATACTGAATCGACGCGACATCGGGGATCCGGTAATCGTCCGAGGATCGTTACGATGCACCGGCGCCGTAGGGACGGGAGGTGAGCGCGGAATGGGTCTCGACCGTCGTACGTCCGCCGCTGCGCTGGTGGTGGCGCTGATGGGCTCGACAATCCTCGGCGCGCCGGATCGGGCTGTCGCGGCCCCGGCGATCTGCACCAACCCGAGCGATCCGGGTCAGGTCATCAGCGAGACACCGTGGCACCAGCGGTGGCTCGCGCCGCAGCGGGTGTGGCCGTTCAGCACCGGCGTCAACGTCAAGGTGGCCGTCATCGACTCCGGCACCGACGACAACCACCCGCAGTTGAGCGGCAGGGTGGCTACCGGCTTCGATTCCCTGCGTGGGACACCCGGTGGCAACGTCGACTGTGTCTCGCACGGCACCGCGGTCGCCAGCCTCATCGCCGCCCGCCCGCAGAACGGCGTCGGCTTCCACGGCCTGGCCCCGGACGCAACGATCATCCCGATCCGGGTCAGCGAACGCGCCGGCACCGAGGGCGAGGAGGCCCGGGGCAAGAGTGTCTCCGCGGAGGTCTTTGCGCAGGCCATTCGCGGGTCGGTCGACGACGGTGCCGCCGTGATCAACATGTCCGTGACGCTCTACCAACCCGATCCCGCCGTAGAAAGCGCGGTCAAGTACGCGCGGGAGCACAACGTCGTGCTGGTCGCCGCCGCCGGCAACCTGCACCAGAACGGCGACCGTCCGGATCCGGTGCCCTACCCCGCCGCCTACGACGGTGTGATCGGGGTCGGCGCCATCGACCAGGAGGGCGTGCGGGTGAAGCAGTCGCAGGTCGGGCCGTACGTGGACCTGGTGGCCCCTGGCGGCGCGGTGGTGGCGGCGACCCGCCTCGCCGGCCACGCCGTCTGGAGCGGCACCAGCTTCGCAACCCCGCTGGTGAGCGCAACGGCCGCCCTGATCCGTGCTGCCGAACCCGGCCTGTCCGCGGAGGGGGTCAACCGCCGTCTCCTCGCGACGGTGGACCCGGCGCGTGGTGGCCCCGGCGAGGGCTACGGGCGTGGCCTGCTGAATCCGTACCGGGCGGTGACCGAACGGCTGACGAATGACGCGCCGGTTGCCCAACCCCCGATGCCCGACCCGTCGTATGACGCGGCGGCGCAGGAGCGTTCGGAGCGGTGGAGCGTCTTCGGCCGGGTGGCCCTCTGGGTCGGGCTGCTGGTCGCCGTGCTCGCGCTCGCCATCGGCGCCATGGCCACCCTGCTGCCGCGCGGACGCCGGCTGCGGTGGCGACCGACTCGGCCGGCGGCCCCGCCGCCTCCGGTCGCCGAGATCGACGAGCCCGAAGAGGCCTTCTTCCGGGTGCCGACCTCGCTGCCCCGCGGCTGACGGCCTACCCGAGGCCGGACCCTCATCGTCACGACGCCCGGCAGTCGCGGCACCGACGACGGTGCGAACGACGATGGCCCGGCACACAGCCGGGCCATCGTTACGTACGGTCGGGCTCAGTCGCCGAACTTCGCCCGGTTCGCGGCTTCGCGGGCCTGCATCCTGGCCGCCGACTCGCGCAGCGTCTTCTCGATCCGGCCGAGCAGGTCGCGCAGGTCGTTTGCCGCCGCCTCCCAGTCGCTCTGCCGACGGAAGTACGCCTCACGGGCGTCACCGTCCCAGGTCGCGAGCAGCGGCGCGATGCCCGACTTGAGCCCATCGAGCTCGCCAGTCACATTCTTCATGGCACCGCCGCAGCTGTCCGCCGCAGCGTTCAGCGCACCGAAGTTGTAACGAATTTCCATGTCAGAACCCCTCCCCCGTCAGAGCTTGAGCGCTGCGGTGATCTGACCGGCGGTCGCGCCGGCAGAGGTCATCTCGGACCGGAGCTCGTCGTCACTGACGTCGTAGTCCTTACCGGCGGACCCGACGGCCTCGGCGATCGCCCGCAACGCCACGTTCAACCGGGCCATGTCGTTGTCGAACTTTTCCCGAACGTCCTGGAAGGAGCCGGCAGCGGCGCCCTTCCACTGGTCGTACAGCGGTGCGAGCTGGTCCATCAGCTGGTTCAGGTTGCCGGTGAGCCGATCCGCGACGGCATCTACGTCGCCCTCGGTCTTCACCATCAAGCCGGTGTCGGTACCCATCGACATGGTGAGTCACCCCCGTCCTCATCGATCGCCCCCATCGGCGGGGGCAGCCTCTATTGTGGCGCTCGCGCGCCATTGCTACACGAACGGTAACGGGTCATGTCCAGCCCGCGCTAGGCCGGCCGCATCCAGACTCGCAACTACCTCCACTGTGGCAGCTCCGGTCACTCCGGGTCCAGTGCCCGCTTCGCGTTGGTTGGGTCGAGCGCCGGGCCGGCCGGAAGACGGACGACCAGACTCGCGGGCAGTTCGACGGGCCGCGCACCGCGGTAGCCGAGCATCTCCGACACCTCCTTCGATGCCAGCGGATACCGGTAGCCCAGGTCGGTGACCAGGCTCAGGGTGCCCGTCGTGATCTCCGGTGACGCCATGGCGGCAACCAGGACGCCGTACCCCGGCTCGATGACCACCCGGTCGGCGAGCGGAATGCCGTCGCCGGTCTGCTCGGCGGTGCGTACCGGCTCCTTGACCGGCTGCACCTGCGCGTCCAGCAGTAGGGTCGGCTCATCCTGCCCCGGCCGGTAGGCGGCGCAGATCGCCGGTTGGTCACCGGTCAGCCGGGCGATGTCGGGGCGTTCCTCGGGTGCGCGGTGACGCCCCTCGGCCGGCGGCGGCGCCTTGGGGGCCGCCGCGGCGGCCCCGGCCCCGAGCGTCAGGGCCTGCGGAGCCGACTCACCCTGGTAGGACTTCCGCGTCTCCGGGTCCGCGAGCAGTACGTCAGCCTGCAGCGGAGTCAGCGAATGCAGGCGGTCGCGGTTGGCGAGGTAGTACTGACGGCTGCCGTTCTGACTCTGCACGACGAAGATCTGGCCGACCCGGGCGTCCGGCAGTGCGTCCGACGACTCGCCGCGGCCGGCCACCCCCGCCGAGCCGATCGGCTCACCCGCGGGCAGCGCGTTCAGCCACGCCCCGCCGACCTCGACCACGGGCTCCGCGGTCATGGTCAGTCCTTCGAGGACGACCGCCTGGTTGCGGATCTCGTACCGATGGTCGCGCCAGACCAGGTGCATCCGGTTGGTCGTGGTGTCCTTGACCAGCAGCGCCGTGTCACCCATCTCGCGCCCACCATTGGGGGCTCTACCGAGGGTGAGCACCGTGGTGGCCACGGTGCCTCCCGCCTGGTCGCGGGCCGGCTGGGTGCAGAGCGTCCACGGCCCGGTGAGGATCCGCTTCGGGTCGGGCAGGGCGTCCGGTGCGTTCGGGATGCCGATCCGGGGCCCGCGCGGCGTGCCGACGAGCGAGTTGCGGGAGACCGAGATGGTGGGCACCGCCGACCCCATGGCCAGCAACGCGGACGAGTAGTTGACCACCGGGTGCAGGCGACCGTCCCGGTAGACGTACCGCGTGCCGGTCTCCTTCTCCAAGATGACCGACTCGGCCGCCTTCCACTTGGTGGCGCCACCGGGGCGGAGCAACCCGTAGACGCCCACCGCGGCGAGGCAGAGCACCGCCACCATCACGCCCGCGAGGCCGGCGCCGCCGAGCCGCCGGAACGGCGCGGCCTCCGGATCAGGCTCACGCGCCACGAGCGCGGACGTCATCCGCTGGACGAAGAACTGGTACGACTGGACCTGGTCCCGCCGTGACGGCATGGCATCTCCCCCTGGCGTACGGTCGGCACGGACAGGTGCCGGACCGCGGTGCCTACGATAGGCACCGCGTCGAACGCTGTGGTGCCGGCATCCGGCCGGGGCCGGTGACCAGGACGACCACGACGCGAGGAGGTTCGATGATCAGTCGTGACGAGGCACTGGTCCGAGCCCGGGAGTGGGCCGCCGCCGGCCACCCCGGCCCGCCGCCGGAGGTCGACATGTACGAGTTCGACCTCGGCTTCGTCGTCTCCCGCCGCGAACCCCGGCCGGAGCCGACGGACGGGCCACCCCGGCCACCGTCGGCCACCGGCCAGCCCACAGTCGTCATCGACCGGGAGACCGGCGAGCTGTCCGAGTGGCCTTCGCTGGCCGGTGCGTCAATTGCCAAGCGGTACGCGCAGCGCCGCGCCGCCGAGGGCCGCTTCCCGCCGGACGTCCGAGCGGTACTGGACAAGGCCGGCTGGTTCCCCGGCCGCGACATGACCGCCTCCGTCAACAACTGGCTGACCCGCTTCGCCGACAAACTCACCGGCCTGGAGTTCTTCCCCGCCGCACGGGCCGCACTCGTCGAATTCGGCGGCCTACGCCTGCCCCAGTTCGGCGGATTCGGCGAGCCAGAAGAGGGCTACTGGAGCTACATCCACCCCACCCGCGGCGGAGTGCTCGCCGAGGATGCCCGCATCTTCACCGAGGAGTTTGACAACCCCGTCTACCCGCTCGGCAACAACGCCGACGGGCCCTCCGAACTCGTCATCGACGCCCAGGGGCGGGTCTTCATGCTGCACTGGGCAGACGACTTCTTCGTTGGCCCCGACATCGACTCCGCGATCGTCAAGCTCGTCCGCGGTGGTGACATGCCGGAGGCAAGCGACCTCAACTGGGACGAGCCAGCGCCCATGCCCGAGTGGTACTCAGACCGCCAGTCCTGATCGAGAGAGCCGCATGATCGTCGGCGCCGACGTTGGTGTCAGCCGTTCAGTGCTCGCATGAACGCGTACAGGCCCAGCACACTGCATGCCACCGGCACCACGGCCAACTGCAGCAGGATGTCGAGGGTGTCCCCGAGACGGGCCAGCCGGGGCGACGGAGCACGGCGGCTGTAGGCGAGCCCGGCACTGACCGAGATCCCGGCCGCGACCACCGCCACCGGCAGCACGGCCAGCACGCGTAGTCCGGTGCCGGCGTCAGCCGCGCCGACCAGGGGCAGCAGGGCCAACCCCACCAGGCCCCCGGCGAGCAGCGGCACCCGGTGCCGCACGGTCGGCACCAGCCGGGCCCGCAGCAGGTGACCGAGCGCGACCACGCCGGCCAGCAGCAGGGCGGCGACCGAGCCGTGGGCGGTCAGCACGATCAGGCAGCCGACGGTGACCAGGAACGAGCCGAAGATCATGCCGGTGAGGACCTCGTCGGCCCGGGCGGTGGCCTGATAGACCAGCTCGCGCCGGGGCTGCGGCTCGTCGCGCAGCAGGTCCTCGGCGGTGCGGGGAAGCGCCGGCATCGGCATCTTGCCGAGCCGTACGGCGAGCAGCGGCATCGCCGGCAGCAGCAGGGTCACCGCGCTGACCATGATCGCCGCGCCCTGCGGGGCGTCCATGGTGCCCAGGGCGAAGAGGCCGCCGAGCATGCCCCAGAAACCTGCGAAGACCGCCGCGACGAAGACCCGGGTCGCGTCGCCCACCCCGAGGAAGCCGAGCAGGCCGGTGAGGAAGAGGATGGCGGAACCGAGCAACACGTGCGGTGCGCCGAGCGCCCAGACGGACTCCCCGTTCCCGATCACCAGGACGCCGCCGACGAAGGCGTACGGCAGGCCGGCCGCGGCGACCACGGCCCCGGCGAGCGAGTCGGCCATCGCCCGGGACAGCACGATCCCGACCAGCAGGAGCACCCCGGCGGTGCCGAGGGCGATCACGCCGCCGAGCAGGCCGGGCTCGTCGGACGTGACGATGACGACCAGGCCGAGCAGCAGCAGCACACCGGCGACGATCAGACCCGTCAGCCGGGTCGCGGGCGGGCTCCAGGCCACCCCGCGTCGGCGGGCGCCGGCCGCGACGGCCTCCATCAGATCGTCGTACGCCAACTCCGGCCAGTCGGTGCGGCGCGGCACGAGATGCAGCGTCTCGCCGTCCCGGACGTTCTGGGTGGCGAGCGTACGATTGAGGTCCACAGTGGTGCCGTCGGTGCGGCGCAGCATCCAACCACCGTGTGCCGTCCCGTCCGACGGATGCTCATCCGCCTGCCGCAGCACGGCGGGGAGCAGCCCGACCAGCGGCAGATGCTCGGGTAGAGCGAGATCAAGCCGCCGGTTGGGGGCGACGACGGCGATGCGCGCGAGTCCGGTTCCGGCCTGGGTGACCACTGACGACCCCTCGAACGAGGAGCGGGCCGACGTGGCCCGCGGCTGTCATGACGAGAGAAGGCTACCTACCATGTGCCATGGCGCGGGCGCCGGTTCGGCCCGGTCGGGTCCGGACCCCAGCGGGGAGGTCTGATAGGTGAGCACGGTCGTCGTGAAACGCCCGGCCCGGCAGCCGGAGCCGGAGTACCCGTCCGGCGAGGTCCTGCTGGAGGCACCACCTGAGGTACCCGCGCCCAGCGGGCGTGCCTGGGGCCAGATGATGATGATGCTGCCGATGCTCGCCGGTTCGTTCGCGATGGCGCTGATGTTCGCCGGCCGAGGCGGCAGCACCCTCGGTTACGTCACCGGAGGCCTCTTCGGCCTCTCCGCGATCGGCATGCTCGGCTCCCAGCTCACCAACAACTCCGGTGGCCCGACCAAGCAGGAGATGCTGCAGAAGCGACGCGAGTACATGACGCACCTGTCGCGGCAGCGCCGCCGGGTGCTCAAGACGGTCGAGAAGCAGCGCGAGGCGGCGTTCTACCGACACCCGGACCCGGACGCGCTGTGGTCGGTCCCGCTCGGGCCACGGCTGTGGGAGCGCCGGCGTGGCGACGTGGACTTCGCCACCGTACGCATCGGTCTCGGCCCGCAGGAGCTGGCCACGCCGCTGGTTCCGCCGCCCGCGACCTCGCTGGAGAAGCTGGAGCCGATGTGCGCGCTGGCGCTGCGCCGCTTCCTCACCACGTACGGCGAGGTGCCGGATCTGCCGGTGACGATGGCGCTCAACGGGTTCGCCCGGGTCCACCTGCGCGGCGACGACGAGGCGGTCCGAGGTCTCGTCCGGGCGGTGCTCGCCCAGGCCACCGCGTTCCACGCGCCGGACGACATGCTCGTCGCGGTCTGCGTCGCCGCCGACCGGCGGGGCGCGTGGGAGTGGACGAAGTGGCTGCCGCACGCGCTGCACCCGAGCCGCACCGACGCGCTCGGTCAGCTCCGGCTGGTCGCGCCCTCGGTCACCGGGCTGGAGGCGATGCTCGACGACGTGCTGGCCAGCCGGCCCCGGTTCAACTCCTCCGGTGGGTCGCCCCAGTCGGGCGGGCCGCACCTCCTGGTCATCATCGACGGTGGCGACACCGCCGGGTCGGACCACCTGATGACCGAGGGCGGTGTGGAGGGCGTCACCCTGCTCGACCTCTCCAGCCCGGCGCCGCGGGTGCTGGACCGGGCCCGGCTCGTGCTCGAGGTGAGCGCCGACGGGCAGTTGCACAGCACCACCGTGGATGGTCAGGCGGAGATCGGGCGGGCCGACGGCTGTCGGGTCGCGGAGATCGAGGCGCTGGCCATGCAGTTGGCCCCGCTGCGTCTCTCGGCCGCGTCCCGCGGCGGCGACGCCCCGCTCACCAGCGAGCTGGGCCTGGCCGAACTGCTCAACATCGGCGACCCGTACGAGTTCGACATGGAGCTGGCCTGGCAGCCCCGGCCCAACCGGGACCGGCTGCGGGTGCCGATCGGTGTGGGCGTCGACGGGATCCCGGTCGAGTTGGACCTCAAGGAGTCCGCGCAGGACGGCATGGGACCGCACGGCCTGCTCATCGGTGCCACCGGTTCCGGCAAGTCCGAACTGCTGCGCACGCTGGTGCTGGCGCTCGCCGTCACGCACAGCTCGGAGAGCCTGAACCTCGTCCTGATCGACTTCAAGGGCGGCGCGACCTTCACCCGGCTGGACGCCCTGCCGCACACCAGCGCGGTGATCACCAACCTGGCCGACGAGCTGCCGCTCGTCGACCGGATGACCGACTCGATCAACGGTGAGCTGGTGCGTCGGCAGGAGCTGCTGCGCTCGGCCGGCAACTACGCCTCGCAGCGCGACTACGAGAAGGCCCGGGCCGCGGGTGCTCCGCTGGCACCACTGCCGAGCCTGCTCATCATCTGCGACGAGTTCTCCGAGCTGCTCACCGCCAAACCGGACTTCATCGACATGTTCGTGCAGATCGGTCGGGTCGGCCGGTCGCTCGGCGTACACCTGTTGTTGGCCTCGCAGCGGTTGGAGGAGGGCCGGCTACGCGGTCTGGACACCCACCTGTCGTACCGGATCGGTCTGCGGACCTTCTCGGCGATGGAGAGCCGGGTGGTGCTCGGCGCCACCGACGCGTACGAGTTGCCTCGATCCCCGGGCCACGGCTACCTGCGCTTCGGCATGGAACCACTGATCCGCTTCAAGGCCGCATACGTCTCCGGCACCTACCGCAGCAAGACGGCCGAGGCGGTCGCCGCCGGTGACGGCGAGGAGCGGGTGCGGGAATACAGCACCGCCTACGTCGCACCGCCGGTGACCCGTAAGGCCCAGGAGACGACGCCGGATCCCCTCGACACGGGCGGCGACAGTGTGCTGGACATCCTGGTCGGCCGACTCGCCGGCCGGGGCGCGCCGGCCCACCAGGTGTGGCTGCCGCCGCTGTCGGATCCGCCGACGCTGGATCAGCTGCTGCCGCCACTGACCGCCGACCCCGCCCGGGGCGTGACGGTGGCACACGCCGGCCTGGTGGGCGAGCTGCAGGTGGCCGTGGGCATCGTCGACAAGCCGTTCGAGCAGCGGCGGGACGTGCTCTGGTTCGACCTGGCAGGTTCGGCCGGCCACGCGGTGATCGTGGGCGGTCCGCAGAGCGGCAAGAGCACCGTACTGCGCACGATCGTGACGTCGCTGGCGCTGACCCACACGCCGCGGGAGGCGCAGGTCTACTGCCTCGACCTGACCAGCAACGCGCTCTCCTCGCTACGTGACCTGCCGCAGGTCGGCGCGGTGGCGACCCGTCTCGATGCCAGTCTGGTCCGCCGGACCGTCGCCGAGCTGCAACTGCTGATGGGCGAGCGGGAGCGGCGGTTCGGTGAGCGCGGGGTCGACTCGATGGCCGCGTACCGGCGGGCCCGTCGGCACGGCCAGCACAACGACGACCCGTTCGGCGACGTCTTCCTTGTCATCGACGGCTGGTCCAGCATCCGGTCGGAGTTCGAAGATCTTGAGCCGACCATCAACGACATCGCCAACCGCGGTCTCTCCTTCGGCGTCCACCTGATCGTCACCGCGGGTCGCTGGATGGACCTGCGCCCCGCCGTGCGGGACGTCTTCGGCACCCGGCTGGAGCTCTGGTTGTCCGACGCGGGTGACTCCAACCTGGACCGTCGGGCCGCGATGAACGTGCCGGAGAAGTCACCCGGCCGAGGCATCACCGCCGACGGGCACCAGTTCCTCGCCGCCCTGCCCCGCACCGACGGCGCGCAGGAGGCGGACACCCTGCCCGAGGGGTCCCGCAAGCTGGTCAACGACCTGGCCGGCGCCTGGCAGGGTCCGGGCGCGCCACCGATCCGCCAGCTCCCGCCGGTGGTCCCACACGGCAGCCTGCCGGCCACCGGTCGTCCCGGGGTGCCGGTCGGCATCGCCGAGGTGGACCTGCAACCGGTGCACCTGGACTTCGCCGCCGACCCGCACTTCCTGCTCTTCGGCGACAGCGAGTCCGGCAAGAGCACCTTCCTGCGGGCGCTGGCACAGACGATCGTCGACCGTAACGAGCTGACCGAGGCCCGGCTGGTCATCGTCGACTACCGGCGCAGCATGCTCGGTGACATCACCAGCCCGCACCTGATCGGGTACGGCTCGTCGGCCCAGCTCACCGAGAAGATCATCACAGAGGTCGCCGCGGTGATGCGGGACCGGATCCCCCCCAACGACGTGACGCCAGACCAGCTACGGGCCCGGAGTTGGTGGAAGGGGCCGGATCTCTACGTCCTGGTCGACGACTACGACCTCGTGTCGAGCGCGGGCAGCAACCCGCTGACCCCGCTGCTGGAATTCCTGCCCCAGGCCCGGGACATCGGCCTGCACCTGATCATCGCCCGCCGCACCGGCGGGGCGAGCCGGGCGCTGTACGAGCCGGTGCTGATGCGGCTGCGGGAGATCAGCACGCCGGGCATCGTGATGTCCGGCAACCGGGACGAAGGCGTTCTGCTCGGCACCGTCCGCCCCGGGCCGTTGCCGCCCGGTCGAGGTTGGCTGGTCACGCGGCGGGAGGGCACCCGTCTCGTGCAGTTGGTGAACCTGCCACCGCGGGCCTGACCACACTACGGGGTTGCCCGATGACGCTACTCTCGGCCAGAGTGGACTGCGAATGTCGCGGCTCGGGACACAGCCGCGGTGGCGGCATGTGGACGAAACGGGGAGACAGATGGGCGACGAGTGGCTCGTCGGCGAGAACATCGACGTCGACATCCAGCAGCTGATCGACTTTGCCAAGGCCATCGAGAAAGAGCTGAACGAGCATTTCAAGCCCAGCTTCGAGAGCGGCGTACGCCCCATGCTCACCGTGCAGGCGCCGTTCGGCGGGGGTGGGATGAAGGAGGGCGCATTCTTCCGTGTCCGGCACGACGACAGTCGCGTGGCGGTGGGGAAGATGCTCGGTGACGCGATGAAGGGTCTGGTGTCGCTGCAGATGGCTGCCATGTCGATCGCCAGCGAATACCGCACCGGAGACGCGTTGGCCCAGGCCAGCACGGACGACATTTACAACGCCTTCACCGCCGTCGATGGTCAGAAGACGCTCGACGACCTCTGGCGGCAGGGCGATGACAAGAACTCGGACCCCGCGAAGGCGATCCCGCCGGAGGTCCTGAATCCGGAGACCTACTTCGCCCCGGAAGCCAATAACAGTCAGGATCCCGAAGCGACGCCGGAAATCGACAAGTCGGAGACCTTCGGCGAGGGCACCGGCGCCCATACGGTCCAGGGCGACAACGAGCAGATGTACGGCGACCAGGTGGCCCGCCCGGACCTGCGGTCCTGACGGTGGGCGGGGAACGGGACGCGGAGGAGCGGGGATGAGCGACAACTACTACGGATGGACGCCGAGCTACACCCCGGGTTACACCGGCGTCCCGGACGACTACGCCGCGGATCGGGCCGCCGGGGCCGCACCATATGATCCCACATCCTGGGATGGGCTCACTATCGAGGAAATGTGGGAGCAGGCCCGCAAGGAGAGCGACGAGCGCACCCGCGGCCTCGTCGAGACCTGGCGGCGGACAAGCGTTCTGTTGCAGACCACTCGGGAAAGCCTCAAGCGGCACGCCGACGCGCTGGACGCCAAGTGGCGGTCGCCGGCGGGCCGGGTCTTCATGAGCAAGGTCGGCGCGGCCCTCCACTCGCTCGACGAGTGGAAAGAGGTCGCCGACAAGACGGCCAGCGGCCTCGACCAGATCGCCGGCAAGATCGAGACGACGCAGACCGAGATGCGCAAGCTCTGGCTGGAATACAAGGCCGAACAGGAGAACCAAGCCCGGTTGCGCAAGGAGGATAGCGAGGTCACCTCGCTGGGCGACGCCTTCGGTTTGAACAACCCCAAAACAATCACTGAGGTGCAGAAAGATTTCCACGAGCGGGCGAAGAACATCGTCAAGCCGCTCGCGGACCTCTACATCGACGTCTACATCTCGAACATCTCCCGCGGCGGCACCTACAAGGGGCCGACGAACGCGGTTGTCATCGACCCGTCCACGATCCCGCGGCCAGGTCGGCCGAAGGGACCGGTCGGGCCGGGCCCGGCGGCAGTCAACATGACCGCTGACGGGCGGATCCGGCCGGACGCGCCCAACCGGCCCGACGCGCCGAGCCGGCCCGACGGGAGCGCCCTGCCGACCCCAACGCCTCCGCCGGCCGGCCTGCCTGACGGGGTGGGGCTCGCCGGCACCGTGACCGCCCCTCCGCCGCCGGGGCCGCCGCCCGTGGCGCCGCCGGTCACCGGCACGCCGGGGGCTCCGCCCCCGCCGACGCCGGTGCTGCCGGGCGGCCTGGGCGGCCCACGTCCGAACGCGCCGAACACCGCCGGTCGGCCCGGCACCCCCCGCACCACGCTGCCGGGAGCCGGCGGTCCCACCCCGGGCTCCCGCGGCCCGGCACCGAGCCGACCGACCCTGCCCGGTGCCAGCAACCCCGGCGGAAGCCCGCCCAGGCGCGGTGCCGCGCCTGGGCGACCCACCCTGCCCGGCGGTGGCGGCAGCCCGGGCGGGAGCCCGGGGAAGGGCGCCGCGCCGAACCGACCCACCCTGCCCGGCAACACCGGTGCCGGCCGGCCGGGCGGATCGCGGCCCGGCGCGCCAGGGCTCGGTAATCGTTCGACCCCACCGGCCAGTCCGCGCCTGCCGGGCAGTACCGCCGGTCCCAAGCGCCCGGGAGGCACTCCGGGCCGACCGGCGTCGCCACCGCCGAGCCTCGGCGGCCAGCGCGGCGGCTCCCCGACCACCGGCCGTCCCGCGATGCCGCCGGGTGCGGCCCGTCCGGCCACGCCGGGCACCGGCGGCACTCGTGCCGGTGGCCCGCTCACCCCCGGCAAGGGCGCCCGGCCGGATCTCACCGGTCGCGGCGCGGCGCGTCCGGCTCCCACCACCGGGCCGGCGCCGTCGCTCGGCGGTCGCCGGGGCGGCCCGGCCGTCCCCGGCCCCCGCGCCGGGGCGCGCCGGGCGGAGGACGAGCAGGAGACCTGGGAGTACGGCGAGGGCGACGACGAGCTCTGGACCACCGACCCGGCCGCGGTCGGCACCATCGAGGCACCGACGGAGCACCGGCCGCAGCAGCAGGGTAAGGCGCTCGGTCAGGGTTGACACACGGACGGGCCGGTCACCACACCAAGGGTGGCCGGCCCGTACCATGCGGTGACCGTCCAACCGGCCGCTCGACGGCCCACAGAGGAAGGTACGCGCAGATGCGCCTCGTTCCCCGTCCGGCGTCCGCAGTGGCCGCACTGACGCTGAGCGTCCTGGCTGCCCTGGTCGTTCCGGTGGCACCGGCACACGCCGTGGACCGCAAGGACGCCTGGTACATCGACGCCCTTGAGCTGACCGAGATGCACAAGATCACCCAGGGCGAGGGCATCACCGTCGCGGTCGTCGACACCGGTGTGGACGCCAGCCACCCGGACCTGAAGAACAACATGCTTCCCGGCGTGGACTTCTACGACGACAAGAGCAAGGGACATGAGGACCGGAACGGGCACGGCACCGCGGTGGCGTCCCTGATCGCCGGGCACGGGCACGGCTCGGGTGGCAGCGAGGGCGTGCTCGGCGTCGCACCGAAGGCCAAGATCCTGCCGGTGACCGTACAGGGTCGCGAGGGCGTGTCGATCATCGAGCCGGTGGCGATCGCGGCCGGGATCGACTGGGCAGTGGATCACGGCGCCGACGTCATCAACGTCTCGCTGAGCAGCTCCAACAACGCCGACCTCGACAGAGCGGTCAAGCGGGCGTACCAGAAGAGGGTGATCGTCGTCGCCGGCGTCGGCAACGAGAAGGACGTGATCATCGGCAGCCCGGCCAACCACCCCGGCGCGATCGCGGTGACCGGCACCGACCGCAACGGGCAACTGAGCAAAATCGCCCATATTCCGGCCGAGGAGACCGACCTCGCCGCGCCCGCTGACGACCTGTACGCCGCGGAGCGCAACGGGGGGTACAAGATGGCCGGCGGGAGCAGTTCCGCCACCGCGATCGTCTCCGGCGCGGTCGCCCTGGTCAAGGCGAAGTACCCGAACCTCAAGTCGTACGACCTGTTCAAGCGGATGATGGAGACCAGCAAGGACGCCGGCAAGCCGGGTCATGACGCCGACTACGGTTGGGGGCTACTCGACCTGCGCCAGGCGCTGACCGGTGAGCCGGACGGCCGTAACAGTCGTAGCCAGGCGGCCGAGGAGCCCGAGGTCGACCCGACCCTGGCCCCCGCGTCCTCAAGGGAGTCGGGCAATAGATACGGCACCTTGGTGCTCCAGTTGGCACTCATACTCGTCGTCCTCGGGCTCGTGGCGACGGCGGTGGTGCTGATCCGGCGGCGGCGCCGCAAGCGGACCGCGGCATCCCCGGCCGAGGTCCCCACGCCGGTCGGTGCGGCCACCGCAGCCGGTATGCCGTACCCGCCCGCACCACACCTGCCAACCAGCGGAACGCCGTACCCACCCGCACCACACCTGCCAACCAGCGGTACGCCGTACCCACCCGCACCACACCTGCCAACCAGCGGTACGCCGTACCCACCCGCACCACACCTGCCAACCAGCGGAACGCCGTACCCACCCGCACCACAGCCTCCGGCACCAGCCCCGGGCATGCCGCCGCCGGGCGGGCAGTCGACCCACCCGACGGAGCCGACCGGCGAGGCCGGCTGGCGTCGGCCGGGCACCTGACGACCGACGGAGACGAGATGTCGACCCTCCCCCCCGGTGCCGTGCCGCCGCCCGGCTCCATGCCGCCACCCAACCCCATGCCGCCACCGTCGGGGGCCGTACCCCCGCCTGGCGGACCGACCGGTGTGCCGGTACCGCCCGCGACCGCCCGGAGGCCGGCGGCGGTGATCGCGGCGATCCTGCTGATGGTCCCCGTGGCCGTCACCTGGCTCGTCGCGGGCATCGCCTTCTTCGTGGCGATGATGAGGGCCGAGGGCGACGGCGTGTTCTTGGTCATCATCCTCGCCGTGGTGGTCCTCGCGCTCTGCCTGCTGCTGGTGTTCATGACGGTGCTTGGGATGGTCTTCACCTGGCGCCGGCTGGGTCCCGAGGGTTTGCGGGTGCCGGCCAGTTTCACTTTCGGGCTCTTCGTCGTCTTCCTGGTCGGCCTACTCGCGACGGGCAAACTCGACTTCCAGCCGACGATGGTCACGCCCCTGGTCGTGGGCGGGCTCGCCGGGGCGGCGCTCGTCCTGCTCAAGAGTCGGCAGGCCAAGGACTGGTTCGCCGGCAACCGACGCTGACCACCGGCGTGGAGGCCGCTCCGCGGTCAGGTCGGCAGCCAGCGCCCGCTGGCCGCGTCGAAGCGGGCCAGCAACTCGTCGCGGCCGTCGTGGTGCAGGCAGTGCAGGCCCGTCCCGTCCGGCACGACAAGTGACTCCATTCGCGGCTGGCCGCGCCCCCAGTCCTCGGGCGTGTCCTGGTTGGGATCCCACCGCAGCACGGCAGCCCACTCGTCGGACTCCGCGAACGGCGAGCCCTCGCCGAGCAGGCCGAGGCGCCGGTAGAGCCGGGCGGGGGTGTCCCGGCCCGGGCCGGCCCAGGCGTGCACCAGCCCGGCGGCCCGCTGGTAACCATCGTCGAGGTAGGACGGCAGGTACCGGTGCGGAATCACCAGCTGCAGCCGTACCGGCAGGTCCGGGTCCGGATCGGGCTCGTCGTCCTCGTCCGGCGCCGTCCGCTGCGCCGGTACGCCCACCGTGGCCGGCTCGGCGTACGCGGCCGTCTCCAGGTGCTGGCGTTCCCCCTCGGCTGCGTCGGTGACCACCCGTCGGAGCTGACCGAGCCAGTCACGGAGGGTTTGCACGGCCTCGCCGGGCAGCGTCGCCGCCAGCGGGGTGTCGGGGTTGAGCAGGAGCTGCCACGACGGGTCCGGCCACTGCTCGGCCAGGTGGAGGCTGCTGACCGCGACCAGGTCGAGGTCGCCGAGGGCCTGTCGCAGCCGCACCTCGGCGGTGAAGACCGGCAGGCAGGGCTGCCCCTGCTCGTCCGAGAGGCACAACCACGGAAAGTCCGGGTCGGACAGGTCCCTCGACTCGGACCCCCCAGGCCGCAGCGGCACCAGCAGCTCCGTACGGAGCAGCGCCGCCATCAGGGCGTCCGGATCCTGCCCGGCGATCGCGTCGCGCAGGTCACGCTCTGCCTCGAGAGCGGGACCGGCGATCACGTGCAGCTCACCGGCGGTGACCTGCACGCCGATCGGCAGCCCGGCGTCGACCGCGAGCAGCCAGTCGTCGTCCGGCCAGCCGCTTGCCAGGTCCTGGACGCTGAGGGCGCGGTAGCTGACCGACTGGCCGGGCAGGCAGGCGGCGATCGCCTCGGGTGAGGTGAACGCGATGACGTGGGTCAGCCCGTCGTGCCGGCCCGTCGGCCAGGCCATCGGCGCGCGGCCGGCCGCCGCCTCCGGTGACACCGGCAGCAGCAGCGGAGCGCCGGCCAGCGTCGCCAGGAGCGTGTCCCGGTCCGCGGCCTCGGCGGCGGCCAGCAGCGCGCCCTCGGTCGGCGTCGCCGGCCGCCAGTCGGTCACCACGTGCCGTCCTGGCGTATCCGGCGGGGCTGCCGGCCCAGCACCAGCGCGCTGATCGCCTCGTCGACATGCTCGCCGAGGAACCAGTCACCGCCGTGGTCCAGCACGAACACCCGCCCCTGATCGTCGATCGCGAGGATGCCGGTGCCGTCGCCCTCCTCGCCGATCGGTGTGAGCGGCGCCCCGATCGCCGCGGCGAGCGCGGCGAGGGTGTCCACCGACTGGCCTACCAGGAACGGATCCAGGTGGAAGGGGCTGGGCGCGATCTGTTCGCCGTCGCCCTGCGGGCGCACCAGCAGGCCGCCGAACTCGGCGTACGTCTCCACCGCGGCCCGGACGACGGTGTGCTGCCGTCCGTCCGGCGCGGCGGTGGCCGCCAGCCGCAGCGCCCACTGCCGCGCCCGGTCGTCGTCGCGGCGACCCGGAACCCAGCCGGCGACCTCAAGTGTCTCGGCCACCAGGGGTGGGAAGCGGTCGTTCATACCAGCGCCTCCACGCCACACCAGTCCAGCAGCGCCGCGCACGAGCGGCAGGGCTGCTGCACCTCGCCGTGGCGGGGATCGCCCTCCTCCCGGACCCGGGTCACCCGCACCTTTGCCCCCCACAGCAGCGCGCGGGCCCGGGCCGAGCTGATCGGCCCGCCGTCGGCCTCGGCCGCGTAGAGCCGGTCGGAGAGCAGCACGACCTCGGCGCACCAGCCGGCGAACCGCTCCCGCTGCCCGGTCGGCAGTTCGTGCAGGAACCGCCGGATCACCGGGTGCAGGTCGGGTGCGAGGTCACCGCGGACCGACGTGTGCGTGTGGACGGTTCCGTCGACCAGCAACGCACCCGCGGCGAGCGGCAACATCCGGGTTTCCGCCATCGGTCCTCCCGCTCCTGGTTCCGGCACTGCGTGCGAACCCGAGCCTAACGGCCCGCCGCCGCATCGATCGGCCCCGCCATCGTGCACGAGTGCCGGTCGCGACCACGGGGGCTCCCCCCGTGTCGACCGCCTGGGATATCGTCGGCGTAACCCTTCCGCTGCCGTATGAAGCCGGAGCCATGACGCGCACCCTTCTCGTCTCCCCGGACCAGCCCGGCGCATACCCCACCATCGGTGACGCGCTCACGGTGGCGGACGACGACGCCGTCGTCTCGGTCAACCCCGGCACCTACTACGAGGCGTTGTTCGTCAACGACCGCGCGATAACCATCGTCGCCGCACAGGGCGCCGGCACCGTCACCATCGACGCCTCGTCCGGGGCGTACCCCACGGTGTCCTGCAACGCCGGCCGCCTGGAGCTGCGTGATCTGGTCCTCAAGGCCGGAGACGCACCTGTCGTGGCCGTGGACCGGGCGACGCTCAGCATGACCGGGTGCGAGTTGAGCGCCGGCTTCGGCCCGGCCGTCTCGGTGGCCAGCCGGTCTGAGTTCACGTTGACCCGCTGCCGGGTCAACGGCGCCCGCTACGGGCTCGTCGTCGAGGATTCCGACGGCACCGTGGACGGGTGCGAGTTCAGCGACCTCAGCGAGGACGGCATCATCCTCCGGATCGGCGCCGCACCGACGATCCGCACCAGCACGATCACCCGCTGCGGCAGCCGGGGCATCTACGTCTACCAGTACGCCCGGCCGACCATCGAGGCCTGCGACATCTCCCATACCGGGCACGCTGGCGTCGCGGTGGCGCAGCAGAGCGCCCCCGTGCTGCGCCGGTGCCGGATCCGCGACACCCGCGGCCCGGCCGTCTCCTTTGCCCGTGGCTGCCACGGCACGGTCGAGGAGTGCACCACCGAGAACACCGCGCAGCCGGCGATCGACGTGGCCGATGGCGCCACGCCGACCATAGTGGAGGGCGCCACCGGCCGGCGGGCCACCTTCGGGACCGAGGCGGCGCAGGCCAGCACCCAGCAGGACACCAAACGCGCCGAGAAGCTGCTCGCCGACCTTGCGGCCATGGTCGGCCTCGAGTCGGTGAAGGAAGAGGTGCGTGGGGTCATCGACGAGATCCAGGTGAACGAGTGGCGGCGCAGCGCCGGCCTGCCGGTCGGCGCGGTCAGCCACCACCTGATCTTCGCGGGTGCGCCCGGCACCGGTAAGACCACAGTGGCCCGGATCTACGGCGAGCTGCTGGCAGCGCTCGGCGCACTGCCCGGCGGGGCTTTCCGGGAGGTGTCCCGGCGTGACCTCGTCGGCCAGTACCTCGGCCACACGGCGGAGAAGACGGCCGCGGCGTTCGACTCGGCCCGGGGCGGGGTGCTCTTCGTCGACGAGGCGTACACCCTCTCCCGGTCGTTCGGCAGTGGCGGCGACTTCGGCCAGGAGGCCATCGACACGTTGGTCAAGCTGATGGAGGACCATCGCGACGAGATCGCCGTCATCGCCGCCGGCTACACCGGGGAGATGCTTCAGTTCCTCGACGCGAACCCGGGTCTCGCCTCCCGTTTCGCCAAGACCATCGAGTTCGGCAACTACAGCCCCGAGCAGTTGGTCGTCATCGTGGAGCGGATGGCCGGCGGCGACGAGTACCTGCTCGCCGACGGGGTCGCCGAGCTGCTCCAGGCGCACTTCGCCACCATCGAGCGGGACCAGAACTTCGGCAACGCCCGGGAGGCCCGCAAGCTCTTCGAGGGCGTACGCAAGGCGCAGGCGCAGCGGCTGCGCCAGTCCGGTCAGCGCCCCAGCCTCGACGAGCTGCGGACCGTGACGGTGCCCGACATCCGTGCCGCGATTGGTCGCTGAGCGGTGCCGGCCCAGGTGAGGAGGGACGTGCGGTGACGTATCCGGGTGCGGCACGGCCGGGTGAACCGGGTTGGCAGCACCATCCGGGTGCCCCACCGGCGCAGCAGGTGCCACCCGGGCAACGGGTGGGAGCACCGCAGCAGGCCGGCGTACCAGCGCCCCCGCCGACGGTGAGCTGGGCGGGCAGCGGCCCGGGGCAGGCCCAGACGGCGCAGCGCGGGCAGGGCCGGGCGGCGACCGGGACCACGTACACCACCCAGGTGGCCGCCGGAGCACGGGCCGCGACGGCCGCGCAGACGACAAGCGTCGCGCCGGCCGCGAGGACTGCTGCGGCTCCCTCTGCCGCCGCTGACGACCCGGCCATCGCCGCGACCACCGCCACCGCCGCAGCCGCAGCAGCAGCCACCCGGAGGGTGCGACCGTTCCACCGCGGGCTCCGGGTCGGTGGCGTGAACGTCGCCCAACTGCTGGCGTGGCAGGTAGGGGCGGCGGCGGTGCTCACCGTCACCCCGCACGGCGTGCCGCTCACCGCCGCGGTGGCTGTCGTGGCGCTGCTGCTGCTCGCCCCGACGGTGATCCGGTTCCGGGGCCGGTGGTTGCACGAGTGGATTCCGGTGTGGTGGGGCTTCCGGGGGCGGCGCCGGCAGCTCACCGGCACCGATGCGGAGCCGGCCCTGCGCCTGTTGACCCACCTGGAGCACGGTGTCGAGTTGGAGGCCGTCGAGATCGACGACCAGCCGGCCGTGCTGCTGACCCACCGGGGCGGGCTGAGCGCCATCTTCGAGGTCGACCCGACCGAGGGTGCCCTGCTGATGAGCGCTCCGCAGGCACTGCCGTCTCCCGCCGCACTCCTACCTGCCGTCGACGAGAAGGCACCGCCGGTGGTGGTGCAGTTGCTGATCCAGGTGACGCCGGCACCACGTGCCCGCTCCGGCGCGGCGGCGGTCAACCGGGCGTACCGGGAACTGACGAACGGTGAGGTGCCCGCCAGCCGGCAGGCATGGGTGGTGCTCCAGACGGCGCGGACCCCCGATTTCCACGCCGACCACGACCTGCGCCCGACGCTGCTCGCGGTGATCCGGCGGACCCGGCGGCAGTTGCGGCAGGAGCGGGTGGCCGCGCGGATGCTCAACCGGGACGAGGTGCTCGTCGCCGTCACCACCCTCACCCACCTGACCGGTGGGGCGACCGGCGGGGCGGGTGACCAGATGCTGGCCCGGGAGACCTGGCGGGCCTGGTCGACCCGGGGCGCGCAGCAGAGCTGCCACCGGCTGCTGGACTGGCCCCACGAGCCGTGGGAGGTCGATTCGTTGCTGCGAGGGCTCCCCGCCGCCGCCAGCGTGGTGTCGATCGCAGCCACCCGGCCGGAAGGCGACGACCTCGCCGTGGAGGTGGCCTTCCGCCTGCTGGGTGCCGATCCGGCCGCACTGGGCGCCGCCGACCAGGCCCTGCACGACGCGATCCGCCGCCATGGCGGACGCCTGCAACGACTTGATGGTGAGCACGCGCACGGCGTGGCCGCCACGCTACCGCTCGGAGGTTTCCTGCGGTGAAGAGCGTCGCCTTCCCCGGCAGCCGGATGGGGTTGCACCGGACGGACACCGCCTCGGTCGGTGGCCTGCACGTGGTCGCCGGGGGCGGCGGCCTCGTCGTCGGTCGCAACCGGCAGCAGGAGCCGGTGGGGCTGCGCCTGTTCCGCGCCGAACCGACGCGGCTGATGCTGACCGGCGGCGTACGCTGCGCCGAGCTGATCGCCTTCCGTGCCCTCGGGATCGGCGCCCGGCTGTTCATTCAGACCGCCC
This sequence comes from Micromonospora sp. NPDC005203, assembly GCF_042872705.1. NCBI lineage: Bacteria > Bacillati > Actinomycetota > Actinomycetes > Micromonosporales > Micromonosporaceae > Micromonospora > Micromonospora sp. NPDC005203. The sequence goes on along the minus strand of NZ_JBIAKV010000001.1, from coordinate 457,702 downwards.
GCGAGCAGGAGTGGGACGCCTTCCTGCGGCGCTGCGTCATCGGCCGGGAGATCGCCTCGTTCCTTCCGCCGGGCGTCCCGCCGCCGACCGCGGCCACGCCGACCGAGCCGCAGCTCGTCGTGATCGACACCGGCCCGGTGACCGCCACCGACACGGGCCTCAGCGCGCCGTGGCGGGCCACCCTGGTGGTGCGCGACGATCTGAGTGGCTACGACGTCGATGTGCTGGTCCGCAGTGACATCGTGGTGCTCCAGCGGCTGACCGGGGCGGAGGCGGCGACGGCGGCGAACGCGTTGGGGCTGGTGAGCGTGCAGAGCTGGTTCACCCAGCTGCACCCGGAGATGATCGGCCTGATCACCAAGGGCAAGGTGCAGTGGGTCATGCTCAGCATGACTCCCACCGAACACCAGTTGATCGGTCCCGTCGCCCGCGCCGGCTGATCGTCCGGCCGCCACGCTCAGCCGTCGGCCGGCTCCTGGTGTCGTTCCCGCAGCGGTCGGGCCGCCCACTCGGCGGCCAGTTTCTGCGGGTCACCGGTACGGAACAGCGGTGGCTCGTGCAGCAGGAAGTCGCGGTGGCTGATGTTCCAGGCGTACGCCCCGGCCATCGCGAAGGCCAGCACGTCGCCCACGCCGATCGGCCCGGCGGTGGCCGAGGAGGACAGCACGTCCTTCGGGGTGCAGAGCTGCCCGACCACGGTGACCGGTCCCCCGTCGGTACGCGGGCCGTCGAGGCCGTGCCGCGGGTGCACGGTGAAGGGCTGCGGGTGCCCCTTCGCCGCCGGCGTCCGCAGGTGGTGGGTGCCCCCGGCCACCACCACGAACCACTCGCCGTAGGAGCGCTTCACGTCGATGACCTCGGTGAGGTACGCCCCGCAGTACGCGGTGACCGACCGGCCCGGCTCGATGCGCAGCCGCACCCCCGGGTACGCGTCGAGGACGTCGGTCAGTGCCCGGCCGTAACCCACCCAGTCGAATCGCGCGGCCGGGTCGGTGTAGTCGACGGCCATGCCCCCGCCGACGTCGACCTCGGCGGCACCGACCTCGGTGACCGCCCACTCGACCACGGCGGCGGCGACCGCACCGGCGAGGGACGCGTCCAGCCCGCTGGCCAGGTGGGCGTGGATCCCGCGTACGTCGATGCCGGCGGGCGGGTGGCGGGCGCACTCGACCGCGTCGGCCGGGTCCATGCCGAACGGGCTGGGTCCGCCGCCCATCACCAGGCTCGCGCCGGGCGCGTCGACCGGCAGGTTGACCCGCAGCAGCACCTGGGCCGTGGTGCCCGAGGCGGTGGCCAGCGCGCCGAGTCGCCGAAGCTCGGCGGGCGATTCGACGTGGACGCGGCGCACCCCGGCGGCGAGGGCGGCGGCCAGGTCCGCGCCGGTCTTGCCCGGCCCGGCGTACGCGGCGGGCGCCCGTCCCGGCAGCACCTCGGCCAGTCTGCGCAGCTCGCCGCGGCTCGCGGCCTCGAACCCGTCGATGACCGGGGCGAGGGTACGCAGCACACCGGGGTCCGGGTTGGCCTTGACCGCGTAGAGCAACTCGACCGGCCGGGGCAGCGCCGTCCGGATGGCCCGGGCCTGCGTGGCCAGCGCGTCGAGGTCGTGGACGTAGACGGGTCGGGTCACCGTGGCCCACCCAGCGGGTTGGGCACCGACACGAACGGCGCGGCCCGGTCCGCGTCGCGCCGCCACCGGACCAGCAGGTTCGCCTTTGCCAGCAGCGGCTCACCGTTGAGCAGCGCGCGTAGCTCGGGTGGATCGTCGAGGTCGGCAGCGACCGCCTCGACGACGGCTCGCAACTCCTGCCACAGCCGCCGTTCGAGGCCCGGTCGCGCGTCGGCGAGCGCCCCGCAGATGCCACCGAGGTGATTGACGAACAGGCAGTAGACGATCCGTCGGCGGGCGTCCACCCGAGGGTAGCGGACCTGCGCGGGAACGCCGTCCGGCCAGGTCGCCCACCGGTCGGCGTCGAGTTTCACCCCCTCCAGGTCACGCAGCAGCATGCGGACCGGGTGGCGGTCGCGGTCGAGCACGACGACCACGTTCTGCAGGTGTGCCTCGTGCACGACGCCGTGGCTGAGCCAGCAGCGCAGCACCGCCGGCACCAACAGTCCGAGGTACGCCCGCCACCAGGCCACCGGATCGGGTGTCACCAGTGGCGTGGTGGCCAGCGCCGCCGCCAGCACCGGGGTGTCTCCCGGACGCAGGTGCGGGCGCAGGCCGGTGCGCAGGATCGTCCCGTACGCCTCGTCCGGGCCGGGTACGTCGACCGTGCGGTAGGCGGGTTCGGTGAGCAGCCCGACCCCGTCCGGCATCGGCACCCGCGCCAGCAGGTCGGTCAGGGCCACCGCACCGGTGAGTTCGTAGCGGGCGTTCTTGCGCAGGCAGTTGGTGATCCGTACGTGCAGGCTGGTCTTGACGAACAGGTCGGCCGCCGGGGCGTAGAGGGTTCGCACGCTCGCCGTCGGCCGCACCGGCACACCGGCCTCTCCCAGGTCTCGCAGCCGGGGGTGGGTGGGCGGGAGCAGGGAGAGCTGCCAGGGGTGCACCGGCAGGACGCGGTGCCCGCGCGGGGGTCGGGGCGGGTCGAGGGCGGCCACGAGCGCGTCGAACGGCCCGGCGCCGACGGCCAGGTCATCCGGTACGGCGAGCCAGTGCAGCCGGAACGAGGTGCGCAACTCCGGGGCGTACGCCCGCCAGCTCTCCGGGTCACCGCTGCGCCACTTCGGGGTGGGGTGGTGCGGGTGACCGAAGACAAGTGACTGTTCGGAGTCGACGTACGCGTCGATGGCCGGCTCGCCGGTCGGCGTCGGGTCCTCGGCCGGGCGGTCGGCCAGCAGCCGGGCCACGGTGTCCCGGCTGGCCTGGACCTGCTCGACGAACTCGTCGTTGGTCAGGCCGGTGCGGGTGGTGAGTTCCGCGGCGACCAGGCTGGCCAGCCCGTCCGCGTCCAGGTCGACCCACCGTCCGCTGTCGGTCCACCGCTGCACCGGACCGGCGTAGCGGTGCGCCCCGAGCGACGAGTGTCGCGCGACCTCGCAGCGCAGCGTGACGTCGAGGTGCCGCAGCAGCTGATGCGCGGCACCCTCGACAATTGTCGGACCGCCGTCCAGCGTGGCGAGTTCGCGGACCAGACAACCGAAGACGGCGTGGGCGGTGGCCAGGTCGGCGAGCTGACCGGTCTCGGTGGCCGGGCGGGAGCGCAACTGGGCGCTCGTCATCGTGTCTCCCGGAGGTAGTTCGGGCCGGTACGCCGGTAGTACTTGTTGATGTCGGCGCAGCCCAGCCGCTGTTTGGGCAGCAGGGTGCCGGCGGTGAGCATCGCCTTGATGGGCAGGTGGGCGGCCCGCAGGACCCGGTCGGTGAAGGTTCGCGCCGCTGGTCCGTCACCCCACCGGTCGCGGGCGGCGGCGAGCCGGGGTGCCAGCGCCTCGGCGGGTGAGGGCACGGGCAGTCCGCGGGCGGCCAGCGCGAGCAGGGGTGCGGCGGCGGCCAGGTGCAGGGTGATGGTGATGAACACGTCCGCCAGCTCCTGCGGGTCGCGTGCCCACATCCGGTCGTCGTCGAGGGTGAGCCCACCCGGTCCGCCGTGCCGCGCGTCGAGGCGGGCGCCGTCGTTGTCCTTGTAGAGCAGGCCGACCGTGCCGTCGGGGTGCACCAGCAGGTGGATGTTCTGCGGGTGCGCCTCCAGCGCGATCCCGTGCCGGAGCCAGAGAAAGACGTGCCAGTCGAGCAGCAGGTCCAGGTAGGACTCCAGCAGTGCGCCGGGCCGATCGGGGCTGATCCGTTCGAGGACCGTGCCGGCGACCGGGTCGGGTGCGGCGAGGGCCGCGACCGGCACCACGTGCACGCCGGCCAGGTCACCCGGGAATCTGCGGAGCAGGAAGCTGCGCCGCTCGTCGCCCCCGACGTGCGCCCAGGTGCTCTCGTCGACGTGCCGGATCCGCCCGGCGAAGGTGGCTTCGGCGGTGGCGATCCGGCCGAGCAACGCGGCGACGGCCGCGCCGTCGGCGAGCGAGTCCGGGCGCAGCGTACGGCGGTTGCGGGCGCCGAGGCTCGCGGTCGGCAGCGGCAGCTTGAGGTGCAGGTACGGGTCGTGGTCGAGCGCCACCGTCCGCATGGAGAGGGTGGGCCGTACGGTGATCGCCGGCAGGTCCGTGACCGGTAGGGCGTCGCGTTCCGCGGTGATCGGGTGGGCCGGCAGCAACAGCTGGTCCGGTCGTCGGGCGCGTGGCCACCAGGACGGGAGTTCACCGGTGAGCCGGACGTCCTCGGCGGGGACGGCGTACCAGCGCAGCGCGAAACGCGGGGCGTGCTCCGGGGCGTACCGGAGAAGTTCGTCGTCGTCGAGACCGTGCCGGCACCTGTCGGTGGGGTAGACGGGGTGGCCCTGGTGGGCGGCGAGTACGTCGTCCAGGAGGGCCGCCGGCAGACCGGTCGGGGTGCTCGGGCGCGCGGCGGCCACCTCCGCGAAGACCCGTGGTCGGTGCCGGGCCGCGAGCCGGCGGGCCCGCAGGTCGGCGCGGCACTCGGCGCTGAAGTCCCGCCAGCCGGCCGCCGCCTCGGCGTCGTCCCGGGGGGCGAGCAACGTCAACAGCCCGGCCAGGGTGTCCGTCCGGTGGGTGGTGCCGTCGGCCAGCACCAGCACCGTCGGAGCGGCGCTGCGCAGGGCCTGCTGGAAGCCGTCCACCCGCACCGGGATGCGCAGCAGGCCGGCGGGGTGCGGCGCCTGCCACCAGTCCGGCCCGGCCGGGCGGCCGGTGCTGAACAGACCGAGGTGGTCCTCACGCAGCAGGGCGTCGAGCACCCGGGTGAACACCTCCCGCTCGCAGTCGTCGCTCACTCGACGATCGTCCACTGGAGGTCGCCGCGGAAGGCGGCCAGCGACGTCCGGACGCTGGCCCGGTCCGGGCCGACGGCGTGCAGCACGGCAAGGTAGTCGCGGTTCGTGCCGGTGTGCTCGGCGAAGCGGCCCACCGCGCGCAGCGGTCGGCAGCCCAGCCGGACCTCGCCGTCCCCGGTGTCCAGCGGGCCCGGCGCGGCGGTGAGCCGGCCCGTCCGGTCCGCGCAGACGTACTCGACCTCGGCGTACCTGTCGACGGTGGCGGGCAGACCCAGGGCGGCCACCGGCTCGCCGAGGTGCAGCCGGATGACGTGTTCGAACAACGGCACGCCGAGCAGTTCGGCGAGGATCAGGTCCATCCGGTCGCCGATGAGGCGGTAGTTCACCTCGATGAGACGGACCCGGCCGTCGCCGGAGACGACGTACTCGGTGTGGCAGGCGCCGAAGCCGACCCCGAGCGCGTCGAGGCAGGCCCGCAGTTGGGCGCACGCCGGCTCGGTCGGGGGTGACCAGGCAAGGCTCTCCTCGGTGAAGGTGGGCGGCGGGCCGAGGCCGGTCGCCCACCCGCCGATGGCGGCGAGATCCGTGCCGTCACCGAGGGTTTCGAAGGTCCGCAGCTCTCCGGCGAGATACTCCTCCACCACCAGGGCCACCTCCGGCCGCCGGCCCCGGATCTCGGCGACCCGGGCGACCAGCTCGGTCCGGTCGACCACCAGGTACGCGTCCTCGCTGGCCACCCCCTCGCGGGGTTTGACCACCGCGGGGAACATCCCGGCCGGCACCTCCGGCGCGGTTCCGGGGTCGACCGTGACGGTGCGGACCAGATCAAGGCCGGCGGCCGCGATCGCCCGTCGGGCCGCCGCCTTGTCCTTGCAGAGACGGGCAGCGTCCGGGTCCTTGCCGGGCAGGCCGAGCTTTCGGGCGGCGATCGCGGTGGCCTCCTGGAGATGGTCGCTGTTGGACAGTAGCGCCACCGGTCGGATCGGTGCCGTCGCCGCGACCACCGCTGCCGCGTCCCGAACCGCGCAGCGCGTCACCGCCGCGTAAGCGGGCCATTCCGCGGGCCGGTCGGTCAGCACCGTGGCCGACAGCCCCAGCGACGCCGCCGCCGGGAGGAACCCTTCCAGGACGGCGTCGGTGGGATTGAGCGCGGTCAGAAAGATCCTCATACCGCCTCCGTCGACTACCCGATGCCATGATTAGGGTAGCCTACCCTTATTAGACGGATATGGTGCGGTCTGTCCAACCTGGCCGAGATGGACCACACATTGCGGTCACGCCACCGCCCGCACAGCCTCCGTCGTCGGCTGTGCCGCCGCCGGGTCGGCGACGGGACCCGGCTGGTGCGGGAATCGCCGCTGGTGCGCGAGGCCCAGCGCGACGCCGGCGGCCACCAGCACGATGGCCGCGACCGCGACCGCCGGGTAGCCAACCCGCGCGGCGGCCGCGAGGCCGACGGACCCCGCCACGAACGAGCAGATCAGGCCGAACGACGACAGGACGGTGAAGTCGGTGCCGCCGGTGTCGGGTCGCGAGTAGTCCATGTTGACCGTGTAGAGCACGACGTTGGCGACGGTGTAGGCCACCATGAAGCAGCAGAGCGCGGCCACCGTGCCCGCCACCGGCGCACGGCCGTTCATCAGCGGCAACAACAGCAACGTCGACACCGTGAGGGTCACACCGCCGACCACCAGCACGCCGCTGCGCCCGAAGCGACTGACCCCGAACCCCGCGACCAGGCCCGCCACGATGGCCGGAGCGCTCGTCACCACGCCCGTGACGACGCCGATCCGACCCAACGACCAGCCCGCGTCGACCAGGGCCGGCGTCACCAGGGAGTACGCCATTCCCGCGCCGACGTAGACCAGCGGCACCACACCGAAGGTCCACCACCGGCAGCCCGGCTGGCTGAACACCGACAGCAACGCCCGGTAGGCCGTGCCCACCCGGGCCACCCGGTCGGTCCGCGGAGGCTCCCGGAACCGCCACACGACCAGCAGGCCGACCGCCGTCATCGCGACCAGCAGGCCGATCGCCGGTGCCCAGCCGAACCGGTCGTAGACCAGGACGCAGGCGCCGCCGCCGAGCAGGTTGCCGAGGTAGCTGGCCGCGACCTGGATGCCGTTGCCGGTGCCCCGGGCCGACTCGGCGAGCATCCGGACGGCCACGGCGTCCACCGCGATGTCCTGGGTGGCGGAGAAGAAGACGTACGCGGCGCAGATCGCGACGATCGGCCCGAGCGCGTTGGCTGGGTCGGTGAACGGCAGCAGCGCCAGCAGAGCGAGCACCAGGGCGCTCTGGAGCACGAGCAACCAGGACCGGTAGTGGCCACGGTGCCGCGAACCGTAGCGGTCGAGGATCGGCGCCCAGAGGAACTTGATGGGCCAGATCAGACCGACGATCTGCAACAACGCCAGGGTGTCCAGTGAGGTGCCGCCGTCGCGCAGGATGGCGGTCAGCCCGACGGTGATGAAGCCGACGCCGAGGTACTGGGTGACGTACAGCGCGGTCAGCGTGCCGAGCCGGCCCCTCATGCGGCTTTCCAGTAGCCGAGGGAGGTCAACCGGTCCTTGTCGACGCCCAGCGTCCGCCGGATGTGCCGGGTGATGCCACGGGTGCTGGCGGCCTCGCAGGCCACCCAGTAGTGCGCCGCGCCGCTGGCCGGCAGAGCCGCGCACACCGTTTCGACGAGGTGTTGACCATCGTCGCGCCGAGGCACCCAGGTGACGTCGTGGTGCTCGCGGGTCCGCAGCGCGAGTGCCTTCTCGCCCTCGTGGGCGTACTCCAGCCAGACCGTGGCCGGGATGTCGGCGCCGGCGTCGAGCAGGCTGTTCACCGCGGGTAGCGACGCGGCGTCGCCGACCAGGTAGAGGTGGTCCGGCGCGGGGTCGGGCAGCTCGAACGCGCTGCCCTGGACCGTCGCGGTGATGGTGTCGCCGACCTGGGCCGTGGTGGCCCAGCGGGCGGCGCAGCCGTCGTGGACGGCGAATTCGAGCGTGAACCGACCGGTGGCCGGGTCGGGGTCGACAAGCGTGTACGCACGCTGGTGGGCCCGCCCGTCGTTGTCGAACCACAGCCGGATCCACATCGTGGGGTGCACCCCGCACGCCTCCAGCAGGCCACCCCCGTCGAGGAGCAGCCGCTGATAGTGCCCGTCGACCGACTCGGTGCCCAGCACGGTCAACCGAAAGTCCCGGCCGCCCATGGCCTTGAGGACCAGGGCCTCCCAGTTCCGTTTCACGCACCCCTCCAGGTAAGGTCATCCTTGGTTAGGGGAGGTTAACCTAAGTCGCGCCCCGGATGGAACAGAGGACAGCGCCCGATGACACACCTGGGAAAAGTCGCCGGTCTCGGTGAGTTGTCGTTGCTGACCGTGGACCCCGACCGGCATGCCGCCCTCCTGCACGACTGGGTCACCCGACCCCGCAACTCCTTCTGGGGCATGGGCTCACACACCCTTGACGAGGTCCGCGACATCTACGCCTTCGTGGACACCCTGCCGACGCACCACGCGTACCTGATCACGGTTGACGCGGCGCCGATCGGCCTCTTCCAGACCTACCAGCCCGAGGCGGACCCGGTCGGCGAGCGCTACCGCGTGCAGCCCGGTGACATCGGCATGCACCTGCTGCTCAGCCCCGACCGGCGGATCGCCGGCGGCCGCACCAACGCCGTCGGGCCGGCCCTTGCCCGCTTCCTGTTCCGCGACCCGGCCGCCCAGCGGATCGTCGTCGAGCCGGACGTCCGTAACCACCTCGCCCTGCGCCGGCTGGAGATCGAGGGCTTCACCTTCGACTCGGAGATCGACATGCCGGACAAGCGTGCCCAGCTCGCGTTCCTGACGCGCGACCGGTTCGAGGCAAGGCACCCGACGCCCGCCTGATCACCACGGCGGACGGTGGGCGTCAGCTGTTGGCGTTCCAGAAGCCGACGAGGGTGGCGGTCCACCAGCCGATCTGGGAGAGGGTGGCGGCGACGACGCCGGGGAGCAGGGCGGACCAGGGTGGGCGACCGTCCACGGCGGCGAGCCGGTCCCGGACCCGGCCGAGGAACAGCCCGTTGACGCTGACCACCAGCACCGCGAGCAGCTTGACCCAGACCAGCCCGGACGACGTGTCCGGACCCAGGGCGGCGCCGCTGGCGAGCAGACCCACCAGGCCCAGCCAGATGAGCGGGTGCGCGCCTCGTGCGGCGGTCAGCACGGTGCCGAGCGGTTCCCGGCGCAGCAGCCACCGGAGGCTGAACCAGTCCACCGTCAGCACCGCCCCGAAGCCCACCACGAGACAGGTCAGGTGGCAGAAGAGAGCAACCATCCGCCAATCCGGGGAGGGGGTGACGTGTGGCGCGGCGAGGATCGCGAGCAGCCACCCGACGCTCACCGTCAGGATCGACGCGGTGACGGCGGCGCGCCCGGCCGCGCGACGATGGCCACCGCGCCAACCCGCCGTCGGTGTCGAGGCGGACGCGCCGGGCGGTGACGTTCTGCGGGTACGGTGCGTCGCACGCCGGGCCGGGTGGGAGATGTCCGATGTGCCGGCGCGGTGAGCGGGACGGGACGTCCGCGACGAGGGGATGTCGGCCCGGAGGTCAGCTGCCGGCATCGGCCGGCCCGGTGGGCGTCACTCAGCCGACCGGTGCGGCCTGGGCCGCACCGGGCCGACCGTCCAGGGCGGTCAGCTCGGCGGCCCGCGCCTGCTGGATCCGACCGGCGAGCGCCTTCACCTCGGGGCTCCCCCCGGCGGTCTGTTCACCCCGGCACAGCACCACGGTCTGCGCGAGGTGCGCTCGGAGCAGCGCAGCCGCCCGGGACGACACCTCGGCGTCCGGCGCTTCGCGCACCTCGGCGAGACTGACGTCGGTGACCATGCCGGGCATCTGATGCCCCTCGTGGATGTTCAGCTCCGGAACGTTGCCCGCGGCCAGCAGCCCCCGGAGATCCCGCAACTCCGCCCGATGCGCCTCCCGGACGTCGTCGAGGAGTGCCCGCAGCGACGGGTCCGCCCCTGCCGGCCGGCTGTCGAGGTGGTCGATCAACGCGAGCGCGCCCTCGTTCATCGGGATCAGCAGTTGGATGAAGGCGTCATCGGTGCCGTTGAGCAGCACGGGCGCGGTCGCCACCGGAGCGGCCGACGGGGTGGTGGGAGGGTGGTCGGCGCTGCCCCAATCCCGGCTCAGGCCGACGGCCAGCGCCGTCGCGACCAGCGTCACGGCGACGCCGACGATCCGCCGGGCGTGGACGGTGGGCCTGGGGCGTTCGCCGCCGATCTGGTGCTCGTCCATCCGTTCGCCCCAGCTCACCGGGCGGCTTGGAACGCGCGGCCGACGACTGTCGCCCGGGTGCCGTCGCTGAACAACCCGGATCGGTCCTGGTCGGTGGCGGGCAGGCCGAACCAGGCGTACCGCTGCACGTAGGACAGCCGACCGAGCATGGCGGTGGCCGCGGTGAGGAAGGCCGCCTGCTGCTCCTGACTCGGGAACTGTTGACGGCCCCCGTCGAAGCGGATCAGGGCGAACTCGGTCAGCCAGATCGGTTTCTGGTATCGCTGATAGACAGCCTGCAGGTACTGCCGGAGTTGGTCGACCGCGGTGGCGCTCGCGAAGTCCGCGCCGAACCAGTGCAGCGTGATGAAGTCCACCCGGTGACCCCGGGCCTGGGCGCCGGTCATGAACCGGTCCAGCCAACCCTGCGGATCCGGCGCACCCCACGCCACTGCCGGGCTGCCCAGCCTGCTGCCCGTCGCCATCAGCTGCGGCCACAGGTCCAGCGCCTGCTCGACTGTCATGTTCGCCTGCTCGGGCAGGTCCGGTTCGTTGAAGGTGAGCAGATCCGGCCCCGCCGCCTTCGCCCGGGCCAACTCGTCGGCGGTGACGTTCTCCGCGCCACGGATCATGGGCACGAACGTCACACCCCGCGGCGTACTGATCCCCGGGTGCTGGGTGCCCCACGTGTAGTACCAGCCGGCCTTCGAATTCGCCAGCGCCTGACTGGCCCCGGCGAAGTTCCACACCCCGACGCCCTTGCGGGCGGCGCTGACCGCCGGGGCGACCGGAGCCTTCGACGAGGGTCGTACGCTCGGCGACGGCGCGGCGCTCGGCGAGGCGACGGCGGTGGGCGCCGCGGACGGCGGTGCGGCCCACGAGGGTGCGGGTGGATCCTCCGGCAGGATCACCACCACCGTGGTGATGGCGAGAACGGCCGCGGCCACTCCGACGGCGAGGGAGGGCAGCAGGCCACGGGGCCGGTTCACCGCGAGGTCGACGGCGCTCGGGCCGCCGCCCGCATCGGTGGGCACACCACCGCCCGGACCCGGCCCGGCCGTCGGGGGGTGGTGCCCGACGGTCGGTGCGCCGGCCGCAGGCACCGCCGCGCTCGGCAGGTGGGCGCTGAGACCCGCCGGCAACGGCAGCATCGGCAGTCCGGCGAGCAGCCGGTCGATCGGCAGCAGGGTGGATCCCAACCGCCCGCAGAACGCGCAGTCGCGGACGTGGCGGGCCAGGCGCTTGCGCCACAACGGGCTGGGGGTGCCGTCCCAGTCGACGGTCACGGCCTCCAGGTCCGGACAACCAGGGCGGGCACGCAGTGCGCGGACGACGCCACGGGCACTCTGGATCTGCTCCTTCATCCGGTGGATCCGCACCGCGACGTGTCCGGGCGACAGGCTGAGCGCGTCGGTGACCTCGTTCCGGGTGATCTCGCCGGTCTCCTCCAGCCACCAGAGCGAGAGCAACTCCTGGTCGTCCGGGTCGAGCCAGCGGGTCGCCTCGGCGACCTCACGTCGTTGGTCGGTGAGGCCGAGCCGGAGGATGGTCATGCCGGCGAAGTCGGAAGCGGGGTCGGGCACGTTGTGGATCACGTCGAGCCCGGCGTCACGGTTGAGCGCGACACGTCGGCGCTGTTCCCAGTCGCGCACCTGGCGGATGGTGATCGCCACCAGCCAGGACCGGTACGCCGCCGGGTCGTTGAGCGCGGGCAGGTGCCGGATCACCCGTACCAACGTCTCCTGGACCACGTCGTCGACGTCGGCGTGCCCGCGCAGCGCACGCCCGACGATGTTGTAGACCAACGGGAGCGAGGCCGCGACGACGTCGTCGAGGGCGCGCTGGTCGCCCTGTCGGGCCGCGACGACCAACCCGACATCGGGTAGTGCTCGACCGGCTGACGGCATGGCTGTCACTCCTCAGGTGCTGATCCGCGCGGACCCGCGCTGTGTGCGCTGACCGCCCTCACGTTCGGAGACTGGCACCGGCAGGTGGGATTACAGAATTCTCCGTCGTCGGCGAGTTGGCCCGACCGGGGTCCGTCGGCGGCGGGTGCGGATCGACAGCGCCGGGTATGGTGCGGGGTGTCGGTGTCGCCGGGCGTCTGCCCGTGCACGAGACACCCTGATCGGGCGCCGCTGCGAAGCGCCGAACCGTCACGAGGTCACCGGACGAGACGTCCCGTGGCCCGGACGCCACTCCTTCACCGAAGACAGGATCCTGCATGACATCGAACGACAACGCCCGACCGGCCCTGTTTCTCGCCACGTCGAACGCCGACGCGGCCGACGGATCGGCGGTGACCGTCGACGGCAGCGCGGAGGCCATGCGCCGGCTGCGCCATCCGTTCGCGGTGCAGCCCGCCCCGCAGAGCCCGACCGAAGGCGACGACCACGACTGGCGCGGCTGATCCGGTCGTCCCGCCCACCACGCACGTCTCATACTTTCGGCTAGTAATAGCTAAACCTTTCGGGTAAGCTGCGGGCTATCAGGTGAACGACATGACGCGGTGGTGAGGCCCGTGATCGTGGCCCTGCGACAGCGCATCTCCGCCCGTACATGCGCTCCGGCGACAGCCGGTTCGGAGATCTTCCGGTCGATCCGATCGACGGGCATGTGTGGGAAGGACCACCCCCATGGCCAGCATCGTCGAAACGGCCACCGGCACCCGCGTCGGCCAACGGAGCAGCGACCTGAGCGCCGATGAACTCCTGATCGCCCTGGCGGCGACCGGGGCGGACGACCCGCACCGCCACGCGCTGCGGGATCGCACCATCGAGGCGTGGCTGCCGCTGGCCCGGCATTTGGCGCGCCGCTACTCGGGACGCGGCGCACCCGACGAGGACCTGGCCCAGACCGCCTCGGTCGGGCTCATCAAGGCGGTGGACAACTTCGACCACACCCGGGGTGTCGACTTCAGCGGGTACGCCATTCCCACGATCATCGGCGAGATCAAGCGGTACTTCCGGGATCGCACCTGGGCGGTGCGCGTGCCCCGCCGCCTCCAGGAGTTGCGCATGTCGATCAGCGCGGCGAACAGCGCGCTGACCCAGAGCCTCGGTCGCTCGCCGACGGTGGCCGACGTCGCGTCCTACCTCGGCCAGTCCGAGGAGACGGTTCTGGAAGGGCTGGAGGGGGCGCGCGCCTACCGGGCCACGTCACTGTCCACCCCGGTCGGGGCCGACGGCAGTCGGGAACTCGGGGACACCCTCGGTGGCGACGACCACGAATTCGACCTCGTCGAGACCCGCGTCGCCCTGGACCCGGCCCTCGCCACGCTGCCGGAGCGGGAGCGCCAGATCCTGACCCTGCGCTTCTACGGCAACCTGACCCAGGCGCAGATCGCCGAGCGGGTCGGCGTCTCGCAGATGCACGTCTCCCGACTGATCTCCAAGTCGCTGACGGCGCTGCGTCATCGCCTCGTCGACCTCGACCACAGCGCGTTCTGAGGCTGACGCCGCCGGCCCAGGGCCGGCAGCGCCTCGACGCTCAGAGTTGGACGACGTGACCCACCCGTGGCGGCGTACGACCGCCGAGGACGTCGAGCCAGGCGCGTTGGAGGGCCTCCGGCCCAGCACCCACCTGGACGTCGAGCCACCCGCTGACGATGGCGGTGAAGCGTTGCCAGGCCTCGGTGAACCGCTGGTCGAGCCCCGCACGACCCCAGTCCTGGCCGCGCTTGCGCATCTGGACCGGCGCGAAGAACACCTCTTCGGCGGCCTCGGCGTTGGGCGTCTGGTTGGTGAGGCCGACCGCGATGTCCCGGACCAGCCGGTCGCCGAGGTGCCGACGCAGGTCGGCCCGGGTCGAGGGTGCGCCGGACAGGTCGAGGTAGACGGACGCGACGGCGTCCAGAGCGTCGATGTCGTCGTACGGGACGACCTCGTCATAGCAGCCGAGTGACCGGGTGAAGGCCAGGTTGCCGGGCGAGGTGAGCCCGACCAGGCGTGGTCCGCGACCATGCAGCTCGAACGCGGCGGCGTACGCGGTCTTGCTCGACGCCGACGACAGCAGCAGCGACTCGGCACCGTAGAAGTCGTTGTCGACAACCTGGTCGGCCAACATGAACGAGGTGAAGAACAGCGGCCGGAAGAGGATCAGCAGATCCTCCTGGTCGGGCCGGTACGCCGGGTCGCCGGTGGTCGACCGGTACACGTTGTACGGTGACGGCAACTCGGCCCGGTGCGGGCTCGCGTCCCGGAATCCGGACGCGTCCACCCGGTCCGGCCGCACCAGCAGGTGACCCGCGGGTGGGAGATAGCCGTAGACCCGCTGCCCCGCCTCAACCCCCGCGACCGTCGAGGTGACCACCTCGGCGAAGCCCCAGAGCGGCGGCAGGCCCCACCGCAGCCCGAGCCCGGCCGGTGGGAAGAACTCCCAGTAGCGCATCGCGTCGCCGAGCACCGCGTAGGTCACGTTGTTGGCGGTGAGGCCGACCCGGTCCACCCGCAGCAGCACGTCGCCGTCGGCCACCGCGGGCGGGGCGCCCTCGACGAGCGTGGTCTTTTCGAGGTCGTCACGCGCCACGGCGAAGGTCCATGAGTCGGCCATGAGGTGACGCTAGACACCCCTTCCGACCCAGACAAGTGCACTGGGAGTGCAAAATCCCACTGTCTCCGGTCAGGAGCGGGACGCGGCGAGGTCGCGGAGGTGTGCGAGCGGCAGGTGCGGCGGTCGCCACTCCAGGAAGAGGGCCGTGGCGTCGTCCTCCAGCCGGTCGTCCTGATAGCCGACGACGGCGCGCACCAGGCGACGCATCGTCTCCGGGCTGGGCAACCCGTCGTTGAGGGCGCGGTTGACGAAGTCGACGAGCCGGTCCAACCCGAACCGTTCCCCGTCCGCGCTGCGTGCGTCGGTGATGCCGTCGGTGTAGGCGAGGATGCGGTCGCCCGGGTGCAACTCCTCCACGTGCACCCTCGGGCGGTGCGCCGACAGGTGGCCCAGCCCGAGCGGCAACGCGGTCGGCCCCGGCAGCTCCCGGATGGCCTTGCCGTCGCGCAGCAACATCGCACCCGGGTGACCCGCGTTGATCATGCTCAGTCGGCCGGTCCGATGGTCCAACTCCATGAGCAGCCCGGTCGCGAAGAAGTTCGGGTGCTCGGAACGCACCCACCTGTCGATGCTGATCGCCGTGTCGACCAGGTCGAGGCCACACCGGCGCGCGTTGCGGTACGCGCTGACCACGAGCGAGGCGAGCGTGCTCGCCTTGATGCCGTGTCCACAGGTGTCGAAGAGCCCCACACTGAGCACGTCGCCGTTCAACGCGTAGTCGAAGATGTCGCCGCCGACGTCGTAACAGGGTTCGAGGATGGCGGTGATCACCAGGTCGTCGGTGGCGAAGGTCAGCGGCGGCAGCAGCCCCCACACGATCTCGGCCGCGACCTGCATCGGCAGACGCCGTCGCATCCGCTCGACCACGTCACCGTAGAGCCGCCGGTTGACCAGGATCTGGGCGATGTTGACCGCCACCTCCCAGGCTGGCCCGTCCAGGGCCGCGTCGGCGGCCGCCGGCGAGACGATCTCCAGCACGCCCATCCGTTCGCACCCGAGCAGCAGTGGCACCCAGACCCGGTCGGGGTTGTCGGGCGCGCGCTGGATGTCGAGGTTGGTGAAGGCCCGGCCGGCGAGGGTCGTCTCGATCGACAACTCGTCCCGGACCAGACCCGCCCCGAGCAGCGGCACGAGCAGGGACTGCGTGTAGTCGGCCAGGTAGATCACGATCTCGGTGGCGTCGATGGCGGGCGCCGCCCGGGCGACGAGCTGCGACAGCTCGTCCGGGCCACTCCGGGGTGCGTTGAGCTGCAACCACCGCACCATCTCGCCGACGTCGCCCATGCTTCCACCTCCCCGAGTCCTCCCCGACCGCAGGAGCACGTGGTGCGACCGTGAGGCTACCCTGCCGTCAGGCGGTTGGGGCATCGGCGAGGTCGGCCGGGTTGAGGTGCAGGGTGGCGAGCAACCCGGAGTGCTTCGCCGGGTCCACCAGCTCTGGCAGCTCGCGCTCGACCCAGTCGGCCCTGGCCTGCTGCCCCCGGTCGCGAAGTGCGGTGACGATCCGGTGCCTGGCGATCCTCATGTGGTGCTCCCCTGTTAGGCGTTCAAAACGATCATTCGCACGGACGGCGGTGGGGCCGGACGCCGCCGTCCCGACGGTGACGACCAGCGAACCGCGAACCCGGCGGCCGGGACGGGGTCGGCGATCAACAACACGACCAGCCGTCGCGGCGATAGGAATGACGATCGGTTGCGCCCTGTCTGGGTGGCGGACGGCGTCCGGCGGCCACCGGGATCCCGGGCGACATGTTCACCGTACGCCCTCGCGGTGCGCGACCGCATCTTCACCAGCCGGCGGGACGCGCCACCGGCGCACCGGATCCGGTGATCAGGGCTCCAGCACCACCTTGCCCGCCCGGCTGCGCGCCTCGGCGAACACCAGCGCGGTGCAGACCTCACTGAGCGGGTAACGGGCGGCGATCTGCGGCACGATCACCCCTTGCCGCAGGAGGTCGAGCACGATGCCCAGGTCCGTACGCAGGCGGCGGCGGAACGCGGCCCGGCGGGTCAGGTGTCCGGCCCAGAAGTTGTAGAAGCCGGCCCGGTGGCCGTTGGGCAGCGCGTTCCAGGTGTAGAGGCGGGACAGCAGCTTCACGAAGACCCACGCGACCGACTGGCCGGAGTCCACGGCGCCGGCGTTGCCGTACACGACGAGCGTGCCGCCGGCCGCGAGCAGGCCGTACGAGGTGCGCACACCCGGACCGCCCACCGGGTCGAAGACGGCGTCGACACCGCCCGGCGACAGCTCACGGACGCGCACGGCCAGGTCCGGGTCACGGTAGTCGAGCGGTTCGACGCCGAGTTCGCGCAGCGCGGCGTGATGACGTGCGGCGGCGGTGCCGATGACCCGCAGGCCGAGGTGGCGTCCGAGTTGGACGAGCACCGTTCCGACGCCACCGTTCGCGCCGTGCACGAGGATGGTCTGCCCGGCCCGCAGGCCGGCACTTCGCAGCATCTGCCACGCCGTCACACCGTTGACGACGACGGTCTCGGCGGCGGCGGGGTCCAGCTCGGCGGGTACGGGGGTCAGGGCGTCGATGTCGACAAGCGCGTGGGTGGCCCAGCCGCCGGTCTTGGTGACCGCCGCGACCCGGGTGCCGACAAGCGAGTCGTCCGCGCCGGGACCGACCGCCCGGACCGTGCCGACGAGATCGTAGCCGGGCACGAACGGGAACTTCGGCTGGCCGGGGTAGCGGTCATGGCGCATCTGCTGCTCGGCGAACGAGATGCCGGTGGCCTCGACCTGGACGAGCGCCTGGCCCCGGGCGGGGACGGGCATGGCGCGTCGGTGCAGTTGGAGTCCGTCGGGCTCCACCACGCCGGGCAGCACCACTTCGGTGATCATCGCATTGCTGGTCATCGGAATTCCTCCTGATTTGTAAGTGTGCACTCACACACTTCTGCGGCTGAAAAGGTGGGCCGCTGTCGCGGCCCAGGGGTCGGTGGTCGGGGTCAGGGGTGCCGGATGCCGGCGGTCAGCGCGCGCGCCCACGACTCGGGGACCTGCTCCAGGCCGGCGGTGACGATCAGGTGGCAGAGCTGCCCGTACGCGAAGAACCGCTGCACCTGCGCGTCGTCGGCGCCGGACCGGTCCTGCACGAGGGTCGCGATCCGCCGGTAGCCGGCCCGCACCGCCTCGGCGATCTCCGGGATGTCCGTGACGGCCTGCGCCTGCACCTGGAAGAGGAGCAGATCGCGGTCGGCGATCAGTGCCGCGTAGGCGCCGCCCATGGCGTCGAGGATCTCCTCGGGACCGCTGCCCGTGGCCTGCTCGGCTCCCGCCTCGATCGCCACGTCGATCCGCTCGAAGCACGTGTCGGCCGCCGCCACGAACAACCCGAGCTTGCCGGTGAAGAGCCGGAAGACGTACGCCTCGGAGATGCCGGCGGCGGCGGCGACGGCGGTGACCGGGGTGGCGTGGAAGCCGGTGCGCGCGAACGCCGACACCGCGGCGTTCAGCACGGTGACCCGGCGGGCTTCGGCAGTGGATCGCATGTTTGTAAGTGTGCACTCACAAACATTAGCTGTCAAGCCCGCTGGGCACCGGCTCACTCCAGCGGGTAGAGCCGGACCGGGTCACCGGGTCGGAGGCTGTCCGGGATGTCACCGCGGCTACTGGCGGCGATCGAGCCGAGTAGCCCCAGGGAGCGCGCGGACTCCGTACCCGGCTCGGCGTGGTAGATCACCAACAACTGCCCGTCGGCGCCCGCGACCGCGAGCTTGTCGCAGTACAGGTCGAGGTCACCCACCTCCGGATGATGCAGCCGGCTGACCACGCCCTCCCGCCGACGCACCTCGTGCCGCGCCCACAACTGGCGGAAGCAGTCGCTCTCGAGCGACAACTCCCCCACCAGCGCCGTCAACCGGGGATCGTCGGTGGCCCCGCCCGAGTCGGCGCGCAGCTGCCCCACCACGCTCTGCATCGCCTGCCGCCAGTCGCGGAACAGCTCCCGTTCGGCCGGGTCCAGGAACACCGCGCGGAGTCGGTTCGCGCCCGGGGCGAGATTCGGCGACAGTGCCCTCGCCATCGGGTTCGAGGCCAGGATGTCGAGGTGGCGGTTCTGCACGAAGGCCGGCATGTCGAGCTGCCGGAGCAGGTGCAGGATGCTGGCCGGCACCCGCTCAACGGCAGGTCGGACCGCCCGTCGCGACCGCGCGCGGCTCAGCCCGATCAGGTACGCGGTCGCCTCCGGATCCAACCGCAGCACCCCGGCGAGGGCATCGAGGACCTGCACCGAGGGATGCCGTTCGCGACCCTGCTCCAACCGCAGGTAGTAGTCGGCGCTGATGCCGGCCAGCATCGCCACCTCCTCGCGCCGCAGCCCCGGCACCCGGCGCAGGCCCACGCCCGGACCGAGCCCGACGTCCTCGGGCCGGGTCTGCTCCCGACGGGCACGCAGAAAGTCGCCGAGCGGGTTCGTCGCGTCCATGCCACCGACGGTAGATCGCCCGGCCGCCCGGTGACTGGCTGTGTCACTACCAGGAACAGCTCGCCCTGCCGCCCGGTCGGCCGCCGACGCAGAGTCGACGCATACCCACTCCAAATGCGGATAGAGGACGACATGAGCGAGAACCTTCCCGGCGGGCCACTGACCCTGGCTGACGGCCTCACCCTCAGCCGGATGGGCTACGGCGCGATGCAGTTGGCCGGCCCTGGTGTCTTCGGCCCGCCCCGCGATCGCGAGCAGGCGCTCGCCGTGCTCCGCGAGGCCGTCGACAGCGGCGTCCGGCACATCGACACCAGCGATTTCTACGGTCCGGTGGTGGTGAACGAGCTGATCCGCGAGGCGCTGCACCCGTACCCCGAGGATCTGCACCTGGTCACCAAGGTCGGCGCGCGACGCGGCGCCGACCGCTCCTGGATCCCGGCGCTGGCGCCGGACGAGCTGAAGGCCCAGGTCCGGGACAACCTCCAGCACCTCGGCCTGGACGTCCTCGACGTGGTCAACCTGCGGGTCGGTGTGGCCGAGGGCACCGGCGACGATCCCCTCTCCGAGCAGTTCGGCGCCCTCGCCGACCTGCGGCAGGAGGGGCTGATCCGGCACCTCGGGCTCAGCAACGTCACGCTCACCCAGCTCACCGAGGCCCAGGCCATCGCCCCGGTGGTCACCGTCCAGAACCTCTACAACGTCGCGAACCGGCAGGACGACGCCCTGGTGGACAGGTGCGCGGCGGAGAACATCGCGTTCGCCGCGTTCTTCCCGCTCGGCGGGTTCACGCCGTTGCAGTCCGACACGCTCAACGACGTGGCCACCCGGGTGGGGTCGTCGCCGCAGCAGGTCGCCCTCGCCTGGCTCCTCCAGCGCTCCCCCACCACCGTGCTGATCCCGGGCACCTCGACGCTGGCACACCTGCGGGAGAACCTCGCGGCGGCAGATCTGAAGCTGCCGGCCGACGCGATCGAGGAACTCGACGCCATCGGCGGGTGACGCCCGGATGCGGACCGCCACACGGCGGTCCGCGTCACCCGCCCGCTTCGCTCAGGTCCGCCGCCCGGTCCAGGTGGGTGAGAAACCGCCGTACCGCCGGTGGTCGGCTCCGACCAGCGACGGTCGCGGCGAAGATCCGCCGGACGGAGGCGTCGTCGGGGTGCAGCCGGAGCAGGGTCAGGTCGGATGGAGCGGCGCGTACGGCCAGGGCCGGCACCAGCGCGACGCCCAGACCGGCCGCGACACAGCCCAGCTTGCCGGTCCACTCGGCCGCGACGATATCGATCCGCGGGCGAAAACCCGCCGGTAGGGTCGCTCGCAGCAGAGTCTCCTCGGCGGTCGCCGAGCCGGCGACGAACGACTCGTCGGCCAGGTCGCGCAGGCGGATGGTCCGCCGGTGAGCGAGCCGATGCGTCCGGGGAACGGCTACCAGAAGCGTCTCGTCGACGAGGTGGTGCAGGTCGAACTGGTCGGCGTCGAGCGGCTGGTCCGCAGCGGCACTCACCACGGCGACGTCGGCGTCGCCGTGGACCAGGCGCTCCAGCAGCCCGGGCGTGAGCCCCTCGACAAGCGACAGCGCCACCTCGGGATGCTCGGACTTGAAGCTGGCCAGCGCACGTGGCACAAGCGCGGCGACAGCCGTGGGAAACGCGCCGACCCGCAACCGGCCGGCGGAGAGGTCGCGCAGCGCCGCCAGGTCCCGCCGGGCGGTGTCCAGCCGGTCGAGCACCGCCTCGGCGTGCCCGAGCAGGCAACGGCCCTGCTCGGTCAGAGCGACACCGCGCGGCAGCCGGTCCAGCAACGGCGACCCGGTCGCGGCTTCCAGCGCGGCGATCTGTCGGGACACCGCCGACTGGGTGCAGCGCAGACTGCGGGCCGCAGCCGTGAGGGAGCCATGCTCGGCCACGGCACGGAAGACCTGGAGCGCGTTCAGCTGCATCGTGCCATGCTCCCGCAGCATGGCAGTAATGCGAAACAATCGCTGGTAGCATGACTTCCCGCACCCTAGCGTTGGCGAGATGAACGAGATCGCCCTGTTGGGTACGGGCACGATGGGCACCGCGATCGGCCGTCGGCTGCTGGCCACCGGGCACCGGCTCACCGTCTGGAATCGCACGTCCGCCCGCACGGCGCCGCTCGTCGATGCCGGGGCGCGAGCCGCCGGCAGCCCGGCCGAGGCGATCCGCGACGCCGACGTGGTGATCACCATGCTCACCGATGCGCTCGCCGTCCGACACACGCTTGTCGACTCCGGTGCGGCACTGGCGCTGCGGCCGGGCACCCCCGTGATCGAGATGTCCACCATCGGTCCCCGGGCCGTGGCCGAACTGGCCACGCTGCTGCCGGCGGGCGTACCGCTTGTCGACGCTCCCGGCGCCGGCAGCGCCGGAGCTGCCGAGACGGGCCGGCTCGTGGTGTTGGTCGGCGGGGAGGAGGCGGTCGTCGAGCGGGTCGCCCCGCTGCTGGGGACGTTGGGCACCGTCCGTCGCTGCGGCGTCTCCGGCCGGGGCGCCGCGTTGAAGCTGGTGCTCAACACCGCGCTGGTCACCGCGGTCACCGCGGTCGCGGACGCGCTCACCGTCGCGGACGCCGTCGGCGTCGACAGACGTACCGCGATCGACGCACTTGGCACCGGGCCGCTCGGCGGCGCGGTCGCCCGGGCGACCGCCACGGACGCCGCGTTCGCCGCCGCCCTGGCCGCGAAGGACGCCCGGCTCGCCCTCGACGTGCTCGGCGACGCGCCGGCGCCGCTGCTGCGCGCCGCCGCGTCGGCGTTGGCGGCCGCGCGCCATCCGCAGGACGACATCGCCCGTCTCACTGACCCCGCCGCAGCCGAGGAGAAGTCGTGAACGTGACCCTGGACAACCCCGCGACCGTCGCCGCGCCGTTCGGCGACCGGTTCGCGCACGTCGCCCGCCTCGACCTGCCCGGGGGCGCGCTGCTGATGCTCTCCGGCCAGGTCGGGGTGGACGACGCCGGCGCGGTGGTCGCACCCGGCGACGTGCGGACGCAGTCCGAACGGATCTTCGAGTTGATCGGCGCGCTGCTCGCGGCGCACAGCGCCACCTTCGCCGACGTGCTGCACGTCCGGACGTTCCTGACCGACCTCGGCGACCTGGCCGGCTATGCGGACGTCCGCAACCGCTACTTCGGCCAGACCAGGCCCGCCAGCACCACCGTCGAGGTGAGCCGGCTCTTCCTCGACGGCGCAGTGCTGGAGGTCGAGGTCACCGCAGCCGTGACCACTGGTTGACCGCCATCGGCCGATCGTCGTGGCGATCGGTGCAGCGCTGGCTTCAGGGCTGGTGCGGCCGGTTGCGGACGAGGGCGAGGGTGAGCACGGCCGTGACGAGGAAGACGATGCCGTTGATCCGTAGCCCGGCCTGGACGCCGGAGGTCATGGCTTCGGCAATCGCCGCCCGGACCGGGTCGGGCAGCGGCTGGTCGCCGGTGACACCGGCGGCCACCGCCGCCTGCACGGCGCCACGGGTGGGCTCACCGACCTGGTGCGCGGCCAACCGGCCGGGCAGGTCGGCCAGCATCGTGGTGGTCAAGAGCGTGCCCAGCAGGGACGTGCCGAGCACGGAGCCGACCTGTCGCGCGGCGTTCACCGCGCCGGAGGCCATCCCGGCCTGCGCGGGCGCGACGCTGGCCAGCGCGGCGGCGGTCGCCGGGGCCACCACCAGGCCGCCCGCGGCACCGAACAAGGCGAACAGCGGCCACCGGTGACCGAAGGACGCGGTGGGACCCTGGGCCGCCAGACCGAAGCTCGCCGCCGCACCGAGGACCAGGCCGAGGGTGAGCGGCGCCTTGAAGCCGGTACGACGGATCGCCCGCCCGGCGCCGAAGGCGACGACCACGTAGGCGCCGAAGAGCACGAGCATCCGCCAGCCGGTGTCCAGCGGGCTGAGGGCCTGGACACGTTCGTGGAAGAGGACCAGCAGGATCGCCACGCCGGTGAAACCGAACAGCGACACCGCGGCGACGACCATGACGGCGCTGAACGACGCGGCCCGGAACAGCCGCAGGTCGAGCATCGGCGCATCGGAACGCAGCTCGACCAGGACGAACGCGACGACTGCGGCAGCCGCGGCGATCCAGGCCACCGTCACCACCGGGCTGGTGTAGCCGTCCTTGCCGCCCTGGATCAGGGCGTAGACGGCCGCGGCGATGGCGACGGTGCCGAACAGCAGGCCGGGTACGTCGAGTCGGCCCGCGCTCGGCCGGGACTCGGCCACTCCGATGGCGGCGACGAGGGTGACCACGCCCAGCACGATCGTCGACAGGTAGACGCTGTGCCACGCGTAGTGCTTCAGCAGCGTGCCGGCGATGAGTGGGCCGATCGCGAGCCCGATGCCGGAGGCCGCCGACCACGCGGTGATGACCTCGGTACGTCGGTGCGGGTCGGTGAACGTCGCGCCGAGGATCGCCAGGCTGTTCGGCAGGATCAGGGCTCCGCCGAGGCCGGCGACCAACTGCCCGAGGATCACCCAGGCCACGGTCGGGGCACCGGCCACGACGGCGGCACCAACGATCATCGCGAGGACCCCGGCACCGAACATGCGCTTGCGCCCGTAGCGGTTGCCGAGGGTGGCGGCGGACAGCACCACGCTCGCCACCATCAGCGTGTAGGCGCTCGGCACCCAGATCAGGGTGGTCGGGTCGACCCGCAGATCCTGCTGGATCGTGGTCAGCGCGGAGACCGTCGCGGTGATCTGGAGGAACGTGATCATCGCGCCCAGGCACATGGCGACCAGGGTCACCGGGCGGGAACCGCGGACGGCGGAACGGACGACGCCGGCCGGTCCGGACGCGGGTGGGGCTGCGGTGTTGCCGGTCACGGGACTTCCTCAGGGCTGGTTGAGCTGACTTGCTCATGCTGAAGTCAGCACACCCCAGTGAAGCACCTGACTAACTGCCATGCAAGTCAGGTAGGCTGGGCGGCATGGAGGACCTACGGGACGACCGCGACGCCTGGTCGAGCGAGAACTGCTCGGTGGCCCGCGCGATGGACATCGTGGGCAGCAGGTCAACGGTCCTGATCATGCGCGAGGCCCTGCTCGGCACGCGCCGCTTCGACGACTTCGTCCGCCGGGTCGGCGTCGGCGAACCCGCCATGGCCGCCCGGCTCAAGGAAATGGTCGCCGCCGACCTGCTCGAACGGATCCCGTACCGGGAGCCGGGGCAGCGCACCCGCCACGAGTACCAGCTCACCCGCAAGGGCCGCGAACTCCTGCCCGTCATCACCGCTCTGCGCAACTGGGGCGACACCTGGGCCGCCGACGACGCCGGCCCGTCCATCGTCGCCACCCACCACGACTGCGGCCAACCGGTCCGCGCGGTGCTCCGCTGCGCGGCCGGCCACGAGATGACGGACGGCGACATCGACATCGCCGCCGGCCCGGGCCTCATCCGGCGCGACTGACAGCCGAGGCGGCGGTACGGTCCGCTGACGAGTGCGGCGGCCGGCGCACGGTGGCGCACCGGCGACCGCTGCGGACCGGCCGTAGACCCCCTGGAGGAGCACCATGGAGCTGACCGAGCCGACCGTCTGGAGCACCGACCGGCTGGAGCTGGGCGAGGGGCTGCGCTGGATCGACGACCGACTGGTCCTCGTCGACCTGCTGGCCGGGCGGCTGTTGGAGACCGACGGCGACGCCCCGACACCGCTGCGGGAGGTGCGCCACCTCGACGTTCCGCTCGGTGCGGTCGCCCCGGTGACCGACCGACCCGGCGAGTGGCTCGCCGCCGCCGGGACCGGCATCACCGTGCTGGCCGCCGGCGGCGACTCCCGACCGGTTGCCGACCTGGTCGGCGACGCGCCCGAGCCGACCCGGATGAACGACGCGGTCGCCGACCCGCACGGCCGATTCTGGGCCGGCAGCATGACGTACGCCGCGGTCCCCGGCGGGGGCACGCTGTACCGGCTGGCCCCCAGCGCGGCACCGGTGCCCGCCGTGACCGGGCTGACCATTCCGAACGGGCCGGCGTTCGACGCCACCGGCACCACCATGTACCTGGCCGACACACCGCGCGGCGAGATCGACAGGTTCACCGTCGACCCGGGCACCGGTGACCTGCACGGGCGGGAGCCGTTCCTGCGGCTCTCCCCCGACGACGGCGGCCCGGACGGCATGACCGTCGACGCGGCGGGCCACCTCTGGGTCGCGTTCTGGGGTGGCTCGGCGGTCCGCCGCTACCGGCCCGACGGCACCCTGGACCGGCAGATCCGGCTGCCGGCGAAGCAGCCCGCCGGCATCTGTCTGGGCGGCCCCGACCTGCGCCGACTCTTCATCGGCACCGCCCGGGTCGGGCTGGGCGCCGCGGGTCCGCAGGACGGCGCGCTGCTCGCGGTGGACGTCGAGGTCCCCGGCCTGCCCGCCGCGTACGCCGCCGCGCCGGCGAGCTGACCGAGGAATATCGGACGCCAGGGCGGGAACAACCGCACCGGAGCGCGCTACCGACCGGCAGGAGGCGGGACGATGGGCATCGTGAGGCGGGCGTCATGAACGGGCCGGTGGGCGACGAGTCAGTGGGCGAGCTGGAGTTGGTGCACACCTTCACCGGCCCGATGCCGACCGGGGTGAGCGTCTCGCACCAGGGCCGGATCTTCGTCAACTTCCCGAAGTGGGGCGACGAGGTGCCGGCCACCGTCGTGGAGCTGCGCGACGGCCGGGAGGCGCCCTACCCCGACCAGGCGTGGAACGACCCGTCGGGCGACGCCGACGCGGGCGCGTTCGTGTCGGTGCAGAGCATCGTGGTGGACCCGGCCGACCGGCTCTGGGTGCTCGACACCGGCAGCCCGATGTTCCAGCCCACGAAGCCGGGCGGCCCGAAGCTGGTCCGGATCGACCTGGACACCGACACGGTCGCCCAGGTGATCACCTTCCCGGCGGACGTGGCGCTGCCGACGACGTACCTCAACGACGTCCGGTTCGACCTGCGGCGCGGTGAGGCGGGGGTCGCGTACATCACCGACTCGGCGGACTCCGGGCCGAACGGGATCATCGTCGTCGACCTGGCCAGTGGCGCTTCCTGGCGGCGGCTGCACGACCACCCGTCCACGAAGGCGGAGCCGCTGGCGACGTTCCGGCCGGTGGTCGAGGGCCGACCGTTCCTCGAACGGCCGGCGGACGGCCCGCCGAAGCCGGTGGGCATGGGCTCCGACGGGATCGCCATCTCGGCCGACGGCAGCAGGCTCTACTACTGTCCGCTGGCATCGCGCCGACTGCACAGCGTCTCCACCGAGGCGCTGGCCGACCCGGGCGTCACCCAGGAGGCGGTCGCCGCGACAGTCGTCGACGAGGGGGACCGGGGCACCGCCTCGGACGGGTTGGAGAGCGACGACGCGGGGCGGCTCTACCTCACCGCGTACGAGCACCACGCGGTGCTGCGCCGGCTGCCGGACGGCGAGTACGAGACACTGGTCCACGACCCGCGGCTGCTCTGGCCGGACACCATGTCGGTGGCCACCGACGGGTACCTCTACGTCACCGCCAACCAGCTGCACCGGCAGGCGCAGTACCAGCGGGGCAAGGACCTGCGGCGCAAGCCGTACGCGCTGTTCCGTACCCGCATCGACGCCGGCCCGGTGCTGCTGCGCCGCTGACCCAAGTCACCGACCCCTGGCGACCGGTGCGGAGCGGGGGCGGGGGCGGGACGTCAGCTTGTCGGCAGGGCGCGGTCCAGCAGGTCGAAGAGGGCGGCCCAGTGGCGCTCGGTGGCCTGCTCGTCGTACATCGGGGTGTCGGCCATGGTGAAGCCGTGGTGCGCGCCCTCGTAGACCTCGGAGCGGTAGCGCACGCCGGCCGCGTCGAGTGCCTTCTCCAGCGTGGCGATCTGCTCGGGCGTCATCGACCGGTCGGCGTCGGCATGCCCGAAGTACACCTCGCCGGTGATCGCGCCGACGGCCAGGTGGGGGCTGTCCGGCGCGTCGGTGACGAGATACCCGCCGTGGAAGCTGGCGATCGCGGCGATGCGGTCCGGGTGCGCCTCGATGGCCCGCAGCGCGTTCGTGCCGCCCAGGCAGTAGCCGGTGATGGCGACCGGACCCGGCCGGACGTCGTCGCGGGCGGCCAGGAAGTCGAGATACGCGGTGGTGTCCTGGTCGAACACCTCCGGGGTCAACGCGCCGACCAGCGGCATGATCTGCTCGAAGAGCGCGGCGCGCTGGTCCGGCTCACCGAGTCGGGACAGGTCGAACAGCGGTGCCCGGCCGGCCCGGTAGAACAGGTGGGGCGTCACCACCAGGTAACCCCGTGCGGCGATCCGTTCCGCCATCTCGACCAGGCGCGGGCGCGGGCCGAAGGCGTCCATGAAGAGCAGCACCGCAGGGAAGGGACCGTTGCCGTCCGGCCGGGTCAGGGACGCGTCCGCCACTCCGTCGCTGGTCGGGATGTCCACCGTCGTCGTCTGCACCGTGCCTCCTCGTCCGAATGTCCTTGATCGTCAAGGACGTTACTCGCCGGGCAGCCGGCCCGTGCGGCAGCCGGGGACCGTCGATCCCTGGATAAGCCGACCCTGGGTGGTGGTCGGCGACCGATCCAGGCTTGTCCACGACCGATGAGGGACACCGCCGACCTGGGAGTTGTTGTGCTCGACCTGACCGTTCCGGACCTGACTGGAAAACTCGCCGTCGTGACCGGTGGCAGCGACGGCCTGGGCCTCGGCCTGGCCACGCGGCTGGCTCGCGCCGGAGCCGAGGTGGTGCTGCCGGTCCGCAACCCGACCAAGGGCGCCGCCGCGCTGGACGCCGTCCGGGCCGCCGTGCCGGGTGCCGTCGTCTCGACCCGGAAGCTGGACCTCGCCTCGCTGGACTCGGTGGCCGCGCTGGCCGACACGCTGCTCGGCGAGGGTCGACCGATCCCGATCATGATCAATAACGCGGGCGTGCTGACGCCGCCGACCCGGCACGCCACCGCCGAGGGCTTCGAGCTGCAACTCGGCACCAACCACCTCGGGCACTTCGCGCTGACCGGGCGGCTGCTGCCGCTGCTGCGGGCCGGCCACGCCCGGGTGACCACCATGTCGAGCAGCGCCGCCCGTTCCGGCCGGCTCAACTGGGACGACCTGCAGAGCAACCGTCGGTACGCGGCGATCCGCGCGTACAACGCGTCCAAGCTGGCCACCCTGCACTTCGGCTTGGAGCTGGACCGACGGAGTCGGGCCGGCGACTGGGGCATCGTCAGCAACGTCGCCCATCCGGGTACGACCATGACCAACCTGTACGCGTCCGGTCCCAACCTGGGACGCAGCCGGCCGTCACTCCACCACTCGATCATGAGCCGGCTGGCCCGCCGGGGCGTCCTGGTGCACTCGGTGGAGGCCGGGCTGCTCCCCGCCCTCTACGCCGCCACCAGCCCACGGGCGCGGGGCGGCCGGTTCTACGGCCCGGACGGGCTGGGGCAGTTCACCGGCAAACCCACCGAGCTGGCCGTCTACCGCTCCGCGCGCGACACGTCTGACGCGGCACGGCTGTGGACCGTCTCGGAGCGGCTGGTGGGTGTCGAGTTCGTCGGGAACTGACCGACGTACGCGTCCGCGTGAACGCGGCGTCAAGAATTGGCGGTGGCCCGTCGAAACGGCGTATCGGCGGGCGCACCGCCGCCGCCCGGTGGTGACGATGGACCCATGAGTCCTTGGCGGATGACACGCTGGGAACGCGGAGACCCCCCACCCGGCAGCGACACCGACAGCAGCCCGAACGCGGCCGTTGGCCGGCCCGGGGAACCGGACCGCCGGCACGAGGCGCTGGTGAGCGTCCGACTGGGACCGTCCGCGCCCGGCAGTCACCTGGTGGAGTACCTGCGGCACGAGCCCTGCGCCGTCGACGCGTGGTGGATCGCCGCCGACGTCGACGCCGTGGTGCGACTCTCCGCCGACAGCATGACCGTGCTGCACCGGGCCGTGGCCGACCTGCGCCGCCGGGCCGGGGTGGAGGTGGTCGTGGCCAACCACATCCTCCGCGCGCTCGACCTGACCACGCAGGCGGAGCCGCGTACCGGGAGGGACGCCCCGGCGTGGGCGGTGTCTGCCGCATGAGCCGCCCCGACGTTGGCCGCCGGATCGTGGTGGGCGTCGACCGGTCGTTCGCCGGAATGCAGGCGCTGCGCCGCGCGGTGCAGCTCGCCCGCCGCGACGGCGCGCGACTGGACGCCGTACGCGCCTGGGTCTTCGCTCCGACGTGGCGGCCCGGCACCCTGACCTGGCGGTGGCAGGACGAGTGCGACCGGGCCGCGGTGGTCTACCTGCGCGGCGTCTTCGACGCGGCGCTCGGCGGCATGCCCCGGGACGTGACCGTCCGCCTGGTGACGACCCAGGGGTACGCCGGGCAGGTGCTTGTCGACCACGCGCACCGGGAAACCGACCTGCTGGTCGTCGGCAGCCCGGAACGCGGACGGTTCGGCCGGTCGCGTGGCCACGTCACCCGGTACTGCGTGACGAGGGCAGCCGTACCGGTCGTCGCGGTGCCCGCGCCGTCGTGGGCGCGGGCCGCGACGATCCGCCGCTTCGCGCACGACCTCGAACGTTTCAGCCGATGACCTCTTCTTCCCACCGCTTCGAAAGGACCAGCCCCACCATGGACGAGGCCCCGACAATTTACGCCGTTCCGGTGCGTGACCTGCCGGGACGGCTGGTGCGGACGGTGCGAACCGGCCGTTCGCCGCAGGGCCAGCGGCTGGGCATCGCCTTCACCCGGCCGGAGCTCCTGGCCGCCGCCATGGGTCCGGATCAGCCGTGGGAAGAGCTGTGCGAGTCGGCGCTGCGGCGCATGCTGCGGCCACTCGGCATCGACGTGATCCAGGTCGATCCGTTGCTGGTGGCGCCGCCGCTCGACCCGAGCAGCGGAGACCGGGCCGCGCCGAACGTGCCGACCGCACCCGCCGGCCCGTGGTCCGAGGCCGTTCCGGTCCCGGTCGGCCCCGCACCCGCCACCGCTCAGGCGCGGACGAAGCGGACCGCGTCGGCGACCACATAACCGTTGGTGTTCTCCGTGCGGATAAGCACGCTCGCGCCGCTGCCCGCCGTGAACGGGTAGGTCCCCAACGGCACCCACTGGCCGCCGGCCTGCCGCTGGTCCACCATGCGGGTAACCAGCCCGCCGGAGTATTCGATCTCCACCGGCACGTTCGTCGCGCGGTTCGGGTCCGCGGTCCAGCGCAACTGCACGGTCCACGAGCCGGAGGCGGGCAGTGTCGGGCGGAACCGCAGTCGGTTGACGCCCTTGGCGGTGTTGCCGTCGTGCTCGTAGTCCGGGCCGTAGTAGCCGCCGATGCTTGTGCTGCGCAGCCACGTGCCGGCCCGGGTGATCTCGCTGCTCGCCGCGTTGTCCAGGATCACCTCGCTCGTCGAGCCCCACTCCAGCACCGCGCCGTCCTGCCGCAGCCGGGCCTGGAGGGTGGGCACGGGCACCTCCTGCACGGCGAGGTTCCCGGCGAGGGCCAGCGCCGCGGCGGTGGCCGCCGCCTGCCCGAGGATCATGAACACCGGCTCCATCCGGATCGAGCCGTATGCGATGTGGCTCGCCGAGAGGCAGACCGGCACCAGCAGGTTGCCGCACTGCGCCCGGTGCGGAACGATCGCCCGGTAGCTCACCGGGAACGGCGCCGGCACTGCGATCTGCACGTCCCCCTCGTTGCGCACCTTGCCGTCGACCACCACCCGTTGACAGTTATGCGAGTCCATCGTGTAGCTGGCCAGGCCCACCGAGTCGGCGGCGCGTACCCGGCCTCGGCAGTCGGCCTCGGTCATCACGTACGCGGAGAGCATCCGGCGAGCCTCGCGGATGTAGAGCAGCGGCGGCCAGCCGCCCGTGCTGGTGAACTCGTCGACCGGCAGCCCCCAACGGGCCGTTGAGTCGCGGACCGACGCCGGCAGTCGGGGGTCGTTGGCCAGGAACCACATCAGCCCCTGCTGGTAGGTGCGGTGCTCGGCGATGATGCTCTCCCGCACGGCCCAGCCCGCCGTCGGGTACGCGTGGTTGAAGCCGATGTGGTCGGTCGACACGGCACCGTTGTTGTTCGAGTCGGTCTTCCCGCCGCCAATCGAGTGAGTGGTGAAGTGCGGCCCGGCGTAGCCGGCCTGGATGTGCCGCAGCAGCAGCTCGTAGCGGATCGGGTCGTAGCCGGACGGCTTGCCGAACGGGATCCGGTTGGCCGCCTGGGTCAGGCACATTCGGAAGCAGTACGCCTGGATCCGGTCGTCGCCGCTGCCCTGCGGGGCGAGCGGTGCGGCGGAGATGCCCGGCAGCAGACCGCTGGCGGGCGAGCCGGCCGTCACGTACGGGTCGACGGGGTAGGCGAACTGGTGGGTGTTGCGCGACTGCACCCCGTTGATCGTCTCGCCGTAGGTGTCGTTGGACTCCCGCCCGACGGTGAAGCCCACCCCGGCCAGGGCCAGCAGGTCACCCTCATAGGTGGCGTCGACGAACACCCCGCCCCGGTAGATCGAGCCGTCCTCGGTGCGCAGCTCGGTGATCCGGTCGCCGCTGCGGCCGAGACTGCTGAGCCGGGCATCGACGATCACCGGCACGCCCGCTTCGGCCAACATCTCGGCGAAGACGGCGGCGGCGACGCGCGGTTCGAAGGTCATCCGCAGCGGTGACGTCGGCGAGAGGGTCCCGCCGTGGTACCTCACGTACACCCGGCGGTAGAACTCGGCGGCGAGGCCGCCGATGGACGCCTGGACGCCGGTGTCGGTGGCGCCCAGACCGGCGGTGCTCAGCCCGCCGACGTGGCTGTTGGGTTCCACCACCACGGCGGTGCGACCGAGTCGGCGCATGGTGATCGCGGCGGCCAGCCCGCCGGAGGTAGCACCGTAGACGACCAGATCGGCGGTGGTGACGGCGGCTCGGGCGGGGCCGGCGCGGAACGGGTCGGTGAGGCCGGCCAGGACGAGGCCGGCACCGCCGGCGGTCAGCAGCCGACGACGGGACAGGGGCTCAGACACGGCGGGGCTCCCGAGGGGTAACCGGTGGAGGGGACGGTTACAGAAGCACGCCGCTGCCGCTGCGAACGAGATTCTTCAATGTCTGCCGGCGGGTGTCAACGGGTCAGGGGCGGTAGCGGTAGCCCATTCCCGGCTCGGTGATGAGGTGGCGGGGACGGGCCGGGTCGTCCTCCAGCTTGCGCCGCAGCTGGGCCAGGTACTGCCGCAGGTAGTTGGTCTCGTTCTGGTACTCCGGCCCCCACACGTCCTGGAGGAGCTGACGTTGGCTGACCAGCTTGCCCGGGTGGCGCAACAGCTTCTCCAGCACGCTCCACTGAATGGGGGTCAGCTTGACCTCGGTGCCGTCGTCGCGCCGCACGCGGTGGTCGGCCAGGTCGACGGTGTGCTGGCCGATCCGCAACGCCGGCACCGCCTCGCTGGGGCCACCGAGACGACGGGTGACGGCACGGATGCGGGCCAGCAGCTCCTCCACCCCGAACGGCTTCGTCACGTAGTCGTCGGCGCCGGCGTCGAGGGCGGCGACCTTGTCCTCACTGCCGGCCCGGCCGGAGAGCACGATGATCGGCACGGTGGTCCAGCCGCGCAGGCCGCGGATCACCTCCACGCCGTCGATGTCGGGCAGGCCGAGGTCCAGCACCACCAGGTCGGGTGGGTGGCTGGCGGCGGCCTTCAACGCGGCGGCCCCGGTGTCGGCGACGTCCACGTCGTACCGGCGGGCGCGCAGGTTGATCCGCAGGGCACGCAGGATCTGCGGCTCGTCGTCGACGACCAGGATGCGCGTCATTCCTGCGGCCCCTCCGAGCTGGTCTGCGCGGCGGCTGGCAGCCGCAACACCATGGTGAGCCCACCTCCGGGGGTGGTCTCCGGGGTGATGCTGCCACCCATCGCCTCGGCCAACCCCCGGGACAGGGCGAGCCCGAGACCGACACCGGTCTGGTTGTCCCGGTCACCGAGGCGTTGGAACGGCAGGAAGACGTGCTCCCACTGGTCCTCCGGGATGCCCGGCCCCCGGTCGATCACCCGCAACTCCACCTGGCCGGCGTGCGCGCTGGCGGTGATGGTGGGCGGCTGGTCCGGCGGGCTGTAGCGCAGCGCGTTGGCCACGATGTTGACGAGCACCCGTTCCAGCAGGCCCGGGTCTGCGGTGGCGGCGGGCAGGTCGGCCGGGATGTCCGTGCCGACCGTCGCGGCCGCCGGGCCAAGTTCGTCCAACGCCAGGGGTACGGCGTCCTCCAGGCCGATCGTGGTGGCCGTGATGCCCAGGACGCCCGCCTGGAGCCGGCTCATGTCCAGCAGATTGCCGACCAGGCGGGCGAGCCGGTCCAGCGACTCCTCGGCCGTCTCCAGCAACTCCTCGCGGTCGGACTCGTCGAACTCGATGTCGTGGCTGCGCAGGCTGGTCACGGCGGCCTTCGCCGACGCCAGCGGCGTACGCAGGTCGTGGCTGACCGCGGCGAGCAGCGCGGTGCGCATCCGGTCGGCGGCGGCCAGCGGCCGGGCGGTGGCGGCCTCCTCGGCGAGCCGTTCCTGACGCAGCGCGACGGCGGCCTGGGCGGCGAACGCCTCGACGATGCGCCGGTCGGCGGCCTCCAGCCGGCGGCCACTGAGCACGACGGTGATCCGCTCGTCGACGGGTACCGCCGTCTCGCCGGCGTCGGGCGTGCACGCTGGCTGCTCACCGACGCTGGCCACGACACACCAGGCGTGCTCCTCGCGGGCGCGCTCCGGACGCCCACTGGCCTCCTCGGCCAGTTCCAGCACGCTCACCGCGCGCAGACCGAACGTCTCCCGGAGCTGATCCAGCAGGGCCGGCAGCGGGCGCTCGCCGCGCAACACACCACCGGCGACGGCGGCGAGGGTCTGCGCGTCGGCGGCGGCCCGCGCGGCCTCCCGGGTCCGCCGGGCGGCCACGTCGACGATCCAGCTCACCGCGAGCGCCACCCCGACGAAGACGGCCAGGGCGAGCAGGTTGTCCGCCTCGGCGATGGTCAGCGTCCGGTACGGCGGGGTGAAGAACCAGTTGAGCAGCAGCGATCCGCCGAGCGCGGCGACCAGGGCCGGCCACACCCCGCCGACCAGCGCGACCCCGACGACCCCGGCGAGGAACAGCAGGATGTCGTTGGTGAGCGTCAGGTCGGGCAGCGTCTTCAGCAGCAGGGTGAGCAGCGGCATGCCCAGCACCGCCAGGCCGAAGCCGAGCAGTCGGCGGCGTCGGGACAGCGCCGCCGGCACGGCCGCCGCCCGACGGCCCTTGCCGGCCTGCTTGTGGGTGACCAGGTGCACGTCGATCGACCCGGAGAGCGCGGTGGTGGTGACCCCGACGCCCCGAGCGAAGATCTGCGCGAGGCGACCGCGCCGGCTCGCGCCGAGCACCAGTTGGGTGGCGTTCACGCCCTGGGCGAAGTCCAGCAGCGCGGCCGGCACGTCGGTGCCGAGCACCTGGTGGTACGTGCCGCCCAGGCTCTCCACGAGGACTCGTTGGCGGGCCAGTTGGGCCGGGTCCGCGCCGGCCAGGCCGTCGCTGCGGGCCACGTGCACGGCGAGCAGGTCGGCGCCCTTGCTGCGGGCCGCGACCCGGGCCGCCCGGCGGATCAGCGTCTCGCCCTCCGGGCCACCGGTCAACGCGACCACGACCCGTTCCCGGGCCTCCCAGGTGGCCGCGATCCCCTGCTGACTGCGGTAGCGGTCGAGCTGCTCATCGACCTTGTCGGCCAGCCAGAGCAGCGCCAGCTCGCGCAGCGCGGTGAGGTTGCCGACCCGGAAGTAGTTGCCCAACGCGGCGTCGATCTTGTCGGGTCGGTAGATGTTGCCGTGCGCCATCCGCCGGCGCAGCGCCTCCGGGGTCATGTCGACCAGCTCGACCTGCTCGGCGGCGCGGACGATCTCGTCCGGCACGGTCTCCCGCTGAGTGGTGCCGGTGATCTGGGCGACGACGTCGTTCACCGACTCCAGGTGCTGCACGTTGACCGTGGACAGCACGTCGATCCCCGCGTCGAGCAGCTCCTGGACGTCCTGCCAGCGCTTGTCGTGCCGGGAACCGGGCACGTTCGTGTGCGCCAGCTCGTCGACGATCGCGATCTCGGGCCGGCGGGCCAGTACCGCGTCCAGGTCCATCTCGGTGAACTCGGCGCCCCGGTAGTCCATGGTGCGGCGGGGCACCTGCTCCAGGTCGCCGAGCATCCCGGCGGTCTGCTGGCGGCCGTGGGTCTCCACGAAGCCGATCACCACGTCGGTGCCGCGCGCGGCCCGCCGCTGGGCCTCCTCCAACATGGCGTACGTCTTGCCGACGCCGGGGGCGGCCCCGAGATAGATGCGCAGTTCTCCGCGTGGCACGGGGACCATCCTCCCTGGTCAGATCGCGGGGCGGGGCCGCGCCCGGTCGGCACGGCCCCGCCCGCGACTGCGCTCAGCGCGCGGCGAACTGCTTGTCGAGAGCGCTGTTGAGTTCCAGCACGTTGACCCCGGGCTCACCCATGAAGCCCAGCCCGCGCCCTGCTGTGTGCTCCTCGACCAGGTCGCGGACCGCCGCCGGGTCCGCGCCGCGCTCGCGCGCGACCCGGTTCACCTGCAACTCGGCGTACGCCGGGCTGATCTGCGGGTCGAGACCGCTGGCGCTGGCGGTGACCGCGTCGGCGGGCACCGCCGGTTCGGCGGGCGCGTCGCCCCGGATCGGAGTGACCACCCCGCCGGCGGCCACGTAGTCCTCGCCGGGCTGGGCCGGCTCCACCGTCACCCCCTGGTACGAGGAGACGAACGGGGTGGCCGGGGCGGCCTGGTTGACGCTTACCACCCGGGTGACCCGGCCGGTCAGACCGTCGGCGCGGAAGACCGCGAGCACGGCCCCCACCCCGTCGTCGGTGCAGTACGGTCGCCGACCGTCGACGCCGTTCAGTTCGCCGACGGACTTGCTGCGCCCGCACACCTGGGTGAGCAGGCTCTCGCTGGACTCCTCCGGGTCGGTGGCGATGGTGTCGACGACGCTCTCCGGGCCCAGGTTGCTGGCCGAGGTGGCCGTCGGGTCGTAGCCGTCGCCGGCGGCGGAGGGGCGGGACTGGAAGTAGCGGGCGACGGGGTTGCCGTCCGCGTCGGTGAAGGACTGGCCGATCAGCGCGCTGCCGACGGTGTTCCCGCCTGCGGTGATCAGCGAGCCGTCGGCCTTGTGGTGGAGGCCGGGCAGCTGACCGAGCGCGACCAGAGCCAGCGGGTAGACGAGGCCGAGCAGCACCGTGAAGACGAGTACGGCGCGCAGCGCGGCGAGGTGTTGGGCGATCCAGGTGGGTAGGCGCATCACGAAATCCCCGGGATGAACTGGATGAGCAGGTCGATGAGTTTGATCCCGATGAACGGCACGATGATGCCGCCCAGCCCGTAGACCAGCAGGTTGCGGCCGAGCAGCTTCGACGCGGCGGCCGGCCGGTACCGCACGCCCCGCAGGGCGAGTGGGATCAGCGCGATGATCACCAGGGCGTTGAAGATGACAGCGGACAGGATCGCCGACTCCGGGCTGGACAGTCGCATGATGTTCAGCGCGTCCAGGCTCGGGTAGAGGCCGGCGAACATGGCCGGGATGATCGCGAAGTACTTCGCGATGTCGTTGGCGATGCTGAACGTGGTCAGCGCGCCCCGGGTGATCAGCAGTTGCTTGCCGATCTCCACGATTTCGATCAGTTTGGTCGGGTCGGAGTCGAGGTCGACCATGTTGCCGGCCTCCTTGGCGGCCGACGTGCCGGTGTTCATCGCCACCCCGACGTCGGCCTGGGCGAGCGCCGGGGCGTCGTTGGTGCCGTCACCGGTCATCGCGACCAGCCGGCCGCCCTCCTGCTCCCGCTTGATCAGCGCGAGCTTGTCCTCCGGCGTCGCCTCGGCCAGGAAGTCGTCCACCCCGGCCTCGTCGGCGATCGCCTTCGCGGTGCGCGGGTTGTCGCCGGTGATCATCACGGTCCGGATTCCCATCCGGCGCATCTCGTCGAACCGCTCCCGCATGCCGGACTTGACGACGTCCTTGAGGTGGATGACGCCCAGGGCGCGGGCGGGCTCACCGTCGACGTGCTCGGCGACCACGAGCGGGGTGCCACCGGTGCCGCTGATCGCGTCCACGATCTCGCCGACCTGCTCGGTCGGGTGGCCGCCGTTCTCCCGTACCCACTTCATCACCGCTGCGGCGGCGCCCTTGCGGACCCGGCGGGCCGTGCCCACCGCGCCGCCGTCCACGCTGCCGTCCGGCGTCAGGTCGACGCCGCTCATCCGGGTCTGCGCGGTGAACGGTACGAACGTGGCGTGCGGCATCACGCCGGGCTCACGCTCGCGCATCCCGAACTCGTTCTTTGCCAGGACGACCACCGAGCGCCCCTCCGGGGTCTCGTCGGCCAGGCTGGACAGCTGCGCGGCGTCGGCAAGCGCCGCGGGGTCGACCCCCTCGACAGGTACGAACTCGGCGGCCTGCCGATTGCCGAGCGTGATGGTGCCGGTCTTGTCCAGCAGCAAAGTGTTGACGTCACCGGCCGCCTCGACGGCCCGGCCGCTCATGGCGAGGACGTTGCGCTGCACCAGCCGGTCCATGCCGGCGATGCCGATGGCGGAGAGCAGCGCGCCGATGGTGGTGGGGATCAGGCAGACCAGCAGCGAGATCAGCACCACCCCGGTGACGCCGGAGCTGGTGATCGCGCCGCTGTCCGGTGCGGCCGCCTGGTACGCCTTGGAGAAGATGGCAAGCGGCTGGAGGGTGACCACGGCCAGCAGGAAGATGACCGTGAGCGCGGCGAGCAGGATGTTCAGCGCGATCTCGTTCGGTGTCTTCTGCCGGTTGGCGCCCTCGACCAGGGCGATCATCCGGTCGATGAAGCTCTCCCCCGGCTTCTGCGTGATCTTGACGATGATCCGGTCGGAGAGCACCTTGGTGCCGCCGGTGACCGCGCTGCGGTCACCGCCCGACTCCCGGATCACCGGAGCCGACTCGCCGGTGATGGCCGACTCGTCGACGCTGGCGATGCCCTCGACGATGTCGCCGTCGCCGGGGATGGTGCCGCCCGCCTCGACCAGCACGACGTCGCCCTGGCGCAGCTCCGGCGCGGGCACCGCCTCGTCGCGGTAGGTGTTGGCCCTCGCGCCCGGCTTCCAGTCGATCAGCCGGGTGGCGATGGTGTCCTTCTTCGCCTGCCGCAGCGTGGCGGCCTGGGCCTTGCCCCGGCCCTCGGCGACCGCCTCGGCCAGGTTGGCGAAGACCACCGTCAGCCAGAGCCAGACGGTGATCGCCCAGGCGAACACCGACGGGTCGAGCACCGCCAGGACGGTGGTGAAGGCCGCGCCGACCTCGACGATCAGCATCACCGGGTTGCGCCACAGCGTGCGGGGGTCGAGCTTGCGTACCGCGTCCGGCAGGGACCGGATGAGCTGCTGGGGGTCGAGCAGGCCCCCGCCGATCCGGTTGCCCTGGGTGGCGGGCGTACCGGGGAGTTGCTCTGTTGGGGCGGACGTGACGGACATGTCCTCGTTCCTCATGATGGTCAGAGCCCCTCTGCCAGCGGGCCGAGCGCGAGCGCGGGCAGGAAGGTCAGCGCGACGAGGACCACCGTGACGCCGACGACCATGCCGATGAACAGCGGTCGGTGGGTCGGCAGGGTGCCCTCGGA
Organism: Micromonospora sp. NPDC005203; assembly: GCF_042872705.1. Lineage (NCBI taxonomy): Bacteria > Bacillati > Actinomycetota > Actinomycetes > Micromonosporales > Micromonosporaceae > Micromonospora > Micromonospora sp. NPDC005203. The sequence continues at coordinate 419,038 of NZ_JBIAKV010000001.1, read as the reverse complement.
CGCGGGGGTGGGTGCCTGGCGGGCCAGTGAGCCGGCCAACGCGAGCACGAAGATGAGCGGCAGGAAGCGGCCCAGCAGCATGCACAACCCAAGGGCGGTGTCCCACCAGGTCGTGTTGACGGTGATGCCGCCGAAGGCGGAGCCGTTGTTGTTGCTGGCCGAGGTGAACGCGTACAGCACCTCGGAGAGGCCGTGCGGGCCGACGTTGAGCGCCGTGGAGTTGTTGCCGGTGGCGAATGCGGCCGCCGTACCGACGAGCACCAGGATCGGCGTGATCAGGAAGTAGAGCGAGGCGAACTTGATCTCGCGCGACCCGATCTTCTTGCCCAGGTACTCGGGGGTGCGACCCACCATCAGGCCCGCCACGAAGACCGTGATCACCGCGAGGATGAGCAGGCCGTAGAGACCCGAACCGGTGCCGCCCGGCGCGACCTCGCCGAGCATCATGTTGACCATTGTCATCATGCCGCCGAGCGAGGTGAACGAGTCGTGGAACGAGTTCACCGCACCCGTCGAGGTGAGCGTGGTGGCGGCAGCGAAGGTGGCCGAGTTCGACACGTCGAACCGCACCTCCTTGCCCTCCATCGCCGCGCCGACCGCCTGCGGCACCGTGCCGTGGCCGGCCAGCTCGAAGATGTTGGTGATGGCGACGCTGAGGAACGCGAGGATGCCCATCACCGCGGCGATGGCGTAGCCCTGCCGGTTCTGCCCGACCATCCGGCCGAAGACCCGGGGCAGGCTGAACGGGATCAGGAAGATCAGGAAGATCTCCAGCCAGTTCGTCCAGGTGGTCGGGTTCTCGAACGGGTGCGCGCTGTTGACGTTGTAGAAGCCGCCACCGTTGGTGCCCAGCTCCTTGATCACTTCCTGGCTGGCGACCGGACCACCGGTGATGGTCTGGGCGCCGCCGGTCAGCGTGCTCACGTCGGTGCCGGCGGAGAGGTTCTGCACCACGCCGCCGATCATCAGCGCGATGGCGCCGAGCACCGCGATCGGCAGCAGGATCCGCAGCACGATCCGGGTCAGGTCGACCCAGAAGTTGCCGAGCTGCCCGGTCCGGCTGCGGGCGAAGCCGCGTACCAGCGCGACCGCCACCGCGATGCCGACCGCCGCCGACACGAAGTTCTGCACGGCCAGGCCGGCCATCTGCACCAGGTGGCCCATCGTCGACTCACCCGAGTACGACTGCCAGTTGGTGTTCGTCACGAACGACACGGCCGTGTTCCACGCGCCGTGCGGCACCACCGGGTCGAAGCCAAGGGACAGCCACAGGTGGTTCTGCACACGCTGGAACACGTACAGGAACAGGATCGAGACCGCGGAGAACGCCAGCACGCTGCGGGCGTACACGCCCCAGGTCTGCTCGGTGGCCGGGTTGACTCCGACCAGCCGGAAGATTCCCCGCTCGACCCGGGACTGCTTCGTGCCGGCGACCGCCCGGAACATGTAGTCGCCGAACGGCTTGTAGACGGCGACGAGGGCCGCCACCAGCGTCACGATGAAGATGACGCCCGCTGTTGTCATGGTCATCAGAAGCGCTCCGGAAACAGCAGGGCGAACACCAGGAACGCGCCCAGGACGATCGCGAGCACCAGACCGACGGCGTTTACCGCGTTCACAGCTTCTCCACCGCCCGGACCACCAGGGCGAGCACTGCGAACAGCACCACCGTCAGGACCACGAACACCACGTCAGACACGCTGACTCCTCTTACCGGAAAGGTTCGTCGCGACCGCCTTCCGGTCGCGCCGGGCAATCAAAGCCCCACCACCCGCCGGACGGCAGGGGTCATAACGCGACCATGACGGAGCCGAACCTTTTCTTGACGTGGTTTTCACACCGCCCACCGAACAGGTGAAATGCGGCACAGACCCCGGGGCTCGTCCGGGGTGGGAGCCAGTTGCGCGTCCTTTGCTCTGCTTCAGCGGGCGCAACAATGAGGCGGCCTGACCGTTGCGCTGGTTGAAGCAGAGCAAAGGACGCGGAGAGACCGTCCGCGGCCCGGACCGGGCGGCGGCCCGGTGCAGCGCGGGCGGAGGTGCGGGGCCGGGTCAGGCCGGGCGGCGGGCCACCAGCACGTCGCGCATGATCGACTGGTCGACCCGGTGCCGCAGCGCGCGATAGGGCTCGCTGTCGACCACGGTCAGGCCGGCGTCGGCCAACGCCGCCGCCGCGTCCTCGCGGCTGGCGACGTGCGTGTTCCAGGAGATCCCGAGCGCACCGCCGGGACGCAGCAGCCGCGCCCAGACCGGCGCGGCGTCCGCGAGCAACGCCAGCGGATCGCGGGTCAGGCCCTTGTCGGCGGTACGGCTGCCGTGCTGCACGCCGTACGGCGCGTCGGCGACGACCAGGTCGACGGTCTCCGGGCGGAAGAACTCCGCCGAGCGGGCGGTGTCGGCGTTGACCACGTCCAGCAGTTGGGTCTGGCCGGCCTTGTGCTCCTCGCGGGTCGGGGCCAACTCGATCCGCACCCGCCGGCCGACCACCTTGCGCTCCCGCCGTACCGGCCCCGACTCCAGCACGCGGTGCTTGACCCGCTTCTGCTTCAGCCAGGTGGTGATGAACGCCCGGTACGCCTCGACGTCCTTCTGGTCGCGCTCGATGCCGGCGGCGTCGAACCCGTACATCAGGGCCTGGTTCAGGGTGGTGCCCCGGCCGCAGAGCGGGTCGAGCACCCGGAACCGACGGGTGGTCAGCTCACCGGCCCAGTCCGAGGCGAGCAGGGTGACGTTGAGCAGAAGTTTGGTGAACTGCTCGTTGGTCTTGCCCGGGTACTTCTGGATGGTGAGCAGGTCGTCGTCGTAGCGGTCCAGTCGGCTCCACTCGATCGGCCGCAGCAGCTCACCGACGATCTCGAAGAGCGCGTACCCGGCGGAGAGGTTGCCCAGGGCGGCCAGGTCCCGCTCGGTCAACCCGTCACCGGTGAAGGTGACGTAGGACGCCCCACCGACCACCTCGGTGTCCAGCTCGCCGATTTGGCCGTCGAGGGCCGAACGGCCGAAGATCTCCAGCTCGGCCCGGGTGAGGTCGATGGCGGAGCGGGCGTACACCCGGTTGGTGGCGGGCAGGATCAGCAGGCCGTAACGCGTCATGATCGGGCGAGTATTCCACAACAGCCCCCGGTCGCCGGGAACCGGAGCGGCCCCCGGAGCGACTACCGGTACATGGGGTGTGAGCAGTGGCGGGAGGTCCTGTCCGCACAGTTGGACGGGGAGGAGACCGCCGCCGAACTGACGGCGGTGCAGGGGCACCTGGACGGGTGTGCCGATTGTCGGGCCTGGTTCACGGCGGCGGCTGCGGTGACGCGTCGGGTTCGTACCCGATTGGTGGCCGATGTGCCCGACCGGACCGCGGCGATCCTGGCCGCCGTCGCGGCGGAGCCGGTCCGCCGGTCGCGGTGGCGGCGCGGTGGCTCGGTCGCCGGGCTGCGCGCGGCGCTCGGGCGCGCCGGGTTGCGCGCGGCGTTCGGGCGCGCCGGGCTGCGCGCGGCGTTCGGGCGCGCCGGGTTGGTCGCCGGGCTGCGCGCGGCGCTCGGGCTGCTCGGCGCGGTGCAGTTGGTGCTCGGGCTGGCCCAGGTTGGCCGGGGCGCGACCGCCGATCACCTGCATCCGGCCGGCCAGCACCTCTGGCACGAGTCGGCCGCGTGGAACGTGGCGGTAGGTGCCGGCTTCCTCTTCGTGGCGGTCCGCCGCAGCCCGCCGGCCGGGCTGCTGCCGATGCTCAGCGCGTTCGTCGGCACGTTGCTGCTGCTCTCGGTCAACGACCTGGCCACCGGATCGGTGGGCGGGGAGCGGCTGGTCAGTCACGGGTTCCTGGTGGTCGGCTACCTGATCACCGTGTTGCTGTCCCGGCCCGGCCTGCGCCCCGGTGGACCTTCGCCGCAGCGGCAGCCAGCACCGTCGCGTTGGCGGTTCGGCACCGACGAGGTGGACCGGCCGCTGCGGGTGGTCCGCCCCGAGTCGTACCCGGCGCAGGCCGCCGACCGGTACGCCGCCCCGGCGGCGCGTGCCGATGATGCCGCCCCGGCGGCGCGTGCCGACCGCTCCGCGCGGGTCGGGCGGGCCGGCGGACGCCGCGCCGCGTGAGCGGTTCCCTCACTCTGCTCGGCGAGCTGGTTCGTCGCCGGCGATGGCCTGCGGAATGACCTGTTCGACGATGGTCAGCAGGGTGGTGGCGAGCAGCAGGTGCACCTGGGTGCGGGTCAACGCCCCGCGCTGGAGCCACTCCCGGGCGGTCGACGTGGCCAGCCCGCCGTACGCGCGAACCATGGCACGCAACTCCTCCCGGTGCTCGGCCTCGCCGGCCAGGCCGACGGCGACGAGCATGCGGTCCGCGGCGACCTCCTCGGCCTCGGCGAGCACCCGTTCCACGTCCGCGTCGCCGCCCATCCCCCGGGCGGTGACCGCGGCCAGCCAGGAGGTGCTGTGCCGGGACACCACGTCGAGAAACCAGGAGACACTGGCGTCGACCCGGGTCCGCAGGTCACCCTTGGGCAACCGTTCGAGGGCCACCTCCGGAATGGTCACCATGACCCTTACGACCTCCAGGTAGAGGTCCTTCTTCGTACCGAAGTAGTGGTTGACCAGACCACGCGCGACACCAGCCTCGCGGGCGACGTCGGTGGTCGACACGTCCGCGTACGGGCGGTCGCCGAACAGCCGGACCGCGCAGGCCAGGATCTGCCCACGCCGGGCGTCCGGCTCCAGACGGCGGCGGCGCGGAGCCGTCTCGACACTCATCTGCCCGACCCTATCGACCGCTTCCCGCCCGCACCGTGATCAGGTGCTGGGAAGGAGGTGCCGGGACCGCCTCTGACCTTTTTCATCACCTGATTAGCGGACCGGGCGCCGTCGCCGAACCAGGTGCCGGGCGACCTGCCCCAGGTTTGACGTCTCGGAGTAGAGCGCCGCGTTGATCGCACCGAGGGCAACCCCGGGCGCTCGCTGCACCCGGTCCACGTCCTGAACCACCCGGCCGATCAGCGTCAGACGACAACGGAGATCGAACAGCTCCCTCCGTGCGCAGCGCAACGCCGTCTCCAGTCCCCCGACCCGCTCCCGCAGCCACGCCAACTCCGTCGCCTGATCCATCGGGCTCTCCCATCACTCGCGATCGCTGCCAGGTAGCCCGGACCACTGGCCGGGACGTCACCTTCACCCTCACCCATTCGGGAGGACTGCGCAAGTAGGTAGACGCAATTCGGCATGCCCGATCGCCCTACCTTCAGGTCATGGGTGAGGTCCCGGGTCCGCTGGTCGGTCCGCACGAGCTGCAAGATCTGCTCGGCGTGAGCCGGACCCGAATGCGTCAGCTCATTCGCTACCCGACCTTCCCCGCACCGTTCCAGCGCCTCCACGGCACCACGGTGTGGCTGCGCGCTGAGGTGGAGGCGTGGATCGCCGAGCATCGCCCGCCGCGTCCCACGGACGGCGACGAGGCCGAGTAACGCGCCCGGCGCGGGTCGGTTCAGGACAGTCCCGGGACGGGGTACGCCGTTCGAGCGGCCTGCGGTGATCCGCCCTCCTGTCTTACCCTTGCCACTGATCAGTGGCAGTCCGACCGGCCCGGCCTCGGCCGTCCATACCGGCGGACGAGATCAACTGAGCAAGGGAGCAATGCCTTGGTTTCTCGACGTCGAGTGTTGTCTGGCGCGGCCGGTGCGGCTGTCGGTCTCTCGGCCGCCGGTACGTTCGCCGGGTCGGCGACGGCGGCACCGTCCACCACCACCGTGACGTCGCCGCTCGCGGCCCGCCGTGGTCGGCTGATGAGCCGAACTGTGGTGACGACCCCGGCCATTCCGTTGACCCACCTGTCCGTCGCGCACAGCGGTCCGGCGGCGGCGGTGCGCCTTCGCACCGGCAAGGGATGGAGCGACTGGCTGGAGATCAGCGCGTGCCCGAACGGTCGCGACGGTCGGGCGGTGTCGGCCCAGTCCGACATCGTGGTCGTCGACGGCGCGACCGGGTACGAGGTCCAGGTCGCCGACGGCTCGGCTGCCACAGTCGTCGAGCTGAACATGGTCGATGGGGCGCGGCGGGCGGTCGCGAGCGCGGAAACGAACAACCTTCCGCTGCCGCCCGGCACCAGGCGGAAGCCGACGTACCTGCCCCGGTCCGGTTGGGGAGCTGACGAGTCGCTCCGGCTCGCCCCGAACGGCAGCCAGCGGTGGCCCACCGAGTTCTTCCCGGTGCAGACGCTGACGGTCCACCACAGTGGGGTGTACCAGCACAATGAGGACCCCGATCCGGCGGCCACGGTACGCGCCATCTACTACGACCAGTGCGTACTGCAGGAGTTCGGCGACATCGGTTACCACCTGTTGATCGACGAGGCCGGGCGGGTCTACGAGGGGCGCTATTCCGACCCGGGGCCGCAGCCGGTCTACGGCCCGGGTTTCGGTGGCGACGGTCGGCCGCTCATGGTCAACGCGGCGCACGTGAGCGGGTACAACGCGGGCAACATCGGCATCTGCCTGCTGGGCCGGTACACGTCCCGCCTGCCCGGCCCCGCCGCGCAACGGTCGCTGGCGCTCGTCCTGGCAGGTCTCAGCCTCACGAGTCGACTCAACCCCACCGGCCGGACCGGATACGTCAATCCGGTGAGCGGGGTGGGTGGCAACGTGGCAGTCATCTCGGGCCACCGGGACTGGGCGAGCATCGGGGCGGGTGCGACCGAGTGCCCCGGCGACTACTTCCACCCGTACCTCGGCCAGCTACGCCAGGACGTAACCACGCTGGCCGGAAGGCGCCCGAATCCGCCGCCCCGGCCGCCGAGGCGCTAGTTCGCAGCCCAGTCACGCCGCCCCCGGTCAGCGCGCCCGTCGCGCTGGTGGGGGGGCGGCGTCGCAGCATGCCCGCGGCGCCTCCGGGGCTGCCGGTCGCGACTTATTGACATGCTGCCAACAGCGCGCGAGGGTGGTGCCCATGCCGACGCCCGACGGTCCCCCCTCGCCCTGGCGCGAACCGGAGCACGACGACCTCGCCGACCTGGCCCGCACCTTCTTCACCAAGGAGGTGCTGCCGCACACCGACCGCCTGCTGGCGCAGGGGCACCCGGACCGCGAGCACTACCGCCGCGCCGGCGAGCTGGGGCTGTTGGGCCTGTCTGTCCCGGAGGAGTACGGCGGCGGGGGCGGCGGGTTCACCCACGAGGCCGTGCTGCTGCACGAGCAGGCGTACACCGGGGAGGGCAGCCTCGGGTTGGCGGTCCACAGTGGCATCGTCACCGGCTACCTGGTCGCGTACGGCAGCGCGGAGCAGAAGCGACGGTGGCTGCCCGGCCTGTGCAGCGGTGAGCTGGTCGGCGCGATCGCGATGACCGAGCCGGACGGCGGCTCCGATCTCCAGGCGATGCGCACCCGGGCCGTCCGCGACGGAGACGACTACCTGATCACCGGCGCGAAGACGTTCATCACCAACGGTGGCCTGGCCGATCTGGTCATCGTGGCCGTGAAGACCGATCCCGAGCAGCGGGCGGCAGGTGTCTCGCTGCTGGTGTGCGAGGTCGGCGGCGATCCGGAGGGCTTCCGCCGGGGCCGACTGCTGTCCAAGATCGGGCTGCACGCCAACGACACCGCCGAGCTGTTCTTCGACGGGTTCCGGGTGCCGGCGGCCAACCTGCTCGGCGACGCCGAGGGGCTGGGCTTCGTCCAGCTCATGCAGCAACTCCCCCAGGAACGGCTGGTCATCGGCGTCGGCGCGGTCGCGGCCATGGAACGGGCGGTCGAGCTGACCGTCGCGTACGCCAAGCAGCGCACCGCCTTCGGCAAACCGCTGATGGGCCACCAGAACACCCGGATGGTGCTCGCCGAGTGCGCCACCCGTACCCGGGTCGGCCGGGTCTTCCTCGACGACTGCATCGTCCGGCACGCGCGCGGCGACCTGGACGTGGCGACCGCGGCGATGGCGAAGTCCTGGCTCACCGACGGGCAGTGCGAGGTCATCGACCGCTGTCTCCAGATCTTCGGCGGCTACGGCTACACGACGGAGTACCCGATCGCCCAGATGTACGCCGACGCCCGCGTCCAGAAGATCTACGGCGGCACCAACGAGATCATGAAGGAGCTGATCGCCCGTGCCCTCTGAGGCGTACGTCTACGACGCGGTCCGCACCCCGCGCGGACGCGGCCGGGACGCCGGCGCGCTGCACGGGGTCAAGCCGATCTCGCTGCTCGTCGGCCTGATCGACGCGTTGCGCGAGCGCAACCCCGGCCTGGACGTCGGTAGGTTGGAGGACCTGCTGCTCGGGATCGTCACCCCGGTCGGCGAGCAGGGCGGCGACCTGGCGCGGGCCGCCGCGTTGCTGGCCGGGTTGCCCGACGAGGTGGGCGGGGTGCAGCTCAACCGGTTCTGCGCCTCCGGGCTGGAGGCGGTCAACTCCGCCGCCGCGCGGATCCGCTCCGGCTGGGAGCACCTGCTGCTCGCTGGCGGGGTGGAGTCGATGTCCCGGGTGCCGATGGGCTCCGACGGCGCGGCCTGGGCCACCGACCCGCAGACCGCGCTCGCCACGTCGTTCGTGCCGCAGGGCGTCAGCGCCGACCTGATCGCCACCCTGGAGGGATTCACCCGCGACGACGTGGACGGCTACGCGCTGCGGTCGCAGGAGCGGGCCGCCAAGGCGTGGGCCGGCGGGCACTTCGCCCGCTCGGTGGTCCCGGTCCGCGACGGCAACGGGCTGGACATCCTCACCGTCGACGAGCACCCGCGCCCGGAGACCACCCGGGAGGCGCTGGCCCGACTCACCCCGTCCTTCGCCACGATCGGCGACGCGGCCGGCTTCGACGCGGTCGCCTTGCAGAAGTTCCACTGGCTGGAGGCCATCGAGCACGTCCACCACGCCGGCAACTCGTCCGGCATCGTGGACGGCGCGGCGCTGGTGCTGATCGGCTCGGAGCAGGTCGGGCGGGACCTCGGCCTCACCCCGCGCGCGAGGATCGCCGGCGCGGCGGTCACCGGCGCGGATCCGACGCTGATGCTCACCGGCCCGATCCCGGCGACCCACAAGGCCCTCGCCGTCGCCGGGCTGGCAGTCGACGACATCGACCTGTTCGAGATCAACGAGGCGTTCGCGGCCGTGGTGCTCAAGTACGTCCGCGACCTGGGCCTCGACCCGGACCGGGTGAACGTCAACGGCGGCGCGATCGCGCTCGGGCACCCGCTGGGCGCCACCGGAGCCATGTTGCTCGGCACCGCGTTGGACGAGTTGGAGCGCCGCGACCTGCGCCGTGCCCTCGTGACCCTCTGCATCGGCGGCGGCATGGGCGTCGCCACCGTTCTCGAGCGCTGCTGACCCGGGGGGAAAGACAGATGACCACCACCATCCGGTACGACCGCGCCGCCGACGGCATCGTCACGCTCACCCTGGACGACCCCGAGCAGTCCGCCAACACCATGAACCGCGCGTACGCCGCCTCGATGAGCGCCACGTTGGACCGGCTGGAGGCCGAGCACGACCTCGTCGGCGTCATCGTCACCAGCGCGAAGTCGACCTTTTTCGCCGGCGGCGACCTGCCCGAGATGATCCGGGCCACCCACGCCGACGCGCCCGCTCTCGCCGAGCTGCTCGGCACCATCAAACGGGACCTGCGGCGACTGGAGACGCTGGGCCGACCGGTGGTCGCCGCGGTCAACGGCTCCGCGCTCGGCGGCGGCCTGGAGATCGCCCTCGCCTGCCACCACCGGATCGCGCTGGACGCGCCGGACAGCCGGCTCGGGCTGCCGGAGGTGACCCTGGGCCTGCTGCCCGGGGCCGGCGGCATCACCCGGACGGTACGAATGCTCGGCCTGGCCGGTGCGCTGACCACGGTGCTGCTCACCGGTCGGCGGATGCGCCCCGCCGAGGCGCTGGCCGCGGGCATCGTGGACGAGGTGGTCGCCACGCCCACCGAGATGCTGGACCTCGCACGCGCCTGGATCGTGGCGAACCCGCACCCGGCCCAGCCGTGGGACCGACCGGACTACCGGATGCCCGGCGGCACACCGGCGGGCCGCTCGCTGGCCGCCCAACTGCCCGCCTTTCCGGCCACCCTGCGCAAGCAGCTCAAGGGTGCCCGGCTGCCCGCACCCGAGGCGATCCTGGCGACCGCCGTCGAGGGCGCACAGGTCGACCTGGACACCGCCCTGACGGTGGAGACCCGGCACCTGATCGGCCTGCTCACCGGGCAGGTCGCCAAGAACATGATCGGCGCGTTCTTCTTCGACCTGAAGGCCGTCAACGGTGGCGCCGCACGACCGTCCGGCGTGGACGCCCCGCCGGTGCGCCGGGTGGCCGTGCTCGGCGCCGGCATGATGGGAGCCGGCATCGCGTACGCCTGCGCCAGCGCCGGCCTGGACGTCGTGGTCCGGGACGTCACGCCCGAGGCCGCCGGCCGTGCCCGGGAGCACGCCGAACGGCTGCTCGCCCGCAGGGTGCGCAAGGGCCGCGCCACGGAGGCGGACGCCCGTGCCGTACTGGACCGGATCACCACCACCGACCAGTTGGACGCCCTCGCTGGCTGCGACGCGGTCATCGAGGCGGTCTTCGAGGACCCCGTGCTGAAGCAGGCCGTCTTCGCCGAGGTGCTGCCGGTGTTGGCACCCGACGCGTTGCTCGCGTCCAACACCTCCACCCTGCCGATCACCGGGCTGAGCGAGGGAGTGGACCGCCCGAGCGACTTCATCGGCATGCACTTCTTCTCCCCGGTGGACCGGATGCCACTACTGGAGATCGTGGTCGGCGAGCAGACCAGCGACACGGCCCTGGCGCGGGCGTTCGACCTGGGTCGGCGGATCGGCAAGACCCCGATCGTGGTCAACGACGGCCGGGGCTTCTTCACCAGCCGGGTGATCGGCCGGTTCCTCGACGAGGCGGTCGGCATGGTCGCCGAGGGTGTCCCCGCCGCATCGGTGGAGCAGGCCGCGTTGCAGGCCGGCTACCCGACCGGGCCGCTGGCACTTGCCGACGAGGTCAGCCTCACCCTGATCCAGCGGATCCGCCGCCAGTTCGAGGCGGCCAGCGAGGAGTACCTGCCGCTGCCCGCGCACCGGCTCGTCGACGAGTTGGCCGACGCGTACGACCGGCCGGGGCGAGCGATCGGTCGCGGCTTCTACTCCTACGACAACGGCACCCGGGGCCGGCTGTGGACCGGCCTCGCCGACCTGGTCACCGACGCCGGCCGGGCGGTGCCGTTCACCGACCTCCAGGAGCGGATGCTCTTCGCCGAGGCGCTGGACGCGCTGCGCTGCCTCGACGAGGGGGTGCTACGCACCGAGACCGACGCCAACATCGGCTCGATCTTCGGCATCGGCTTCCCCGCGTGGACGGGAGGGGTGATCCGCTACGTCCGGCAGTACGCGGGCGGCCCGGCCGGGTTCGCGACCCGGGCCGCTGAACTGGCCGACAGGTACGGCGACCGGTTCACACCCCCGGCCGACCTGGTCGACAGGCTCGCCGCTGGTCCGGCCGAACCGGCTGGCGTCGCATGACGGCCTCCTGGCCGAGCCCCGGCAGACCGGGTGGGGCCAGCGACCCAGACGCCGCACGGAGCGACGACCGGGACGCCGCACAGGGCGACGACCCGGGCGCCACACGGCACGACGACCCGGGCGCCACGCCGGGCGGTTCGACGCGCGGCGGGCCGCTGGCCGGGGTGCGGGTGGTCGAGTTGGCGAGCCTCGCGCCGGCCCCGTTCGGCTGCATGGTGCTCGCCGACCTCGGGGCGGACGTGGTGCGGGTGGACCGGCCGGGTGCCCCGGGCGCGGGGCGGCTGGCCGCGCCGACCGGCGGGCCGTTGCAGCGCGGCCGGCGGGTGACCGCGCTGGACCTGAAGTCCCCGGCCGGGGTGGCCGACCTGCTGCGCCTCGTCGAACGGGCCGACGTGCTGGTCGAGGCGTACCGGCCGGGGGTCGCCGAGCGGCTCGGCTTCGGCCCGGAGGTGTGCCAGGGGCGCAACCCCGGGCTGGTGTACGCGCGGATGACCGGCTGGGGCCAGGACGGCCCGCTGGCGTCCCGGGCCGGGCACGACATCGACTACATCGCGGTGGCAGGGGCGTTGGAGCCGCTGGCTCGGGTCGGCGAGCGCCCGTACGCGCCGATGAACCTGCTCGCCGACTTCGGCGGGGGCGGCATGCTGCTCGCCGTCGGCGTGTTGGCGGCGCTGTTGGAACGGGAACGCTCGGGTGTCGGCCAGGTAGTCGACGCGGCGATGGTGGACGGGTCGGCGCTGCTCACGTCGTTCCTGCACGGGCTGCTCGGCAGTGGCCTGTGGGCCGCACCGCGCGGGCGCAACATGTTCGACGGCGGTGCGCCGTTCTACGACACGTACGCCACCGCCGACGGTGGATTCATGGCCGTCGGCGCGATGGAACCGGCCTTCTACGACGTACTCCTCACCGGCCTCGACCTGGCCGACGAGCCCGACCTGCCGGCGCAGTACGACCCGAGCGGCTGGGATGAGCTGCGCCAGCGCTTCACCGCACGGTTCGCCGAGCGGACCCGGGACGACTGGACGGCGATCTTCACCGACCTGGACGCCTGCGTCGCGCCGGTGCTCGCCCCCGCTGAGGCGCACCAACACCCGCACAACGCCGCGCGGGGCACCTTCGTCGAGGTCGGTGGCGAGATCCAACCGGCCCCGGCACCCCGCTTCGGCCGGACGCCGGCCGACCGGCCGACCCCGGCACCGGACCCGGAGCAGGACCGCCTACCGGCGGCGGAGATTCTCGCCGACTGGCCGCGACGGACCTGACGGGTCTGCGCGTCCCGGGGAGTGGTGGCAGGCTCAGCGGAGCCGATCCCGGCCGGGACGGAGCCGCTTCTTCCCAGGGAGTCGACGAGCATGGCCAGGGACCTGTGGAAGGGCCACATCAACGGAATCCTCTACGGGGTCCAGTTCGACCGCGCGCTTGACGACTCGGTGGTGGCCCGGGTCGCCGGGGACGTGACCGACGGGCGATACCCGGGCGACCGGGCCACGACCCTGGACGCGCTGGAGCAGGCGCTACGGTCCACGATCCCGCTCAACGACGAGATCGAGACGCCGCACAGCGAGGAGAGCATCCGTACGTTCCTCCGCCAGCTCGCCACCGCGCTCCGCGAGCGCACCTCCGCACCCCGGCCCCATTGATCAAGAGATCTGCGACAGGGACCCACGCTCCGATGACGCGGACCGCTTGGCCGCCGGGCGGGGTCGGCGGTTGTACCAGCTGGCGAAGAGGGCTGTCGCGAGCAGCAACTCGGCCAGGTCGCCGCCGTAGTACATGAGCTGGGCGGCCGACCGGAACGCTTCCGGGTCCCGGTCGGTAAGGCCCGGTGGGAGGGTTTCGGCCTGGGCGTACAGGTACTTGGCCAGTACGGCGTGTCCGGCTGCCGCACCCAGGAGCGCGCCGACCCGTACCGCGAGGCCCGGGCGGCGCGGCGCCGGGTCCGGTCCGGCCAGGGACCAGGCGAAGAGATAGCCGGCGGCCAGGTAGTGCAGGTGTACGGCGTGATGCAGCGCGGGCTGACGCTCGGCCGCCGCGTAGAGCGGGGTGAGCAGCACCAGCGCCAGCCCGCCCGTGCTGAGCAGCGCGGCGGTGACCGGGTGCGCGATCAGGTGCAGCGGGCGGGCACGCAGCAACCGGCCCACCGCCCGGCGGACCGGCGGCGGCGCGACCCGCAGCAGCAGGGTGACCGGGGCACCGAGCACCAGCCCGAGCGGGGCCAGCATGCCGAGCAGCAGATGCTGCGCCAGATGCCCGCGCGGATCGCCGGAAAGTTGGGCCAACGGCCCGACGGCGACCGCCAGCATTCCGCACCCGACCAGCCAGGCGGCGGTCCGGCGATGATCCCAACCACGAGGGTCGCGCGCGGTGGCCAGCAGTTAGCCGCCGGCCAGCAGCGCGACCGGGAACAGCGGCAGCCAGGACGACGCATCCGCCGCCTGCCCGCCGTGCGCGAACGGCGGAACGGACCAGGCGGGCGGAGCCGGCAGCGACACCGTCATCGGCGGCCGTCGCGCGACCTGGCACGCCAGATCAGCACGGCGCCGGCCAGCAGCAGTGCCGCGCCGGCCACGTTCCACACCACGTCGTACGGCACGAGGTGCACCCCGTAACGGATCTGGTGCAGCCGGAGGACCTTGTGGTCGACCAGCCCGTCGAGGAGCTGGAACCCCCCGGCGCCGAGCAGGAGGCCACCCCAGGCGAGCCGGGCCGACAGGGCGTGTCGCCGGCGCAGGTCGGCGAACCAGAAGAACCCGGCGACCAGGGCGATCACCTCGGCCGCGTGCAGCAGCCCGTCGGAGAGCAATGCCACCGACGGCGTCGACCTGTCGTAGAAGTGGTGCCAGGCCAGCAACTGATGGAAGACGATCTCGTCCACCGCAGCCATGATCGCGACGCCGATCAGGACGCCGGCGAGGATGGCGGCCCGCACGTCGACGGTACGTGCCCCCGGCGCGCTCGACTCGGCCACCACACACCTCGCATCCACCGGTCGAGGCAAAAATACCCCCAAACACGGTGATTAGCGGCCACCAAAGCCGGCGTGGCGACACGCCCACCCCTGAAGGTCAACGCCGTTGCGCGAGACGGAACGACTGTTCGTCAACCGCGCCTGCATCGCGATCTTGCACTTTCTGCCCCGACATTAGGGTGCATTACCGCTCAAATCGGCGACAGAAACTGCAAGATCGGCGCGGCCGCGCAGGGTGAGCGCGGCGCAGGGCGAGCGCCGCGCGCGGCCGGCGGCAACATCCCCGTTTCGCGCCTTCGGGGCCTCGCGCGGCATGATCATGGAGCTGGGGCGGGTCGGGCAGCCTCGCCGGCAGCGGAACCCGAGAAGGAGGTGCCAGTGCCGGACGCGGACGAACTCGTCGCCAACGCGCTCGCGGCGGTGCGCGGCACCGACGTACGGCAGGCCGAACGGCAGCTGGACCAACTGATGGTCGGCACCGGCGCGGCGGACGGCACCACGGCGGTCGACGCGGCGTTGCTGCGCCGCCTGGTCCGTGGCCTGGCGCGGCTCTGGCCGCGCGGCTGGCAGCCCGTCGACGTGGACCGGATCACCGGGCGGCGGCTCGACGGCCGCGCGGCGCGACTGGTCCGGGACGCGATGGCCGTGCAGCGGCGCCAGCAGTCGGATCCGGTCCCGGCCTGGTTCGACGAGCAGTTGCGGGCGTTGGCCGCCGAGGTGCGGGCGGACGACGACCGGGTGTTGTCCGGCTGGTCCGCCCGGGAGACGCTGGACCGGGTCGACGCGCTTCGTACGGCCGTGGACGTCCTCGCGCTGGTGGAGAGCCTGCCACCGATCGCGGTGTTGCGCCCGCCACCCGGGTCGAGCGGGGCGGCGGCCGCCCGGTCGGCCGGTCCGGCGCGCAGCGGGTCGCCGATGCTGGATCGGGTCCGGGCGCTGCTGGCCAAGGCCGAGTCGACGACCTTCCCGGCCGAGGCGGAGGCGCTTACCGGTAAGGCGCAGGAGCTGATCGCCCGGCACAGCATCGACGAGGCGTTGCTGGCCGCCGGGGCGGAGCGCGGCGACGTGCCCGGTGGGGTACGCCTGAGCACCGACACCCCGTACGCGGGCGCGAAGGCACTGCTGGTGCAGGAGGTGGCGGCGGCGAACAGGTGTGAGGCGGTCTGGTCCGACGATCTCGGCTTCGCCACCGTGCTGGGCTGGCCGGCCGACCTGGTGGCGGTGGAGTTGCTCTACACCTCGCTGCTGGTCCAGGCCACCGCCGCCATGCTGCGCGGGCGGGTCGAGCGTCGGCAGGGGTCCGGGCGGCGGACAAAGGTCTGGGACGAGTCGTTCCTCAACGCGTTCGCGCTGCGGATCGGCGAACGGCTGCGCGCGGCCACCGAGGCGGCAACCGACGCGGCGGACCAGGCGGCGGCCGAGACGGCCGGCGCGGAGCGGCTGTTGCCGGTGCTCGCCGCCCGGGGCGAGGCGGTCCGGGAGCGGCTGGACACGCTCTTTCCCGGCGTCACCCGGCACCGACTCAGCGTGCGCGACGCCGAGGGCTGGTCGTCGGGCACCTCGGCCGCCGACCGGGCGTCGCTGGACGTCGGCGGCGGGCGGAAGCCCCGCCAGGTGCCGGGCCGACCCGATCGGCGCTGAACCGCCCGGCGTGGGACCACCACCGGCGGCGATATCTGCGATCTTCTTCGCTACGTCGTAGGGAACGGGTTGTCGGCTCCGACCCTCCGGTGAGTCGCGCCCCGACCGGGGTGCGACACGAGTCGCAAGGAGCGTCGCGATGAAGTACATGCTGCTGATCTGGAACCGGCCCGGCTTCACCGAGGAGCTTTCCGAGCAGGACCGCACCGCCCTGTTCGGCGAGGTCGACGAGATCATGAAGGAGTTGACCGAGACCGGCGAGCTGATCGGCGGCCAGGCGCTGGCCAACCCGTCGCAGACGTTGACGGTTCGGGCCGTCGACGGCCGGGCCGAGGTCATCGACGGGCCGTTCATGGAGAGCAAGGAGCAGTTCGCCGGTTACCTGGCGGTCGACTGCGACAGCCCGCAGCGGGCCGCCGAGATCGCCGCCCGCTGGCCGGACGTGCGCTTCGGCGGCGCCATGGAGGTTCGCCCGATCATGGACGAGTCCGGAGCGGAGATGTGACCGACCGGACGGTCGAGGATCTGCTGCGCACGGTCGCGCCGCAGGTCCTCGGCCTGCTGGTTCGCCGGCACGGCCAGTTCGACAGGTGCGAGGACGCGGTCCAGGAGGCGCTGCTCGCCGCCGCGACGCAGTGGCCCACGCAGGGCGTACCGGACAGTCCGCGCGCGTGGCTGCTCACCGTGGCCACCCGCCGGCTCACCGACGAGTGGCGCAGCGAGAACGCCCGCCGGGACCGCGAGTTGGCGGTGACGCTGCGCGAGCCGGCGTACGCCGGGGTGGCACCGGCGGCCGACGCGGAGCCCGCGGTGGCGGACGCCGACGACACCCTCACCCTGCTGTTTCTCTGTTGCCATCCGGCGCTGACCGGGTCGGCGCAGGTGGCGCTCACCCTGCGCGCGGTCGGCGGTCTCAGCACCGCCCAGATCGCCCGGGCGCACCTGCTGCCGGAGGCGACGATGAGTCAACGGATCCGCCGGGCCAAGCAGCGGATCGAGGCCGCCGGCGCCCGGTTCACCATGCCCGGTCCCACCGAACGGGACGAGCGGCTGCGCACGGTGCTCCGGGTGCTCTACCTGATCTTCAACGAGGGTTACACCGCGTCCAGTGGCCCGGACCTGCACCGGGCCGAGCTGACCGGCGAGGCGATCCGGCTGGCGCGCATCCTGCACGGGTTGCTGCCCGACGACGGCGAGGTCAGCGGGCTGCTGGCGTTGATGCTGCTCACCGACGCGCACCGGGCGGCCCGGCTCGGCCCGGACGGGGAGCTGGTGCCGCTCGCCGAGCAGGACCGCACCAGGTGGGACGTGGCCGCCAGCGCGGAGGGGATCGCGCTGATCACCGACGCGTTGACCTGGTCGCCGCCCGGGCCGTACCAACTCCAGGCGGCGATTGCCGCGGTGCACGCCGAGGCCCGGACGGCGGCGGAGACGGACTGGCGGCAGATCGTCGCGCTCTACCGGCTGCTGGCCCGGGTCGCGCCGAACCCGCTTGTCACCCTCAACCAGGCGGTGGCGGTGGCCATGGTGGACGGGCCACGGGCCGGGCTGGCCCTGCTCACGTCCCTGGACGCCGACGAGCGCACCGCCGGGCACCACCGCCTCGCCGCCGTCCGGGCGCACCTGTTGGAGCTGGCCGGGGAGCCCGGCGCGGCGCGGGAGGCGTACCTGACGGCGGCCCGGGGCACCACGAGCCGGCCCGAGCAGCGGTATCTCGAACTGCGGGCGGCCCGGCTCGGCGCTGGCCGACCGCCGCCGGCCACCGGACGGAGCTGACCCCCGACGGCCGGCGGCGCGCGGTCACACGTCGGGGTCGACGGCCGGGCAGGTGGCGCCCCGGGCCGGCACCACCTGGTCGATCAGGTACGAGTCGACCGTCGCACCCACGCAGGGGACGCTCGTGGTGTAGCTGCCATGCCCCCACCCCTGGTAGGTGAGCAGCACGCCGTGCCGGCCCAGCTGCCGAGCCACGTTGCGGGACCAGTCGTACCCGCTGGCCGGGTCGTGCACGGTGGCGGCGATCAGCAGTGGCACCTTGGTGTGGACCCGCAGCCGGTGTTGCGGGTTGGCCACCGGCGTCGGGCTGCCCAGGCAGGTGGCGATGGCGAACAGGGCCGGCGGATACCGCAGGTCGGGTGCGAGCCGGGCCGCCCGGCCCAGGTGCGCGGCGTACTCCCGGTAGTCCCGGACCGGCAGGCTCCAGTCCTGGCAGAAGACCGCGAAGGGGTACGACGCGACGGTGTCACCCGCCGCCCTGGCGTCGGTGGGGAGCGCGGTGGCCGGCACGGTGGCCGGCGCGGTGGCCGGCACGGTGGCGGAGTCCATTGCGCCGAGCCAACCGGCCAGCCCCGGCCAGCGCACAGTGTCGTAGAACTCCTTGTGGGTGAGCCGGACCAGCTCGAACGGCGTCAGTGCGACGCCGGGGCGTTTCGGATCGGTCAGCACGCCGCGCTCGGCCCGATCGCGCAGCCCGGCCCAGATCGCCCGGAGGTCCCGCCCGTGCAGGGCGCACGCGCTGGACCTGTCACACCAGGCGACGAACTCGTCGAACGCGCCCTGCACGGTGGCGGCCTGGCTGTCGAGGAAGGCGCGGGTGTCGACGCTGTGGTCCATCGTGGCCTCCAGCACCATGGCCCGGACCCGGTCGGGGTACAGCTCGGCGTACCGCTGCCCGAGCAGAGTTCCGTACGAGCTGCCGTGGAAGGTCAACTGCCGCTCGCCGAGCGCGGCGCGGATCGCGTCCAGGTCGCGGGCGGCACTTGTCGTGTCCACGTGGTCGTAGAGCGGCCCGGTGCGGGCCCGGCAGTCGGCGCGCAGCAGCGCGTTGTTGGTCAGGGTGGCGTCGAACTGGGCCTGGTCGGCGATCAGTTGCGGTTGCCGGGCGAGCAGATCCCGGGCGCAGACCACCGGGTGGCTGCCACCGGTGCCGCGCGGGTCGAAACTGACGATGTCGAACCGGCGGCGCAGGTCGGCGCTGAACCGGGAGCTGCCGTTGACCACCCGGTCGACGCCGCTGTCGCCCGGCCCGCCGGGGCCGAAGACCAGCGTGCCCTGTCGGGCAGACGGGTCGGTGGCGACCCGGCGGGCAAGTGCCAGGTCGAAGCGTTCCCCCCGTGGCCGACTCCAGTCGACCGGCAGCGAGAGGGTGCCGCACTCGGCGCGGGTCTCCTCGACTGGGGTGTCCTGGGCGGGGGTGTCCTTGACGCAGGGCTGCCACTCGATGGTGGGGCGGGCGCTGGCCGGGCTGGCCGGGGTCAGCCCGGCTGCCGTAAGGGCCAGAGCGGTCGCCCAGCCGACAGTTGATTTGCGGACTTGCAGCATGAGGTGCTGTCCTCTCCGTGAAGGAACGTTGCCGGTGAAACCCGCCCACTGGGCGGGGTGATGCCCTTCACCCGGGCCGTCGAGTAGCCGCTCGACGGCCCGGGGCCTTCGGCCGTGGTCAGTCGACCTCGGTCAGGACCCGTTCGAGCTTGGTCATCCGGGTCTCCATCCCGCCCAGCCGGCCGTCCATCGCCGCGAGCAGCCGGGCGTTCTCCGCCTGCGTCTGGGCCGCCGTCTCGGCGAGCTGGCGGTAGTCGTCCGCGCGGGCCGCCTCGTACCGGGCCCGCCGGGTCTTACCGAGCTGCACGATGGTCACCGTGGCCACGCTGACCAGGAAGGCGAAGATGCCGATCGCGCCGACCACCTCGGTCCAGTCGTGATCGCTCATTCCGGTCATCGGTCCGCTCCTGGTCGTTCGGCCGAGTCGGGCACGGTCAGCGTCTCGGCCGCCGCCGCGATGATCTCGGGGGTGAGGGTGAGCACGAACGGCTGCACCTCGTAGTAGTTCATGGCTTTCCCGTCCTCCGACAACTCCAGGCTCGCGGTGACCAGCCCGGCCGCCGCCAGCTTCCGTAGGTGGACCTGCAACAGCGCTCGGCTGATGCCCAGTTGCCGGGCCAGCCCGCTGACGTAGGCACGCTCGCGGGCCAGCGCGGCGACGATCCGTAAACGATGCGGGTTGGCCAGGGCGGCCAGCACCCGTACCAGGTCGTCGCCGGTCGGCGGTGGGGCACTGCTCATAACAAGCCGTCGCACATGCAAAGAGAAGCTAGCAGGTGTGCCGCTGCGAAGGTGCGGGCCGCGGGCGGAATCAGGGGTATCTCAGGGTCACGGGAGAAGGCCGGACACACAGACACGCCGGGCCGGTGAATGATCACCGACCCGGCGTGCGGGTTACGTCGTGCGTCAGCTCTTGAAGGCGTCCTTGATCTTCTCGCCGGCCTGCTTGAGCTTGGCCGTGGACTGGTCAGCGCGACCCTCGGCCTCGAGCTGCTCGTTATCGGTGGCGCGACCAGCGCCTTCCTTCAGCTTGCCGGTCGCGTCCTCGGTGGCGTTGTTGATCTTGTCGTCGAATCCCATTGCCAACCTCCATTGCAAGCGTCGCTACAACTCCACCAGTACCCCCACCCTCACCGGTTCAACCATTACCGCCGTCACAGTCCGCGACCAACGGCGGCCGGGCGGAACCGCCGCAGCCGCAGACTGTTGGCCACCACGAAGACCGAGGAGAGCGCCATCGTGGCGCCGGCGATCATCGGGTTGAGCAGCCCCGCGGCGGCCAGCGGCAGGGCCGCCACGTTGTAGCCGAACGCCCAGAACAGGTTGCCTCGGATGATGCCCAGCGTGCGGCGGGACAACCGGATGGCGTCGACGACGGCGTCCAGGTCAGCCCGCACGAGGGTGAGGTCGGACGCCTCGATCGCCACGTCGGTGCCGGTGCCCATTGCCAACCCCAGGTCGGCCTGGGCCAGCGCCGGGGCGTCGTTGACCCCGTCACCGACCATCGCCACCGACCGCCCCTGCGCCTGGAGCCGCTTGACCACCTCGACCTTGCCGGCCGGCAGCACCTCGGCGATCACCTCGTCGATGCCCACCTCGGCGGCGATCGCGCGGGCCACCGTGGCGTTGTCCCCGGTCAGCAGGACCGGGGTGAGCCCCAGCGCCCGCAGCCGGGCCACCGCCGCCCGGCTGGTCGGCCGGACCACGTCGGCGACCGCGAGCACGCCCCGGGCGCGCCCGTCCCAGGCCGCGACGATCGCCGTACGGCCGGCGGCCTCCGCGTCGCGGACGGCCCACTCGACCTCCGGCGGTACGTCGATGTCCCGCTCCCGCAGCAGCCGGACCCGACCGATGAGCACGACCCTTCCGTCGACAGTGCCGGTCACGCCCAGCCCTTCGAGGTTGCCGAAGCCCGTCACCGGGGGCAGCGACCCCTCCTCGGCGGCGCTCGCCGCGACCGCGCGGGCGATCGGATGCTCGGAGGCAGCCTCGACCGCACCGGCGAGCCGGAGCAGCTCGCCCCGATCCGCGCCACTCGTCGGGACCACGTCCACCAGGGTCATCCGGCCGGTCGTCACGGTGCCGGTCTTGTCCAGCATGACGGTGTCCACCCGGCGGGTCGACTCCAGCGCCTCCGGACCCTTGATCAGCACACCGAGTTGGGCGCCCCGACCGGTGCCGACAAGCAGCGCGGTCGGGGTGGCCAGGCCCAGCGCGCAGGGGCAGGCGATGATCAGCACGGCGACGGCGGCGGTGAATGCGGCGGTCGGGCCGGCCCCGGTGCCGAGCCACCAGCCGAGCGTGCCCACGGCGAGGGTGATGACGATCGGTACAAAGACACCGGAGATCCGGTCCGCGAGGCGCTGCACGGCGGCCTTGCCGCTCTGCGCCTGCTCGACCAGGTCGGCCATGCGGGCGAGTTGGGTGTCCGCGCCGACCCGGGTCGCCTTGACGATCAGCCGTCCGCCCGCGTTGATGGTGGCACCGACCACGCCGTCGCCGGGACCGACCTCGACCGGCACCGACTCACCGGTGAGCATGCTGGCGTCGACGGCGGAGGTGCCCTCGTCGACCACCCCGTCGGTGGCGATCTTCTCGCCGGGACGGACCACGAACCGGTCACCGACGGCGAGCCGGTCCACCGGGATCAGGGTCTCCACCCCGTCGCGCAGCACCGACACCTCCTTGGCGCCGAGGTCGAGCAGGGTGCGCAGGGCGGCACCGGCGGTCCGCTTGGACCGGGCCTCGAAGTAGCGCCCGGCCAGGATGAACACCGTCACCCCGGCGGCCGCCTCCAGGTAGATGTTGCCGGCGCCGTCGGAGCGGGTGATGTCGAAGCGGAACGGGTGCGTCATCCCGGGCATGCCGGCGTCACCCAGGAAGAGCGCCCAGAGCGACCAGCCGAACGCGGCCAGGGTGCCGAGCGAGACAAGCGTGTCCATCGTCGCCGCGCCGTGCCGCAGGTTGGTCCAGGCGGCCCGGTGGAACGGCAGCCCACCCCAGACCACCACCGGGGCGGCCAGCGTCAGCGACAGCCACTGCCAGTAGTCGAACTGCCAGGCCGGGACCATGGCCAGCAGGACCACCGGCACGCTGAGCGCCACCGAGACCCAGAGCCGGGTACGCGGGCCGCGCAGCGGGTCGACAGCCGGCTCGGCGGTCGGTGGAGCCGGCAGCACCGCCGTGTAGCCGGTCTTCTGGACGGTCTCGATCAGGTCGTCCGGCGTGACGCCGTCGTCGTACCGGACGGTGGCCTTCTCGGTGGCGTAGTTGACGGTGGCGCTCACCCCGTCCATCCGGTTGAGCTTCTTCTCGATCCGGGCGGCGCAGGCGGCGCAGGTCATCCCGCCGATCGCCAACTCGATCCGGTTGGGCGCCTCGGGCAGCGGTCTGCTGGTGGTGGTCATCGTGTGGTCCCGTCAGTTGTGCCCGTGTCCGGGGGTGCCGTGCTCGGCGCCACCGCTCGGCGCGGGTCCGCTCGGGTTGGTCCCGGTCGGCGGGGTGGCGGCGGTCGGCGGGGTGCCGGCAACGACTGTGAACTCGGCGGTGTGCACCGTCCCGCCGTGCTGGAAGTCGAGGTAGAGCCGGTAGCTGCCGGCCGAGGGCACCTCGGCGAGGAAGCCGACGGCCGGACCGGGCCGGGTCCGCCCATCGCCCGGCGTCCCGTCCGGATGCACGTGCAGGTACGCGAGGTCACCCCGGCGCAGTGCCACCAGGTGCCCGTACGCGCCCAGGTAGGGCTCCAGGTCGGTGACCGGTCGACCGTCCCGGCTGACGGTGAAGGTGAGCGGGGCGGTGCGGCCGGGCTGCGGCGAGCCGGTCAGGGTGACCGTGTAGCCGTCGACGGTGGTGCTGGTCGCCGGGGTGGGCAGCTGTCGTTCGGTCAGCTCACCGGGGACTGTCACGTCGACGCCGAGCGTCAGCGGCTCACCCCCGGTCGGGGCGAAGTCGGCGAAGGCCCGCCACTGCCCGGGGCCGGCCAGCGGCGTGCCGACCCGCCAGGTGCCGTCCGGCGCGAGGTCGGGGTGCACGTGCCGGAAACCGGAGAGGTCCCGTCGGACCACGATCAGGTGCATCCTCTTGTCGTGCGCCACGTCGTATTGGGTCACCGGTTGGCCGTCCGGACCGGTGACCCGGAAGGCGAACTCGTCGGCCGGGGCGTCGACCGGGTCGAGGGTGTAGCCGCGGTCGGAGACGAGCAGCCCACCGGGAATCCGGTCGGCCGGGTCGCCACCCTCGCCCGTCGCCGGGACGGCGGCGCTGTCGTGTCGACTCTCCGTGCCCCCGTCGTGCCGGCTCTCGGCGACCGGAGTGCGGTCGACCACCCGGCCGATGCCGTACGTCGCTCCGAAGATCGACGCGAGGCCGACAGCAAATCCGACAAGTCTTGTCCCGGTACGCATGTCGGCCCCTGGGCTCACGCGTCGACGAGGTCGTAGCCGGCCTCGTCGACAGCGGCCCGGACGACCTGAACATCCAGCGGCTGCTCGCTGCTCACGGTGACCTGCCCGGTCGCGAGGTCGACCTGGACGTCGCCGACTCCCGCGATGGCGCCGACCTCGGCGCTCACCGCGCTGACGCAGTGCCCACAGGTCATTCCCTGCACCTGGAACGTCGTGTTGACCATCGAATCGTCTCCTTCGCCGTACCGGTACCCGGTGGGGGTATCACCACCGGACTGCACCGTATCATACCCCCCAGGGGTAGGCTATCCTGGTCGGCATGAGCGCACCCACCCCGATCCGCGGGTACACCGCCAGCAAGGACCAACTGCTCGCGCGACTCCGCCGAGTCGAGGGTCAGGTCCGCGGCATCGAGAAGATGGTCGACGACGACCGTTACTGCATCGACGTGCTCACCCAGATCTCCGCGATCCAGGCCGCACTGGACAAGGTGGCGCTGGGGCTGCTCGACGGGCACGCCCGGCACTGCATGCACGAGGGGGCCGCCGAGGGCCGGGCCGACGAGATGGCCACCGAGATGATGGCGGCGGTCGGCCGGCTGATGAAGCGCGGCTGACGACACAACCGGGTGCCGGCACCCGCGGGCGCGGGGCCGGTTCCCGGGCAACCCGGGCCGGGCACTGACCGTCCGTGATCACACGGTCGTCGGTCCGCGATCCGCCGCGCCTCGCGTCGCCTTTCGGCGAGGACACTGAACCGCGCGGCGCGCTGACACGTATCCCGGACCGGATCGTTGGGAGTCTCGACTTGGGTTCCGACCACGCCCGTCCCACTCCGTCCGCCCCACCCCGGGTGCGACGGATCCTCGTCATGACCGTGGTGCCGCTCTTCGTCGCCACCGTTGTCGCCGCGGCGCTGCTCTGGCCGCGCGGAGGAGCACCGCAGACCGACGGCGGAGCGGACGTGCCGCGCTACGCCGGCACGGTGACCCGGGTGGTGACCGAGCCGTGCCCGCCGCTGCCGTCGAGCCCCGAGGGCACACCCAGAGTCGGCACCGGGCCGTGCGGCACTGTCGACGTCCGCGTGGACGAGGGACCCGCCGCCGGCCAGCAGGTACGGACACCGGTGCCCGACGGCCCGGGCGCGCCACGTGTCGACGTCGGCGACGAGATCATCTTGGTCGAGTTGACCGATCCGACCGATCCCACGCTCAGCAACTGGAACATCGCCGAGCATCAGCGCGGCACCCCGCTGGTGTGGCTGGCGGTGGTCTTCGCCGCCGCGATCGTCGCCTTCGGCCGGTGGCGGGGGCTGGCCGCGCTCGCCGGACTGGCGGCCAGCTTCGCCATCCTGCTCACTTTCGTGCTGCCGGGCATCGGCGCCGGCCGGTCACCGCTCCTGGTGGCGGTGGTCGGTGCCGCCCTGATCATGTTCGTGGTGCTCTATCTGACCCACGGCGTCACCGCGCAGACCTCGGTCGCGGTGCTCGGCACCCTGGGCAGCCTGGTGCTGACCGGCGCGCTCGCCACCGTCGCCACCGCGGCAACCCACCTCACCGGCTTCGGCAGTGAGGACGCCACGACACTGTCGATGTTCCAGGGTGACGTGGACCTGCACGGCCTGTTGCTCGCCGGGATCATCATCGGTTCGCTCGGGGTGCTCGACGACGTGACGGTCACCCAGGCGGCCACCGTCACCGAGCTGTCGAACGCCAATCCCGGGCTGACCCGCTTGCAGCTCTACCGTGCGGCGACCCGCGTCGGCCGGGCGCACATCGCCTCCACTGTCAACACCATCGTGCTGGCGTACGCGGGCGCGTCGCTGCCCCTGCTGCTCCTGCTCACCGCCGACGCGCGGCCGATCGGGCAGCTGCTCACCAGCGAGTTCCTCGCGCAGGAGATCGTTCGCAGCGCGGTCGCCACCCTCGGGCTGATCGCCGCCGTGCCACTGACCACCGGGCTGGCCGCGATCGTGACCGCCGCCGGGCGCGCCGAGACCACGCCGTCCGTCGATGCCACCCGGTCGCGCCCCCAGGCGGACGGCCGGGCGGAGGCACTGGCTGCCCTCAACGCGCCGCGATCGCGGCGACCCGACGAGCCGGACCAGACGCGGACCCGGCCCCCATCCACCGCCACCGACGGGTGGCCGGAGTCGAACAGGAGCACGGATACGGCATGGTGACACTCCTCAGCGTGACCAGATCGGGCCTCCCCCCTGAGAACCGCGTCACTGGTTACCCAACGCTATGGCGATATGACACTTTTGGTCAGTATCCAGGCGTAGCTCAGCCAGTCGACTCTCGGGTAACCTCGCTGCCGGTTACCGATGAAGGCGCGAAGCGGCGCCTGCGGTGCCACCGCCCAATCGCCAACCGGCGAGCCGGGGACCCAGGTGTGTGGGGTGAATCCGCGTCAGCGGTAGGGGCCACTTCCGCCCCGAACCCGTCAGCTAACCCGGTCGGCGGTCGACGGAAGGGAACATTGTGACGGCACCCCTACGCCGCTGGATGACACCCGTGGTGGCCGTGATCGCCGCACTGACCGTGCTCGCCGGCCCCCTCCCGGCCCACGCCGCCCCGACGACCCCCACGCCGTCCGGGCACGAGGAGGACGGCGAGCCCAAGCTGCTCAACGACGTCATCGAGCAGGCCAACCGCGACTACTCCGCCGCCAAGTCCAAACTGGACAAGTCCAAGAAGCGGCAGTTGGAGTTGGCGCTGGAGGTGGACCGGGCCAAGGCCGACCTGGACGCGCTGGCGCCACAGGTCGGGCAGATCGCCGCCCAGTCGTATCGGACCGGTCGGATCGGCGCGCTCGCGATGCTGCTCGAAAGCAACGCTCCGGACACCTTCGTGCAGCGCGCCGCGATGCTCGACGAGATCAACATGGTGAACGAGAACAAGCTCGCCGAGGTCAACGCGGTGAAGGCCCGTGCCGAGCAGGCCAAGCTGCTCCTCGACACCGAGGTCCGCGAGCAGCAGAAGCAGACCGCCGTGATGGCCAAGCGGAAGAACGAGGCCGACAAGGCGCTCTCCCTGGTCGGCGGCAAGGGCTTCACCGGTGGCCTGGTGGACGCCACCTCGAAGGTCGCCAAGATCGGCCCGGGTCGCACCGCCGACGGTGACTGGAAGGCGCAGTCGTGCAGTGAGAACGACCCGACCACGTCCGGCTGCATCACGCCCCGCACCCTGCACGCGTACAAGGAGGTCAAGGCGGCCGGCTTCAACCGGTTCGTCGGCTGCTACCGCTCCGGTGGGCCGTGGGAGCACCCCAAGGGCAAAGCCTGCGACTGGTCGCTACAGAAGAGCGGCTTCGCACCCTGGCACAACGAGGACACCCGGACGTACGGCAACAACGTCGCCGCGTTCCTCATCCGCAACGCGGACCGGCTCGGCATCTACTACGTGATCTGGAACCGGCAGATCTGGTTCCCGGCGAGCGGCTGGAAGTCGTACAGCGGGCCGTCGAACCACACCGACCACGTACACATGTCGCTGCTCTGACCCACTGGATCCTCCGTCGAGGGCCGCTCCGCACGAAGCGGGGCGGCCCTCGACGTGTCAGGCGGCAGCGACCGGTCGGCCGACCCGGTCGGCACGCCGAGCGTCGCGAAGCCGGCCGGCACGGCGGCTACCGGGCGCACCACCCCGGCGGCGAGCCGGTACGACAAACCCACCACCGCGCACCGCCCCTGCGTTACCTCGGCCGCCAGCACGGGCGACTGGCCGAGCAGCGTCTCGACGGTCTGCGCGATGTGGATGTCGACGATACCGTCGATGTCGTCCACGCCCTCGGTCTCGGCCCGGCGCAGGCTGGGCAGCACGGCATCGACGACCGCGCCCAGGTGCCCGGGAGGCTGGTTGCCGGTCACGACGGTCTCCCGCGCGGCCTGCACCGCCCCGCACGAGTCGTGGCCGAGCACCACCACCAGCGGGGTGCCGAGGACGGTCACCGCGTACTCCACGCTGCCGAGCACCTCCGGACCGGCCGTGTGCCCGGCCGTGCGGACCACGAACAGGTCACCCAGCCCTCGATCAAAGATGATCTCGGCGGCCAGGCGGGAGTCGGAGCAGCCGACGATCACCGCGAACGGATGCTGCCCGTCGGCCACGGCGGACCGGCGCCCGGCGTCCTGGTTGGGGTGGCGCGGGTCGCCGCTGACGAAGCGCCGGTTCCCGGCGGTCAGCTCGGCGTACGCCCGGGCCGGCTCGGTGGGTGCGGACGCCCGTTCGGCGATCCGCTGCGGACCCGGCTGCCCGCCGGGAGTTCCAGGAAGACTCATCCCCGCACCTCGTCTTCATGCGTCTGACCTGCTCAGAGGGCTTATCAGCGGGCCGGCGGCGGCGCTGGCTCGGGCTCCACCGTCACACGCACCGTAAAATGCGTCAAGGTATGCGTGATTTAGATTTCATACGTTGACATCGGTTCGACCCCTGGGTGACGCACCGAACGCACGACGGGCGAGACTCCCGGGGGCAGGGCGGACGCCCGGAGAGGCGGTCACACGATGGCGAGCACGGCGACGGGCGCCACTGGCGGCGGGCGGAACTGGACGTTCCTCACCAACCACGGGCACGTGCTGTTGGCCATCGCCCGCGACCCCACCGCCCGGCTACGCGACGTGGCGGCCGAGGTCGGGGTGACCGAACGGGCCGCGCAGGCAATCGTCGCCGACCTGGAGGCGGAGGGCTACCTGCACCGCACCCGCGTCGGACGGCGCAACGAGTACACCCTCAACCCGGCCGGCCGGTTCCGGCACCCCGCCGAGGCCGACCGCCAGGTCGGCGACCTGCTCGCGCTGTTCGCCGAAACGCCCACCACGGAGGTCGACCCCCAGGTCTGACCCACGCGACGCCAGGTGGGACACCCACCGTCCACAGTGCACCTGGTGGTGGCGGTCACGTCGACCCGGGCCGTCGCCGTGCTGCGCCACGGCAGAGCAGGCGTTAGGTTGGTCGGGTGTCGTCCGCAGTGTTGGTCCGCCCGGCCCGTTGGGCTGTGCTGCGGTCACTGCGTGAGCTGACCCGACTGGCGATCACCGCGCTGGTGCTCGCGGTCGGCCTGGGCGGCGCCCTCGCCGCGACCCCACCGCCCGCCTCGACGCAGCTACGGCCCAGTGCCGTGAGCAGCCGGGTGGCGAGTGTCCGTCCCGATGCCGCGCCGGCCACCGAGCGGACGGCCCAGCCCGCTGCCGCCCGGCCGGCTGACCCGGCGGGCACCACCGCGCTGACCTCGCCGATCGCGGAGAGCCGGGGTCAGGCCCCGGCCATCGATCCCGGCCGGGGCACCCCCACGCGACGCGGTCCACCCGTCCGCTGAGCCTGGCCCGGTGACCCCGGGGCCCTGCCCGGCCCCGGGTAGTCCGTCGCAGCAGCTGAGTCGCCCCCCGACGGGATGACCGTCGCCCGGCCGCCCGCTGCCGCCGGGCTCCTCCTGCCACCCGTCGATACCCGCCTTCGACCGCGAGGTGCTGATCATGCAAACCATCCTCTCCGCCGCTCTGCCCGACCTGTCCCGAGCCGCCGTCATCTGGCTGAGCCTGCTCGGGTTCGTCGGCGTCGCCGTCTCCGCTCTGCTGGTACGGCCCGGCCGGCTCCGCCTCGATCCGGGCGCCCGGATCCGCCGCGCGGCCATGCCGAGCCAACTCGAACAGGCGCAGGAGGAGCGGGAGCAGAGCCGCTACGCGCAGGAGGTCGCCGTGGCCGCGACGCGGGCGACCACCACCGCTCAGCGCCGCCGAACGGAGTGGGTGGCCACGCAGGAGGCGGTCGAGGCAGCCTGGCAGACGTACGAGGCGGCCGAGGCGGCTGTCCGGCGACTCGACGCGGCAGCCGCCATGCCCCTGCCGCAGACCGCCCGCACCCCCGCCGAGTACGCGGACCGCGAGCGCTACCTGCACCGTGCCGCGCTGGACGCGTACTGGCGGCGGGATTTGTCGGTGGAGCAGCTCAGCGACGTCTTCGCGCACCGCGACGGCTGGGACCCGCGGCTGCACCCGGTCGCACAGGAGCTGGTGCTGCGGCGGGCGATTCGCGACAACCTGGCGGCCCGGCACGCCGCGGCCCGCGAGCAGGAGCAGATTGCCTGGCGGGCGGCCGAGTTGGCCGTCGCGGCGGCCCGCAGTCTGCGCGAGGAGGCCCACGCGGCCACCGGGCGCCGGGTCGCGGAGTCGGCGTCGGTGCTGCCGCTCAGCGAGGTGGTCAAGCCGTCGGTCGAGCAGAGCCGGGAAAACACGGTGACCGCTCGAGGCCGCGCGGCGGTGCCCGCGTTCTGAGCCGCGCGGCCCCCGGTGGGTTAGCGTGACGGCATGTCCCGAGAGGCGTGGGTCCTCGTGGTGATCGCCGGCATCCTGGCCATCGCCACACTTGTCGGTGCCGTGGTGCTGGCGGTGCGGGTGGTGCGTACGCGGCGGATGTTGACCGGGCTCGGCACCGGCGGCAAGGTCGCCTTCTACGGCGCGCTGATCTACACGATCTTCCCGATCGACGTCCTTCCGGACCCGATCTACCTGGACGACATGGGTGTCCTGGCCGGCGCGCTGATCTACCTCACCCGGCTGGTGCACAAGCGCCGGGCGGCCGCCCACCAACTGCCCGGGCAGCCCGATTCGTCGACCGATCGGGAGCGGGCACGCCGTCAGGTGCCACGATCGGGGTCGGTTCAGTGAACAGGGGACGGGCATGGCGGGCGATCATCGGTTGGACGTCCACGACGAGCGTGTCGTCGCCTTCTGCGCGGAACGGCACCTCGCGACCCTGACCACCATTCGTGCGGACGGGACCCCACACGTCGTACCGGTCGGGGTGACCCTCGATCCGGCGGCCGGGCTGGCCCGGGTCATCACCTCTGGCAGCTCCCGCAAGGTCCGTCAGGTGGCCGCCGCCGGTGCGGCGGGCGCGGCGGTGGCGGTCTGCCACGTGGACGGCCGCCGCTGGCTGACCATTGAGGGCCGCGCGGTGCTGCGGTCGGATCGGGCCGCCGTGGCGGAGGCGGAGCGCCGCTACGCCGAGCGGTATCGCACCCCCCGTCCGAATCCGGAACGCGTCGTCATCGAGATCACCGTCACCGGGCTGCTCGGTAGCCTCTGACCCCCGCGGTGCGCAGGAATCCCGCCCAACCGGCGGCCGTTGCACCTCTCGTGACGCCCGTACCTCCGCGGCCGGCGGAATGCCCGCCGGAGCAGGGTCGTTACGCCCCCGGTACGGCAGCGGTTCAGACCGCCGCTGGTCGTCGCCCCGGTGCTGAGCCGAGCGCCATTCCCGGTGCTGCGCCCTCCGCCAGTTGGAGGCGCCAACCCCCGAACGGAGACTCGACCATGAACCCGATCATCCAGAAGAGCGGCCTGTCCGTCGTCGGCATGCTGGTCGCCGGCGGCTGTGCCCTCGGCCCGGCGATGGCCGCCCAGGCCGCACCGGCTCCGGCCGCGCCGACCTCGTCGAGCCAGAGCGACCGGTCCGCCGAGCGGGTCCTGAGCGTGGACTACCAGGCGCAGCCGAACTTCTTCTACTGCGGCCCAGCCGCCACCCGGATCGCGCTGTCCGCCCAGGGCAAGTCGCTCTCCCAGGACGAGGTGGCCAAGCTGCTCGGCACCACCGAGGCGGGCACCCCGTCGGCGCTGGACACCACCCGGGTGCTGAACGAGCTGACCGGCGGTAAGTACCGGACCACGGAGATTCGTGACTCGGTGGCCCGCCCGGACCAGGTCGAGCAGCTACGCCGGAACGTGCGGGCAGCGGTGGACGCCGGCCGACCGGTGGTGGCCAACATCAAGGGCACCACGGTGGACACCGACGGCAACCCGCACTCGTACGAGGGTGGCCACTACGTGGCCCTCGTCGGCTACGGCGACGGTGGCGACAGCATCCGGGTCGCCGACCCGGCCGACCCGGCGCTCGGGGAGTACTGGATGAGCCTGCCGAAGGTCGCCAACTGGATCGCCGAGCGCGGCTACTCCTCCTGAGCAACCCGAACGGCTCACCGGGCCGGTCGCTCCGTCACGGGGCGGCCGGCCCGGCTGTCGTCGCGCATCCGGGCGGCCAGGTGCGCACGACGACGAACCCGGGCGGCCCGGGTCGGACGGACCCGCCGCAGTTGTCGCCGGACCGGTGGGTGGACTTCGGCCACGCCGACGCCGGCCGCCCGGCGCACGATCCGGTTGGCGTCTTCGGCTTCGCAACCGGAGGCCCGGAGCAGGTCGCTCGCCGACGTCCGCAACCCGGTGACGAGCGACTCACCGAACGATCTGACCCCGCTCGCCGAGGCCCGCCCGGCCAACTCGGCGCTCTCCTCGACCAACCGGCGGGTGCGCCGGGGATCATCACCCACCCGGCACTCCCTGCGCATCTCTACCACCGCCTGACCCAACCGGCTCATCGCGTCCGGCAACTCGGGTGGGATCGGCTCGTCGTACTGGAGTGCGGTCGTCGCCCAGCGAGCCAGTGCGCGGGTGTCCAGCAGCAGCCGCTCCAGGTGATCCGCGCTGCGGGCGTACCTGTGGTACTGCTCGCGGCGGTGCCAGCGGGCCGGCGCGATCGTCACCACCTCCTCCGCGCCGCTGAGGGCGTCGTGGAGCCGACCCAGGTCGTCGTCGGTGCCACGCAGCCGCTCCAGGACGCGCAACGTCCCGTCGCCGTCGCGCGCCCGCAACGCGGTCGCCAGATCGCCGAGTTGCGCGCAGAGGATCGCGTAGATCGGCGCCGCGGCCCGGTCCAGCACTCGCATCGGGTTGATCGGCAGCAGCAGCGCCACCACCACCAGACCCACCACCCCGCCGACGAGCGCGTCGAAGATCCGGGGCACCTCCAGCCCTCGTTCCATCGGGGCCAGCGTGGCGATCAGCACGGCCGTACCGCCGGCCTGACCGACGAGCGGGCCGCCCTTGCCGGCCACCAGCAACGCGGCGGCGATGGCCAGCGCGACCACCACGCCGGTCTGCCACGGGCCAGAGCCGAGCAGGAAGCGCAACGTGTCGCCGATGACGATGCCGAGGGCCACTCCGGCCAGCAGCGCGAAGGTGCGCCTCGCCCGCTGCCCGATGGCGGTGGCGATCGTACCGACGGCGGCGGCGGGGGCGAAGACGTGCGATCCGGGGCCGAGCAGATTCTTGGCGAGCAGCGCGGCGATCGCGGCGGCCAACCCGGCCTGGAGTGAGATCACCAGGGTGACCTCCCACTGCCGGGCCCGGATCCGGCCCGCCTGCCCGCTGCGGTGTCGCACCCGTCGGACCGCCCGACCGCTCCGCTGGGCGGCGTCGTCGAGCCGCGACTGCTCGCGGTCGGCTGGGCGGTCGTCGGCCATGGCGGCGGTTACCCCGGCATCGGCCACGCAATCGTGCCGGTCGCGCCCCACCGACACCACCGGCACCGTGCAGCCCATCGACATCCGGAGGTTTGCGCAGCCCCGTGGGGGTACCAGGGCCACACACCTCCCACCGATCCGCAACCGGTAAGGGGCCGTGACATGACCAACCCACCGACCGAAGACGACCAGGACGTCGTCGACATCCTGGTCGCCGACCACCGTGAGGTCGAGACACTCTTCGTCGAGCTGGAAACCCGGCAGGGCACCCCCGAGTACCGCCGCCAACTCGTCGACGTGGTGATCGCCGAGCTCGTCCGACATGCCGTCGCCGAGGAGGCGTACGTCTACCCGACGGCACGCAAGACACTCCCCGACGGCGACGAGATCGCCGATCACGAGATCACCGAACACGCCGACGCCGAGCGGACCATGAAGGACCTGGAGTCGCTCGACCCGTCCGACCCTCGCTTCGACGAGTTGCTCGCCCACCTGACGAGCACCATCCGGCACCACGTGCAGGACGAGGAGAACGAGTTGTTCCCCCGGCTGCGTGCCGCCACGGCCCGCGAGGAACTCGTCGAGCTGGCCGCCAAGGTGACGGCGTTCAAGAAGGTCGCGCCCACCCGACCACATCCGGACGCACCGGACCACCCGCCGGCTAACAAGCTGCTCAACCCGGGCACCGGGATGATCGACCGGTTGCGCGACGCGCTGAGCGGCCGACCGACCTCGATGAGCGAGCTGCGCGAGAAGCAGCAGCGCTGACCGCGCCCGGTCCGGAACGGACACTCCCGGGTCGCCGAGGTGTCGGCGGCCCGGGAGATGTCGGCTACGTCAGCGGACCTGATCACCCTCGCCGGTACGTGCCTGGGCCTGGTCGACGCCCTTGTCGATCTGGTCGTCGTACTTGCCGCCGGTGCGCTTGTCGGCCATGTCACCGGCCTTCTCCACACCCTGGTCGACCTGCTTGTCGTGCTTGTCCGCGAAGTCGTTGGCCTTGTCCATGAAGTCACCCACGGCGATCCTCCTCGAATTCGTCCTTCTCCCTTCGTTCCCTGGGTCAGCCAGCACAAACGCCGACGGCAACCGGGGCAACACCAGCACGCCGTACGCGATCATGGCCAACGAGTACGTCGGCGGCGGGTCGGCGTACCAGATCGCCGGCCGCGGCCAGGCCGCCCTCGGCGGTGACCGTCTCGCCCCGTACGCCGGTGGGAATGCCTGGGTGCTGGTGCTGTCGGCGGACCTGCAGAGACGTCCCACCTGGACGGTCGTCGCCGGCGCGGTACGCGGGGTCGCCGCCGGCTCCGGGACGGCGGTGGCCGCGGCCCGGCTGGACAAGGCACCGTTCTGGCGCATCCGCGACGTACGGTCCGGCGGCCCGCCCGCCGGGGGCACCGGCTCCCTGGCGGCCTGGCCCGGACCGTCCTGACGCAACCCGCCACGCCGGCCGATCATCCAGCGTTGGTGCGACGGGGTGTCGGCGTGCGCCCGGGCGGGTACCGACTCGCCGAGATCGAGGAGGACCGACATGGCGACAGAGGATTCCGGGGCGGGCACCGGGGAGACAACGGACGGCGCCGGAGGGCGCCACGCGTGGGCGGCGCTGCCCTGGCTGGTCCGGACGGCCGTGCTGTGGAGCGCCTGCCTGGTGGTGATCGTCGCCGGGCTCTACCTGCTGGGCAAGATTGCCGTCCTGCTGGCGCCGCTGGCCATCGCGCTGGCCGCCACCATCTTCCTCACCGCACTGCTCGACCCGGTGCTGCTCCTGCTGCGTCGGCTGCGTCTGCCGGCGGCACTGGCCGCGCTGTGCACCGTACTGCTGCTGCTCGGCATCCTGGTCGGCGTCGGCGCGTTGGTGTGGAACCTGACCGCCAGTCAGTTCGACCAGCTCAGCCAGGAGTTGACACAGGGCGTCGAGCGCAGCCGGGACTTCGTGACGTCCACGTTGCCGGTGAGCGAGGCACAGCTGGACCGGCTGGTCGACCAGGCCCGGCAGGGGCTCAGCGGCAGCTCGCCGGACCCGGTGGCGGGCGCCCGGACGGCCACCGAGGTGTTCGGTTCCGCACTGCTCGCCCTGGTGCTGCTCTTCTTCCTGCTCAAGGATGGCCGGTCGATGTGGCACTGGCTGGTGTCCCGGATGTCCGGCGCGACCCAGCCCGTGATGGCCGAGGCCGGCCGGGCCGGGTGGCAGACCCTGGGTGCGTACAGCCGGGGCACGATGTTGATCGCCGCCATCGACGCGCTGGGCATCGGGTTGGCGCTTGTGGTGCTGCGGGTGCCGCTCGCCCTGCCGCTGGCGCTGATCACCTTCCTCGGCGGTTTCGTGCCGATCATCGGAGCGACGGTTGCCGGTGCGGTGGCGGTGCTGGTGGCGCTGGCCGCGAACGGCCCCACCACCGCCCTGCTCACCCTGGCCGCCGTGATCGCCGTCCAGCAGATCGAGGGCAACCTGCTGGAGCCGCTGGTCATGAAGCGGCAGGTCCGGTTGCACCCAGCGGTGATCCTGGTGGCGGTGACCGCCGGCACGCTGATCGCGGGGATCGCTGGCGCGTTCGTCAGTGTCCCGATCACCGCGGTCCTCTGGCGCGTCATCGACACCGTCCAACAGCGCCGGGCCGCCTCGGCCCTCACGTCCTGAGGGTGATCGTCAGCGCAGCCGTGTGGTGAACCACGCGCCAGCCTGCTCGGCGACCTGCTCCAGGGTGCCGGGCTCCTCGAAGAGGTGGGTGGCACCGGGGATCACCCGCAGCTCACCGACCTCCCCCAACTCCGCGAGCGCCCGCTCGTTCAGCGTGATCACTTCCTCATCCAGACCGCCCACCAGCAGCAACGTCGGGGTACGCACCTGGGCCAGCGCGGCACCGGCCAGGTCCGGCCGACCGCCCCGGCTGACCACGGCGCCCACCCGATCCGCGCGGGACGCCGCCGCGACCAGGGCGGCGGCGGCTCCCGTGCTGGCCCCGAACAAACCGATCGGAACGTCACCGGCGGGACGCTCGACCGCCAACCAGTCGATGATCCCGGCCAGCCGGCTGGCCAGCAGCCCGATGTCGAACCGCAGCTCGGCGGTGCGGGCGTCCACCTCGTCCTCGCCGGGGCTGAGCAGGTCCACCAGCACTGTCCCGAGCCCGCGGTCGTGCAGCGTACGGGCCACCGCCACGTTGCGCGGGCTGTGCCGGGAGCTGCCGCTGCCGTGCGCGAAGAGCACCACGCCGGCCGGCTGGGCGGGCAGCATCAGGTCGGCGGGAAGCTGAACGTCCCCGACCGGGATGGTCACCGTGCCGCGCTGCTCGTCCATGCACACCTCCGGAGCGCTCGTCTGCCGCCCCGGATACCCCACCCACCGCAGCGCACGCGCCCGAGCGAGCCCTCGCCGTCGGCCTCGTTTGCCAGACGGACCATCGGGTAGGCGACGAACGACCGCAGACCGTGTCGGCGCAACCGCGCCCCGACGGATCGCGAGGATCGCCATGGCCAAGCAGCAGATTTCCCAGCAACAGCAGCAGACGACCGAGCAGGCCCGGCGTGAACAGGACGCCGAGCGCGACCCGGACTTCGGCGACCAGGCCGCCTCGGCCCGCCTGCCCGACGATCCGAAGGCCGCGGCGCCCCGAGACGCGATCGGGCGGCCGTCGACCGGCGAACCTGTCTGACGTGACGTGGTCGCGGCGGTCGGGGCGGGAGCACTCCCGCCCCGACCGTCACTGCGCGTTCGCGCGCTCGGGCAGCCGCAGCAGCGGTGACCTGCCCGGTGGCTGCTCCGGCGGCGGACCGGCCGGCTCGGCCTGCGGCACCGGCACCGTCACCGGTTCGTCGCAGGTCACCCGCAGCACCTGGTCGTGGTGGCGCAGCTCCACCACGTCGTCCGGACCGCCGTGACGCAGCGAGTACGTCGTCTGGTGCGGGCGGACATCCACCCGCAGCGACAGCCCCCGCCACTGCAGGGAGAACTCCAGTCGGCTGAGTCGGCTGGAGAGCCGAGGCGCGAAGGACAACTCGCCGTCGTGGTCCCGGAGCCCGCCGAGTCCACTGACCAGGGCGAGCCAGGCACCGGCCAACGACGCCATGTGCACGCCGTCACGGGTGTTCTCGTTGAGGTCGTGCAGGTCCATGAGGGCGGCCTCACGCAGGTAGCTGTGCGCGAGTTCCGGGTGGCCCACCTCGGCGGCGAGCACCGCCTGCGTACAGGCCGACAGCGACGAGTCGCGTACGGTGCGGCGCTCGTAGTAGAGGAAGTTGCGGACCTTCTGCTCGGGGGTGAACGCGTCCCCTCGCCAGTGCATGGCGAGGACGAGGTCGGCCTGCTTGACCACCTGCTTGCGGTACAGCTCGAAGTACGGGTAGTGCAGCAGCAGCGGATACTTCTCCGCCGGGGTGTGCGGGAAGTCCCACTCCTGTAGCCGGGTGAAGCCCTCCACCTGCTGGTGCACGTCGAGTTCCTCGTCGTACGGGACGTGCATGGAGGTGGCGGCATCCCGCCAGCTCGCCGCCTCCTCGTCGGTGACCCCGAGGTGGAACGCCTCGTCCCGGTAGCGCATCACCACGTCGGCGGCCGCGAGCAGGTTCCGCTGTGCCATCAGATTGGTGTAGATGTTGTCGTTCTTCACGGCGGTGTACTCGTCCGGGCCGGTGACACCGTCGATGTGGAACTGGCCGTGCCGGTCGTGGTGGCCGATCGAACGCCACAGCCGGGCGGTCTCCACCAGCAGCTCCAGCCCGATGTCCCGCTCGAACTGGGTGTCTCCGGTGACCATCACGTAGCGGCGCGCGGCGTCGGCGATGTCGGCGGCGATGTGGAAGGCCGCCGTGCCGGCCGGCCAGTAGCCGGAGGACTCCGGCCCCTCGATGGTCCGCCAGGGGAACGCGGCACCCCTGAGGTTGAGCGTCTCGGCACGCTCCCGCGCCGAGTCCAGCGTGCTGTGCCGCCACTGCAACGCGCTGCGCACCGCGCTCGGCTGGGTGTACGTGAGCACCGGAAGCACGAACATCTCGGTGTCCCAGAAGGCGTGTCCGTCGTAACCGGGACCGGTAAGCCCCTTCGCCGAGATCGGCCGCTGCTCGGCCCGCGCGCCGGCCTGGAGCACGTGGAAGAGACCGAACCGGACCGCCTGCTGCACCTCCGGGTCGCCCTCGACCAGCACGTCGGACGCGTCCCAGAACGCGTCGAGGTAGGTGCGCTGCTCCCGGTGCAGGCCGTCCCAGCCGTCGAGGCGGGCGCCGGCCAGTGCCGCGCCGACCTGGTCGCGCAGCGCGGGCAGGGACCGCCGACTCGACCAGCTGTACGTCAGATATTTGATCACCCGCAGCTTCTCGCCGGGTTTGAGCACGCAGGCGATAGTGGTGCGCACCCAGTCCTGGTAGCCCTCGGACTCGATGGTGGTGTGGTCCGGGCCGTGCACCTCGTGCTCCATCGCGGCGGCGACCCGCAGCCCGGAGACCTTGGTGCGGTGGATCAGCTGCCCCCCGTCCGGGGTGGTCAGCTCCTCCTCCGCCTGTAGGGGTGACTCCAGCACCGCGGCGACCCGGGGGTCCTTGCTCTGCGCGGGCAGCGACTCGTTGGCCACCAGCTCGGACTGCACGATCAGCCGAAGCGGGCCGTCGACGGCCTCCACCTCGTAGCTGATCGCGGCGACCGAGCGCTGGGTGAACGAGACCAGGCGGGTGCTGCGGACCTTGACCTCCCGGCCGGCGGGCGAGCGCCAGTGCAACTCCCGGTGCAGGGTGCCGGCCCGCATGTCGAGGATCCGCTCGTGGGCCAGCAGCTCCCCGTACCGCACGTCGAGTGGTTCGTCGTCGACGAGCAGCCGCATCAGCTTGCCGTTGGTGACGTTGACGATCGTCTGCCCGGACTCGGGGAAGCCGTAGCCGGCCTCCGCGTACGGCAGCGGGCGCAACTCGTAGAACGAGTTGAGGTAGGTGCCGGGCAGGCCGTGCGGCTCGCCCTCGTCGAGGTTGCCGCGCAGCCCGACGTGCCCGTTGGAGAGCGCGAAGACCGACTCCGACTGGGCCAGCACGTCCATGTCGAGCCGGGTCTCGCGGACGTGCCACGGCTCGACCGGATAGGCCCTCTCCCGGATCACGTCTGGTCCCGTCGGGCGCTCGGCTGGTGCGGGGCAGCGGTGCGCGCCGGCTCCGGCGGATCGGCGGCGTCGAGCAGGTCGGCCAGGTCCCGCACCACGATGTCCGCGCCGTGCGCGAGCAACTCGTCGGCCTGCCCGACCCGGTCGACGCCGACCACGTAACCGAAGCCGCCCGCTCGGCCGGCGGCCACCCCGGAGAGCGCGTCCTCGAAGACGACGGCCTGTGTCGGGTCCACGCCGAGCAGCCTGGCCCCGGCGAGGAACGTGTCCGGTTCCGGCTTTCCGCGCAGCCCCTCGGCCCGCGCCACCAGCCCGTCGACCCGGGCCTCCAGCAGCGGCGTCAGCCCTGCCGCGGCGACCACCTCGGCTCCGTTGGCGCTCGCGGTCACCACTGCCCGGCGCAGCCCGGCGGCGGCCGCCGCCTGCAGGTAGCGCACCGATCCCGGGTAGACCTCGACGCCGCTGTCGCGGAGGTGCCGAAGCAACAGCACGTTCTTGCGGTTGCCCACGCCGTTGACGGTGTCGGCGTCCGGTGGGTCGTCCGGACTGCCCTCGGGAAGCACGATGCCACGGGAGGCGAGGAACGTCCGGACGCCGTCGGCGCGGGGTCGGCCGTCGACGTAGCGGTTGTAGTCCGGCCCAGGATCGAAGGGTTGGAACGGTTCGCCGGAGACGGTGGCGCGCTGCCGGAGAAACTCGTCGAACGTCTGCGTCCAGGCGGCGTTGTGCACGCGGGCGGTCT
Source organism: Micromonospora sp. NPDC005203 (assembly GCF_042872705.1). Classification (NCBI taxonomy): domain Bacteria; kingdom Bacillati; phylum Actinomycetota; class Actinomycetes; order Micromonosporales; family Micromonosporaceae; genus Micromonospora; species Micromonospora sp. NPDC005203. The sequence continues at coordinate 379,119 of NZ_JBIAKV010000001.1, read as the reverse complement.
GCGTCAGCACACCGTCCAGATCGAAGAGACAGGCGGTCACGTGAGCAGGTAGGCCCAGCACGGTACGAATCTATCCACCCCGCTGGGCCCGCAAACCCGTTTCGGCCTCCTTGGCACGGTTTCAGTTGGGTCGCAGCGTCCAGATCACCGTCAGGGCCGACGTCGGCGTGCCGTCTTCGGTCGCGATCTCCACGTCGACCCCGAACTCCGGCCGCCGGCCGGACTCGAACTCCTCGATCACGTCGAGGGCGGGCCGGCCGAGCCGCGCGGTGGCCCGCACCGGACCCATGGCGAGCTTGCGGTAGGCGATCTCGGCTCGGACGGCGAGCGGCACGGCCCGGTCGAGCAGGTGCCCGAAGGCCGCCAGCACGACCGCGCCGGAGGCCGTCTCGCCGAGGGTGAAGAGGGCGCCCGCGTGCGGGCCGCCGACGTGGTTGTGGGTGGCCGGCGAGTCGGGCATCCGGACGACCGCCCGGACCCCGCCCGCCGCCTCGGGCGCCACCTCGACGAATTCGAGCCCGAGCGTACGGGCGAAGGGCACCGCTTCGAGTATGCCGGCCGCCACCTGGCGGGAGTCGATGGTCATGAGTCGACGTTACTAGCCGGTAACCAGGCCGGCAACAGGCGTTTTCTCACCTTCGGCCGAGGCTCAGAGGTTGCCGATCGTCCGCAGGATCTCGGCGTAGAAGTTGCCGTCGATGCTGCGGAAGAAGGCGAAATCCTGACCCGGGTCGCCGAAGAACGGGCGCAGCGTCCACGCCAGTTGGGTGCCGACGAAGCCGAAGAGCAGGATCCAGATGTAGAGCAGGGTCATGCTCGCCGGCCGCTGCGTCGGTTCACCCCGTCGAATCGAGCGGTCGTTCCAGGAGTGCGGGTAACCGGGCGGCAGCGTGCTCACCGGAGGCGCACCGGCGGCCTGGCCACTCCCCTGCGCCGGAACGTGCGCCGGCGCGACGCTCGCGCCGTTCGGTGCGGGCTCGGCCACCGCGACCGCGGCCGGTACGGTCGCCGGCGCGGCACCCGCAGGGACGGCCGGAGCGGCTGCCGGCGCCGAGGCGGTGGGCACCCCGGTCGGCGCCGCCGGAGCCGGGGCGGTGGCGTGCGCGTTGACCTGGGCGTTGGCGGTCGACGGCGCGGCGAGCAGGCCGTGCTCGTTGAGCACCTGCATGCCGCTGGTCAGGAAGCGCAGCCCGACAAGTGCCGACAGGGCCAGGATCGCCACGTTGAGCAGCTTGAAGAACCCGTAGTCGTTCGCGGTGATCAGAAAGAAGAGACTGATCGGCGCGAACGCCACCGCGAGCATCGAGGTGACCGTGATCGCCACCATCACCAGTGCCAACGACTGGCGCACCGAGAGCCGGGCGCCGAAGACCAGGTTGAACAGGTAGAGCGTGGGCAGGCAGATGACCAGGGTGACCAGGAACAGCAGCGGCAGCTTCAGCGCCGAGGTCAGCGCCATCAGCGGGCTGTGGAAGAAGCCCAGCACCGCCCCGTAGCAGGCCAACGCGATGGCGGAGCTGGTCAGCATCCGCCCGGTCAGCTTGTTGAGGTCACCCTCGGCCACGATCTGCTGCCAGATGCCCTCACGATCACGCAGGATGCGCTCGATGACGAGCGGACTGGGACGGTCACCCGACACGGGCGCACCTCTTTCGGTGGTCTTTCACTGTGGACTGGTGGGCAGACGGTAGGGCACCCCGGGCCGGGCCGCCACCCTGCTCCGGTGAGTCCTCAACGCCACCCCACATCGATCCGGGCACCCCGCTCGTCGAAGAAGTGCAGCGCGTCCATCCGAACCGAGACGGCGAGCGGGTGACCGGCGGTCACCGCCGGGTACGGCGCCAACCGCACCGCCAGCTCCGCCGGGCGGCGGTGGTGCCGGCCCGGATCGGGAAGCACACTGGTCTGGGTGCCACTGCTCGGCACCTCCTGGGGCTCTACCGGCTTACCGGTGAGTCGCTGCATCACCGAGCCGAACCGACGCAGGCCGCGCTGGCCCACCGGCGGCGGGTCGAGCGGCGCACCCATCTCGTCGACCATGATCGCGGTGGCGCCGATGTCGAGGAACGCCAGCGACTCGTGCCCGTGGTGCTCCAGGTAGCGGATCCGCCCGCGCAGCACGTCGCCCGGGCTGTCCGCTGCGACCGGGGTGAGCGCCTCGGCCCGCATGCCGACCACGATCCGCTCGCCGTGGTAGTGCGCCACCGCCCGACTGCGAATGTCGTTCCAGGGCAGGTAGAGCGACTGCTCACCGAGGTTGAGCGTGACGTACCGGTCGAGGTGGACGTAGACCGAGGCCTCCAACAGGTTCATCCGGGGGCTGCCCAGGAAGGCGGCCACGTAGAGCGTCGCCGGCCGGCCGTACACCTGGGTGGGTGTGCCCACGTCCTGGAGGACGCCCTTACGCATGATGGCCACCCGGTCGGCCATGGTGAGCGCCTCGGCCTGGTCGTGGGTGACGTAGACGGTGGTGACGCCCAACTCCCGGGTCAGCCCCGAGATCTCCGCGCGCAACTCCGCCCGCAGGCCGCTGTCCAGGTTCGACAGGGGCTCGTCCATGAGGAACAGGCCGGGCCGGCGGACGATCGCCCGGCCCATCGCCACCCGCTGCCGCTGCCCACCGGAGAGCTGGCCGGGCTTGCGGGCCAGCACGTCACCGATGCCCAGCGCGCTGGCCACGTCGCCGACCCGCTCACCGCGCGGCTCCGGCTCCACCCCGGCCAGCCGCAGCGGAAAGGCGATGTTGTCGCCGACGGTCATGTGCGGGTAGAGCGCGAAGTCCTGGAAGACCATGGCGATCTTGCGGTCCCGTGGGGGCAGGTCGTTCGCCAGCTCGCCGTCGAGCAGGACGGCCCCGCTGGTCGGGTCCTCCAACCCGGCGATCATCCGCAGCACGGTGGACTTTCCGCAACCGGACGGTCCGAGGAGCACCATGAACTCGCCGTCGTTGACATCGAGATTGATGCTGTCGACGGCCATGGTGCCATCTCTGAATACCTTGGTCACATCCTTGAGCGTGACGGTACTCACCGTCGTCCCCCCCAGTTGGTCGGCCGAACCCCTGAAGACTGTGACCAGGATCATTGGTTTAGGACATCGGGTAAACGTCCTATGTTCAGTCGGTGACGCTGCTATTAAGCGACAAAAGTCCGATCAGCAGCTTCCGGACCGTTCAACCGGCTCGCCGAGGAACACCTGACGCACCACCCGCTCCGCCGCGTGCCCGTCGTCCAATGTGCAGAACCGACCCCGGAAATGCTCGCGCGCCCTGGCCGCCGCATCCGACCGCACCGCGTCGGTCCGGAACAGGTCGAGCAGATCGTCGAAGGTGGTGGCCACCGCACCCGGCGGTTCGGCCGTCACGTCGAAGTAGACACCACGGGCCAGCCGGTACGCCGCCCAGTCCGGGGCGTACAACACGATCGGCCGATCCAGCACCGCGTAGTCGAACATCGCCGACGAATAGTCGGTGACCAGTACGTCTGCCACCAGGTAGAGATCCTCCACCCGCTGGTGGCCGCTGACGTCGCGGACCCGCTCCCAGTCCGCCGGTCGACCGGGACGCCGATCACGGTCGTGGAAGTAGTGACTGCGCATCAACAGCCGGCCCGAGTCACCGAGCGCCCGCACGAACCGGTCCGGGTCGAACGGCGGCCGGTAGCCGGGCAGGTGCTCGCGGTGCGTCGGGGCGTACAGCACGACCTGCTCGTCGGGGCCGAGGCCGAACTCCGCGCGCAGTCGGCGCACCTCGTCCGGGCCGGCGGTGACCAGCCGGTCGTTGCGCGGGTAACCCACCTCAAGGGTCGTGTACGTGGCCGGGTACGCGCGGTCCCACATCTGGGTGGAGAAGCTGTTCGCGCTGACGCTGTAGTCCCAGCGGTCCACCCGGCGCAGCAGCCCGGCGAAGTCCATCCGGCCGGCACCGATCGGGTAGCGCTGCTGATCCAGCCCCATCACCTTCACCGGAGTGCCGTGGTGGGTCTGCAGGTGCACCTGCTCCTGTCGCTTACGGACGAAGTCCGGAAAGTTGACGTTGTTGACCAACCAGCGGGCGCGGGCGAGCACCCGGTAGTACGCCGGGGTGCCGGCGACCACGTACTCCACCCCGGCCGGTACGGCGTCCACCCGGTCCCGGCGCACGATCCACACACCGCGAATCCCCGGCGCCAGCCGGCGGGCGACCTCGTAGATCGCCGCCGGGTTGCAGGAGTAACCCCGGTACCAGTAGGCGGCGTACACGGCGAGGCTCGGATCGACAGGTCGCCGCAGCTCGGCCCGGTAGTACTCGCGCAGCAACCCGTCGCGGGTCAGCCGCGCACCGCGCCGAGCGACCGGGCCGACCCGGCGCCGGGCAGTGCGGGCCTTCCGGCGGGCGGTGTCCCGCGCCCGGCTCGCGGCCCGCAACGCACTGAAGGTGTGCCACCGACCGGAAGCGACAAGCCGGTGCTTGAGCCCCTCCACCCCGTCCGGCACCGGATAGCCGCCGGGGGGCAACCAGCGTTCGTAGTCGGCGGTGATCTGCGCGAAGAACGCCGGCCGCAACTCCGGGGCGATCCGCTGACCATTGCCGAGCACGGTCAGGTAGTGCCAGATCATCCGCTCGAAGACCGCCGGGCGCAGGGAAGCCGTCGCCGAGCCCCACGCGTCCATCAGGTGGAAGACCCGGTGCCACTGCGGGAAGACCTCGAAGTGCCGGTCCCCCCGGGTCCGGGTGATCGCGCCGGCGCGGCGCTGCCGGTAGTTGACGCAGACCCGATCCAGTACGCCGATCCGCTGCGCCGCCATCAGCACCGGGTAGCTGAACGAGACGTCCTCGTACCAGCCGGGCGCGAACCGTAGCCCCAGGTCGGTCAGGAACTCCCGGCGGACCAACCGGTTCCACGCGGTGTGCAGCAGGTGCATCGCCGCCGGTCGGTCCCGCAACCGGAAGGTGCCCGCGCCGGGCGACTCGGGGAACACCTCGGCCATCGCGCTGCGGGTGGCGGTGTCGTTCCAGTGGGTCCGGACGTGGTCGACGAGCAGCACGTCGGGGCGGGTCACCCGCAACCGCTCGGCGACCTCCGACAGGCACTCCGGCGCCAGCCAGTCGTCGCCGTCGAGGAACCACACGTACTCGCCGACGGCCCGGTCCAGCCCGATGTTGCGAGCCGGACCGAGGCCGACGTTCTCCGGCAGCCGGACCGACCGGACCCGCCGGTCGCGGGCCGCGTACTCGTCGATGATGTCGCCGCTGGCGTCCGGCGAGCAGTCGTCGACGGCGATCACCTCGATGTCGGTCTCCGGCTGACCGAGGATGGAGTCCAGGCACTCGCGCAGGTATCCCTGCACCCGGAAGGCCGGCACCACGAAGCTGATCAGGGTCATCCGGCCGTCCCTCCGTCAGCGTGGCGCGGCACCTCCGGCGCTCACCGGCGCGACAAGCGCCCGCGCGCTACGGGCCGGTCGGACGAACCAGGCCAGGACGACGCTCACCACGAAAAGCACGAGAAGGTACGCACCGAGTGTAGCCAGCCCGATACCCGCCATGCCGGCAATCGCCGCGAGGGCCAGCAGCACCGACCGTCCCTCCCAGCCCAACGTGGCCGCGTGCAGCGGTGGTGCCGCCTGCCGCTTCTCCAGCCGGGCGGTCAGGTCGTAGTGGTGCACGGTGAGCACGAAGACGTACCCGAAGATCAACCAACCTGGTACGTCGCCGACCACGCCCACCGCGATGGCGAACAGGTACTCGGCCGCCCGCAGCGCCGCCGGCACCAGCCAGTCCAACGGCCCGTTGTGCGCCGCCCCGGCACCCAGACCGCCGGCCAGCAGCACCAGCAGCGCCACCGGCACCGCCCAGCGCAGCCCGCCCGACGCATCCCCCAGCAGCGCGACGATTAGCAGCACCGCCGGGCCGAGCGCGGCGAGCACCGCAAGGGTGAGCGGCCCCATCGGGCGGACCACGGGCAGCCGCCGGGCCAACGGCCCGTCGTCGCGGTGCAGGGTGGCATCGACCGTGTCCAGCACCGGCACCCACATCCAGCGGGCGCGCAGCGTCCGCAGAGCCCCGGTGTACGCGAACGCCAGCACCCCCCAGACCAGCACCGCGATCAGGCTGACCAGCGGATTGAACAGCGCCACGGTCACCGCGATCAACGCCCAGCGCTCACCGATCGGGAAGACCACCGTGCGCTTGAGCCAGTACGACACCGAGCCGGTGTCCGCCTGCACCCGGGTCGACGCCGCGTTCAACCGGTCGCCGATGCCGCCGCTGGCGCCCGCCGCCGCCCGGGGTCGGCGGGCTGCCTCGTCGTGCAGCACCCCGTACCAGGTGTCGGTCATGTGCCGGACGGTCTGCAACGTCATCGCGGCGATCGCCAACGCCCAACCGTTGCCCAACCCGGCGTGACTCACCCCGAAGCCCAAGCCGGCGTAGACCAGGTATTCCTTGGCGCGGTCCGCCATGGTGTCCAGCCAGCCGCCCCAGGCGCTGAAGTGCCGGGTGTAGCGGGCCAACTGGCCGTCCACGCAGTCCAGCACGAAGCCGAGATAGAGCAGTACCGCGCCGCCGACCAGGGCGGGTCGCCCGCCGACCCCGAACAGCACCGCCGCGGCCAGCGCGAACAGCACCGAGATCGCCGTCACCCCGGTCGGGGTGAGCCGGAGCCGGGCCGACAGCCGGACCACGTACGGCGACCAGGTGCTGACGAAGTAGGTGGAGAAGAAGTCGTCCTTCTCCTTGACCGACAGCCGCAGCTCGGCCCGGTCCTCGTCGACAGCGGTAACCGCGGCTTCGGCAGCCGCCAACCCGGATGCGTCCGTAACCCGGTGCGCGACGAGCAGGCGTACCCGCTGGGCGAAGATCAGGGTGCCGAGCGCCGCGAGACCCGCGACGAGCCGGTCCACGGCGGAGGAGGGGACGCCGTGCCCGGCTCCCCCGGCAGCCGGCAGCGGCGACACGTCGCCGACCGCACCGATCGGGAGCACCCCGGACGCGGCGGCGCGGGCGGCGGCGGCAAGCGTCGGCAGGTCGTCCACACCGACCCGCAGCGCGCCACCGAACACACCGGTGGCGTCGCCGTCGAGGGCCTCCAGCGGGCCGGCGTCCACCACCTGGCCGCGTTCCTCCCGCACAGCGGTCCGACCGGGCACCGGCGGGTCGGTGAGCACCAACGCCACCGTCGGCCCGACCGGGCTGGTGGCCAGGTGCCGCAGCACGGCCGTGTGGGCGACCAGGTCGGCGCCGGTGATCAGCAGTGGGCCGGCGGCGGCGTCGACAAGCGCGGCCAGCTCGTCGAGGTCGCCGGCGAACCGCACCTCGTCCGCGCCGGCCCGGCGCAGTTGGGCGGCCAGCCGCTCGGTCAGGAGCTCGCCGGTCGACGTGGTCAGGCCCGCCGCGGGCGTCCCGGCGGCGAGCACGATCGCGAGCGTCACCGCGGAACCGCGGCGTGGTATGCGTCGAGCGCCTCGGCGATGGTGCCGTCGAGCGTCAACCGGCCCGCGTCGAGGTACAACCCCCGACGGCAGAACCGGGTCAGGTCCTTTTCGTTGTGTGACACCAGCACCAGCGTGCGCCCCTCCCCGAGCAGACGATCAATCGTCGCGTAGCACTTCTTGCGGAACTCCGCGTCTCCGACCGCGGTCACCTCGTCCATCAGCAGGATCGGGTGCGGCAGGTGCGAGATGATCGCGAAGCCCAGCCGCACCTTCATCCCCGACGAGTAGTGCCGCACCGACGTGTCGATGGCACCCTGCACCTGCTCACCGGCGAACTCGACGATCTCGTCGAAGTGCCGCTTCAGGTAGCCCGTCGACAGCCCGTGCAGCCCACCGACCAGGTGCAGGTTCTCCCGTCCGGTCAGGTCGTTGGCGAAACCGGCGGACAACTCCAGCAACGGCGCCACCGCGCCGTGCACCCGGATGCTGCCCTCGTCCGGGATGAGCACCCCGGCGATCAGCCGCAGCAGGGTGCTCTTGCCGGTACCGTTGCGGCCGATCACCCCGACCGTCTCGCCCGGCTCGACGGTGAACGACACGTCGCGCAGCGGCCAGAACTGGCCGGGCAGGGCGCCGCGCCCGCCCCGGTGGATGAACAACTCCCGCAGCCGCAGCTGCCGGCGACGGTTGCGGACGAACCGGATGCCCAGGCCGTCGGCCTCGATGATCGGCGCGGCCACGTCAGAGTTCCTTGAGCACGGCGGGTTCCAACCGACGGAACGACCACCAGCCGGCGGCCAGCACCAGCACGCTGCCGACGACGGTCGTGGCGAGCAGTCGGGCGTTCGGGAACTCGTCCGGGTACCAGATCGCGTGGTGCAACTGGAAGATCCCGACCAGCGGGTTCAGCTCGTACACCAGCTTCAGCCAGCCGGGCAGCTCGGACTCCCGGACCAGGCTGAGCGGATAGATGATCGGCGTGGCGTAGAAGAGCACCCGAATGATCAGCCGCAGGAACCGTTCCACGTCGCGCATCAACACGTTCCACGCGGACAGCAGCAGGGCCAGCCCGGTCAACAGGACGGCCTGGACGGCCACCGCGAGCGGCAGGGCGAGCAGCGACCAGCCCGGGTGGATCCGACCGTGCACCGCGTAGATCACCGCGATGGCGATCAGGATCGGCAGGCCGGCGGCGTACTCGGCGAACCGGCCGGTGACCCGGCCGATCGGGAAGACCTGCCGCGGCACGTTCATCGTGGTGATCAACCGGGACTGGCCGGTCAGCGCGTTCGTCGCCTCGCTCAGCGCCGAACTGGTCCACATCCAGGCGAAGATCCCGGTGATCAGGAACAACGGGTACGACCCGGCCGCCTCGCCCAGATGCCGGCCGGTGTCGGAGGAGTAGAGCACCCCGAACACGAACCAGTAGATGGCGCCCATGCCGAGCGGCTCGATCAACGACCAGAAGTAGCCGAGCACCGACTGCTGGTACTTGACCGCCAGATCCCGTCGGACCAGGATACGCAGCGAGTTGCGGTGCGACCACAACGCCGCGACGCCAGAGGTCACCGCGAGCCTCCCGCCTCCTGAAACGGACGACAGGTTAGCAGTCGGTGAACGAATGCCCCGAATCCGCCGGACTCAACACTCGATCACGTTGACGGCCAGACCGCCACGCGCCGTCTCCTTGTACTTGACCTTCATATCGGCGCCCGTCTCCCGCATGGTCTTGATGACCTTGTCCAACGACACCTTGTGCACACCGTCGCCGCGCAGCGCCAGCCGGGCGGCCGTGATCGCCTTGATGCTAGCCACCGCGTTGCGCTCGATGCAGGGGATCTGGACCAGGCCACCCACCGGGTCACAGGTCAACCCGAGGTTGTGCTCCATCCCGATCTCGGCCGCGTTCTCCACCTGCTCCGGGGTGCCGCCGAGCACCTCGGCCAGCCCGGCCGCCGCCATCGAGCACGCCGAGCCCACCTCACCCTGGCAGCCGACCTCCGCGCCGGAGATCGACGCGTTCTCCTTGAACAGCACGCCGATCGCGCCGGCCGTCAGCAGGAACCGCACCACACCATCGTCATTGGCGCCCGGAACGAACCGGGTGTAATAGTGCAAAACCGCCGGAATGATCCCGGCCGCGCCGTTCGTCGGCGCCGTGACCACCCGGCCACCGGCCGCGTTCTCCTCGTTGACCGCGAGGGCGAACAGCGTCACCCAGTCCATCGCGTGCAGCGGGTCGGCCGTCCCGGCGTCCGCCTCCAGGCCACGCCGCAGCTCCGCCGCCCGCCGCCGAACCTTCAACCCACCAGGGAGTACGCCGTCGCGCTCACAGCCGCGCTCCACGCACTCCCGCATCACCCGCCAGATCTCCAGCAAGCCGGCCCGGATGTCCGCCTCGCTGCGCCAGGAACGCTCGTTGGCCAGCATCACCTCGCTGATCGACAGACCGGTGGAGGTGGTGATGTCGAGGAGCTGCCCCCCGGTCAGGAAGGGATAGCGCACCCGCGTGCTGTCCGGCTTGATCCGGTCCGCGCCGGCCGCGGCCTCGTCCACCACGAACCCACCACCGACGGAGTAGTAGGTGCGGCTGCGCACCTCGGCACCCTTGTGGTCGTACGCCGCGAAGGTCATCCCGTTCGGGTGGTACGGCAGCGAACGACGGCGGTGCAGGGTCAGGTCCCGATCCGGGTCGAAGTCGATCTCGTGCGCGGCCAGGATGCTGATCCGCCGCTCGGCCCGGATCCGCTCGACCCGAGGACCGATGCTGTCCGTGTCGACCGTCTCCGGCGACTCGCCCGCCAACCCGAGCAACACCGCCGGACCACTGCCGTGGCCGTGCCCGGTGGCACCCAACGAGCCGAACAGCTCAGCCTGCACCCGTGCGACGTCGGAGAGCAGTCCGTCGGCCTTGAGCCCGGCAACAAACGTCCGCGCGGCCCGCATCGGCCCCACCGTGTGCGAGCTGGACGGCCCGATACCGACGCTGAAGAGGTCGAAAACACTGATCATGGCTGCGCTTCCTCGCCGTCGTCCCGGCGTACGGGACCCGGCCGCCCCAGGACCGCCGGTCTGGCAGCCCTGCTCGTGACAACCGGGGTATGAGTTCCGGCCGCCGGGGTGTGGGTGGCCGATCTGTCAGCCTACCCGCCCAGCTCAACGCCCCACCCGACCACCGGGAGTGTGCACCTGCCCGCCACCCCACCGCCACCCCCCGCCCGCCCGCCCGCCACGACCACCCCGCAGCCCCGCCCCCCGCCCCGCCCCCCGCCCCCCGCCCCGCCCCCCGCCCCGCGCTCGATCCTGGTTGTCAACACCGTTGCGTCAGGCGGAATGACTGCTCATCAACCAAGCCTGCATCGCGATCTTGCACTTCCTGCCCCGACATTAGTTTTCAATCCCGCCTAAATCGGCGACAGAAAGTGCAAGATCGGCGCGATTCTTCTGCTCGACGTGGCTTGCTCTACAAGCCCCGACAGTCAGCAGCGGGTTGACCCGTCGGCCACAGCCCCAACGCAACGGCGTTGTCCTGGTGGTAGTGCTCTCCTTCGATCCTCGATGCCCCTACAACCAGGATCGAGCGGGATGTTCGCCTGGTTTGCACGGACGACGTTGCCGACGGACGCGGCGGGCGGCGGCAGGCGAGCTCAGGGAGGCGTCAGCGAGGGGCTGCCCGGGTAAAGCACCTACGGGTCCACGGGTCGCCGCTCATCCTCGGGACGGAGGGCGAGGTGGCCACCCCCTTCTACCGTGGATTGCAGACGCGGCGCACCGCCGCAGAGTGGGAGTACGACGATGAGTCGCAAACTGGTCCGGCCCCGCGAGGGGCGCATGCTCGCCGGTGTCTGCGCCGGCCTTGGTCGACGGTTCGGCATGTCCGCCGGGATGGTCCGGCTGCTGTTCCTGCTGTCCCTGCTGCTGCCTGGCACCCAGGTGATCGTCTACCTGGTCCTCTGGGTGCTCATGCCGAACGAGGACCGCTACCTGGCCTCCACCCAGCACTGACGCTCGCCGCACACCGCCCGCGTCCGGGGCCACATCGCGTCCGGAAGGCCACCACACCATGATCGTGGTGGCCTTCCGCGAAGCCGAAGCCCGCCGGTCTGCAAGGTTGGCGCCGTGCCGACCCACCGACGCCCTCCAAACGCCACCCCAACCCGCCTCACCCAGGCTGTGCGGCAGCAACTTCGGTGAAGTTGCTGCCGCACGAGCGGCGGAGGCAGCACCATCCCTGAGGTTGCGCGGATCTTGAGCATGGGAGGGGTCGGGGATAGGCGGAGACGCGGCACGCCCGCCCACGCCAATACCCCACGCCAGCACGCCCCCATGGGCACCCATGCCCGGTCCACACCCGCCTGCCCGACCACGCACGCACCGCCCCAATTTGCGCGCTCACACGCACCCGCCTGCCCGACCACGCACGCACCGCCCCATGAGCGCGCCACACACCACCCGCCTGCCCGATTACGCCCGCCGCCCCCACCGGCACGCCAGCACGGCCCACGCCAGCGCGCCAGCCGACGCCCGCACGCCCGCACGCCCGGCCCCCGGCGCACAGGGCACCCCCGACGGATGCCTTCTCGACCCAGCTGTAGATCCACTCGACATCGCTGATGGCGGGGTGTCCGAGGCATCGGGACACCCCGTTTCTGCTGATGTCGAGTGGATCATGACGGGAGCGGGCGGTGCCGGAAAACCGCGGCGCCCGCTCCGACGGAGGTCGGGGCGGGCGCTCGGCATTACGGAATCGCCAGGTCAGGGGGCCGTGTAGGTAACGGTGACCTGCTCATAGCCAAGGGATCGCAGCAGCCCTTCCAGCATCTTGCGGGTGTTCTCCTCGGCTCGCGCGGAGAGCCCGCTGTCCCGGGCGGCGGCGGTGATCCGTTCCTCCGCGAGTTGGTAGACCTGCTGCTGCCGGTTGGGGTCGTTGCCGACCAGGTCACCGAGCCGGTTGAGCAGACCGCGCTGCTCCGCGAAGACGTAGCTCTTCTCCATGTCGAGGTTTGTCTCGCCGAGCTGCGGCGCGGGCAGCTTGATCTCGACGGACTTGCCGTCGGCGGACCGGACGATGGCGCCGTCACTGATCTTGGTGAAGTCGACGTACGCCTCGATACTCCCGGCTCCGACGAACAGGGTGCGCTCGTTGAGCAGGAAGTCCGGCACGTTGCGCCTGTCGTTCTGGGTGTCGACGACGACCTGGAAGTTGCCCTCCGCGGCCACGTAGCGGCTGAGGTCCTGGATCGACTTCAGCAGGGGTGGCTGGCTGCGGTCGGTCTGCTCCTTGGCGAACGGGTTGCGGAACTCCGGCAGGAAGCCGGTCGCCTGGATGCCGAGCAATACCACCACGGCCAGCGCGGCGGCGCCGAGCAGCAGGAGCAGGCCGCGAGCGGCCCCACCACCACCGCCGTCGCCACCGGCCGTCGGGCCACCGGGAGGACCGGCCGGAGGGCCACCGGGCCCACCCGGACCGCCAGCACTTCCAAAGCCGCCCGGTGTATCGGTGGTCGGCTCGGGTGTAGTGGTCGACCGCTCCCGGAGATCGTCGCCGGTCGGGTAACCGGGGAACTCCCTCGTGGGCTCGTTGTTGCCAGCGTCGCGGGCCATCACGCTCACCGTCCTCGTCAGACACGTCGTCTGCCGATGACGGTACGGCCCCACTGCGACAGTCGCGCGTTGAGCGCCGGGACTGCGGATTCGGGCAGGTCAGGCGAACGCGGAGAGGCCGGTGAGCCGTTGCCCGACGACGAGCTGGTGAATCTCGGAGGTGCCCTCGTACGTCAGCACGCTCTCCAGGTTGTTGGCGTGCCGCATGATCGGGTATTCGCCGGAGACGCCGTTGGCGCCGAGGATGGTCCGGCACTGCCGGGCGATGGCCAGGGCCTCGCGGACGTTGTTCAGCTTGCCGACGCTCACCTGCTCGGGCCGCAGCCGGTGGGTGTCGGCGAGCCGACCCAGGTGCAGCGCGAGCAGTTGCCCCTTCACCAACTCGACGGCCATGTCGGCGAGCTTCGCCTGGGTGAGCTGGAAGCCGGCCAGCGGGCGGCCGAACTGGGTGCGGGTGGTGGCGTACGTCAGGGTGGTTTCCAGGCAGTCCCGGGCGGCGCCAATCGCGCCCCAGACAATGCCGTAGCGGGCTTCGGTGAGGCAGCTCAGCGGCGCCTTGAGCCCGACCGCCCCGGGTAGTTGGGCGTCCGCCGGGAGGCGGACGTCGTCGAGCACGATCTCACCGGTCACGGACGCGCGCAGCGACATCTTGCGGCGGATCTCCCGGGCCGTGACACCTGGCGTGTCCATGGGTACGGCGAAACCGCGCACGCCCTCGTCGGTGCGCGCCCAGATCACCGCGACGTCGGCGATCGGCGCGTTGGTGATCCACATTTTCCCGCCGGTGAGCAGCCAGTCGTCGCCGTCGCGGCGGGCCCGGGTGGTCATCGAGGCGGGGTCGGAGCCGTGGTCCGGTTCGGTCAGGCCGAAGCAGCCGATCGCCTCGCCGGTGGCCATGGACGGGAGCCAGTGTTGCTTCTGCTCCTCGCTGCCGTAGCGCCAGATGGCGTACATGGCGAGCGAGCCCTGCACGCTGACCAGGGAACGGAGGCCGGAGTCCCCGGCTTCCAGCTCCTGGCAGGCGAGTCCGTAGGCGACCGCGGACGCGCCGGCGCAGCCGTAGCCGCTCAGGTGCATGCCGAGCAGGCCGAGCTTGCCGAACTCGCGGGCCAGGTCCCGGGCGGGCACCTGGCCGTCCTCGTACCAGTCGGCGACGTGCGGACGCACCCGGTCGTCGACGAGTTGGCGGACGACGTCGCGGATCTGCCGCTCCTCCTCGCTGAGCGACTGGTCCAGGTCGAGCAGATCGAGCGGAGCGGTCATGGACGCCACCTTAACGAAGGTTCAGCGCGCGGAAGAAGGGCTCGTCACTCGATCGGTTCCGCGAGCACCAGCACCCGAGCGTGGATCTGGTTGCGCTGCTGCAGGGCGGCGCGCAACGCGCGGTGCAGCCCGTCTTCCAGGTAGAGCCCGCCGTTCCACTGCACGACGTGCGGAAAGAGGTCGCCGTAGAAGGTGGAATCCTCGGCGAGGAGCTTGTCCAGCGCCAACTCGCGCTTGGTGGTGATCATCTGATCCAGGCGCAGCGGACGGGGCGGGATCTCCGCCCACTGCTTCAGGGTCAGGTTGTGCTCCGGGTAGGGACGCCCGTCCCGGACCGCTCTGAAGATCACGACGGCACGCTCCCCTCCCCGTGGCCGGGCCGACCGACAGCGCCGAGCCGGGCCGCGGCGGGCACCGCGCGGCGCGGCACCGATGACCGTGCCAGCCTAGCCGCCCACTGCCGGCTGCGTTCTGCTCCCTGATGTCAGTTTCGCTACCGCTCGTCCGATCCTCAACCGGATGAACGGGACATTCATGCTCAGCTCCACCTGCCGCGCCGGACAACCTCGTCCACTCCCCGACGCCCACGGCGCAGCGATGGTGACCGATGGTCGGGTGCGCCGTAACCGATTGTGACGGCACCGATGGGTTGGTACTCGGTGGGCACGCCGAACGCGTCCCGGTAGCTGGCCAGCCGCTGCGGCGCGATGCCGAAGAAGCAGGCCCCCAGCCCTTCGTCCACGGCGGTGAGCAGCATCAGCAACGCCGCGAAGCCGGTGTCCACGTGCCAGTACGGCACCGGCCACCGATCGGTGGACCGGTCCGTCCAGCCCTTGTCCGGCTCGGCGTAGCGCCGCAGGTAGGCCGACTCGTTCGCGTGCGGTACCACGATCAGCGGCGCCCGGCGCATCCCGGCCAGCCAGCGCTCCCGTCCACCGCCGTCCGGGGTGGTGGCCGCCCAGAACCGCTCCCGGTCGGCCGGCTCCTCCAGCACCAGGAAGCCCCAGCCCTGGGCGAAGCCGGCCGACGGGGCACGGATCGCGTGGTCGAGCAGCCGGTCCACCACGTCGGGCGGAACGGGGCGGTCCGGGTCGTAGTTGCGCACCATCCGCCGACGCCGGACGACCTCGGCGAACTCCATCAGGCTCCGGGCCGGATGCCCCAGGCACCCCGCCAGGTCGTGCCGGGCTTGAGCGAGAGCAGGTCCCTCCCCGACCGGAACGCGTCCGGCGGGCAGGTCATCGGCTCGATCGCCACCGAACGGCGGTGCCGCACACCGGTGAGCGCGTCCCCGGTGAACACCTGCCACCAGCCGAACTCCGCATCGGCCCAGATGCTCACACCGGCCGAGGAGTCCGGGGCGGACAGGCTCACCGACGAGCCGCCGTCGGCGTCGCGGATCACCTCGCCGAAGCACAGGTCGAGCTCGGCGGCACCGATCCGGCGCGGGCTGGTCCAGTCGTACTCGGTGCCGGCCACCGGCGTCGCGCCCATCGGCAGCAGCCGGCCGTCGACGAGCATCCGGGTACGGGTCGGCAGCCGCATGACCAGGTCGTCGACCGCGACGCCCGGCAGTTGCAGGTACGGGTGCACGGAGAAGCCGAACGGCGCCGACTCGCCACCGATGTTCGTCACCTCGTGCTCGGCGCGCAGCCCGTCCGCGCCGACGCTCCACCGGCTGACCAGCCGCAACGGCCACGGGTAGCCGGGCTGCGGCGGCAGGTCGTAGCCGAGGGTCACGGCGTCCGCCGACTGCTCCAGCAACTGCCACGGCACCCAGTTGACCAGCCCGTGGATCGCGACGTGCCGCTCCGGCTCGGTCAGCGGGAGTTGGTGCGTCCGCTCGCCGAACGGGTAGCGGCCATCGCGGATCCGGTTCGGCCAGGGCGCCAGCACCTGTCCGGCGCAGCCGGGGCAGACCTCGTCGGTCTGGTAACCGTCGACCAGGTCGACACCGTCGTGCCGGTACGTCCGCAGCCCACCACCCACCTCCACGATGACGGCCTCGTGGCCGGCGGCAGAGATGGTCCACTGGGCGCCGGAGAACGCGCGCTGCTCGGGGCTTTCCATGTCGGCGACCCTAACCGGTCACGTCCGGTCGCCGCTCGACGCCGCCGCCCGGTAGCGCAGCAGCGCCGGGAACGCGACCGCGAGCACCACGACGAGCACCGCCGAGGCGAGTCCGCCGGCCACCCAGGCCACCCCGCCGCCGAACCCGGCGGCCATCGTTCCGGCCCGCAGATCGCCCAGCCGAGGACCACCGGCCACCACGACCGTGTTGACGCCCTGGAGCCGGCCGCGCATCCGGTCCGGTGCGTAGACAAGCATCATCGACTGGCGCAGCACCGCGCTGACCAGGTCCGCGGCCCCGGCCACGGCGAGCAGGAGGACCATCAGCCAGAGCTGGTGGGCGAGCCCGGCCGCGGCGATCGCGACTCCCCAGGCGACCACCGCTACCACCAGGCCGAGGCCCTGCCGGCGGAGCCGGCCGATCCAGCCGGAAGTCAACCCACCGATCATCGAACCGATCGCGATGGCGCTGTAGAGCAGGCCGACAGCTCCACCGCCGCCGAACCTCTCGTGGGCGATCTCCGGGAAGAGCGCGCGGGGCATGGCGAGGATCATCGCGATCAGGTCCACCCCGAAGGACAGCAGCAGCACCGGCGTCGTGGCCAGGTAGCGGAATCCGTCGACCACACTGGCCAGGCCGGCGCGACGGGGCTCACCGTCGGCGGTCGGCTCGGGCGGCAGCGCGGGCAGGCGCAGCGCCGCCCAGAGCATCGCGGTGAACAGCACCGCGTCCACCCCGTACGCGATGGGCAGCACGACTGTGGTGTCGGCCGAGGCGGAGAGGATCAGGCCGGCGGCGAGCGGGCCGGCGACCGAGGCCGCCGTGAAGGTCGTGTAGTTCAGGGTGCTGGCGGCCGGCACCAGGTCGTCCGGCACCAGGCGGGGCAGCATGGCGCTGCGGGCCGGCGAGGTGATCGCGAACGCCACCGACTGCAACGCCATCAACGCCAGCAGCAACACCGGGCTGCCCACGTTCAGCAGGGCCTGGACCAGCAGCCCGAGGGTGGACGCCCAGAGCAGGACCGACCCGCCGAGCAGCACGGCACGACGGTCGTGGGCGTCGGCGATCGCGCCACCCCAGAGCCCGAAGATCAGCAACGGTACGAAGGCGGCCACACCCAGCAGGCCCACCCAGAACGAGTCCCGGGTCAGGGCGTACATCTCCACCGGCACCGCGACGGCAGTGAACTGGAACCCGAACATCGCCACGGTGTTGCCGAGCCAGAGCCGCCGGTACGCGGGCACCCGCAGCGGACGTACGTCGATCGCCCAGCGGCGTGCTCCGCGCGGCCGGGCCTCCCGCACACCCGTCACGGCGCCAACCGCTCGACGGTCCAGCCACCCTCGTCGAGGCGGAAGCGGAGCCGGTCGTGCAACCGACCGGCCCGGCCCTGCCAGAACTCCACCGACTCGGGTCGGACCCGCAACCCACCCCAGTGCGGCGGGATCGGGATCTCCGCCTCGTCGGCGAACCGCTCGGCCACCTCCCGGTAGCTCTCCTCCAGCGCCGCCCGGTCCGGCACCACGCGGGACTGCGGGCTGGCCCAGGCGCCCAGTTGGGAGCCGCGCGGTCGGCTGGCGAAGTACGCCGCGCTCGTCGCGCGGTCGACCGGCTCGACCTGCCCGGCGATGACCACCTGCCGCTGCATGGGAAACCACGGAAAGACCAGGCTGGCGTATGGGTTGGCGGTCGCCTCGACGCCCTTGCGGGACCTGTGGTTGGTGAAGAAGACGAAGCCGTCCGGGTCGTACCCCTTGAGCAGCACCGTCCG
Source organism: Micromonospora sp. NPDC005203 (assembly GCF_042872705.1). Classification (NCBI taxonomy): domain Bacteria; kingdom Bacillati; phylum Actinomycetota; class Actinomycetes; order Micromonosporales; family Micromonosporaceae; genus Micromonospora; species Micromonospora sp. NPDC005203. The sequence goes on along the minus strand of NZ_JBIAKV010000001.1, from coordinate 360,997 downwards.
ACCGCTCGGCCGGCCAGCCGGGTCCGCGGTGCCCAGCACCATCGCGTTCACCTCGGGCAGCCCGAAGGCCACCGCGTCGGCGAACCAGGTGCCGAACTGGGTGTGCCAGTCGGCGGCCAGGTCAGCTTCGGTCAGGCCCAGGTCCGCGGCGTACTCGTTACGCATCGCGGCCGGGGCGGTTGTGTCGCCGGTCACGTCCCCACTCCTTTTCGGCAGGTCCGGCGGCGCCCTCCCGCGCTGGCCAGCCCGCACCGCCCAGTCTCACCGAGTCCGGCGGAGAATGCGCGTCCGGGGATGTCGTGTGCAGCACAGTCGCCGTGGGTCGCGTATCCGGTTGCTCAGCAGGCAAGATGTTCCGAACACATCCCTGCGGGTCGCCTAGGGCGCTCGGCCGACCGGGCCGGATGAGCCGACCGGGCACACCGACCAGATCCAGGAGAGCGACATGGCCGATTTCAAACCCGGGCTGGAGGGCGTCGTCGCCTTCGAGACCGAGATCGCCGAACCTGACCGTGAGGGCGGTGCGCTGCGCTATCGCGGAGTCGACATCGAGGATCTGATCGGCCAGGTGTCGTTCGGCAACGTCTGGGCACTGCTGGTCGACGGCCGGTTCGGGCCGGGCCTGCCGCCGGCGGAGCCGTTCCCGGTGCCGGTGCACTCCGGTGACATCCGCGTCGACGTGCAGTCCGCGGTCGCCATGCTCGCCCCGTACTGGGGTCTCAACCAGCTGCTGGACATCTCCGACGAGCAGGCCCGCGAGGACCTTGCCCGGGTTTCGGTGACCGCGCTCTCCTTCGTCGCCCAGTCGGCCCGGGGCCTCGGCCTGCCGGCGGTGCCGCAGAAGGAGATCGACAAGGCGCAGACCATCGTCGAGCGGTTCATGAAGCGGTGGCGCGGCGAGCCCGACCCGCGGCACGTCAAGGCGGTCGACGCGTACTTCATCTCGGCGGCCGAGCACGGCCTGAACGCCTCCACCTTCACCGCCCGCATCGTCGCCTCCACCGGAGCGGACGCGGCGGCCTGCATCTCGTCGGGCATCGGCGCCCTCTCCGGCCCGCTGCACGGTGGCGCGCCGTCCCGGGTGCTCAGCATGCTGGAGGCCGTGGAGCGCAGCGGCGACGCGGAGGGCTACGTCAAGGGCGTGCTCGATCGCGGCGAACGGCTGATGGGCTTCGGCCACCGGGTCTACCGGGCCGAGGACCCGCGCGCCCGTGTGCTCCGCCGCACGGCCAAAGATCTGGGCGCGCCGCGCTTCGAGATCGCCGAGGCGCTGGAGAAGGCCGCGCTCGCCGAGTTGCAGGCCCGCCGCCCGGACCGGGTGCTGGCCACCAACGTCGAGTTCTGGTCGGCCGTCGTGCTGGACTTCGCCGAGGTGCCCGCACACATGTTCACCTCGATGTTCACCTGCGCGCGGATGGGCGGTTGGAGCGCGCACATCCTGGAGCAGAAGCGCCTGCAACGGCTGGTCCGCCCGTCCGCCCGATACATCGGTCCGGAGCCGCGCAAGCCGTCCGGCGTCGAAGGCTGGGCCGCCATTCCGCACGGCGTCTGACCAGCCGCGTTGGGTCCCTCTGCCACGTCCGCCGTGGCGGAGGGGCGCTCCCGTGCGTCTACCGGTGGGCGCCGTCGAGGTGTGGCGAAGGACTCAGCCCCGCCCTCGGGGGCCCGGCTTGCACCGATGGGTCCGAGTGCGAGGATGAGGGCCGGCAGTGTCGCCGGGCCCGCCCTCGCCCTTGCGGAAGGATCTTCAAGACCGTGGCTGACGCACCGACCATCCGGATTCCCGATGACCTCAAGCCCGCCGACGGACGTTTCGGCTGTGGCCCGTCCAAGGTCCGCCCCGCGGCGGTGTCCGCATTCAGCGAGGTCGCCACCAGCTACCTGGGCACCTCACACCGGCAGCAGACGGTCCGCGACCAGGTGGCCCGGCTGCGCTCCGGCATCGCCGAGTTCTTCTCGCTGCCCGAGGGTTACGAGGTCGTGATCGGCAACGGCGGCACCACCGCGTTCTGGGAGGTCGCCACCTTCGGCCTGGTTCGCGACCGGGCCCAGTTCGCCAGCTTCGGCGAGTTCGGCGCCAAGTTCGCCAAGTCGGTGAAGGACGCGCCCTTCCTCGGTGAGCCGACCGTTCGCAAGGCCCAGGCCGGCAGCGCGCCCACCCTGGTCGCCGAGTCCGGCGTGGACACCTACGCGACTCCGCAGAACGAGACGTCGACAGGCGTGGCCGTCCCGATCAGCCGGGTTGCCGGGGCGGACGACGGCGCGCTGCTGCTCGTCGACGCGACCTCCGGCGCGGGTGGCCTGGACGTCAACGTCGGCGAGACCGACGTCTACTACTTCGCTCCGCAGAAGTGCTTCGGCTCCGACGGTGGTCTCTGGCTGGCTCTGATGTCACCGGCCGCGCTGGACCGTGCCGCCGAGATCAAGGCGTCCGGGCGCTACATCCCCGCCTTCCTCGACCTGGTCACCGCGATCGACAACTCGCGGCTGGAGCAGACCTACAACACCCCGGCGCTGGCCACCATCTTCCTGGCCGCCGAGCAGACCGACTGGATGAACGCGCAGGGTGGCCTGGCCTGGGCGGCCAAGCGCACCGCCGAGAGCGCCGCCACGGTGTACGGCTGGGCGGACCGGTCCAGCGTGGCCACCCCGTTCGTCACCGACCCGGCACTGCGTTCCAACGTGGTCGCCACGATCGACTTCGCCGACGGGGTGGACGCCACCGCTATCGCGAAGGCGTTGCGCGCCAACGGCATCGTGGACACCGAGCCGTACCGCAAGCTCGGCCGCAACCAACTGCGGATGGCGCTGTTCCCGGCAATCGAGCCTTCGGATGTCGAGGCGTTGACCGCGTCCATCGACTACGTCGTCGAGCGACTCTGATGTTCGTCACGGTCGGTGTTCGTGGGGGCCTCCACGGACACCGACCGTGATCATCGTTGCAGCTCAGTCGCGACATGCGGGGTGTCGCTTCCCCCACCCCGAGACAGATGCGCGTACGGTGGTCCGAGACGCCTGGGTGGCCGACTCGTGGCGTGCGGCCAGCGAAGCGGGACGGAGGCAACGCTATGCGCCCAGTACGCTTCGTCGCCCTCTCCGAGGACGGCCATGCCCTGGTTCTCGCCGACGAGGTCGGGCGGTTGCTCGCCCTGCCGATCGACGACCGGATCTCGGGTGCGCTGCACGCCGAGCCCGGCGCGCCGCCGCTGCCGGCGGCACCGGCCACCGCCGACCCGATTCCGTCCCTGTCCCCTCGGGACATTCAGGCTCGCATCCGCTCCGGTGAGTCCGCCGAGGACGTCGCCCGGATCGCCGGCGTGCCGGTCGACCGGGTGCTGCGCTATGCCGGCCCGGTGCTCCAGGAGCGGGCGATGCTCGCCCAGCACGCCCGCCGCACCCGCCTCAAGGGAGCGGAGAAGCCCACCCCGCTCGCCGAGGTGGTCAACGGTCGGCTGAGCCAGCACGGCATCGACACCGAGAAGATCTCCTGGGACGCGTACCGGCGGGACGACGGCACCTGGCGGATCATCGCCACCTGGCCGTCGGGCAAGGCCACCGCGCAGGCCATCTGGGATCTCGACAAGACCCGGCAGTCGGTCGCCCCGCACGACGACATGGCGCAATACCTGTGCGCCGAGCGACCCACGCCGATCCTCGGGCAGGAGCCGGCGCCGGAGCGGAGCGGGCACGGCCTGCACGGTCCCTCGCGCGGCGAGCCGAGCCGTGGTGGGCACGGGTTGCCGGCGGCGTCCGAGCATCCGCGCCCTGGCCGGGACCCGATCCGGGCCGGGCGGGACGCGCTGCTCGCCTCGCTGGACCGTCCGCTCGGCGCCTCGTCGGGTCGTGGCCTTGAGCCGCGTACCCCGGCTGCTCTTGCCGGTTCGGACGCGCCTCGGCAGCGGCCGGTCGGCGGGGGTGCCGCCGCGCTGCTCGGCGGCGGCCAGGGGTCGGCCTTCGACGACGACTCGGACGCGCCCAAGGAGGTGCCGGCCGTGCCGTCGCTGGCGGTGCTGCGGCCCCGCCGCACGGGCGCGGCGGCAGCCGCCGGTGGCGAGTCCACCGACGCCAACGGCAAGCCGCGTAAGCGCCTGCCGAGCTGGGACGACGTGCTCTTCGGCAGCGGGCCGGCCGCGCGCGAGTCTTCCTGACGCTGGACGTCGGCGGTCGGCGGTCGGCTGACCGCTACCGCCGACGCACGGCAGTCACTTCTTGATCAACTCGGCTTCAAGGAAACCGGGCCATCGATCCGAACAAGAAGCCCCGACTTCCAAAAACCCGAGTGGATCACGAGTTCCGGCTGCCCGGCTCGACGAGTCAGAGCGGCCAGGCGACGAGCCGGACGTTGATGCCGGCGGCGTTCGCCGCCGTGACGCGCAGCCCGGCCACCTGTGCGCCGAGGTGATCGATCGCCGCGACGGGCGGGTTGACCGCGACGAAGAGCCGCATACCGTCGTGCGCTCAGCGGTGCCGTTGCCGGTGCCCGGCCCTCGCCGCCGGGAGGGCCAGCCCGGCGGCGTGCAACACACCTTCCACCCGGACCCGCTCGATCTCCTGGTCGACGCCCTCAAGGTCGGCGAGGTGTTCGTCGATGCCGAGGGCGCGGCAGGCCAGCCGGAGCCGGTCGTCGTACGCCTGCAGGAGCGCGCCGTGCCAGACCATCGACCGCCCGCTGCCGCCGAGCCGCTGACCGCCGAGGCGGCGCAGGTCGGCGGCGAGCTGCTCCAGGGGGCGACGGTCGACCCGGTCGAACGCGCTGAGGTCGATGTCGCGGGTCAGCGCGTCGGCCTCGACGGCCCGGTCCAGGCGGGCGATGGTGCGCTTCTCCCGTCTGCGCTCCCGCCACTCGGACCAGCCACAGACGACCCGGTCGAGGATCTCGTCATAGCAGAAGAGCAGGGCGAATGCCGCCGGCAGACTGGCGACGGCAAGAAACGCCAAGGCCAGCACCAGCGCGCGTCCGACTCCCACGTATCGACGCTAAGCCCCGCCGTGCCGAGTCGCCAGCCATTTGGCCGCATCCGCACAATCCGATCAACCCACCGCGGTCCGAGTTGGCGCTAAACCTCAGCAGTCGGCGGAGGTCACGTAGAAGCGGGGCATCGGGAGCACCCGGAAGCGCAGCCGGGCGCCGGAGCGACGCAGCTGCCAGGTGAGGGCGATCAGTGCGGCGGCCAACGAGATCAACGCACCCATCCAGATGCTGGCGCCGGCGCCGAAGTGCTCCGCGACCCAGCCGATGAGCGGCGCGCCGACCGGATTGGTGCCCAGGAAGACGAGCACCCACAGGGACATCACCCGACCCCGGAAGGCCGCATCCACACCCAACTGAACCCGCTGGTTGGCGGCCTGGGCAAAGAAGACCATGAAGAAGCCGGTCGGCACCAGCAGCACCACGACCAGCCAGTACGCCGACGCGAGGCCAACCAGGGTGCCGAAGCTGGCGCAGGCGATCGCGGCGCCGAGCACCAGCCAGACCGACGGGCGACTGCGCCGACCGGTGCCGCTGAGCGCACCGCCGAGCGCGCCGACGGCAAGCGCCGTGCTGAACAGGCCGAAGGAGGCGGCACCGGTGTGGAAGACCGTCTTCGCCAGGGCGGCCAGGGTGAGCTGGAAGTTGAAGAGCGACATGCCGATCACCGACATGACCGCCATCGGCAACAGCAGGTCGGGTCGACGCCACACGTACCGCAGCCCGTCGATGACCCGTGCGGACGCCCGTTCGTCGCGCGGCAGCAGGGCGTCGCGCTCCAGCTCGGTCGTCCGCATCCGGACGACGTTGACCAGGGGTGCGATGGAGCTGACGGCGGTGAAGAGGAAGACCGGGCCGACGTCGAACGCGGCGATGGCCAGGCCGGCGACGGCCGGGCCGACGATCCGGGCCGAGTTGAACACGGCGGCGTTCAGCGACAGTGCGTTGGGCAGCAGGGGCGTGCCGACGAGCTCGGAGACGAACGCCTGGCGGACCGGGGTCTCTACGGCGTTGGCCGTGCCGAGCAGCGCCGCGAAGGCGAAGACGTGCCAGAGCTGCACCAGGTCGGTGAGGACCAGCAGGGCCATGCCGAGCGCCAGCAGGCTCCAGAAGGCGTTGGCGGCGAAGAGCAGCACCCGCTTGTCGTACCGGTCGGCCAGCCGGCCGGAGAGCAGGGTGAGCAGCAGCACCGGGGTGAACTGGCAGGCGGTCACCACCCCGAGCGCGGTGGCCGAATTGTTGGAGAGGTCGAGGACGAGCCAGTCCTGGGCGATGAACATCATCCAGACGCCGATCAACTTGATCAGCTGCCCGGATGCGAAGAGCCGGTAGTTGCGAACCTGTAGGGACTGGAACATCGTGCTCAGCTTGGCCTGCACTCTTGGTGCGCCTCCTTGGACGTACGCGTCATCGACAGGTGACGGCACGGCCCGGTGGGGCAGTGTGCGGCTCAGGCGCGAGCGAGCTGCTGAAGAATCTCGGCGGCCCTCTGCAGGGTCTCCCGTTCGTCCTCGTCGAGCGCGGCCAGCCGGTGGGCCAGCCACTCGTCGCGGGCCCGCTCGAACTGGTCGAGCACGGCGTGCCCGCCCTCGGTCGCCGCGAGGATGACCTGCCGACCATCGGTCGGATGGGGTGTCCGCCGCACGAGGCCCCGGTCCTCCAACTTTCCGACGATCTTGGTCATCGTCGGTGGCTGCACCCGCTCGACGTCGGCCAGTTCCCGGGGGGTCATCGCACCCGCCAGCCGCAGGCTGGTGAGCGCGGAGACCTGGGTGACCGTGAGGTCGCCGACCGGTCGGGCCTGGCGGACCCGCCGGTTGAGTCGGGTGATCGCATCACGCAACTGGGGGGCCAGCTGCGCCGGTGGCACGCGTTTCGCCGTCACCGTCCGCTCCGTCACAGTAGTTAGCTTAACTAATGAGCATGGCTAACGACATCGGTTATGACCAGGCTCACGAGGAGGTTAGTGCTGCTCCGGGCGGGGAATCGGAGTTCGACTCCCCGCCCGGAGACACGTCAGAGCACGAGTGATTCGATGGGTCCACGCAGGAAGTACAGCACGAACAGCGCGGCCACCCCGTACAGCAGCGGGTGGACCTCCCGGGCCTTACCCCGCACCATCTTGAGCACCACGAAGGTGATCAGGCCGGCACCGATCCCGTTGGAGATGGAGTAGGTGAACGGCATCAGCACGATCGTGAGGAACGCCGGGATGGCGATCTCGTAGTCGGACCAGTCGATCGTCCGGACCGCGGTCATCATCAGGAAACCGACCACCACCAGGGCCGTCGAGGCCGCCTCGAACGGCACGATCACCACCAGCGGCGCGAGGAACATCGCCAGCAGGAAGAGCACGCCGGTGACCAGGCTCGCCACGCCGGTCCGGGCACCCTCCCCGACACCGGCGGCACTCTCGATGTACGACGTGTTGCTGGAGGTGCTGGCCGCACCGCCGGCCGCCGCCGCGATCGAGTCGACAAGCAGGATCTCCTTGGCCCGGGGCGGGGTGCCCTGCTCGTCGAGCAGGCCACCCTCCTGGCCCACCGCCACCATCGTGCCCATGGTGTCGAAGAAGTCGGTGATCAGCAGCGTGAAGACGAACATCAGCACGACGACCCAGCCGGCCCGCCCCCACGAGTCGAGCACGTTGAACTTGCCGAGCAGCGACAGGTCCGGCAGGTCGACCACCGTCTTCGGCAACTCCGGCACGTTCAACGCCCAGCCCTTGGGGTTGGGCTTCCCGTCCACGAACGACGGGCCGATGTTGCCGATCGCCTCCACGATCACCGCCAGCACGGTGGAGGCGAGGATGCCGATCAGGATCGCGCCCTTCACCCGGCGTACCAGGAGCACCAGGGTGATCAGCAGACCCACCACGAAGACCAGCAGCGGCCAGCTCACCAGCTTGCCGCCGATGCCCAGGCCAACCGGGACCGTGGTGTTGGCGGCGTCCGGGAGCCGCCGGACGAAGCCGGCGTCCACCAGACCGATGATGGTCAGGAAGAGCCCGATACCGACCCCGATCGCGGTCTTCATCTGCGTCGGCACCGCACGGAACACGGCGGTCCGCAGACCGGTCAGCACCAACACCGCGATGATCACACCTTCGATCACCACCAGGCCCATCGCGTCGGCCCAGGTCATCTCGGGAGCGATCTCGTACGCGACGAGCGCGTTGACACCCAGACCGGCGGCGAGCGCCAGCGGGAATCGGCCGACCACACCCATCAGGATCGTCATCAGGCCGGCGACCAACGCGGTCCCGGCAGCCAGCGCGGCAATCGGCAGGGTCTTGCCGTCACCGTCGACGGCACCACCCAGAATCAGCGGGTTGAGCACCACGATGTACGCCATCGTGAAGAAGGTCGCCAAGCCGCCGCGTACCTCACGGCTCAGCGTCGAGCCACGGGCGGAGATCTCAAAGAACCGGTCGAAACTGTTACGCGGGTGAGCGGGGTTGGGAGGTGTGCCGGTCTCGGGCGGCGCTACTGCCATCAGGTCCTCGCAGGTGATCTTCCGGTTGTCGCGCGCATCGTCCCAGATCACCAGCGGGCAGGGGAAGTGGATCGCGTACGCTTGCCGAATGCCGAACGAGCAGCCACCGCGGCCGGCACCACTGGACCCACCGATGGTGCCGTTCGCTCTCGCCGGGTTGGTCGCCTGGGCGGTGGCCGGGCTGGTCCTGCTGATCTTCTTTCGGGGCTGGCTGACCGATCACGATCACCAGAACTGGCTCTGGACCTGCCTCGCCGGTTTCCTGTGGGGCTTCCCGGGCCTCGCCGTGATGCTGCGGCACGACGCCAACCGCCGCCGCCGAGCGAGCTGACCTAACCACCGCGCCGGCCGCCCCGAGGCAACCGATCAGGAGTGCCCGTACGGCTCCGCCAGCTCGCCGGCCTCCACCGGAGCCGGGTCGCGGCTGACCGACATGGCCTCCACCGCGCTGTCGTCATACACCACGGGCAGCTCTTCGACGGCGGTCTCGGCCACCTCGATCAGCGTCTCGGAGTGGGCGCCGCAACCGTGGTCGGCGCTCACCACCCGCCCGTCGTCCGGGGCGTAGAAGTTGCCGCACGCCCCGAACGCCTGCCGCATCGCGCCGGCCAGCGGCAGGTAAAAACCACAGGTGCCGCAGCGGGCGGCGGCCGGGGCTGCGGTGGAGATGGGCGCGGCGGGGCCGTGGTCGCCGTCATACCAGCGCTGCGCGGCCTCGATGCGACCCTCCTGGGAGAGCACGCGCGCTCTCCCGAGGCCCAACTCCCACGCCGTCTCCTCGACCGCCGGGTCGTCGGAAAGCAGATAACCGGGGACCAGTCGATCGTCATCCGGCGAGCTGGGCAGCAGGTCGCCCGGACCCAGGTCGCCCGGCTTGAGCCGCTCCTGCCAGGGCAGCCAGCCGGGCGCGAGCAGCGCGTCCGGGCCGGGCAGCAGCACCGTCTCGCAGATGGTCACGGTCTTGCTGCGCGACACCCGGGTGACGGTCACCGCCCAGCGCCAGCCGTCGTAGCCGGCGAGGCGGCATTCGAAGTAGTGGCTGACCAACCGTTCACCTTCGGCTACGACCTGCAGGTGGTCACCGACGTCGTCGGCGTCCACCTCGGTGATGCCAGCGCGGGCCACCTCGACGGCGGCGGCGCAGACCTGGTCGAGACGGGCGGCACGGGTGGAGGCGGGCCTGGTCACCTGACCATTGTTCCCCATGCGCCCCGCAGGGGTGACAGTGACTCCCGGGGAACCTTTCCCCGCGGTGGTGCGGCGTACCCGGATCAGATGGGCGAGGATGGTGCACATGCCGTCGTACTCCCGCTCCGGGCGATCCGTCCTCGGGCGAACCGTCGGCACCGGCATTCGCGCCATTCGCCTGCTGCTGCGTGGTTCGGTGGGCAGCGGCCGCTGGGTGACCAGGCGGGCCGGTCGGGCCCGGACCCGGGGTGCTGGCGGCGAGGTCGGCATGGTTCGCCTGTTCGACCTGCACGCGGTCTCCTGCGCCGGTGACACGCTGATCGCCATCGGCCTGGCCGGGACGATCTTCTTCAACGTCCCGCTGGGCGAGGCCCGCAGCAAGGTCGCGCTCTACCTGCTGGTGACCATGGTGCCGTTCGCCATGCTCGCTCCCGTGGTGGGTCCGCTGTTGGACCACTTCCGGCACGGTCGGCGCTACGCGCTGGCCGCCACGATGCTCGGCCGCGCGTTCCTGGCCTGGTTGATCTCCGACTACATCCACGGCTTCGGGCTCTATCCGGCCGCGTTCGGGGTGCTCGCCCTGTCCCGGGCGTACGGGGTGGCCCGCTCCGCGGCGGTGCCCCGGTTGTTGCCGGAAGGGCTCGGCCTGTCCCAGGTGGGTGCCCGGGCCAGTGTCTACGGCACGGTCGCGGGTGCGCTGGTGGCGCCGATCGGGTTGGCCGCGTTCTGGTTCGGCCCGCAGTGGCCGCTTCGCGTCGCGTCGGTGATCTTCCTGATCGGCATGGTGATCTCGCTCCGGTTGCCGCCGAAGGCCGACTCGGAGCCGCCGGAGCGGGTCCCCCGGCCGCTGCGGGCGCTGGGAGGACACCGCGGCGACCGGCCACTGGGTCGGGGGCGGCCCGCCGGCCGGCTGGTGATCGCCACCCTGATCGGTTCCGCGACGCTACGCGCGGTGTACGGCTTCCTGCTGCTCTTCCTCGCCTTCGCGATCAAGAAAGGCGACCTGACCACCGTGGCGTTCGGCCGGGATCTGGGCGCCGAATGGGCGTTGGGGCTGGTCGGCGGCGCGCTCGCGGTCGGCACCTTCCTGGCCACCGCCGTCGGCACCCGGCTGCGCATCCACCGACCGACCGCCATCCAGTCCAGCAGCATGATCATCGTGGCGGGCGTGGCGGTGCTCACCGTCATCCAGTTCTCGCTGGTGATGGTCGCCCTGCTCTGCCTGGTCGCGGCGTTGGTCAGCGGGATCTCGAAGCTGGCCGTGGACGCCTCGATCCAGGAGCGCATCCCGGAGCGGCTGCGAGCGAGTTCCTTCGCCCACTCCGAGACGGCGCTGATGCTCGCCTTCGTCGCCGGCGGCGGGCTCGGCCTGGTGCCGTTCGACGGCCGGGTGGGTATCGCGGTGGCCGCCGGCGTGGGCGTCCTGGCCGCGATCCGGGGTGTGCTGGTCGCCGCCCGACTGCGCGGCGAGAAGCTGGCCGGCCGACCACTCGGCGACGACGAGCTGACCGAGGACGAGTCGGCCGACGAGCCAGAGGACTCCACGCCCACCTCGCCCGCACCGGCGCAGAGCAGCCCCCCGTCGTACGAGGATCCGAGCCCGGCCCCGCCGGGCTACCACATCTACCGGCCGTCCTCCGCCGTCGGCGGCCCGGGTGGCGGCGCCGACGAGGAGACCCGCCGCGAGTCCCCCGGCTCGCTCTCGTGACCGGTCTGCTGGTGGTGACGGCGGTACCGGCCGAGGCGGACGCGGTCCGCGCCGGGCTGACCGACCCGACCGTGACCGTCGCCCCGGTCGGTGTGGGTCCGGCCGCCGCCGCTGCCGCCACCGCACGCCTGCTGGTGCTGGCCGAGGCCGCCGGACGGCCGTACCGCGCGGTGGTCAGCGCCGGCGTGGCCGGTGGCTTCACCGGCCGGGCCGAGGTCGGCGCCACGGTGCTCGGCACCGCAAGCGTCGCGGCCGACCTGGGCGCGGAGTCACCTGACGGTTTCATCCCCGTCGACGAGTTGGGCATGCCACTCGCGCTGCTCGGTACCGGCAGCGTCGTGCCGGCCGACCCGGTCCTGCTGGCCGCACTGCGGGCCGCCCTTCCGGGGGCCACGGCTGGCCCGGTGCTCACGGTCAGCACGGTCACCGGCAGCGCCGCCAGCACCGAAGGGCTGCGCCGCCGGCATCCGGAGGCAGTCGCCGAGGCCATGGAGGGGTACGGCGTGGCGGTCGCCGCAGCGCAGGCCGGCGTGCCCTTCGCCGAGCTGCGCACCATCTCCAACCCGATCGGCCCCCGCGATCGCGACGGCTGGCGCCTGCGCGAAGCCCTCACCGCCCTCACGGCGGCGGCCCCGGCGCTGCGCTGACTGTCACCGAGGGGACGGACTTCGAGCGTGAGCGCCGACGGCCGACCCGCCTGTGTCTCGAACCCGCAGGCGAGCAGTACGAGCACCTTGCCACCGGATTGCTCGGCCAACTCGCGCTGGCTCAAGTCGGCGCGTCGACGAAGATCCCGCAGGGTCGCCCCCACGTCGATCGCACCCTTGTCGGCAGCCACCCGTCCATGGTTTTCCGTTCAGCTCGCGCCGTCAACAACATCGGCCCACCTGTGGATAACCCTGTGGACAGCGTCTCTGCCGCTGTGCACATCCCTTCGTCAGCGCCGGTAGAGCTGACCACCGAGCCCCGACCGCGGCTCGCGGACAATCGGCGGCCACAGTCTGGCGGCGGAGCGCGGACAGGCGGCGACTGCCCGACAGGTCACAGGCACCGGACCGCGCCGAGTGGACACGCTGGGGCGGGGCTAACGTGAGGGGCGTGGCGCTCTCTCTGGCGATCTCGCCCTGCCCCAACGACACGTTCGTCTTCCACGCCCTGGTCCACGGGCGGGTGCCCGGCGCGCCACCGGTCCAGGTGACGTACGCCGACGTGGACGTCACCAACACGGCGGCCGAGCGGGGCGCGTTCGACCTGGTGAAGGTGAGCTTCGCGGCGCTGCCCTGGCTGCTCGACGACTACCACCTGCTGCCCTGCGGCGGCGCACTCGGTCGCGGCTGCGGCCCGCTGGTGCTCACCCGCAGCGATCGTGACGGCGGGCCGGACCGCACCGCCCTGACCGGTGCCACGGTGGCGGTGCCGGGCGACCGGACCACCGCGTACCTGCTGTTCCGGCTCTGGTCGGCCGGACGGCCGCCGGCCCGGGTCGAGGTGGTTCCGTTCCACGAGATCATGCCGGGCGTCGCGGCGGGCCGCTACGACGCGGGGCTGGTCATCCACGAGGCCCGGTTCACCTACCACCGGCACGGTCTGACCGCCCTGGTCGACCTGGGCGAGTGGTGGGAGGCCGACACCGGGCTGCCCATTCCCCTCGGCGCGATCCTGGCCCGCCGCGGCGCGGTGGACCCGGAGGCCGCGGCCGGCTGGGTCCGCGAGTCGGTCCGCCAGGCCTGGGCGGACCCGGCGGCCAGCCGGGAGTACGTGCTGGCGCACGCCCAGGAGATGGAACTCGACGTGGTGGACCGGCACATCGGCCTCTACGTCAACGAGTTCACCGCGGACCTGGGCGAGGCTGGTTTCGCCGCGGTGGCGGCACTGCTCGACCGAGCCGCCACCGCCGGCCTGGTGCCTCAGACCTCCAGCTCGCGTGCGACCGCGTGGACGAGCTGAGCGATCTTCTGCGCCGCCTTCTTGTCCGGGTACCGACCGCGGCGCAGGTCCGGCTGGACCTTCGCCTCCAGCACCTTGATCATGTCTTCGACGAGGCCGTGCAGCTCCTCGGCCGGCCGACGGCGCAACTCCGCCATCGACGGCGGCGCGTCCAGCAGCTTGACTCCCATGGCCTGCGCGCCCCGGCGACTGTCCACCACACTGAAGTCGACCCGCTGGCCACCCTTGAGGTCGGTGACACCCGCCGGCAGCGCACCCTTGGGCAGGAACACGTCGCCGCCCTCGTCACTGGTGACGAAGCCATATCCCTTGGCCGTGTCGTACCACTTCACTCGACCCGTAGGCACCTGAAAACCCCTGCTTCACTTGAGCCGCTACTGCTCCAAGGCTAGCTGGATCATGCCGTCGAGCGCCGCCGGGAATTCGCTGAGATCGTCCAACACCACATTCGCCCCGGCCGCGCGCAGCTCATCGTGGGAGCAGGGGCCGGTCGCGACACCGATGCCGGGCACCCCGGCGGTCGCCGCCGCGACCATGTCCGCGACGTGATCGCCGACGTAGTGGGTGGCCTGGTGTTCCCGTAGGGCCGTCGCCTTCTGCTCGGCGAAGAGGTCACCGGCCAACTCGTCGACCGCGAGGCCCAGGTGGTCCAGGTGCAGGCGGGCCAGCCGGCCGATCTTGGACGTGACGACCAGCACACGTCCGCCCCGGGCACGGATCGCGTCGATGGCCTCCCGCGCGCCCGGCAGCAGGACAGAAGGGGTGATCGCGTACGCCGGGTACAGCTCGCGGTACACCCGCACGGCCGACTCGATCTGCTCCGGCGGGAACCAGTGCGCGATCTCGGTACGCAGCGGCGGCCCGAGCCGCGACACCGCCAACTCGGCGTCCACCGGCACACCAGTCCTCGCCGTCAGCGCCCGATAGGCCGCGGCGATGCCGGGGCGGGAATCCACCAGGGTCATGTCGAGGTCGAATCCGACGGTCAGTGCGGGCATGTCGAGAAACCTACCCGGCGACCCCCGGTCGGCCGGACGTCCGAGGGGCGCGGAAGCCCCCTGCCGGGCTAGCGTGGAAACACGATGACCACCTCACTCGCCGACCACCTGCGGTCGCTGCCCGACGAGTCACTTGCCGCGCTCCTCCAGCTACGGCCCGACCTCGTCGTGCCCGTGCCAGCCGACATCTGGGCCCTGTCCATCCGGGCACAGTCCCGGGTGTCGGTGGCCCGCGCGCTGGACGGGCTGGACCAGTTCACCCAGCAGATCCTCGACGCCGCCCGCCTCACCCGGGACCCGGACGACGGCACCACGGCCACCGACGCCGTACTGGCCATGGCGACCACCGGGCCGCACCCGCCCGCGCCGACCGCCGTCCGAGCCGCCGTGGGCCGGCTGCGCGCGCTCTTCCTGCTGTACGGCCCGGAGCACGCGCTGCACGTGGTGCCCGCCGTCAACGAGGTCTCGCCGTACCCCGCCGGGCTCGGCCGGCCAGCGGCGGAGCTGGACCCGCGCACGGCCGCACTCTGCGCGGACCCGGCGAAGCTACGACGGACGCTGCTCGCCGCCCCGCCCTCGGCCCGGGCGATCCTGGACCGGTTGGCGGCTGGCCCGCCCGTGGGCAGCGTGCCCCCGGGCGCCCTACAGGCGCCGCCGCTCGGTGCGGAGGACCCGGTGCTCGCCGACCCGACCAACGGTGGCGCCCCGACCGGTTCCCCGGTGCGTTGGCTCGTCGACAACCGGCTCCTGGTCCCCGTGGCGACCGGCTCACCGACGGCCAGCGGCACGGTGGAGCTGCCCCGTGAGGTCGGCCTGCTGCTGCGCCGCGACAGCGGACCGCTCGGGCCGCTGCGTACCAGCCCACCGCCGGTGACCGCCGCGCCGCGTGAGCCGAAGGCGGTCGACTCGGCCGGCGCCGGGCAGACGATGGAGGTGGTCCGGCACACCGAAGGACTGCTGGAGCAACTCGCCGACGAGCCGGCGCCGGTGCTGCGCTCGGGTGGCATCGGTGTACGGGACCTGCGGCGGCTGGCGCGTACCGCCGGGCTGGACGAGTCGACGACCGCGCTGCTGCTCGAGGTGGCGTACGCGGCGGGGCTCGCGGGTGAGCTGGAGATGCCGGGTGCGACCACCAGCCGGTACGGGGCGGACCAGCAGGTGCTGCCGACCGGCGGGTACGAGGTGTGGCGGGCCGCTTCGCTGGCCCAACGCTGGGAGCAGCTCGCCCGCGCCTGGCTGAGCATGAGCCGCCAGGTCGGGCTGGTCGGCCGCCGCGACGACCGGGACCGGCCCATCACCGCGCTCTCCGCCGAGGCCGAACGGGCCAGCGCGCCGGCCACCCGTCGGGCGGTGCTCGGTGTGCTCGCCGACCTGGAACCGGCGACCGCGCCAACCGCGGAAGAGGTGCAGGACCTGTTGGACTGGCGGGCGCCGCGGCGCAGCCGGGGCCGGGACGCCGCCCACCGGGAGGTGCTGGCCGAGGCGGCGCAGCTCGGCGTGACCGGGCTGGGGGCGCTCACGTCGTACGGTCGGCTGCTGCTCGGTGACCTGACGTCGGCCGACGAGCGGGGCGACGACGACCCGCTGGGCGTGCACGCCGACGTGGAGAGCGGTGACCCGTCCAGTACCGCCCGCGCCCTGGACAGGCTGCTGCCCGCCCCGGTCGACCACTTCCTGGTGCAGGCCGACCTGACCGTGGTGGTGCCCGGCCCACCCGAGCCGGCGCTCGCCGCCGAGCTGGAGGCGATGACCGAACTCGAATCGGCAGGTGGGGCCAGCGTGCACCGGGTCACCACGGCGAGCGTGCGGCGCGCCCTGGATTCCGGCTACACGGCCGACGACCTGCACGACGTTTTCCGGCGACGGTCGCGTACCCCGGTGCCGCAGGGGCTCACCTACCTGGTGGACGACGTGGCCCGTAAGCACGGTGGGCTACGGGTGGGGCTGGCCGGTGCGTACCTGCGCAGCGACGACGAGACGCTGATCAGTGAGGTGCTGGCCGACCGCCGGTTGGAGTCGCTGGCTCTGCGCCGGCTCGCGCCGACGGTGCTGTGCACGCCGTACCAGGTTGGTCGGTTGTTGGGCGCGCTGCGCGACGCCGGGTTCGCCCCGGTGCAGGAGGACGGCACCGGCAGCACCGTGCTGGCCCGGCCGCGGATCCGCCGGGCCCCGGCCCGGGTGTCGATGACCACCCGGACACTCGATCCGCTGGCCGTCCCGAAGCTGCCCATGCCCCGACTGCTCGGGGTGGTGGAGCACATCCGGCGGGGTGACGCGGCGGCGCGGGCGGCCCGGCGGGCACCGGCTGTGGTGCGGGGCGGGGCGGCGGGGCTGGGCGGCGGCCCGGTGCCGGCGCACACGCACAGCGAGGCTCTGGCGGTGCTCCAGCAGGCGGTCCGCGACAAGGCGCTGGTCTGGGTCGGTTACGTCGACGCGCACGGGGCGACCGCGTCCCGGCTGGTCAAACCGGTGTCGATCGGTGCGGGCTACCTACGCGCCGAGGACGAACGGACCGAGATGCTGCACACGTTCGCGTTGCACCGGATCACCGCGGCGGTGCTGGCGGACTGAGCGGGGCGAGGTCGTTGGGCTGGTCGGTCAGCGGCGGCTGCGGCGTACGGTGCCGACCACCGAGATGACCAGCAGCAGCGCGAAGCCGGCGCCGGCGGACTCCCCGACCGAGTCGACGAAGCCCTGGCGCAGCACCAGCCAGCCGAAGAGGAACCACCCGACGAGGAGCGTCGCGGCGACGGAATAGGCGAGCACTGTCGCACGGGACACCTCGTCGGGTGGAGCGTGTTCGTGCTCCGGGATCACCTCACGGTCGACCGTCATGCCCAGCCTCCCCGCCCGATCCGGCCCTGGCCTCCCAGCGTGACACTCGTTGGACAGGTCGGACAGGGGGTTGTCCCCCGTGATTCGCCAGGCGTCGGTCAGGTGCCGGGCCGGCGGCCGATCAGCACCACCCGGGTGCCGACGCTGCCCAACTCCCACATCCGGACGGCGTCGGCGTGCAGCAGGTTGAGACAGCCGTGCGAGCCGATCGACTTGTCGTGCAGGTAGGTGGTGGTTTCGTGGAAGCCCATGCCCTGGGTGAAGTGCTGCCAGTACGGCAGCCACACCTCGTACGGGTCGGACCACTCCTTCGGGTTGCGGAAGTTGACGGTGAACGTGCCGGCCGGGGTGCGATAGCCGGACATCCCGGTGCGGGTCACCGTCGGCGGCATGATCACCTTGCCGCCACGGACCGCCCAGACGGTCTGCCGGGTCAGGTCCACGCAGAACGTGGTGCCCGTGCCGGCCTTGCACCGCGTCGGGTCGGTGGTGGCGAGGCGCTGGGCCACGTCGTACGTGGTTGGTCCGGCGCGACCCTCGACCGGGCGAATGCCGTACCTCTTCTGGAACTTCTTGATCGCGGCGCAGTCGGCAGCGGACTGCCGCCCGTCCACGGTCACCGCCCCGAATCCGCCCAGCCGGGCCAGGTAGGTCTCCACCTCGCGCTGGTGCTGCCCCTGGGGGCAGCCGGCCACCGCCGGCGTACCGGTGCCGGTGGTCGTCGGCTTCGGCGTCGCGCTGCCTGTGGGTTTCGGCGCCGGGGGCCGGGTTGCCCTCGGCGTCGGGCTGGGTGCGGCCGGTGTGGGCCGGCCGCGCTGGTCCGGGCCGGGCGTGGCGCTCGCCCCCGTTGCCTGTTCCGCAGCACCGGCTGGGGCGGCTCCCCCGCCACCACTCCCACCGGACTGCGGATCGAACGCGCACGCACCGGCGCCGACCAGCACAACCACCGTCAGGGCGACCAGTCGGGAGGTGATCCGGACTCGTTGCATTGGAACCTCCCCAGCCATCGTCCCTTTACTAGACGTTCGTGAGTGCCGTCACGGTTGCGGCCGGTGCGCATCTTTCTTCGGGGATCCCACATCGTGCAACACTGGATGGTCGGCCAGCGGCGGGTATGCACCCGTTCCAGCCGGGCGACCAACCGAGGAGAGGACGCTGGCGTGAGCGGTGGACCACTGATCGTGCAGTCGGACAAGACGCTGCTGCTGGAGATCGACCACCCCGACGCGCAGGCCTGCCGGATGGCGATCGCGCCGTTCGCCGAGCTGGAGCGCTCCCCGGAACACGTGCACACCTACCGGCTGACCCCGCTGGGCCTGTGGAACGCCCGGGCGGCGGGGCACGACGCGGAGGGCGTCGTCGACTCGCTGCTCAAGTACTCCCGTTATCCCGTGCCGCACGCGCTGCTGGTGGACGTGGCCGACACGATGGACCGGTACGGGCGACTCCAACTCGCCAACGACCCCGCGTACGGGTTGGTGCTGCGCGCACTGGACCGGCTGGTGCTGATCGAGGTGGCCAAGAGCAAGAAGCTCGCCGGGATGCTCGGCGACAAGATCGACGACGACACGATCCGGGTGCACCCGTCCGAGCGGGGCCGGCTCAAGCAGGCGCTACTCAAGCTGGGCTGGCCGGCGGAGGACCTGGCCGGCTACGTGGACGGTGAGGCGCACCCGATCGAGCTGGCCGAGGCCGGCAAGGACGGGCGCAAGCCGTGGACGCTGCGGTCGTACCAACGGGAGGCCGTCGAGGCGTTCTGGGCCGGCGGGTCGGGTGTGGTGGTGCTGCCGTGCGGCGCCGGCAAGACCCTGGTCGGCGCGGCGGCAATGGCCGAGGCGAAGGCGACCACGCTGATCCTGGTCACCAACACGGTGGCGGGCCGGCAGTGGAAGCGGGAGCTGATCGCCCGCACGTCGCTGACCGAGGAGGAGATCGGGGAGTACTCCGGGGAGCGCAAGGAGATCCGCCCGGTCACCATCGCCACGTACCAGGTGCTCACCTCGCGGCGCGGCGGCGCGTTCACCCACCTGGACCTGTTCGGGGCCCGCGACTGGGGCCTGGTCGTCTACGACGAGGTGCACCTGCTGCCCGCGCCGATCTTCCGGTTCACCGCGGACCTTCAGGCCCGCCGCCGGCTGGGCCTCACCGCGACCCTGGTCCGCGAGGACGGCCGCGAGGGTGACGTGTTCAGCCTGATCGGCCCGAAGCGGTACGACGCGCCGTGGAAGGACATCGAGTCGCAGGGCTGGATCGCTCCGGCCGAGTGCACCGAGGTCCGGGTGACCCTGACCGACGCGGAGCGGATGTCGTACGCGACGGCGGAGGCCGAGGAGCGCTACCGGATGGCGGCGACCGCCCGCACGAAGCTGCCGGTGGTGAAGGCGCTCGTCGACCGGCACCCGGACGACCAGGTGCTGGTGATCGGGGCCTACATCGACCAACTGCACCAGCTCGGCGAATATCTCGACGCGCCGATCATCCAGGGTTCGACCACGAACAAGGAGCGGGAACGGCTGTTCGACGCGTTCCGGTCCGGCTCGCTGCGGACCCTGGTGATCTCGAAGGTCGGCAACTTTTCGATCGACCTGCCCGAGGCGGCGGTGGCGATTCAGGTGTCGGGGACGTTCGGGTCGCGGCAGGAGGAGGCGCAGCGGTTGGGGCGGGTGCTCCGGCCGAAGGCCGACGGGCGGCAGGCGCACTTCTACACGGTGGTGTCCCGGGACACGATCGACACCGAGTACGCGGCGCACCGGCAGCGCTTCCTCGCCGAGCAGGGGTACGCGTACACGATCGTCGACGCCGACGACGTGCTCGGCCCGTCCCTGCCGACCTTCGACTGACCGCACGCCGCTCGGCGCTCGGCGCTCGGCGCTCGGCGCTCGGCGCTCGGCGCTCGGCGCTCGGCGCTCGGCGCTCGGCGCTCGGCGCTCATGATCGACTCGGTTTGCAGGAAGTCGGGGTGTCCAGGGCAGGCTGATGCCCCGACTTCATGAAAGCCGAGTCGATCAACGCCCCGTCCTGGGCCATGCGCGGCGTGTCTCTCGCGCTCGCCATGGAGCTGATGTCGGAGGCCGCCCTGCACATCGATCCCATCCGACGAAGGGCAGTCACCGATGAGCGAGCGTTGGGTGATCCACCTGCCGATCACCGCGCCGGACCTGCTGCGCGCCCGGATCTTCGCGCGTACCGCAGCTCGGGTGCTGGCCCGGCTCAGTGCGCGGGTCGAGCCCGGCGGGGTGACCGTCTCGGCGGAGGACCAGCAGGGCGTACGACATTGGGTGTTCGGTGACCGGCCGCTGCCCGCACGGCGCGCGGTGCGCCCTGCCGGTCGACCACCTCGCGCCGTGCGGGCGGCGACCTCGTCCCAAGGAGATCAACGCATTGACGGGGCGGGGTATCCTCCGCAGCCTGGGCTTGAGTTAGGGGTCGCTCGCCGATGAAGTACACCGCGCAGTGCGTACGTGCAGGTCACTGGTGGGCCATCACCGTGCCGGAGATCAAGGGTGTTGTCTCCCAGGCACGTCGCCTCGATCAGGTAGAGGCGACGACACGTGCGGCCATTGCGCTGATGCTCGACGTCGAGCCACACAGCTTCGACGTCGAGGTGGCGCCCGACCTGCCGCAAGAGGTAACCCGCGCCCGCAGAGCCCGAAGCGCCCTGCGCAAGGCCGAGAGGTCCGCCGAGGAGGCGGTTGCCGCCGCCGCACAGGCACTCCTGACGAAGGGCTACACGGTCCGCGACGCGGGTGCACTCCTCGGCATCTCGCCACAGCGTGTCTCGCGGTTGGCCCCGAGGAAGGCTGCGAGCGACAGCGCCAGCGCCAGCACGGGCACAGCGGCCGGATTCATGCAGAAGCGGGAAGCCGTCGCCGCCTGCGCGCCCCGGACGGCCGACCAGCACGACCTCCTCCCGCAACTTTTCCAACCGATGAGCCACTTCGACGCAGGCACCTGACACCTAGCCAGACCGCTCAGCGGCAGAAGCCGCGCACGAGCACGGCCAGCCGCTGCTGGTGGCCGGCGCGGCGGAGCCGGCCGCTGCGCATCAGCGTGACCAGACCGTGCAGACCGCTCCAGAACGTCTCGGTGAACGTCTCCAGGTCGTCGTCCCCGGCGGCCGGGCGCACCGTCTCGGCCAGCTCGGCGAAGCCTCGGGCCAGGTCGGTCGGGACGCTCTGGCTGGCGAACGGCAGGTCCACGGCGAGGGTGAACATCGCGTCGTAGAGCGCGGGACGCCGCTCGGCGAACGCGACGTACGCGGCTGCCACGTCGGCAACCGCCTGGCGGGGATCAGCGGCCGAGGCGCGGGCCGAGGCGAGCGCGGTGGCCAGCTCGGCGAAGCCCTCGACGGCGACCGCCGCCATGATGGCGTCCTTGCCCTTGAAGTGGCTGTAGAGGACCGGCTGGCTGTACTCGATCTCGGCGGCGAGCCGGCGGGTGGTTACCGCGTCCCAGCCTTCGGCCAACGCCAGGTCCCGTGCCGCGGTGATGATCGCCTGCTCCCGCTCAGCCCGCTCACGCTCCCGGCGCACCTGTGTCGACATGGCAGCGATCCTAGCACCGCTAGCGATCCTGTCAGTGCTCTGCTAGCGTCGCTCACATATCTAGCACCGCTAGGAATGGAGCAGACTCATGCTGACCCCCCTCGCCTACGGGCTCGCCGTCGTACTCAGCCTCTTCGTCGCCTTCATCGGCGCGCGGTTCCTGCTGGTGCCGCAGGCCGCGGCCGCCGGATACGGCGTACCGGCCCGCCCGGACGGTGACCCCGCCTACCTGACGGTCAAAGGGTTGAAGGACCTCACGTTCGGGCTGCTCGGCCTCGCCCTGATCGCCTTCACCACCGCCGACGCGGTCGCGTGGTTCATGCTGATCGTCGCGCTCGTCCCGCTGGGCGACACAGTCATCGTGCTACGGAACGGTGGGACGAAAGCTGTGGCATTCGGCATCCACTTCGCCACCGCCCTCGTCGTCCTCCTGAACGCCGTCCTGCTTTTCGCCCTGTAACCGACCCCTCCCCAAACCCATCGACTGTGTTGATCAAGAGGTTTGCGTCATCATCAGGCCGATCGATGACGCAAACTTCTTGATCAACACAGTCGATGGGTTACGACGTGGGTGGTGGGCAGCGGTCGGGGAGAGCGACATCGCCGGGGCGGAGGTCGAAGACGTCGAGCGTGAACCACTCGTCCAACTCCGGGTCGAAGAGGTTCTGCAGGCCGAACTGCAACACCTGCCACCAGCGGGTCGGGTCCCGCTGGTCAACGTAGATGTCGCCGAGCGCGAGCGGGAACCGGAAGAACTCCCCCGGCACGGTGGAACCCCCGACGACGCCGACCCGCCAGTGGTCGACGTGCCGGTCCTGGTCACCCTGCAGAATCTCCGGCCCCACGTACCGCGCGGTCTTCAGCTTGTCGTTGAAGATCTGCCGGTTCAAGAACCCCGGAACCTTGCTACAGGCGCGGGGCGGAAAGAGCGGGATGTTCGGCCACTTGTAGGTGAGCGTGTAGAGGGTGTTCTCGTAGATCAGGTTGGTGAACCAGATCGGATGTTCCGGGCCGCCGGCGATCATCTGACTGTTGCCGTTGCGGCCCTGCCAGCTGAATGGCACCTCGATGCCGAGGTCCCGCACGATGTACCGGCCGGTGCCCTGGAAGTCGGCGGGCAGCAGCGGCGGGCGCGGCTCGCGCGGGTCGGGGGCGGTGGAGCCGTCGGCCTGGGCCACGCGGGGCAGCGGCGCCGCCGCCGGACCCGGCGCGATCATCCCGAGGGCGAACAGGCCGCCGGCCACTGCCGAAACCACAGTCCGACGGGTACGCCTCGACGCCATGTCCCCCTCCGCCAACGCGCACAGTGGCCGGCGCACTGACCACGCGCGTGCCTTCGGCGAAGCGTAGGAGCAGGAAAAACGTGAGAGCGGGCGGAACTGATGGCCTCCACCGGACGGGTGACACGGCCTTGATCGACTCGGTTTTCAGGAAGTCGCGGCGTCCGGGACAGGTTGATGCCCCGGTTTTACCAAAGCCGAGTTGATCAGAGGACGCGGGTCACTCGTTCGGCGGCGACGACCGCGTCCCGCCGCGTTGGGTCGAGGTTGGCGCTGATCACCACGGACGCGCCGGCCGAGAGGGGCGCGAGCAGCCACTTCAACGGCTCCTCGTGCTCGGCGGCGTCGACCAGCAGCCGATCACCGGTGCGCAGGCCCAGCATCTTCGCGTACTCCTGGGCGATCGCGCCCCACTGCCCGTAGGTGGTGCCGTCGGCGGTGGCCGGGTCCGACGGGTGGATGGCGGTGTGCTCGGGCGTCGCCTCGCCGTGCCGAAGCACCTCGGCGGACCAGTCCAACCAACCCAGCGGCACGTCGTTCAACCGCCCCGGGCCGGTGCCGACGAGGTAGCGGTGCGGTGCGTCCGGGACGTCCTCCAGCCAGTCGTCCTGCCGCTGCGGGGTCACCAGGACCGCGTCGAACGGCCGGTCGCCGCCCGGTTCCAGCACCGCCAGGCCCGCGGTGGCGCGCGGTCGGAACGACACCGCCAGGCCCGAGGCCCAGGCGCCCAACAACACCGCGGCGGTACGCCAGTGCGGCGGCAGCAGCACCGCCACGCGGCTGCCGGGGCCGAGACCGCAACCGTCGCGCAGCAGGCTCGCGCTGCGCGCCGCCCAGGAGCCGACCTGCTGTGCGGTCAGGTCGACGCGCTCGCCGGTCGCCTCGTCGCGGTAACTGAGCAGCGGGTAGTCGGCTTCGGCCGTGCCGGTTGGCTGCATTCCAGGCTCCCCGAGTGCGACGTCGGCACCACCCTACTCAACGACTTTGGTCGCGCCGGTCGTCGGCCGATGGCCGTATCGGGTGACCAAGTGGCCGGCGCACGGTACGAGGTGACCCCGAGACGCCGAGGAGCGCCCGTGCCCACCGGACCCGACCCCGCCGACAGCACCGCCACCACCCACCGGCCCGCGAGCGCCGACCGCCCGGCCGGCGCTGACCACCCCGCCACCGCCGACCACCCCGCCACCGCCGACCACCCGGCCGCCGCTGACCAGCCGGTCGCCACCACGCGGCTGCCGCTGCGCCGGCGGCTCCTGCCGGTGATCGCGTTGCTGCTGCTCGCGCCCTGGGCGGCCGAGTGCTCGTGGGGCGGCTTCGCCATCGACGACTTCCTCCCGGTGTTGATCTTCCTGGGCCCGATGTACGGCGGCGCGGCGATCCTCATCCGGGAGACCGCCCGGCACCTCGGCGCGAGCTGGCCGACCATCGTGCTGCTCGCCGCCGCGTTCGGGGTGCTCCAGGCCGGGCTGGTCGACCAGTCGCTGTTCAACCCCGACTTCCTCGACGACACCCAGTACGCCGACACCCGGGCCGCCGCCGAGGCGACGCTGGTGCCCGGGCTCGAATTCAGCCTCCGGCAGGCCCTCGACTACGTGGGCAACCACATCGTGCTGACGATCTGCGCCCCGATCGTGCTGATCGAGTCGTTCCTCGGGCCGGACCGCCGGCTCCGGCCGTGGCTGGGCCGACCCGGTCTCCTCGTCGTCGGTCTGATCTACCTGCTCGGCAGCCTGTTCATCTTCTTCAACATCAAGGAGGACAAGGGCTTCCTGGCCAGCCCGCTCCAACTGACAGTCACCGCCGTGGCGGTCCTCGCGCTCGTCGCAACGGCGCTGCTGCCCCGCTGGCGCCGTCCCCACCCGCACCGGGCCCGTCGGGCGCCGCATCCGCTCTGGGTTGGTCTGCCGGTCGTCCTCGTCCGCCTCGGCTCCGACCTGATGCCCGGCTGGGCGGGGGTGGCAATCGCGCTGGCGCTCGCGGCCGCCGCCGGCGGGTTGATCGCCTACCTGTCGTCGCGCAGCGGTTGGGGGCAGCGGCACGTGCTTGTCGCCGGCAGCGCGGGACTGGTAATGGCCGCCGCGTTCGCGTACGTGGTGCCGCCGTACTCCCCGGCGAGCCCGGCGGCGGCCCTGGCCGGCGACATCGCGGTCACCGTCGTCACGGTCGCCCTGGTCGGCGGTGCCTGGTGGCGGCTGCGACGGGCTTCGCCGACTGTTCATGTCGGCGCAAGCTGACGCTCCCCCACAACTGTCAGCCTCCGTGCGGGTACGAACTGACGGAGGAAGTCCTTGACACTCAGAAGAGCATTCACCGTGCTGACCGCAGCCGGTGTCGCCGCCGCCAGCCTGACCGGGGCCACCCCCGTGTCGGCCGGCGGGCACCACCACCCGTCGCTGGCCTTCGACCGGGTTGCCACGTATCCGGTGTTCCAGAACCGCCCGGCCGGCGAGGACCCGGCGACCGCGACGGTCGCCGAGATCTCGGCGGTCAGCGAGGACGGCCGCACCCTCATCCACACCGACGCGCTGGCCAAGCGCATCGGCTTCCTGGACATCTCCCGCGCCGACCGGCCGCGCGGCCTCGGCACGCTCTCCCTGGCGCAGCTCGGCGACGCCGAGGACGAGCCCACCTCGGTCGCGGTGGTCGGTCGGTACGTGCTGGTGGTGGTCAACACCAGCGCCAGCTTCACCGAGCCGTCGGGTCGGCTCGACGTGATCGAGCTGGCCAGCCGCGAGCGGGTGGCCAGCTTCGACCTCGGTGGTCAGCCCGACTCGATCGCGATCAGCAAGGACAAGCGGTACGCCGCGATCGCCATCGAGAACGAGCGCGACGAGGAGGCCACCCCGCCCGGTGGCGAGGAGGGCGACCTGCCCCAGGCGCCCGCCGGTTTCGTGCAGATCGTCGACCTGACCGGGAAGTCCCCGGCCGGTTGGCGGCTGCGCCCGGTCGCGCTGACCGGTGCGGACGGCGGCGCGCTGCCCGCGTTGGTCCAGGCCGGCCCCGCCGCGCCGACCGACCCGGAGCCGGAGTACGTCTCGATCAACAGCCGCAACCAGTTGGCCGTGACGCTCCAGGAGAACAACGGCATCGTCCTCGTCGACCTGCCCACCGGGCGGATCACCGGGGTGTTCAGCGCCGGCACCGCCA
Organism: Micromonospora sp. NPDC005203; assembly: GCF_042872705.1. Classification (NCBI taxonomy): domain Bacteria; kingdom Bacillati; phylum Actinomycetota; class Actinomycetes; order Micromonosporales; family Micromonosporaceae; genus Micromonospora; species Micromonospora sp. NPDC005203. The sequence continues at coordinate 334,886 of NZ_JBIAKV010000001.1, read as the reverse complement.
CGATCAGCGGGATCGACACCGTGAAGGACGGGGTCATCGACCTGACCGGCAGCATCACCGACGTCCCCCGCGAGCCGGACGCGGTGGCCTGGGTGGACGACCGTTACCTGGCCACGGCCAACGAGGGTGACTGGCACGGCGGCAGCCGCGGCTGGTCAATCTTCGACAGCCGCACCGGCCGGGTCGCCTGGGACGCCGACAACACCTTCGAACGGCTCGCCGTCACCTACGGCCTGCACAACGAGGACCGGGCCGGCAAGAAGGGCACCGAGCCGGAGGGCGTGGCGGTCGCCGAGTACGACGGCGTGCGGTACGCGTTCGTCGGCTCGGAGCGCAGCAACTTCGTCGCGGTCTACGACCTGTGCAACCCCACCAAGCCGGTGTTCCGGCAGGTCCTGCCGACCACCAACGGGCCGGAGGGGCTACTGCCCATCCCGTCGCGCGGGTTGCTCGCGGTCTCCAGTGAGGAGGACGACGCGTCGGTGAACGTCCGCGCGTCGGTGTCGCTCTTCCAGTTGGGCAAGGCCACCCCGGCGTTCCCGAGCATCGTGTCCGACACCGACCGCACCGGCGCTTCGATCGCTTGGGGCGCGCTCGGCGCGTTGAGCGCGGTGCCGGGCAAGCGGGACCAGCTCTACAGCGTCACCGACGCGGCATACAGCCAGACCCGCATCCTCACCATCGACGCGAAGCGGACGCCCGCCGTGATCACCGACGCGCTGCCGGTGCGGGACGCCGCCGGCACACCCGTCGGGTACGACGCGGAGGGCATCTTCGCCCGCCCGCAGGGTGGCTTCTGGCTCGCCGTCGAGGGTGCCAAGGGCGCGGAGAACAAGCTGGTCCGGCTCAACGCCGCCGGGGTGACCCGGCAGACCGTCGCACTGCCCGCGGAGGTCGCCGCAGGTCTCGGCAAGCAGGGCCTGGAGGGCGTCACCGCGACCACCGACCGGCAGGGCCGGGAGATCGTCTGGGTGGCCGTGCAGCGGGAGCTGAGCACCGACCCGGCCGGCGTGGTCCGGCTCGGCCGCTACGACGTCACCGCGGGCACCTGGAGCTGGTTCGGCTACCAACTGAACACCACCTCCGTCTCCGGCGACTGGATGGGCCTCTCCGAGATCACCGTGGTCGGCGACCGGCTCGCGGTCATCGAGCGGGACAAGCTGAACGGTCCGGCCGCCACGGTCAAGCGGATCTACACGGTGCCGCTGCCCGGCGCGGCGGCGACCGGCCCGCTGACCGTGCTGCCGAAAACGCTCGCCGTCGACGTGCTGCCCGCGCTGCGCGCCACGAACGGCTGGACGCAGGAGAAGCTGGAGGGTCTGACCGTGGCCGGCGACGGCGAGGTGTACGCGATCACCGACAACGACGGGGTGCAGGACGCCACCGGCGAGACGGTACTGCTGCGGCTCGGCTCCAGCCGAAAGATCTTCGGCCGCCGCTGATCCACCAGCCGACCCGGCCCGGCGTCCACACTTCTGGACGCCGGGCCGCGCGGTTCCTACTCCTTGACCATCACGACGTCGGTCGGGCGTTCGACGGTCACTGCGGTGCCGTAGTCGAACAACTCGAGGGTCGAGTTGGACGTCCCCGTGTCGAGGCGGCCCTTCGCCGTCGACTGCCAGGTGAAGGTGAGCGCCACCGTCGCGATCCGACCGTCGCGATCCAGCGTGACGTCACCGGTCGTGCTGCTCGACCCGTCCCTGCCGGTTTCGGCGTAGCTGAAGTGCAGCGAGCCGTCCGAGTTCTCGGTGACTGTCGCGTTCTGCCGCTTCAACGCCGCGAACAGGGCGGCCGGGTCGGGCTCGGCGGAACCCAGCACGTCGTTCCCGGCGCCGTGCAGGGAGAGCCGGTCGTACGTGCCCGGGTACTGCCCGTACCGGCCGTACGTCTCGCCCGGGCCCTTGTCGGCCGGCAGCGGGCCCAGCGGGCGTTCGCCGCCCTGGTACCTGGTGCCGTTGATCAGCAGCTCGGTCATGACCGAATCGTCCTGCGGCGCGCGGACGTAGCCGGTCGCGGTCCTCGGGTCGAACGCACCCTCGTATTTCAGCCCGCCCGGGCCCGAGTTGGTCAGCCGCAGCCGGTAGCTGATGTTCTCGCTGGCGGCAGCGGCCGAGACGAGCCGCATCGCCGGTGAGACCGGCTCCGGTCGTGCGGCCTGCGTGGTTACGCCGGACCGACCCGACGGAGAGTTGGCCGGCAGGGTCACGGCGGTGCCGACGCCCAGCGCGAGCAGCGCGCACGTGCTACCGACCAGCACGGTGGTCCGGCGCCGCCGGGCCCGCCGGCCGCGCTCGATCAGCGCACCCACCGGGGGTACGGAGTCCGTCTCACCGTCGACGATGTCGTGCAGTCGATGGGCGAGACGGTCATCGATGTTGTTCATGACTATCACCTGCTTACCGAGTCGAAGGATCCCTCAAGGAGGTGGCGCAGTTTGCCCAGCGCGCGGGCGTTCTGGCTCTTGACGGTGCCGAGCGAGCAACCCAATACCTGGGCGACCTCGCGCTCGCTCAGGTCCTCGTAGTGGCGGAGCACCACCACCGCCCGCTGCTTGGCCGGCAGCGACATCAGCGCCCGGCGCAGCACGACGGCGTCCGGGCCGATGACGTCCGCCGGGGTGGCCCGGTCGGGGAGGTCCGCGAAGAGACTCTCGCGGCGACGCCGCCGCCAAACCGAGGTGTGGTTGTTGACCAGGGCCCGGCGTAGGTAGGCGTGCGGGTCGCCGAGCCGGGACAGCCGCCGCCACCGCTCGTAGACCTTGACCAGGCTGTCCTGGAGCAGCTCTTCGGCCCGCCACCGGTCGCCGCTGAGCAGCATGGCCAGCCGGATGTGTCGCTGCCACGCCACCTCGACGAACGCGACGTAGGACCGGTCCGCCGCGGACAGTGGTTTCTGTTGGTCGGTCACGCGCCTTACACGCGGCAGCATCGCCGAAGGTTGTCACGTCTCCCGGACGTTGTCGGCGCCCGTCAGCCCAGCCGGGACCGGCGGCGCCCGGGTGGCAGACTGAGCGCCGTGACGGCAGTGACCCGCGACAGTGCCCCGTCGAGCGAGACCGAGGGCACGGACCGAGGGCTGGAACGCCTGGTCTTCTTCTCCGACGCGGTCATCGCGATCGCGATGACGTTGCTCGCGATCGAGCTGCCACTGCCGGAGGGCGACGACGACGACGCCCGCTGGCGCTCTCTCGGCGAGTTGCTCACCGGGGAGTATCTGTCGTTCCTGCTCAGCTTCGTGGTGATCGGGGCCTTCTGGTTGGTCCACCACCGGCTCTTCCAGCGGGTGGCCCGGCTGGGCCCAGGAATCGCCTGGCTGAACCTGTTCTTCCTGTTCACCATCGTCGTCCTGCCACTCGCCACCCGGCTGCACCGCGAGGAGGGCGCTGAGCAGGTAGGGGTCGTCGTGTACGCCACGGTGGTCGTCGCCGTCGGCGTCAGCCTGCTCCTGCTGCTCTGGCAGCTCCACCGCGCCGAACTGTTCCGCTCGGACGCCGCGCCGGGAACGGTGCCGGGCACCGCGCGAGCCATCGCGGTCCCGGTGCTCGCCTTCGCGATCTCGATCCCGATCGCGTTCGTCAGTACGGCCGCCGCCCAGTACGCGTGGCTGCTGCCCGTCGTGGTGCTCCTCGTCGTCCGTAGCTACCGCCGGTGGTGGCGGGCCTAGCTCCTGGCGGGCAGTTCCGGGCCGCCGTCGAGCAGCGGGGCGAGCAGGTCGTCGTACTCCTCGACCCGGGCCAGGACCTCGGCAGCGGTGAACTGGCGGACGGCCGGCTTGCTGCCACGGGCGCCGGCCTCCACCTCGTCCCAGGTCAGCGGCGTCGACACCGACGGCACCGACTGCGCCCGCAACGAGTACGGCGCGACAGTGGTCTTCGCCGCGTTGTTCTGACTCCAGTCGATGAATACCTTCCCCGGGCGCAGGTTCTTCGCCATCTTCGACACGATCAGCTTCGGGTGCTCCCGCTCCAACTCCTGGGCGATCCGCCGGGCGTAGGCGGAGACGTCGTCGGACGACTGCGTGCCCGCGATCGGACAGCAGAGCTGCATGCCCTTCTTGCCGGACGTCTTCGGGTACGAGTCGATGCCGTCGTCGGCGAGCCGGTCGCGCATCAACACCGCCACCGGACAACACTCGGCGAGCCCGGCCGGCGGCCCCGGGTCCAGGTCGACGACCATCATGTCCGGGTGCTCGCCGACCTTCCACTGCGGCGTGTGCAGCTCCAACGCGGCCAGGTTGGCCAGCCACACCAGGGTGGGCAGGTCGTCGGCGACCACGTAGTCGATGGTCTCCCGGCCCTTCGTCGACCCGGGCGCGGGCAGGTTCTCCACCCGCACCCAGTCCGGGGTCGCGGCCGGAGTGTTCTTCTCGAAGAACGACTTGTCGTCGACCCCGTTGGGGAAGCGGATCCGGGTCACCGGCCGGTCGCGCAGGTGCGGCAGCAGCACCGGCGAGATCCGCGTGTAGTAGTCGATCACCTCACCCTTGGTGAAACCGGCCGCCGGGTAGAGCACCTTGTCCAGGTTGGAAAGCTCCAGCGGGCGGCCCTCGACGTCCACCCGTAGCCGCTCAGCCGGCATCGTCGACCTCCTCCGGCGGCTTGTCCGGGCGCAACCGCAGCACCCGGGGGAAGCGCAGCCGGCCCTCCGGGGTGCGCTGGCCGTACTTCACCTCCACCACCACCCGAGGTGCTACCCAGATGGCACCCCGGGCATCCTCGCGCGGCACACCCGGTGCGAACGGTGACACGCCGGAGCGCAGCGGCTCCAACTCGGCGAGGAGTTGCCGCTCGATGGCCGCCCCGATCCCGCCGCCGACCCGACCCCGGTAGATCAGCCGGCCGTCCGGACCGGGCACCCCGACCAACAGCCCGCCGATCCGACGCGCGCCCGGTCGCCAGCCGCCGATGACGAAGTCGCCGGTCACCTCCAGCTTGACCTTCACCCAGTCCGGCGAGCGCACCCCCGGGCGGTAGACGGCCCCGACCCGCTTGGCCATCACTCCCTCCAGGCCGTGCTCACCGGCCGCCTCGTAGGTGGCCGGGCCGTCGGCGAACATCGGCGGCACCGCCCACCGGAGACCACCGAGGGCGAGCGCGTCCAGAGCCTCCCGGCGGCGCTCGTACGGCCAGCCGGTCAGGTCGTCCCCGTTCAGCCGCAGCAGGTCGAAGATCATGTACGTCACTGGCATGACCGCCGCCAATCGGGCCGCCTTGGCCCGGTCCCGCACGTGCATCCGCTCGGCCAACGCCGTGAACGACGGCTGCCCGCCCTGACCGAGCAGCACCACCTCGCCGTCGAGCAGCGCGTCGTCGACCTGCTCCGGAAGAGTGGCCAGCTCGGGGTACGCGGCGGTGATCTCCACGCCGGAGCGGGCGTACAGGTGCTGGTCGCCGCCGGAGATGTCGGCGAGCGCGCGGACCCCGTCCCACTTGAACTCGTACGCCCAGCCGTCACCCGCCGGGAGCGGCCCGGTCATCGCGAGCATCGGCTTGAGCGGCGCGCCGGGCACGACCCGACTGTAGTAGCAGGCCGAACACCTCGCGTCATGTTCTTTCGGATGCGAGCATGGTCGATACCGGGGAAGGGAGCGCAGGATGCGTGCCATCTGGAAGGGAGCCGTGTCGTTCGGGCTCGTCTCGATCGGGGTGAAGCTCTACTCCGCGACCGAGGAGAAGGACATCCGGTTCCACCAGGTGCACCGTGAGGACGGTGGCCGGATCCGCTACAAGCGCACCTGCTCGGTCTGCGGCGAGGAGGTCACCTACGACGACATCGCCAAGGGCTACGACATCGGCGGCGGCGAGATGGTGATCCTCACCGACGAGGACTTCGCCGACCTGCCGTTGACCAGTTCCCGCGCGATCGACGTGCTGGAGTTCGTGCCGGCCGAGCAGGTCGACCCGATCCTCTACAACAAGGCGTATTTTCTCGAGCCGGAGGGCACGGCCACCAAGCCGTACGTGCTGCTGCGCGACGCGCTCATCGACTCGGAGCGGGTGGCCATCGTCAAGGTGGCGCTGCGCCAGCGGGAGCAGCTCGCCACCCTGCGGGTCCGCGAGGGTGTGCTGCTGCTCAACACGATGCTCTGGCCGGACGAGATCCGTACCCCGGACTTCGGTTTCCTCGACGAGGACCTCAAGGTGCGCCCACCGGAGTTGGCGATGGCCAGTTCCCTGATCGACTCGATGACCGGCGAGTTCGAGCCGGACGTCTTCACCGACGACTACCGGGCCGCGTTGCAGGAGGTCATCGACGCCAAGGTGGAGGGTCGGGAGGTCGTCCAGCCGGAGGAGGTCGAGGAGGCCCCGGCCGCGGCGGTGGACCTGATGGCCGCGTTGAAGGCCTCGGTGGAGCGGGCCAAGGCGGCCCGCGGCGAGCAACCCGCCCGTGGTGGCGGTGGTGGCGGCGAGCCGACACCCATCTCGTCGGCCCGGTCGGCGCAGAAGGCGGCGGAGAAGGCGGCGGAGAAGGCCGCCAAGGCCCCCGCGAAGAAGACCGCGGCGAAGAAGCCGGCTGAGAAGAAGACCGCCGCGAAGAAGGCCGAGCCGGCGAAGAAGACCGCCGCGAAGAAGACGGAGCCGGCGAAGAAGACGGCCGCCCGCAAGAGCGCACCCCGCAAGAGCGCCTGAGGAGGTACGGCAGCGACGGCGATGTCCGGCGGGCCGGGTACGCTCCGCCGGCCGCTGGCCACCGGAGGAGCCCCTATGCCGTACACCCCTGACCTGGACCGGTTGTTGACGCCCGGCGCCCGCTTCACCGACCAGCACGGCGCGTACCTGATCGAGGTCCACCCGGTGGACGACGTGGTGCTGCCCACCGGGCAGGTGGTCGGGTGTGACCCGCTGGTCTGCCCGGACGCCGAGCCGTTCACGGTGACCGTGCCGCCGGGGCGTTATCCCGCCCGCGCCTGGGTGGCCGTGGTGCTCCGGGAGGACGCCGAGGTCGACCGGCGGGTGGCCGCACTGGAGTTGGTCGTCTCCGCCGAGCCGACCACCCGGTGGGAGCCGGCAGTCGCAGGGGACCAGGACGTCGCCACGCTCGGCGCGGACGACTACTTCGGGTACGGGGTGGACGCCGGCACCGGCACCCTCGCCGACCCGACCGCGCTCGGTGTGCTGGAAGGCTGGGACCACGACCGGGTCGAGCAGGCCTTCATGCCCGACGACCTACCCTCGTCCCCGGTCCCGAGGCTGATCACCGCCGTCCTGGACGAGGCCAGCGGGGCCAACGTCGTCACCGTGGCCACCGGTTGGGGGGACGGCTGCTACGGCACCTGGATCGGGCGTACCGCCGACGGCCGGGTCACCTCGTTCGTGACCGACTTCATGGTCATCCCGGGATAACCGCCCGGGAACGCCCCGGAACTGCCGCGCTGGGCGATCCGAGGTGTCCGTGGCCGGCACGGTGGGCCGTGGTGCGGGTACCGTGTGCGTCGGCTTTCCCCCCGGCACCGGGTGCCGGCCACACTTCGCAGCAGGGAGTCGACGACGTGAGCGAGCGGACGCAGCAGAACCGGCCGGCGGACCAGGACCAGAGCCCGGCGACCAAGTCGGGGCGCCGGCTGGCCGCCCAGTTGGCGGCGAAGAAGGCGGCCGACCGGAAGCGTAAGCGCAACGCGTGGGCCAGTGGCCTCGCCGCCGTCGCCGTGGTCGGGGTGCTGATCACCGTCTTCGTGACGATCGGCGGCGGGAGCGACGACAAGCCCAAGAACCAGGCTGACGCGACCCCGTCCGCGACCGTCCCGGCCCCCGACGAGCCCGCCGCGCCCCCCGCTCCGCAGTTGCCGGCCGGCGCCGACCCGGCGCTGGGCAGCAAGCCGACGGTGAAGCCGGGCACGGGCGAGCTCAAGAAGCTCGCGGTCACCCCGCTGATCAAGGGGACCGGCCCGGCCGTGAAGCAGGGCCAGAACATCACCACCAACTACGTGGGGGTGTTCTTCAAGGACGGCAAGGAGTTCGACTCCTCCTGGCAGTCCGGGCAGCCGGCCACCTTCCCGATCGGCGTGGGCCAGGTCATCCCCGGCTGGGACCAGGGCCTGGTCGGCGTGACCGTGGGCAGCCGGGTGCAGCTCGACATCCCGGGCGAGCTGGCGTACGGCAACGACGCCGCCAAGGCCGGTGGACGCCCGACCGGCCCGCTGCGCTTCGTGGTGGACGTGCTCGCCGCCCAGTGACCCCGTCCGGATCGCCCCGGTTGTCGCCGGGCCGCGATGGAGTTGTTCACATGGGGCTTTCGGCCCGTCACCCAGCGGCAGTAGGTTCGGCGTCACCCCGGGCGGTTCGCCGCCCGGGGTGATCCGGGACTCCGACGCGGAGGTGCAGATGACGGCGCTGGACGAGCCGGGGCGGACCGCCCGGTCGACGTGGGCGTACTTCGAGCCGGTGCACGCGGTCACCTATCTGCACCCTCGGGCCCGGGCCGCGTACGAGGCGGTCGGGCTGCGCGGCTACTGGCGCGGTTACTTCGCCGGTCGGGCCGCGCCGCTGGGAGCCGCCGAGGCGGCCCCGGTGATCGCCGCCTTCTTCACGTTCGCGCCGCCGATGGTGGCCCGCGCGCTGCCGGCGGTGTGGCGGTTGGCCACCCCGCAGGAGGCGCTGCGCGCCCGCCTGACCGGTGCCGTGCAGGCGCTGGCCGAGCTGACCTACGAGCTACCGGAGTCGCACCTGGCGGAGGCCGCCGACCTGCTGGAACGGGCCGCCTCGGCGGCGCAGACCGCCGGTCGGGTGCTCGGCGCGGTCAACGCGGCGCTGCCGGTCGGGGAATACCCGCTGGCCCGGCTCTGGCAGGCCGCGACCACGCTTCGTGAGCACCGGGGGGACGGGCACGTCGCGGCGCTGGTGGCCGCCGGCCTGGACCCGGTGGAGACGCTGACCGGGCGGGTCGCTCTGGACGGTTCGTCGCCGCAGTACCTGCTGGGCCGGGGCTGGTCCGAGGAACAGTGGCACGCCGCCCGGAAGCGGCTCACCGAGCGAGGTTGGCTGACCGGGGAAGGCGCGGCCACCGACCACGCCCGGGCCGGGTTCCAGGCCATCGAGGACGCCACCGACCGGGCGGCTGCCCACCCGTGGCAGGCGCTCGGCCCGGACGGCACGGACCGGCTCCGGGAGTTGCTGGAGCCGATCGCCAGGTCCGGCCACACCCTGCTCCCCGCGGGCAGCCCGCTCGCCCTGCCCGCGCTGCCCGGCTGACCGGGCACCCGCCGATCGGGCAGGATGGGCGCGTGACTGATGCGGTGGTCTTCGACCTGGACGGCGTGATCGTGGATTCCGAGCCGGTGTGGGAGGAGGTCCGCCGGGCGTACGTGGCGACGCACAGCGGGACGTGGCAGCCGGACACGCAACGTCGGCTGATGGGGATGAGCACCGGCGAGTGGGCCCACTATCTCAGCGGCGAGCTGGGCGTCGGCCGCACCGCCGAGCAGGTCGCCGTCGAGGTGGTCGAGGAGATGACCCGACGCTACCGGGACCACGTACCCCTCATCGCCGGCGCCGATGAGGTCGTCCGCCGGTTGGCCGTACGGTGGCCGCTGGGGTTGGCCAGTTCGTCGCCGACCCGGCTGATCGAGGCGGCGCTGGCCGCCACCGGTCTGACCGACGCGTTCGGGGCGACCCTCTCCACCGAGCAGACCGAGCGGGGCAAGCCGGCACCGGACGTCTACCTGAGCGTCGCTGAGCGCCTCGGCGTCGACCCGGCCCGCTGTGTGGCGGTGGAGGACTCGTCGAACGGGGTGCGTTCGGCCGCCGCGGCGGGGATGCGGGTGGTGGCGGTGCCGCACCTGTCGTACCCGCTCGACCCGGACGCCGCGCGGCTCGCCGTGGTGACACTGGGGGCGATCGGGGAGCTGACCCCGGAGCTGGTGGAGAGCCTGGGTTGACGCCAGTCGAGAGGGGTAGAGACCACGGATGAAAGCGATCGTGTACGAGCAGACCGGCGACCCTTCGGTGCTGGAGCTGGTCGATCGGCCGGTGCCCGAGCCGGGGGCTGGTGAGGTCCTGGTCCGGATGGCGGTGTCGGGGGTCAACCCGACCGACTGGAAGTCCCGGCGCTCCTCCGCGCCGAAGGGTTGGCAGATTCCCGGGCAGGACGGCGCGGGGGTGGTGGAGGCGGTCGGCGACGGGGTCGACCCTGACCTGATCGGTGAGCGCGTCTGGATCTGGGAAGCCGCCTGGCAGCGGCCGTGGGGCACGGCGGCGGAATACACGCTGGTGCCGGTCCGACAGGCGGTACGCCTCGGCGACGCCCCGTTCGAGCTGGGGGCCGCGCTGGGCATTCCGTTCCTCACCGCGCACCGCTGCCTGACCGCCGGCGAGTTCATGCCGGACACGCTGCGTGCCGGTGCGCTGGCCGACCACACGGTGCTGGTGCAGGGCGGGGCGGGCGCGGTGGGCAACGCCGCGATCCAGCTCGCCCGCTGGGCCGACGCCACGGTGGTCGCCACGGTGAGCAGCGCCGAGAAGGCACAGCTCGCGGCGGCTGCCGGTGCCTCCTACGTGGTCAACTACCGCGAGCAGGACGTGGTCGAGGAGGTCCGCAAGATCGCTCCCGACGGGGTGCACACGATCGTGGAGGTCTCCCCTTCGGCCAACGCCGCGATCGACGCTCAGGTGCTGCGGCATGGCGGCGCGGTCTGCATGTACGCCGACGACGGCGGCGACGAGGTGAGCATCCCGATCCGGGCGATGATGGTGCCGAACGCCAGGTGGCAGTTCGTGCTGGTCTACACCGAGCCGAAGGCGGCCAAGGCGCAGGGCGTCAAGGACGTGGCGGCGGCGGCCAACCAGGGCGGTCTGCGGGTCGGCGCCGATGCCGGCCTGCCGCTACACCGCTACTCCCTGGCCGAGACGGCCGCAGCGCACCAGGCGGTGGAGGATTCGACGGTGGGCAAGGTGCTCATCGCCACGAGCGACGCCTGATCGGGTCGCTGACCACCTGATTTCCCCGTCATCAGGACAGAGGCGAACAAGTTTCGCAACAATGGCTATGCGGGTCACCCCGCGTGGAACGGGCGGCCCCGGCGCGGTGCGAACGCCGGGGCCGCCCCTGCGAGGAATGTCGACTGGCACTCCACGCCGCCCTGCGACAGTGCCGGGGGAAACGTTACGGCGCTGTCAGCTCCCGGACAGTCAGCTCGCCGTCGGCGTACCGCGAACGGACGACCTTCTTGTCGAACTTGCCCACGCTGGTCTTCGGCACCGTGTCGATGAACGCCCAGCGCTCGGGCAGCTGCCAGCGCGCCACCGAGCCGGCCAGGAAGTCCCGCAGGTCCTCGGCGGTCACCGAGGCGCCCTCCCGGACCACCACCGTGGCCAGCGGGCGTTCGTCCCACCGCTCGTCCGGCACACCCACCACGCACGCCTCCAGCACCGCCGGGTGGCCCATCAGCGCGTTTTCCAACTCAACCGAGGAGATCCACTCACCGCCGGACTTGATCACGTCCTTGGCGCGGTCGGTCAGGGTGATGTAGCCGTCCGGCGAGAGCGTGCCCACATCACCGGTGCGCAACCAGCCGTCGCGGAACTTCTCCTCGTCCGGGGCGTCCTCACCGACGTACCGGGCGGTCACCCACGGCCCACGGACCTCCAACTCGCCCACGGCCGTGCCGTCGGCGGGCATCGGGTCGCCGGACGGGCCGACGATCCGCGCCCGCACGCCCGCCGGCACCCGCCCCTGCGTGTAGCGGTAGCGCCACGCTTCTTCACCGGTCGCACCGGCCGGCGGGCGCGAGACCGACCCCAGCGGGGACATCTCGGTCATCCCCCAGGCGTGGATGACGTCGATTCCGTGCCGCTCGTCGAACGCGTGCATCAGCGCCGGCGGGCACGCCGAGCCGCCGACGATCACCTCGGTGAGCGAGGACGTGTCCACGTCGTGGGTGTCCAGGTAGGCCAGCAGATCCGTCCAGATGGTCGGGACCGCGCCGGCCAGGGTGGGCCGCTCGGCGGCGATCATCTCGGCGATCGGCGCGGCCTGGAGGAACCGGTCCGGCATGATCAGCGACGCGCCGGAGAGGAACGCCGCGTACGGCAGACCCCACGACATGGCGTGGAACATCGGCACGATGGCCAGCTCCCGGTCGGTCGGCGCGAGACCGAAGCCCTCCGGCATGCAGACCTGCAACGAGTGCAGGTAGATCGACCGGTGCGAGTAGGCCACGCCCTTCGGGTTGCCGGTGGTGCCGGAGGTGTAGCAGAGCGCCGCGGCGTCGTGCTCGTCCACCTCGGGCCAGTCGTACACCTCGGGCCGGTCGGCGAGCAGCGCGTCCCAGTGGTGCACGGTGATCCGGTCACCGGCCGCCGCCACCAGCGGCGCGGGGTCGCCGCCACCGACCACCACCACGTGCCGCACCGTGGTCAGCTCACCGATCACCCGGGCCAGCAGCGGGATGAGCGTGCTGTCGACGAGCACCACCCGGTCCTCGGCGTGGTTGGCGATGTAGACGACCTGGTCGGGAAAGAGCCGGATGTTGAGCGTGTGCAGCACCGCACCCATGCTCGGCACCGCGAAGTAGGCGACCAGGTGCTCGTTGTTGTTCCACATGAAGGTGGCGACCCGCTCGTCGCCGGTCACCTCACACTGGTCGCGCAGCGCGTGTGCCAGCCGGGCGGCGGTGCGACCCACCTCGGCGTACGTCATCCGGCGGGGCTCGGCGCCCGTCCAGGTGACCACCTCGGCAGAGCCGTGCACTCCTGCGCCGTGATCGAGGATCCGGGAGACCTGCAGAGGGGCGTCCATCATCGTGCTACGCATGGGTAACAAGCTAGTGTCGGCGGTCACACGTTGGGAACCCCCGTAAATTGTCGCAGGTGAGCATTTCCTGGGCCGACTCGTACGTGGGGCAGTTGCGCGCGCTCGCCGGGGATCGGACGCTGATGTTCGTCGGTGCCCGCGCCGTGGTCAGCGACAACGCGGGACGCATCCTGCTGATCCAACGCTCGGACAACGGCCAGTGGGCCATGCCGGCCGGGGCGATGGAGTTGGGCGAGTCGATCGCCGACTGCGCGGTCCGCGAGGTCCGCGAGGAGACCGGGCTCCGTGCGCTGCGGGTCTGCGCGTTCGCCCTCTACACCGGCCCGGACCGGACGAGCACCAACATGTACGGGCACACCTACCAGGTCTTCACCACGGCCTTCCGGGTGGAGGAGTGGGACGGGCAGCTCGCCCGGGTCACCGACGAGACCACCGACGCCGGCTTCTTTCCCCGCGACCGCTTCCCCGCCCCGCTCTCCACCTCGGTCACCGAGACCCTCGCCGACCTGGACGTCTTCGAGCAGACCAACCGGCTCATCCTCAAGTAGGGCGTTGCCTCACTGCGGGTAGCGCATCCCGGCGAAGAACCCCTCCTGGATCCAGTTCGGGTACGCGACCGGCAGCTTGCTGACCTCGTCCAGCTCGCTGAGATCCTGCGCGGTGAGCGTGAGGTCCGCGGCGGCGATGTTGTCCACCAACTGCTCGTGCTTGCGGGCACCGACGATCACGCTGGTCACGGCCGGCCGGGACAGCAGCCAGGCGACCGCCACCCGGGCCGGGCTCACCTCGTGCCGCTCCGCGACGCCCTTGAGCACGTCGACCACGCCGAAGGCGGTCTCGGGGTCGAACGGCGTGAAGCTGGCGTAGCCGGGCTGGGCGCTACGGGCGCCACTGTCGGCGACGGCGCCGTCCCGGCTGACCTTGCCGGAGAGGAAACCGCCGGCGAGTGGGCTCCACACGGTCAGCCCGATGCCCGCGTCGAGTGCCATCGGCACCACGTCGCGCTCGACGTCGCGACCCAGCAGGGAGTAGTACTCCTGCACCGAGACGAAGCCGGCCAACTTCTCCCGGGCGGAGATGCCCAGCGCCTTGGACAACTGCCAGGCGGCGAAGTTGGCGGCGCCGATGTAGCGGACCTTGCCCTGCCGGACCGCGTCGTCGAGCGCGTGCAGCATCTCCTCCATGGGAGTGACCTGGTCGAAGTTGTGGATCTGGTACAGGTCGATGTGATCGGTGCCGAGCCGCCGCAGGCTGTCCTCGAGGTTCTGCATGATGTGCAGTCGGGAGGTGCCGACGTCGTTCGGGCCGGGGCCGGTCCGGGAGTGGACCTTGGTGGCCAGCACCACGTCGCGACGTCGCCTGCCGAGCGCCCTGCCGAGCAGTTCCTCGCTCTCGCCGTCGCTGTAGCCGTCGGCGGTGTCGACGAAGTTGACCCCGGCGTCCAACGCGGTGTCCACCATTCGCTGCGCCTCGGGCAGCGCCAGCCCGCCCAGACCCCCGTAGATCGGGTGCCCGTTGCCGCCGAAGGTCATCGCGCCGAGCGAGATCTCCGAGACGTACACCCCGGTGGTGCCCAGCAGTCGGTACTTCACGTGTCGCTCCTCGTGATGCGGGGTTCGGAGGCCGAGGTCAGGCACTCCGTGGTCATAGTGTCGGACAGTGTGTCCGGCGCCGAGCGTACGTCGCCGATCCGACCCCCGGCCACCTAGGATTCCGGCTATGCCCTCCATCACCCGCCGCCGCCCGAGCAACCCCGACGGACGAGCCGCCGTCGAGGCGCGGGTGCTGGCGGCCACCGAGCGACTGCTCCAGCAGGGGGCTCGCTTCACCGACCTCGGCGTCCAGCGGATCGCCGCCGAGGCCGGGGTGGCGCGGTCGACCTTCTACACCCACTTCCGGGACAAGAGCGAGCTGCTCATGCGCCTCGCCGGCACCATGCGGGAGAGCGCATTCGGGCGCACCGGCGAGTGGCACCCCGGCGACCCCCGCGACCCGCTCGCGGTGCTCACCGAGATCTTCGCCGACGTGATCCGGATATACCGGACGTATGCCCCGGTGCTGGCGGCGATCAGCGAGGTCGCCGCGTACGACGAGGTGGTCCGGGAGTACTGGGCGACGGGGTTGGAGCAGTTCGTCACCCGCACCGCGCAGGCGCTGCGCGCCGAGCAGGAGGCCGGGCGCACCCCCGCGGGCATGCACGCGGAGACCGCGAGCCGGTTGATCGTGATCGGCGGTGACCGCTTCCTCGCCGAGCACGTCAGCGCCACCTCGGCCGACCCCGAGACCGACGCGGCGGCCGCCCGGGAGTTGGCCGCGACCTGGTGGTACGGCGTCTACCGCCGCCCCGCCTGACGGGCGTCACCTCTCGTCTGGCGCCTGATACCTGGCGCTGGTCGCTCGGCTTCTCCCGACAACCCCTCTAGCACAGGGCCGAACTAGTCCGCTTCCGCCACGAACACGCCCTGGCCCTGCTGGCCATAGACCAGGTTTCGGTCGTGCAGCTCTTTCACGGCGCGATAGGCCGTCGAGCGTGCGACGTTGTAGATCTCGCCGATCTCGGAGACCGACGGCAACTGGTGACCCGTAAGGCCCTGATCGACTCGTGTTCACTGAAGTCGGGGTGTCCCACTGCGAAGGACGCCCCGACTTCCGTGATCTCGTGTTGATCAAGGGCGCGGGCCGGCCTCAGGCGGCGGTCGGACCGAACTGTTCGGTGAAGCGCCCGGTGAACAGGTCCACGCCCTTGTACTCGGCGACCGTCGCGGCGGGGACGACGGCCGGGCCGTCGGGCGTGGGCATCTGGCCGACACCGTGTCGCGATCCGAGCGGGATCAGGATCATGGGATGGGGCTTCGGTTGGTAGGTGGCCGTCGGCAGCCCGCCACCCAACTGCGCGGTGATGTTCTGCGCCACGACCTCGGCGTGCTGCAACGCGTACGCGGCCATCTTGTCCTCCGCGACATCGGTGAGGTCGCCGATCGCGTAGACGTGTTCGAGGATGTCGTCGGACCCGCGGACGTTGAGGGTTTCCGTGACGGCCACCTGCCCCTGCGAGGTGAGCGTCGTCAGTCGGCCGTCGCCGAGGTAGTCACTGTTGGTCCGCAGACCAAAGGCACGGAACCAGATGTCGGCGGTGATCTTGTCGCCGTCGGTGGTGGTGACCGTGACGGTCGCGGCCCGATTGGCGTCGGTCGTCAACGGTGCGGCCAGGCTGGTGCCCAGCCGCACCTGGATGCCCAACTCGTCGAGTTGCCGGTGCAGGTCATCGCGCATCTCGGGCGCGAAGCCGGGCAGCAGCTGCTCGGCCGGATCGACGAGGGTGACGTGCTTGTCCGGCCAGACCTCCTTGATCTCACCGGACAACTCCAGTCCGACCGGCCCGGCGCCGAGGATCAGGACCCGTTCGGCGCTGGCCAACTCCTTGTTGGTCTGACGCAGGTCGTCGAGCGCCGCGTCGACGGAGTCGGCGGTGGGCCTGGCCGGGTAGGCGTAGCTGGAACCGGTGGCCAGCACCAGATAGTCCGCCGCGACACGCTGACCCGAGGCCAGCGTGACACCACCGGGATCCACCGAGACCGCTCGATCCCGGATCACCGTGCCCCGCGTGAGCACCGTGTCGAAGGGAAAGAAGATGTTGCCTGCCCACTCGGGCCGGACCAGCGCCCGCAGCGCCCCGGCGACGTTGACGAACGCGTCCCGAGGATCAATGAGGACGACATCGGCCACCGACTCCAGCGCCTTGGCGACCGCCGTACCCCCGTAGCCGCCGCCGACGACCGCAACCGTACGACTCATGACCCAACTCCAACCCACCAGAACTTCCGCCCGACAGCTGTCGAGCGCCTCCCTGCACGGTCGTCAGTCGGCGGGAGCCCAGGGAGACCGGACCAAGGCTGGTAGTGGCAGGGACACCATCCGATCGGCCGGCGTTGTTACCTTCGGATGGTGAGCGACAACGAGCTTGGGTTGTTCCTGCGCCTCCACCGGGAAGCGGTGACACCGGCCGAGGTGGGGCTCCCCGCCGGGCCGCGCCGTCGCGCCCCGGGGCTACGCCGATCCGAGGTGGCGGCCCTCGCCGACGTGAGCGTCGAATACGTCACGCGACTCGAACAGGGCCGCGACCGTCGACCGTCCCCGCAGGTGCTCGCCGCGCTCGCGAACGCACTCCGGTTGAACTGGCACGAACGGGCCCACCTGCACCACCTCACCAAGGCCGCCGATCCCAGCTACACCTGCCGGGGCCGCATCCCCCCGAGCGGCGAGGTACGTCCGACCGTGCGGGCGCTGCTCGACCGTCTCGGACCCGCACCGGCGGTGCTGCTCAACCGGCTCAGCGACGTCCTCGCCCACACCGCCGGGTACGTGCGGCTGGTCGGTCCGATCGGTCTGCTGGACGCGACGCCGGCCAACCTCGCCCGGTTCATCCTCGGCGACGCCCGGGCTCGCAGCGCGTACCCCGACTGGGACCACCTGGCCGACGAGCAGGTCGCCGCCCTCAAGCAGGGTCCGTTCCGGGCCTACCCGCCGATGGCCGCCCTGGCCGACGAGCTGACCATCACGGCGGGCGACGCCTTCACCCGGCGCGTCGACACAGTGCCCAGCCTGCCGAAGGCCAGCGGCATCGTCCGGCTGGCCCATCCCGAGGCGGGTCTGCTCCGGCTCGCGTACGAGACCCTCGAACTCCCGGCGGACGACGACCAGCGTCTGATCGTGTACCTGCCCGCCGATACGGCGACCTCCGACGCGCTCGACCGCCTCGACAGTCGACACCCGCAGCCGCTCCGCCTCGTGGCCGGCTGACGCCGACCGCCCCGGAGCAGTCCGGGGCGGTCGGTGTCGAGACGCTCAGATCATCGTCTGGGACTTGGCCTCCATGTCGGCGGCGGCCTCCTCCTTGGACTCGCGGGTCAACGGCTTGCCGCCGGGAGCCGGGGCCTCACCGCCGAGCGGGTCGGCACCACCGGTGGCGCCCTTCGGCCCGGCCCCGCGCAGCTGCGTGTTGGGCAACGCCAGGGTGACCACCACCGCCACGATGGCGATCAGGCCAGCCGTCAGGAAGACCATGTCCAGCGCGTCGACGAAGGCGCCCTGGATGGCCGCGCGCACCGGCCCCGGCAGGGCCAGGATGGTGGCCGGATCGTTGATCGAGATGTTGGTGCCGCCACTGGCCGCCACGGCGGCCTGCTCCTGCGGCGGCAGTTGCGCGATCGCGCCGGGCAGCCGGTCACCGAGCCCGCTGGCCAGCCGGGACGAGAGCACCGTGCCGAGGATCGCCACACCGAACGAACCACCCAGCGACCGGAAGAAGGTCGCCGAGGATGTGCCGGCGCCCAGGTCGCGGACGGACACCGCGTTCTGCACCGCCAGGATCAGCGACTGCATACACAGACCCAGACCGATGCCGATCACCACCATGAACCCGAACGCCACCCAGAGGGAGGTGCTCACCTCCAGCCGGGTGAACAGGAACATGCCGACCAGCAGCGTCACCGACCCGGCCACCGGGAACCACTTGTACCGACCGATCCGGGTCATCGCGCGACCGGTCAGGATCGAGGTGATGATGATGCCGGCCATCATCGGCAGCATCAGCAGACCACTGCGGGTCGGCGAGGCGCCCTTGACGATCTGCAGGTACAGCGGGATGAAGATGATCGAACCGAACATCACCAGACCGATGACCAGAAGCGCCGAGTTGGCCAGGGCGAAGGTGGCGCTGCGGAACAGCCGCAGCGGCAGGATGGGCTCGGCCACCCGGGCCTCCTGAAGGACGAAGAGCACCCCCAGCACCGCACCGACGACGAAGAGCGTGATGATCACACCCGATCCCCAGGCGTACTCGTTGCCACCCCAGCTCAGCGCGAGCAGCAGCGAACTCACCCCGGCGACCAGCAGCCCGGCACCGAGCCAGTCGATCGAGTGGTCCCGCCGTTCGAACGGGATCAGCCGCATCACGTGGTAGCAGACCACGATGGCCAGGATCGCCAGCGGCACGTTGATGTAGAAGATCCACCGCCAGTCGGTCTCCGCGAAGTACCCGCCGACCAGTGGCCCGGCCACCGACGAGATCCCGAAGACCGCACCGAAGAGACCCTGGTAGCGCCCGCGTTCCCGGGGTGACACCACGTCCGAGATGATGGTGAACGCGAGCGTCAGCAGACCGCCGGCGCCGAGACCCTGGATGCCCCGGGTGATGATCAACTGGGTCATGTTCTGCGACAGCCCGGCCAGCAGCGACCCGACCAGGAACGTGCCGATCGAGAAGAGGAAGACCGGACG
This sequence comes from Micromonospora sp. NPDC005203, assembly GCF_042872705.1. Classification (NCBI taxonomy): domain Bacteria; kingdom Bacillati; phylum Actinomycetota; class Actinomycetes; order Micromonosporales; family Micromonosporaceae; genus Micromonospora; species Micromonospora sp. NPDC005203. Next base: position 315,861 of record NZ_JBIAKV010000001.1, on the reverse strand, counting down.
GCGGCCGTACAGGTCGGCCATCTTGCCGTAGAGCGGCGTCGACGCCGTCGAGGCGAGCAGGTACGCGGTGACCACCCACGAGTAGTGGTTGATCCCGCCCAACTCGCCCACGATGGTGGGCAGGGCCGTACCGACGATGGTCTGGTCGAGTGCGGCCAACAGCATTCCGGTCATCAGGCCGAACATGAGCAGCCGGATCTGCTGACGATTCAGCACCGGCGCGGCGGAGGCTTCGGTGGTCATGTGGCCTTCTATCCCGCACACCGCAGAACATGCGCCCACCCCACCAAAAACCCACCCCAGCGGACCCTTCCCCCGCCCTCAACAGCGGTGATCAAGAGGTTTGCGTCATTTTCGCGGCCCAGGCTGACGCAAACCTCTTGATCACCGAGGCAAAGGGGGGTTAGGCGAAGGTTTTGGTGATCTTTTCGCAGAAGGCGGGGAGGTCGTCGGGGTTGCGGCTGCTGGTCAGGTTGCCGTCGGTGACGCACTCCTCGTCGACCCAGGTGGCGCCGGCATTCGTCAGGTCGGTACGCAGGCTGGGCCACGACGTGATCCGTCGGCCGCGCACCACGTCCGCCTCGATCAGGGTCCACGGACCGTGACAGATCACCCCGACCGGCTTGCCCGCTTCGAAGAACGCCTTCACGAACCGCACCGCGTCCGGGTCGCTCCGCAGGAAGTCCGGGTTCGCGACGCCTCCGGGGAGCACGAGCGCGTCGTAGCCGTCGGCGTCCGCCTTGTCCGCGGTCGCATCCACGTCGTACGTCTTCGACTGGTCCAGGTGGTTGAAGGACTGGATGGACCCGGGCTTGAGCGAGACCAACTCGACGATCGCGCCGGCGTTCTCGACCGCCTCGCGCGGCTGGACGTACTCGGCCTCCTCGACGCCGTCGGCGGCCAGGAAGGCGACCCGCTTGCCCTGTAGTTGCGCTGCCATCTCGGTACATCTCCTTTCCGGGGTTACCTCAATTCCCTTCCCGCCTCCGGACGTCCGAAACGACCCAGCCGGCCGCTAAGGGCACGGTGGGGACACAGCCGCAGGTCGGGGGCGGGTCAGGTTTGGCCCGGAGGGCGCTGGGGACCCGGGGAGGCATGGCAGGAGCAGCAGCGGAACAGCGCCGGCTCGCCACCGTCGTGGAGAGCTGGCTCGAACGCCCGGTCCTGATCGTCGGTGACGCCATGTTGGACGAGTGGCGGTTCGCCGACTCCGACCGACTCTGCCGAGAGGCGCCCGCACCGGTCCTCACCCTGCGCCGACGGATCTCCGCCGCCGGTGGGGCCGCGAACACCGCGGTGAACGTCGCCGCCCTCGGCGGCCGGGCGGTGCTGGTGGCACCGGTCGGCGCAGACGTGGCCGGCGACGAGTTGCACGACTGTCTGGACCGCGCGGGCGTCTGGGACCGCACGGTCAACCAGCCCGGACGGCCCACCCCGGTCAAGCGGCGGATGCTGGCCGGCAACCAGATCCTGCTCCGCGAGGACTCCGGCGACCCGGACGACGCGCTCGACCCGGAGGGCGTGACCCGGCTGCTCACCGCCCTGAGCTGCGCCACCGAGGAGCTGCGCGCCGCCGCCGGCGGGCAGGCGCCGACCCTGGTGGTCTGCGACTACGGCCTGGGGGCGCTGCCCGCGCCGGTCCGCGCGTGGCTGGTCGAGCAACGCGAGCGGTACGCCACCGTCGCGTTGGACGCCCACGACCTGGCCGACTGGCGGGGCCTCGCGCCGACAGTCGTCACGCCCAGCTTCGCCGAGGCGACCCGGCTGCTGGCCCGAGCCGGCGCGGCGACCCGACCGACCACCGGCATCGACCTGCATTTGGAACACCCGCACGGCGACCCGTCCGACGGCCCGTCCGAACTGAGCGTGGGCGCGGCCCCGGGCGGCGTACGCGCCGACGACGTCACCGAGAACCACCCGGGACCGGTCGGTGAGCCCACCCCGGGTGAGGACCGGGTGGCTCTCACCGGCGACGGGCTCAGCGTCACCGGCACCGGCGTCACCGTGAACACCCGGGCCGGTGAGGGCGTCGACCGGGCCGTCCTGGCGGAGTCGCGCCTCGCGGAGCTGCGCGCGCACACCGGCGCCGACGTGGTCGCGGTGACCCTGGACACCGAGGGGGCGGTGGTGGGTGGCGCCGACGGGGAGCCGCGGCGCAGTCACAGCACGCCGGTCCCGGCGAGTCACGCCGTGGGCGCCGGCGACGCGTACCTGGCGGCGATGACGTTGGCCCTGGCCGCCGACGCACCGCTGACCACCGCCGCCCAGCTCGCCCAGTTGGCGGCCACCATCACCGTCTCCGACACCGGCACCTGCGTGTGCCGGCGGGAGGATCTGCTCACCGCGCTCGGCCAACCGACCGAGACGATGAGCCATCCCGCGCTGGTCGGCACCGACGAGTTGGACGCGATCGTCACCGAGCACCGCGAGGCGGGACGGTCGGTGGTCTTCACCAACGGCTGCTTCGACGTGCTGCACCGGGGGCACGTGCGCTACCTGGAACAGGCCCGCGCACTGGGTGACCTGCTGATCGTGGCGGTCAACTCGGACGGCAGCGTACGCCGGCTGAAGGGTCCGGACCGGCCGGTCAACCCGGTCGAGGACCGGGGCGCCCTGCTCGCCGCGCTCGCCTGTGTGGACCATGTGGTGGTGTTCGAGGAGGACTCACCCGCCGCGTTGATCGAGGCGGTCCGGCCGGACATCTACGTCAAGGGCGGGGACTACCCGCCGGAGCTGGTGCCGGAGGCGCCGCTGGTGCGCCGGCTGGGCGGTCAGGTGCACACCCTGGGGTACGTGCCGGACCGGTCCACCTCGGCGATCATCGAGCGGATCCGGTCACACAGCCAGGACCCGTCGCCGACCACAGGTGAGCGGAAACCCGACCCGTCGCCGACCACAGGCAGGCGGGAACCCGACCCGTCGCTCAGCTCCCGTACCCAGGCGTCGTGAACCGCCCCCTCGACCTCGGCACCCCGGCGGAGTTCCGCACCGACCGGCTGGTCGACGTGTTGATTCCGACCCGGAACCGGCCCGCCGAGTTGGCGGTCACCCTGGGCGGACTCGCCGCCCAGGACGGGGTACCCGGCTTCGGGGTGGTGGTCAGCGACCAGTCCGACGGGGATCCGGCGTACGCGCATCCCGCCGCGGCCACCATGGTCCGGGCGCTGCGGCACCGGGGTCACCCGGTGCTGCTGACCCGCCGGCTGCCCCGCCGGGGGTTGGCCGAACACCGGGCGTACCTGCTCGCCGCCTCGACCGCCCGGTACGTCCTCAGCCTCGACGACGATGTCTGGTTGGAACCGGGGACGCTGCACCGGTTGGTGACGGCGATCGGGGAGCTGGGCTGCGGATTCGTCGGCAACGGAGTGCACGGGCTCTCGTACACCGATGACGTGCGGCCGGACTCCCACGGGCACTACGAGGAGTGGGCCGGCCCGCCCACGCCGGAGCGGATCCGACCCGACACCCCGGAGTGGAACCGAGCACGGATCCACTCGGCGGCGAACCTGCTGCACATCACCGATCGACTGGCGCTGCCGCCGGGGGCGTGGCGGGCGTACAAGGTCTCTTGGATCGGCGGGTGCGTGCTCTACGACCGGGCCAAGCTCGTCGACGCCGGCGGCTTCGACTTCTGGCGTCGGGTGCAGGAGAAGCACCAGGGTGAGGACGTGGCCGCGCAGCTCGCGGTGCTGGCCCGCCACGGCGGTGCGGGCATCCTGCCCAGCGGCGCGTACCACCTGGAGTCCCCCACCACCGTCACCGACCGGGACGTGGAGGCGTGGGAGGTCGTCCTCGCCGACGAGGACAGCCCGCAGCCGGCCTGAACTACGGGGTGAGCAACTCCCGGGCGGCTTCCAACACCTCGATCACCGGAACGTCGGCGACGAACGAGTCCCGATGCGGGCACTCACCGTCGCCGGGCCGGTGCGGATAGATGCCCGGTGTGCAGTCGACCCCGCAGACCGGGCAGTGCACCGTCCACGAGCTGATCGGCCGGTGCCGGCCCCGCAGCGGGCTGGCCCCGTTGATCAGGTTGCCCACCCAGAAGATGCCCACCGTGGGCGCGCCCACCGCGGCGGCCACGTGCAGCGGGCCGGTGTCGTTCGAGATGACCAACGCGCAGTCGGCGTAGCAACCGACCAGCCCACCCAGGCTGAGCGTGCCCACCTGTGGGCGCACCGGCACCCGAGCCGCGACGACGACCCGGTCCACCACCTCCTGCTCGGCGGGCGTGCCGGTGACCAGCACCTCGTAGCCGTCCTCGTGCAGCGCACGCGCCACCTCGGCGAAGTGCTCGGCGGGCCAGCGGCGGCGGTTGTCGGTGGCGCCCGGGTGCAGCGCCACCCGGCGCCGGTCCGCCGAGCCGAGCACCCGGGCGGCCTCGGCCCGATCGGCGTCGGTCACCGCGAGCGTCGGCGTGATGGTGGTGGCCGGCGCTCCCACCAGCCCCACCACCTCCAGATAGCGGATCACCTCGTGCTGGTAGTAGACGTAGCGGAGCCACCGGTCCAGCGGCGGCGCGTCGTCGGCGCGCAGGCCGACGGTCACCCGGGCGCCGAGGCGACTGATCAGCGGGTTGGAGTTGGCGCCACCGCCGTGGATCTGCACCGCCAGGTCGAACCCGGTCGCGGCGGCCAGGAAGTCGTCGATCGACGACTCCGACTCGCCGGGCTCGGCAGCACGGATGCCGGGCGCGGGCGGCACCACGAGCACCCGGTCCACCGGGCCCGGCCGGTCGCGCAGGAGCTTCGCGTGCCACGGCGCTCCGAGCAACACGATCTCCGCCCCGGGGTACGCGGCACGCAACGCGTCCAACGCCGGCAGGGCGAAGATCAAGTCGCCGAGGGCGTTGGCGCGCAACACCGCGATGCGGTGCACGTCTTCGACGCGCCCGGCCGTCGGGCCGAGCAGGGACTGAGTGACCACGCAGCAGCTACGTTCGGTCGACCTCGCCGGCGGTGTCCGGGCGGTGCAGCTCCCGGTCCGCGGCGGGGTCGGCCGGCATCGGCGTACCAGCGGAGAGGTCGCCGGAGCGCGGCCCGGTGCGGCCGACGGTGATGGTGCGCGGCGCGGGTCGGGTCGCCCGGGGCAGGCGGACCCGGAGCAGGCCGTGGTCCATGACCGCGTCGATGGCCTCCGGGTCGGCGCGCGAGGGCAGGTTGATGCGGTATTCGAAGCCTCGCGTCTCGAAGCCGCCGGGAATGCCCTGGTCGGCGTTGACCTCCGCCTCGGAGCGGGCCCGTACGCACAGTTCGAGGTCGTCCAGTTCCACCGCCACCTCCTCCGGCGCCACCCCGGGCAGCCGGACGACGGCCTCCCAGCCGTCGGCGGTCTCGGTCAGCTCGACGTCGGACGCCCCGGCCCGGCCACCGACCAGGCGGCTCAGCTCGGCGCGCAGGGACTGCAACTCCCCCATCGGATCCCAGCCCTGCTGCCGACCACCCCGCCAGCCCCGACCGAATCCGCCGTTCTGCTGCTCGTCCATCACACCTCTCCGATCCGCTGCGTGGCCGTGGGCGGCCGTAGTGAGCTGGGCGCATCCAGGCCGGCGTCCCGGTCGACGCCCACACCGAGCCGGTCGACCAACTCGCCGCCCAGCCAGGCGCTGATGCCGAGGATCCCCACCGCGACCACCTCGATGGCGACAAGCGCACCGCCCGCGGCCCGGGAGTCGGCGTTGAGCCGGACGGCCCACACAGCGGCGAAGAGCAGGATCACCGCGACGTTGGCGGCGGCGTGCAGCAGACCCACCCGCTTGGCCCGGGTGCCGGTCGGGATGGCCAGCAGGTCGAACGAGCCGGCCGCCGCCGCGAGGAGACCACCGATCAGGCCGACGGTGATGTTCCAGTACGCGACCTCGCCGAGCAGGTCGGGGCCACCGACGGTGTCGACCACGTCGAACAGCACCGCCGTGGCCAGCAGCGCGACCGGGAACATGACGAGCATCGGATGGACTGGGTGACCCAGTACCTTGAGTCGGCTCTCCATCTCCGGGCCCTCCACGTGTCGGCGTCCTGCGGAACGGTTCTCGTGCGGCGGGCGCGTCGGGTGAGGCCCTACCCCCGGCGACCGGGCACAAACCTCACCCTGGTCACGGCGGCCTAGGCTGACAAGCGGCGGTGCCCGCCAACGGGTCAACGCCTGAGGGAGGATCACGTGACGGTGGAGATCACTTCGCACGAGGAGCTTCGCGACCTGCTCGGGGTGCCGAGCGCACGGGCCGCCAACAAGGATCGCCGTCGCCTGCACGAGCGGGACCGCGAGTGGCTTGCCGCCTCGCCGTTCTGCCTGCTGGCCACCGCTGGCGCGGACGGCAGCTGCGACGTCTCACCCAAGGGCGACCCGGCCGGCTTCGCCCTGGTGCTGGACGACACGACGATCGCCGTGCCCGAGCGGCCGGGCAACAGGCGCGCCGACGGTTACCGCAACATCCTGGACAACCCGCACGTCGGGATGCTCTTCCTGATCCCGGGCCGCACCGACACACTGCGGATCAACGGGCGCGCCCGCCTGGTGAGCGACGCTCCCTGGTTCGACGACATGATGGTCAAGGGGCACCGGCCGGTGCTCGCCGTGGTGGTGGAGATCGAGCAGATCTTCTATCACTGCGCGAAGGCGTTCCTCCGGTCCGCGCTGTGGCAGCCGGAGACCTGGCAGCCCGACCTGCTGCCGTCCCGCGCCCGCCTGATCAAGGAGGTCGAGGCGCCGGTGGAGAGCCTGCGGGACCTGGAACGGCACTACGGCCCGGAGTACGCCAAGAACATCTACACCTGATGCCGTCAGCCTACGATCACCGGGGGTCACGGTGGCCGCGTTGCAGGCTGGATTGGCACGGCGTTGGCTGGAGTATCGCCTGATCGTGCTTGAGGAAGACCTGAGCTTCGGTCAGGCCCGGGTCAGCAGCCGATGCTCATCAGGTCGGGAGTGTCGTCGTCACCACCACCGGGCGGCGTGTCGGTGCCCCGGTCCTGATAACCACGCCAGTACGCCTGCTGGGGTGCCCGGGCCACCGAGATGACCACGACCTTGATGCCGCCGGCCAACTGTCGGCTGTTGACGATGACGGCGGCGACCGAAGCGGCGGCGGCAATGGCCCCAACGGCGAAGGCTCGGCCGGACACCGCGCCGTCCCAGTCGATCGCGGCGAGCAGCACGGTGGCCAGCCAGCAGAGTCCGGCGACGGCGATGACGACATTCGCGGCCTTTGACTGAGTGCGAGTATCCACGAAGGGCTCCGATCTGCGCTGGGGCGGCGGTACGAGGGGATCTGAGGTCGGGTCACCTCCAGCCGGGCGCACACCGGGCGGCTGGCATCGGTCACGCCACCCGTCACACGGCGGGTGCGCCACATCAGGCCGGGCGGGGGCCAGGTCCGGTCCTGCCACCTACGGGACATCGGAGCGGGGCAGCAGTCGGCAGAGACGCTGCGCGAGGGACGGAACGAACGCAGCGACCAGGATGCTCGGCGGGCGCGCGGCGCGGTCACCGTGCCGCCCACCCCCGGCGCCCGGGCATCGGAACGACGGCGCACCGCGAGGGCTGGGGTCACACCAGGCCGCGGCGGCGATGCCACACCGGCAGGGGCGATGCCACCCTGGTCGAGCCACATGCAGCCTCCCCCCGGTAGGCGTCGTCCCGATCCACGTGAGGTACGGAGCTGCCGCACTGACCTGCCGGGATTGGGCCGGAGGAAAGCTCGGCAGATAAACATGATCTCGCACCCGTCCAGCCGAAGCGAGCCCACTGCACGGACACACGCTTTCGTCAGCGGGCTGGTTGCGCTCATCGACCAACGACGAAGCCGGCCCTACCCAGGATGGGCAGAGCCGGCAGAAGGTGGTCGCTGCCCGGTGGCGCGTCGGGTCACCGCGGTGACCGGACCCGCCTCATCAGTTGAGGTTCATCCTGGCGCAGGGAACCCAGTTGCCGACCGGGTAGCCCGGCCGCCGGCCCACCAACCCGCACGGCAGCGGTGCCGTCGGGAGGCCCAGCCGGGGTGCGATGGTGTTGAATGCCAGCCGACCCATCACGGTGTAACCGCCCGGCGTGGGGTGCACGCCGCACTGGTCCAGATAGCCTTCCGGGATGGGCTGGTAGTCGACGAAGTTTGGTACGCGGCGGCCGTACTCGTCGATCACCTTGATGCTGCGGTAGATCGCGTCGTTGACCTTGGCTTCGCTCGTCGGGAGCCAGGCGGGACTTGGACCGGGTGGGGTCGTGCAGCCGTCGGTGCCGTGCCCGGAGCTGTACTGCACCCAGGACGGGTACATGAGCACGTCCGGGTCCAGATCCAGCGCGGTGTCGAAGAGCGCGCGGTAGGTGCTCTCGAAGGCGGCGATCTGCGCCGAGGTGGCGTTCGACAGGTTGTCGTTGGTCCCGCAGTTCAGCAGGATCACGTCGGGCTGGTGCGTGGTGACCAGACCCGCCATCCGCGACGACCAGTAGTTGCAGGTGGTGCCTCCGGCGGCGGCGACGACAAACTCGTACGGTTGGCAGAACTGACCGAACAGCCACCCCAACTCCTCGCGGTAGCCGACGGTCGTCGATGCGGTCATCGTCGCGCCCGCGGTGATCGAATCACCCACGGTCATGATCTTCACCGTGGGTCGCGCCGGCTCCGGGCAGGCGGCGGCAGCCGCGGCCTGGGCGGCGACCGGTGTCCCCGACGGAATGGACAGGCCGATCGCCACGAGGACAAGGGCGGTGGCGCTCACCAACACCGGACGTAGTTTCATCAATTCTCCCCCGTCACGCACGCGGCGACCCGCTCGCCACAACCAGGTCTGGCACTGCCAGTGCCATTCATGGCACTGACGGTACCGCGTCCACCACTCAGTGCCAAGTGCGGCAATGGCACGTACTTTCGGTTCATGGTGTTCGATCTTTGTTGACAGCGCTGCTCTCCGTAATCGCAGCAGGAAGCGGCCCTTCAAGCCACCTCGCCGGCCAGCAGCCGGAGCCGAATCTGGCACTGCGCTCGGGTCCGGCAACGGAGTCCCACATGCGGCACTTACGATCACCCTGTGTCAGCGAGTGCCAGCCAAGATCCCCGCGTCATCGCGTTCGCGCGGTTCATCAAACGCGCCCTCGACGAGGCCGTCCGAGAACGCGCCATGTCCATCGAGGACGTCGAGCAGCGGACCGGCATCGGCCGATCGACGATCTACCGATGGCGCCGGGCCGAGATAGCCAACCCGCAGCGCACCCAGGTCCAGCAGTTCTGCGACGGCCTCGGCATCCCGCGCTCGGTGGCCTCGCAGATACTGGGCTGGGACGGCGCGCCGCCATCACCCACGCCCGACCCGAGCACTGACCCGGACCTGCGGGCGGTCGCACGCATCCTGATGGATCCAAACGTCTCGGCGGAGGAGAAGACCGTCATCCGAGCGACGCTGCAACACCTGGCCCGCCGAAGGTAGCCCCGGTCAACGGGTGGGTCTGCCGCCGGACTACGCACGTCCGACTTACGTGTCAGGATCTCGGCCATGCGCCTTCCGATCGGCCTGCTCGTCGCATCCGTCGCGGGCGGCCTACTCTCGGCTGCGGCGGCGCTGCTCGCCATGCCAGCCGCGTCGATGCAATTCGGCCTGGTCATGCTGCTCGCACTGCTCGGCTACGTCCTGCTGGATCGCGGCCCGCGCCGGATGCGGTGGGCCGTCGCCGCCGGTGTCGTGCTCCTCGCCGTGGTGGCGGCCAGGAGACTGCTCTGGCATCAGGAGCAGGTCGTCGACGTGGGCTGGGTGACCTACGGGCCAGCGGCGGCAGAGACGTCCAACCTGGGGCCGTGGCGCGAGTCGATCGACAGGCAATGGCTCGCCGCGCTTGGCGTGGCGCTCGGCGTTGTCTGTCTCGCGGTCGGCGTGGTGGCACTACCGTCCCGCGGCAGACGGCGGGGTGTGGCGACGGCGGCCGTCGCGCTGCTGCTGCTCGCCTGGTTCGGGCTGGACTCGACCCGGGAGTTCGTCGACTATCCGCTGCCGGACCTGCTCGGGACGGTCTGGCCGGCGCTGCTCGCCACCCTCGTGTCCATCGGGGCACTCGCGCTGTCCGGAGGGCGGGCCGACCGCCGTTGGCTGCTCCCGGTGGGGTTGTTCCTGCTGTCCCTCACAACGGCGGACGCGTACTCGGATCTCGCCGGCGTGTGGTCCGGGTGGTGGGAGATGGCCCACCCTGACCAGAGCGCCTTCCTGGTATTGGGGATGGCGGTGAGCACGTCACGGGACGACTCCCTTGAGGTGTCGTCGGCCGTGGAGACGGCGGTCGCGCTCGCCGGGGCGGGGTTGGCGGCCGTCGGCGCGCTGCGCAGTTCCCGCGAAGCCACGGATCGGCCGGACGTCCCGCTGACCGGCCACGAAGACCCGGACAAAACCCCCCCGGCATAAGGCACCTCGACCAACGCTGTTGATCACGAGGGTACGGACATCAGCGCCGTCGCGTCAGGCGGAATGACTCGTTCGTCAACCGATCCTGCATCGCGATCTTGCACTTTCTGCCCCGACATTAGGGTGCATTACTGCTTAAATCGGCGACAGGGAGTGCAAGATCGGCGCGATTCTCCTGCTCGACGTGTCTTGATTTACAAGCTCTGACAGTCAGCAGCGGGTTGAGCCGTCGGCCACAGCCCTAACGCAACGCCGTTGGTATGGACATCAGCCTCTGGCTCTTCCTACCGAACCCTTGGTCCCATTGGGTCAACCCATGACTGCGAAGCGTAACCATGGTCCGTCCTTTTTGCGGGGCGGCCTTCCTCATTGCATGGTCCACAGCAGCCACCGCTTCTTGCGCTCCTGCTCGCCGTCGGTAACATCTCCATGTTTTGATCTATTACGGGGAGAGAGCCAACATGCGATTGAAGTATCCGGCCGGCGCCCTCATAGCGCTGGCGCTGCTGATTCCGGCCGCACCGGCGGCGGCTCAACCACCATCGCCCTGGCTGAACGCGGCCTGCCAGACAGTCGAGCGCAAGGTGTACAAGGACATCCGCGAGCTTGTCAAAATCGATCTGGACACCGCCACCGTTGTCCAGGTGCGGGTGCTGGCCTCTCAGATCCTGGCAGCGGCAGGCAAAGACAATCTGCCCACGCTGCAGGACGCACTCCAGAAGCCGCTGGATGGCACCTCGGCAGAGCTGCGGGCCTTCCTCAAGTCGGACGTTTACACGGCCTGGTCAGTGGCTCTGCGGATCGCGGTGAACCAGACGCTGACGGGCGCTGGCACCAACGCGCGGGAGGCCGCGCAGAAGACGCTCGCCACCGATTCCGTCGACACCTACCTGGCTTACCTGAACAACGACCTGTACACCGCACGTACGGCTGACTGCGCGTCTCAGCCCACGCCGACGCCCGGTGCCACGTCCAGTGCCACGCCGAGCGCGACGACCAGCGCGACGACCAGCGTTGCAGCGACCCCGACGTCCTCCGCCAGTGGGGCCGCTGCCGGCGGTGACGGCGGCGGGCTGCCCGTGACGGGCGCCAACACCATGATCGTGGCCAGCATTGGCGCTGCCCTTCTGCTCCTCGGCGGCGCGGGCTACCTGATCGGACGCCGACGCCGTGCCCGCTTCGTGGCATAACTAGTTCATCGCGCCCGGCTCGACGATTCGTCGAGCCGGGCGCGATCGGCGCCGGTCGCGCCAAGGCCGGAAAGTGTTCAGAAACGCCCGCTGATGGAGGCCGCGATAATCCACCGGACGTCCGATTCGGAGATCTGGTATGGAGCTGGCGGAGGCCACCACAGCAGGACGAAGTACATCCTGTTGCGGATCCACTCCGCCTGCTGAACGCCCTCGCCGCTGACCGTTCGGTAGACGCGAACCTCAACGCCCTTGATACGCAGATAATCCGGCGCGACATCGTCCACGCGATCCGGCAACGTCGTGATTGCGGGATCCCGGAAGAGACTCAGGGAGCGACCGCCGCGGTAGGTGGAAGCTAGTAACGTGTCTTTGATGTCCGACTGATATGCCCCGTTGAATGGCTTCTCGCGGCTCTTGACGAAGCGCTTCGCAGGCTCCAGGGTTGCGATTAAAGTCGCGGCGGTGGAGGCCGCCGGTCCAGGCGTCGTCGACGCAGCCGTGGGGGCCGCTGGCTGGGGCGGCGGCCGTGACTCCGGCGGACGATTCGACGGCGCGGCATCGAAGCCCAGGAGGACCGCGACGGCAGCACCGACCATCAGCAGGGTGCTTCGCCCGCTGCGGGGTGGCTCGCCGTACGTCAGGATGGTGGAGCCGTCAGGTGACCCAGTGGTGGCGGCGTCCCGCGGCGCAGGCTGCATGAGGGCCATATTGGCAGCACGCCGCAGCCGCGGTGGTCCGCACGACGGATCGGCGCCGGTCCGTGTGCTGGTCTGCGGCGGGGCTACTGCGCCCAGAGCGCGGTGACTCTCGCACGCTGATGTTTCCGATGGTGCGATACGCGATACTTCCCGTCATGATCCGCCATGACCTTGTGGAGATCCGGCAGATCTCCCACCCGTCCGAGATCAGTGCCCGCCAGATACGCGAGCTGGTCGGATGCTGGATCGCGGTGGCGAACCTGGGCGGTGCCGTCGGTTTCGCGTTCCCACCCGTCGGATCGGAACAGGTGGCTCCCGTGGCTGAGCGCCTCATCGCCGACCTTGAGCCTCAGCGCAGCAGGCTCCTGCTGGCGGTGGTCGACGGGACACTGGCAGGCTGGCTGCACCTGTCCCGTCACGAGGACCCGCTCGTGGCTCACTGGGGCACCGTCAACCGCGTCCAGACACATCCCGACCACCGAGGTCGCGGGATCGGCGCAGCGATGATGCACCGGGTCCGGCAGATCGGCCGCGACGAGATAGGGCTTGAACAACTGCGCCTGTGCGCGCGAGGCGGGGCCGGCCTGGAAGACTTCTACGGTCGACTCGGCTGGAAGGAGATCGGCCGGTGGCCCGGGGCGCTGCGGTTTGGCGAGGGTGATGACCGGGACGAGATCCTGATGATCCTCGCGCCGCTGTGACGTGTTCTGAGCACGGTCAACGGCGCCGCTCGCGTGGGTCCCTTTCGGACGGCAAGCGGTCACCCGGCCTCAGCTACCCGCCGTCCTCGGTGGTATGGCCGGCCGTAGCGCCGACTGGATCAAGGCCCTGGAATCCGGCCGGCTGCTCACTGCGCGGCTGCCGATGCTGCTGCGCCTGGCCGGAGTCTTCGACATCGTGCGCCTGGCCGAGCTGACCGGCGACCAGTCGCTGCCGGTCGCGTCGGTGACCCGAGCCGAGCACCCGGCTGCGGATAGCGTCGCCGCCGCCGTGCAGCGCGCCACCGTCACCGCCAGTGACTCGGCACCCGATAGCGTCTAGCAGCGACGTTCCCGCGAGCATCACTAGACTGGCCGGGTGACACACCCAGGCGCCGACATACCGATCGTTGACGTGCGCATCGAGCGAGTGGGCGATCAATACAGCGTCTACCTGCGTCGGCCCGACGGTGAGCTGACCGTGAAACACGGGGCCGATGTCCCTGGCGGCCTTCGCCATCCTGGGGACGTGCTGCTGCACCTGCTTGCCAACGGGATGCCGATAGAGCAAGCGGCACACCACGTCGAGGAGTTGGCACAGGGCTTCGACGCACAGGCGGAGGTAAACCGGCGGTCGGAAACCGACATGGCGGCGTGGCGGATGGCTGACCACCTGCAGCGCGAGCAGCTCAAGGCGCGGTTTCGGCGAGACCGGCCACGATGAGTGTGAGTAGCTGACGCGGCGGCACCTCGATCTACACTGTTGATCGTGAAGGCATCGAAAAAGGCCTCTGACTCCCGGGCTTCCACCCGAGGCCAGAGGCCCTTTCTTCACCGAGCCGCCTGACGGAATCGAACCGTCGACCTACGCATTACGAGTGCGTCGCTCTAGCCGACTGAGCTAAGGCGGCAACGATCAGCAAGTGTACGGCACCCGGTTGACCCGCACCGAACGGGATCCCCCCGCGCTCCGCGCATCGTCAACCGGACAACGACTGCCAACTGAGCCGTTACCGGACAGCGCCCTGCCGGATCCGGTACTACGCTGCGGCGGGTGAGCGACGAACGCGACGACCGGGCTCCGACGGCCGACGATCATCCCGACGGCGAGCGTGTCCGGCCTCGGCCACGCTCCACCGATCCACTGGAGCTGGGCTTCACCCCGCGCAAGCCGGTGCCGTGGCTGGCACCGTTCCTGCTGATCAGCACCGGCATCCGGACGCTGCTGGCGATCCTCTTCGGCGCCTACCTCGACAAGCGCGAGTTGCAGAACGCCTTCGGCGACGACATCTTCCGCCAGGCGGGACCGGACGGCGGGCTGTGGCTCGACTACGTGGCCGACCTCGGTGACGGCTTCCACGCCACGTACTCGGTCGCGTACCTGCTGGCGCAGCCGGAGCTGACCGTGGACGGACACCGGCTGCCCCGGGCGCAGACCCTGGTGATGGGCGGCGACCAGGTGTATCCGTCGGCGGCCTACGCGGAGTACGAGAACCGGTGCAAGGGGCCCTACCAGGCCGCCCTGCCGCTGACCCCGCCCGAACGCCCCACGCTGTTCGCGGTGCCGGGCAACCACGACTGGTACGACGGACTGACCGCCTTCCTGCGGCTGTTCGTCCGCTCCCGGGACCGCAACTTCGCCGGCTGGCGTACCGGGCAGTCGCGGTCGTACTTCGCCGTGGAGTTGCCGGCCGGCTGGTGGCTGCTCGGCGTGGACGACCAGTCCGGCTCGTACCTGGACGACCCGCAGTTGGCCTACTTCGACGAGGTGGCCCGACGACTCGGCCCGGAGTCGAAGGTGATCCTGGCCGCGCCATCGCCGACCTGGGTCAAGGCCGCCGACAGCCCCGCGGCGTACGACTCGATCGACTACTTCGTCCGGACGATCGTCGACCCGACCGGGGCGCGGGTGCGGCTGTTGCTCTCCGGCGACCTGCACCACTACGCCCGCTACGCCAGCCCGGACCGACAGTTGATCACCTGTGGTGGCGGCGGGGCGTACCTGTACCCCACCCACAAGCTGCCGGAGCGTATCGAGGTGCCGCCACGCGACACGCTGGCCCGCCGGGCCAGCCGCACGCAGCCGTACGACCTGGTGGCCCGCTATCCCGACGCGGCCCGCTCCCGCCGCTACGGCTGGGGCATCTTCGCGCGGCTACCGTTCCGCAACCCTGGCTTCACCACGCTCCTCGGCATCCTGCACACGCTGCTGATGCTGGCCATGGCGGGTGCGACGGCGAACTGGGCCGACAGCACCGATCAGCGACTGTTCAGCGTCCCGCTGGTGCTGATGGTGCTCGTGACGGTGTCAGCGGCGGTGCTGTTCGCCAAGCCGCCCAACGCCAGCGGTAAGCGGCACGCCCGGCACTGGCTTCTCGGCGTCGGCCACGGGGTGGCTCAGGTGGCGATGGCCGCCGGCGGCACCTGGGTCTGGTTGGCGCTGCCGTTCTACGTTTGGCCGTGGCCGCTGCCGGCAGTCGCCGCGACGGTGGTCTACGGGCCGGTGATCGGCCTGGTCGCCAGCCAGTTGGTGGCGGCGTACCTGCTGGTGGCGGGCTCGTGCGGGGTGAACGTCAACGAACTGTTCGCCGGGCAGGGCATCGAGGACGCCAAGGCGTTCCTGCGGTTACGCATCGATCCGGACGGCACGCTGACCATCTACCCGGTCGCGGTGGACCGGGTTTCCCGCGACTGGCAGGTGAACCCCGACCAGTCCCCCACGGCGAGCTGGCTGACCCCGAAGTCACGCCTGACCGCCCACCTGGCCGAACCTCCCATAGTCCTGCCCTGACGGGGAGGTTGTGTCAGGGGGTGTAGTGCTGGTCGTGGGCTTGGCGGGGGGCGCAGACGGAGGCGCGGGAGCAGGAGCAGCGGGAGCCGTCCGCGTCGAGGCGGACCGTCACCGCGTCCCGGGGGACGCTGTGGCCGACGACCCGGCCGTCGCCCTCCGGCGTCGAGACCCGGCTGCCGACCGCCGGGGCGGTCTCCTGAAACCTGGAGTACAGGGGGTGCTCGTACTTGAGGCAGCACATCAACCGGCCACACGCGCCGGAGATGCGCAGCGGGTTGAGGGGCAGGTCCTGGTCCTTGGCCATCCGGATGGTCACCGGCTCGAAGTCGGTGAGGAACGTCGCGCAGCACAGGTCCCGACCGCAGGAGCCGATGCCGCCCTGCACCCGCGCCGAGTCGCGCGCGGAGAGCTGACGTAGCTCGACCCGGCAGTGCAGGGTGGCGCCCAGATCACGGACCAGGGAACGGAAGTCCACCCGGTGCGGGGCGGTGAAGTAGACGGTGCTGCGCTCGCCGCCACTCTCGGCGGAGCCGAGCACGTGGTCGACCGCCACCACCTTCATCGGCAGGCCGTGCGAGCGGATCAGCCGTTTCGCGGCCACCTTCGCCTCGGCCTTACGACGCCGTAACTCCTCGTCCCGGCGCAGGTCGTCGTCGCCGGCGACCCCCACCAGCCGGGGAAAGCCGTCGGTCTCCTCGGTGACCCACTGCGCGGCCCACACGCACTCCGCCACCTCGGGCCCGTCGTCGGTGGGCACCAGCACCTTGTCGCCCACCTGCGGACGAAACTCGCCGGGATCGAGGTAGTAGAGGCGCCCGTACCTGTTGAAGCTGACCGCGCAGAGCATCCCCATCCCCCCACCCTACGACGGATCACCGCAAAGAACGCACCAGCCAATTTCCCAACTGCCATCCATCAGCGTCGACTCGACGGATTGCCGGGCGGCCCGTCGTGCCGTTGCACCTCGCCCGGACGGTTGATTCCGGACCCGGACAGCAGACAAGCACGCCCCGGCGGCGTTGAGTGAAAGGCAGACCTGCGGGGGGTGCAGGGGAAGACCACGGCGTCGCCGTGAGCGCCGGCTCCGGTCCGACGCCCGCGAGCGACGCCGTGGCCCGTGCGAGTGACTACCAGCCGACGCGGGTGGGCTGGTCGTAGTGCGGCCGGCCGGCCACCGGCGGACGCCACGCGGTCTCGGCGAGGCTCGGTGCCCACTGACGCAGTAGTGTCTCCGCACCGTCGTACGCGACGCAGAGCACCGCCAGCACCCGCGCGGCGATCTCCGCCGCGTCGGCCACACCCGGCCCGACCGGCCCGGGGCGAGTCGACGGACCCGGGGCGGTGGCGGCGACCACGGCCACCGCCTCGGCCGAGCGCAGCACGTC
Organism: Micromonospora sp. NPDC005203; assembly: GCF_042872705.1. NCBI lineage: Bacteria > Bacillati > Actinomycetota > Actinomycetes > Micromonosporales > Micromonosporaceae > Micromonospora > Micromonospora sp. NPDC005203. Next base: position 298,714 of record NZ_JBIAKV010000001.1, on the reverse strand, counting down.
GGCCAACGTCCGGGCCAACGCGAGACGACTGCCCTCCACCCAGTCGGCGAGCGCGTCCGCGTAACCGGCTGTGGATTCGAGTCGCCCGACCAGGCTGTCCGGCCCCTCGTCGAGGTGGCGCAGCAGCGCGGCCCGCTGTTGCCCGTACGCGGTGGCTGCCGGGCCGGACCAGAGCACCGAGTCGCTGAGCGCGGCGGAGACGTCGTCGTACCCCCGGACCAGCCGGCGCACCGCGTGCCCGGCGCCGGCCAGCGGCGCGGGGTGCAGGTCGAGGAAGCCGCGGACCGCGTCGCCGGGCAGCACCTGCATCCGGCGCAGCAGCGGCCAGACCCGGTGCCCCTCTCCGACGCCGGCGGCGATCAGCCGGTCCACCCGGCGCAGCAGGTCGAGGCCGGGGTCGGCGAGCCGGTCCAGCGCGTCCATCAGGGCTCCCCGGCGAGCCGGCGGCGGGCTGCCCGGTCGACCTCGGCATAGCGGTCGGCGGCCTCCCGCACGGCCGACGCGGCGGCGGCCAGCCGACCGGCGGCGGTGCGAGCCTCCCGGGCCCGGTCGTCGGTGGCGGTGACCCACTGCCGGTGCAGCGCGCGACCGATCTCGCCGGGGCGGCCCGGAGCGTCGGCACCGAACGCGGCCTGAGCCGGGTCGCTGGCGGTGACGGTCTGCGCGATCGTGGTGAGCGTGGCGCTCGCCTCGTCCAGTCGGGCGGAGAGCGCGCGCAGTGTGTCCATCTCAGGCTCCCGCGAGCGGTCGGTAGGCGGCGAACGTCTCGTTGTGTAGCTTCTCCCGCGCCCACTCGGCGGCGTCGGCGGCCGCGGTGACCGCCGCCTGCACGGAGCCGGCGACGTCCCGTGGGTTGCGGGTGTGCAGTGGGCCGAGGAATCGGACGTGGGTGATCCGCCCGCCGGCGGTGACGACGACCTCGACCAGACCGTCAGGTGACCTGACGGTCACCTCGACGGTGGACACCGCCTGGTCGAACTCCGCCTGGAGCTGCTCGATCCGGCGGTATCGCCGCACCGCCTCCTCGATCCAGGCTTCGTCGATCTCCCCCCGTGGCATCGGCCGACTCCTCCCGGATGAGCCATCACTGAGCGTGCCGCCGCCGTCACCTCGGCACACCGGACCGTACCGCACCACAATCGGGCCTGTCGATGCCTGTGGACAACGCTGGAAGCTGCGGCTCAGCCCTTCCAGAGGGCGAGCATCATCGCCTCGACCGCGATCCGCGGCTTGACGTTCGTCTCGATCGCCGCCCGGCAGGCGAGCACGGCCTCCAGCCGGCGCAGCGACCCCTCGGCGTCCCACTTCTGCGCGCCGGCGCCGGCCAGTGCGGCGGTGTCGGTGTGCACCGGGGCGACGGGCGCGCGCAACGCCATGGTGAGCGCGTCCCGGTAGAAGCCGGCCAGGTCGACGAGCGCCCGGTCCAGTGCGTCCCGCTGGGCACGGGTGGCGCGAGACTTCTGCCGTTTCTCCAGTTCCTTGAGCTGCCCGGCCGCGCCGCGGATCGCACCGGCCGCACCCCGACCGGTGCCGCCCGCGCCGAGCGCGGTCTCCAGCGCCGCCCGCTCGGTCGCATCGGCCGCGGTGACCGACGCCTCGGCTTCCGCTTCGGCCGCCTCGATCAGCGCCGACGCCGCGTCGAACGCCGCGCCGACGCCTGTCAACCGGCGCGGCACCGCGAGCACCGCCTCGCGCCGCTTGCGGGCCTCCGGGTCGCGGGCCAGCCTGCGCGCCCGACCCACGTGCCCCTGCGCGGCCGCCGCCGCCCACCGCGCCACGTCGGGCGCGATCCCGTCCCGACGGACCAGCACCTCGGCCACCGCGTCGGCCGGCGGCTGCCGCAGGGGTACGACCCGACAGCGGGACCGGATGGTCACGGAGATGTCGTCCGGGTGGGTGGACGGGGCGCAGAGCAGGAAGACCGTCCGCGGCGGAGGCTCCTCGATCGCCTTGAGCAGCGCGTTGCCGGCGGCCTCGGTGAGCCGGTCGGCATCCTCGATGACAACCACCTGCCAGCGCCCCCCGGACGGGGTGCTGGCCGCCCGGAGCACCAGTGCGCGCATCTCGTTGACGCTGATGGACAGCCCTTCCGGCACCACGAGCCGGACGTCGGCGTGGGTGCCGCCCATCGTGGTGTGGCAGCCCGGGCACTCGCCGCAGCCGGTGCCGTGCACGCACTGGAGTGCGGCGGCGAACGCCCGCGCGGCGACCGAGCGACCGGAGCCGGGCGGGCCGGTGAAGATCCAGGCGTGCGTCATCCCGGCGGACGGGTCCATCCCGCCTGGGGCGGCAGCGCCGGCCGGGCCGGCGGCCCCGGTCGTCTCGGCGGCACCGGCGGTGAGCAGCGCGGGGGCCCGGTCGGCCGCACCGGCGCGCAGCACGGCAGCCGCGGCGGCGGCGGCCCGGCGCAGGTCGACGACCGCCTCGTCCTGACCGACCAGGTCGGCGAAGACGTCCGGCATCAGGTCTTGTGCTCCATCGTCACCAACTCCGCGTCGGATAACTCGGGCTGCACCGACGTGTCCGGGCCCTGCGCCGGCCGGGGGTGCACGACGCCGCCCGGCTTGCCGAGCATCTCCTCGACCCGGCGGACCACCTGCCGGTTGATCTCCTCGACCGACCGGGACGCGTCGAGCACCAAGTAGCGCTTCGGGTCGGCGGCGGCGAGGTCGAGGAACGCGTACCGGACCCGCTCGTGGAAGGCGACCGACTCGGCCTCCAGCCGGTCGGTGCCGGTGTTGCGCGAGGCCACCCGGGACAGACCGGTCTTCGGCTCGACGTCCAGCAGCACCACCAGGTCGGGCTTGAGCCCGCCGGTGGCCCACGAGGAGAGCCAGGACACCTCGTCGACCGGGAGTGTCCGGCCGGCGCCCTGGTACGCCAGCGACGAGTCGACGTACCTGTCGCTGATCACCACGCCGCCGCGGACCAGCGCGGGCCGGACGACGGTGGCCACGTGGTGTGCCCGGTCGGCGGCGTAGAGCAGCGCCTCGGCGCGCGGTGACGGCGCGTCGTCGCCGGAGGTGTCCAGCACGAGCGACCGGATCCGTCGACCGACACCTGTCGCCCCCGGCTCGCGGGTGACCACGACCTCACATCCGTGGCCGCGCAGCCGCTCGGCGAGCGCGGTGAGCTGGGTGGACTTGCCCGCGCCCTCGCCGCCCTCGAAGACCACGAAGAGCCCGGCGGAGACGAACGGCTCGGCCGGCATCAGCGGACGACCCCGGATGGATCCCCAGAGGTCGGCGAGGACCGGCACGCCCTTCTTGTCGTCCATCTGGCCGAAGGCGCTGATTCCGGCGAAGATGCCGGCGGCACCGGCGGCGAGCAGCAGCAACCGGGTCGACGAGATGGAGATGCCCAGGTCGGCGATTGTCAGCTCGCGGGAGCCGCCGACACCGACCAACACGCTGCTCAGCCCGATGGCCAGGATCAGCACCAACCGGGTGCCGATCTGCACCACCGCGAACACCCGGCCGCGTACCTCGTCGGCCACCTCGCCGCCCAGCAGCGTGGTGCCGGCCAGGAACGCCATGCCGGCGCCAGCGCCGACCAGGACCGCACCGACGATCGCCATGGACAGGTGGATGGCGAAGGCGAGAGTCATCACCGCAGCGCTGGCCAGCACGATGCTCATCCCGAACCACCGCCGCCGGGACATGTCCTTGACGACCATCGGACCGAGCCCGATGCCGAGGGCCAGACCGGCGAACATGGCACCGAAGAGCAGCGAGAACGCGGCGTCGCCAGCGCCGAGCGAGTTGGCGAAGAACTTGGCCGTGCCGACCACGATGCCGCCACCGGCGAACGCGCCGAAGATGCCCAACACCAGACCACGCACCAGCGGGGTCTTGCCGATGTACTTCCAGCCCTCGGCAAACTGCCGGAACATGCTCTGCTCGGCACGCGCGACCTCGCCGCGTTGCGCCTCGCTGATCTCCTTGATCCCGAACGCCACCACAAGTGCGGTGGCGAGCCGGGACAGGGAGTTGATCCAGAGCGCGAGCTGAGCGGGCTCCGCCCAGTTCGGCAGGTCGCCGCCGACGGCTCCACGGACGCCCCGGTCGAGCACGGCCAGGCCGACGGCGGCGGCGATCGGGGTGAGGCCGTACGTGGTGATCAGGGTGAGCTGGTTGGCCGCCTCCAGCCGGGCGCGCGGGATCAGGTTGGGGACCGCGGCCTCCTTGGCCGGGATCCAGAGCAGGGTGAGCGACTCGATCAGGAAAGTGGCGATCAGCGCCCACCCGACCACCAGGCCGCCTGCGGCGCCGGAGAGAGCGTAGAGCGGAATGGAGGCGAAGAGCACGAAGCGCAGCAGGTCACAGATGACCATCGTCCAGCGCCTGTCGAACCGGTCGGCGAAGACGCCGGCCACCGGGCCGAGCACCAGCGCGGGCAGCAGCCGGATCGCGGTGACCCCACCGAACGCGGCGCCCTGGGCGGTGCTGCCCTGCACCTGAGAGGCGGCGAAGAGGGCGGTGGCCAGCAGGCCGAGCCAGTCGCCGAAGGAGGCGGCGCCGAGCACGATCCAGAGCCGCCGGAACGGCCTGATCCGCAGGACCGAGCGGATCGCGGCATAACCGGACGGATCGACCTGGCCGGAGCTGGACTGGTTGGCGGCGTTCCCCGACTGCTCTCCCGAGCGCGACACGCCGTGCGACTCGCCGCCGTTCTGGCTTTCGATGGCCGTACCTCCACGTGCCGGCCCATCGCTGGGCGCCTCCGGTGGAACACTCTAGACCGGGTGGGGGGCGGCCCCACCGATGACATTCTCCTGCTCGCTGAGCCTAGGCCGCCGGAGGCACCGGCCGCAGCCCGGACGTACGCGAGGGTATTTCGCATTTACCGCCGGACAGTTAGCGTGCACACGTGGCCATCGAAAGCGACAAACTTCGCGAGCGCCTGGATCGGGCGACCGCCCACCTCGACCCGCCCTACGCCGTGGTCGACATCACCGCCTTCGACGCCAACTCGGTCGCCCTGGCCGATCGCGCCGCCGGCAAACCGGTCCGACTGGCGAGCAAGTCGGTCCGCGCCCGCGAGTTGATCAGCCGAGCCCTCGCCCGACCGGGTTGGCAGGGCGTGATGGCGTTCACCCTGCCCGAGGCGATCTGGCTGGTCCGGGCCGGAGTGAGCGACGACGTGCTTGTCGCGTACCCGAGCGTGGACCGGGCCGCACTCGCCGAGCTGGCCGCCGACCCGACTCTCGCCACCGCGATCACCCTCATGATCGACGGCACCGGGCAGCTCGACCTCATCGACGACGTCCGCGCCCCGGCGCAACGCGCCGAGCTGCGGCTCTGTCTGGACCTGGACGCCTCCTGGCGACCGCTGCGCGGGGTGCACGTCGGCGTCCGCCGCTCTCCCGTGCACAGCGCCCGGGCGGCCGGCGCGCTCGCCGCCACCGTCGCCGACCGGGCCGGCTTCCGGCTGGTCGGGCTGATGTCGTACGAGGCGCAAATCGCCGGCCTGGGCGACGCGCCGCCGGGGAAGACGCTGCTGGCCGGCGCGATCAGGCTGGCCCAGCGCGGGTCGTACCGCGAGTTGCTGGCCCGCCGGGGCGCGGCGGTGGCCGCGGTACGCGAGCACGCCGACCTGGAATTCGTCAACGGCGGCGGCACCGGCAGCGTGGCCGCGACCAGCGCCGATCCCGCGGTCACCGAGGTCACCGCGGGATCGGGCCTGTACGGGCCGACGCTGTTCGACGCGTACCGCGCCTGGCGACCCACCCCGGCGGCCTTCTTCGCCTGTGCGGTGGTCCGCCGGCCGACGCCGGAGCTGGCCACCGTGCTCGGCGGCGGTTGGATCGCCTCCGGCCCGGCGGCCGACAGCCGACTGCCCCGGCCGTGGCTGCCGGCCGGGCTCAAGCTGGTCGGCACCGAGGGTGCCGGAGAGGTGCAGACTCCGCTGTCCGGCGCGGCGGCGGCCACCCTGCGGGTCGGCGACCGGGTGTGGTTCCGGCACGCCAAGGCTGGTGAGCTGTGCGAACGGGTCAACGAGCTGCACCTGGTCGAGGGGGACGTGGTCGCGGCGACCATCCCCACCTACCGGGGTGAGGGGCAGGCCTTCCTCTGAGGCCCGCGCCGGCTCAGGCCGGCTGGGCCGCCTCGGTCTGCGCAACGGTGGACCGGTCGCTGTCCGGGCCGTCGACCTGGCGGTGCAGGTATTCCCGGATCAGCGCCTTCGCCTCCAGCAGCACCCGCTCGTCACCGTCGGACTTGCGTCGGAACGCGAGCTTGATCAGCGCGTCCGCCGCCTCGACCGCGATCTCCAGGACGAAACGGAGCTTCGGTACGTCGGTGAGCCCGAACCGCTCGGTGAGCACCTGCGCCAACTGGTCGGCGATCACGCCGTTGTTGTCCCGCTGCTCGTCGAGCAGGTGCAGGTCGACCACGTCGCCGAAGTGTAGGGTGCGGAAGCCGGGGACGGTGCGGTGCATCGTGATGTATTCGTCGATCCCCGCGTCGACGCCATCCCACCAGTGGGTCATCTTGTCGGAGGCGAACCGCTCGTCGAGGCGTTGGAGGTAGGACTCCATCGTCCGCAGGGTAAGCGCCTGCACGATCGCCCGTTTGTCCGGGAAGAACTGGTAGACCGACCCGATCGCCACTTCGGCACGCTCGGCGAGCAGGGTCGTGGTCAGCCCCTCGTACCCCACCTCGTCGACGAGCTCGGCGCAGGCATCCAACATGCGCTGGACCCGCGCGACACTTCGACCCTGCACCGGAACGCGGCGCAGCGGCCCGGTCGTGGCGGCTGGTGTGGACACTCGGCGCCACCCCCCTTCGACGGATGAACATATCTCCACGTCACGAGTCCGTGACTACCGGTACAACGAGCGGATCGCAATTGCGGTATTTACCAGGCACAACGTTCCTGATATGAAGTCACTTCATATTCATGAATGAGGAGTGCGCATGGTCGTCACCGCACCGCTCGCCGCTGAATGGTCCAACTGGGCCGGCAACCAGCGTGGCAGCGCCACCGCGATCCTGCGCCCCGGCTCGCCGACAGACGTCGTAGCAGCCGTCCGATCGGCCGCAGCCGACGATGCCCGGATCCGCGTTACCGGCAGCGGCCACTCGTTCACCGCCGTCGCGCTCGCCGACGACCGCCGGATGGAACTGTCCGAGCTGGACAGCATCGTCAGCGTCGACGTCGCGCACCGACTGGTCACGGTACCGGCGGGAATGACCCTGCACGCACTCAACAGCCTGCTCGCCCGGCACGGCCTCGCGCTGCCCAACCTCGGCGACATCGACGCGCAGACGGTGGCCGGGGCGATCTCCACGGGCACCCACGGCACCGGAGCCGGCTACGGGTGCCTGTCCACCTTCGTCGAGGCGATCACCCTGGTCACCGGCACGGGTGAGGTGCTGCGCTGCTCCGCCGACGAGCATCCCGACGTGCTCGCCGCCGCCCGGGTGTCACTCGGCGCGCTCGGCGTCCTGGTCGAGGTGACCCTGCGCTGCGTGGACGCCTTCGTCCTGCGCGCCCACGAACGACCGGCCGAACTGGCCGACGTGCTCGGCGAACTGCCCGAGCTGGTCGGCCGGCACGACCACGTCGAGTTCTACTGGTTCCCGTACACGTCCCGGGTCCAGGTCAAGGCCAACGACCGGGTGCCGGCCAACGACCGGCCGCTGTCCCGCTGGCGCGGTTGGGTGGACGACGACTTCCTGGCCAACCGGGTCTTCGCCGGCGCCTGCCGACTCGGCCGGGCCGTGCCCGCGCTGGCCCCGGGGATCAGCGCGGTCTCCGCCCGCGCCCTCACCGAACGCCGGTACACCGGCCGCTCCGACCGGGTCTTCTGCACCCCGCGCCGGGTCCGCTTCGTGGAGATGGAGTACGGCCTGCCCCGCGAGGCGCTGCCCGAGGCGCTCGCCGCGCTCCAGCGGATCGTGGACGGGCTGCCGTTCAAGGTGCTCTTTCCGGTGGAGGTGCGATTCACCGCCGCCGACGACATCTGGCTGTCGCACGGCTACGGGCGCGACAACGCCTACATCGCCGTGCACCAGTACGTCGGCATGCCGTACGAGCCGTACTTCCGGGCCTTCGAGAGGGTCGCCGCCGGGCTGGGTGGCCGCCCGCACTGGGGCAAGCTGCACTACCGCGACGCCGCCGCACTGGCTGCGGCGTACCCCCGCTTCGCGGACTTCCAGGCCGTCCGCGACCGGCTCGACCCCCACCGTGTCTTCACCAACCCCCACCTGAACCACGTCCTCGGGGCCTGACGGCTCACGTCGGTACGCGCCGTCGCGGTGACCAGCGCTAGAGCGCCAGGTCGTCCAGGTTCACCGCGTCGGCCATGACCTCCGCACCCCTGTCGTTCAGGTGCATGCCGTCGCCGCTGTCCAACGCCGGGTGGATGTGGTCGGGGGCGCGCGGGTCCGCGACAGCGCTCGCCACATCGAAGACGGCGTCGAAGGCGTCCGTCGTACGGATCCAGTCGTTCACCTCGCGTCGGGTGGCGAGGCCCGCCGGCGTGCTGATCCCCGGGCCGGCGCCCGCGAAGGGGCCGATGGTGGCGACGACGATCCGCAGACCGGCGCCGTGGGCGCGGTCGGCCAGCGCACGGAAGCCCCCGACGAGGGCGTCGGCGGTGACGGCCGGCTCGCCCAACATGACCGGAAGACCGAGGTCGTTGATACCGAAGTGGACCAGGACGTGGGTCACGGCGGGAATGGAGAGAACGTCACGGTCGAAGCGCGCCAGCGCGTGTTCACCGACGCCGTCGAGCAGGAGACGGTTCCCGGCGATGCCCTGGTTGACCACCCACCCGCGCTTCAGACGCCGGTTGAGGACGTCGACCGAGCGACGATTCGCGCTCGTCGTGGTGCCGACGCCTTCGAACCAGGAGTCGCCGAAGGCCACGGCGACGGCGGTGTCCCGGGGGGCGAGCACATCGACGCCCGCGAGGTAGTACCTGGCCTCGACCTGCTCGGCCCCCACGAGGGTGGGAGAGGTGACGTGATTGCCGTCGGCTATCCGGGCGACTTCGGCCGGCTTGTGCGAATGGGTGGCCAGACCGGTCCGCTCCGGAAGGTAGAGGCTCAGCACCAGATCCGTGCCGGCCGCGACGGGGATGCCCACCGGGTCGGCGACCACCTCCTCACCCGCCGGGATGACATGGCGCTCCGCGCCGTCGACGGTGAGGGCGACCCACTGACCACCGACGGCGACGGTGGCAGCCCCGATGGTCAACGGGGTGCGACCGAAGCGGTTCGTCAGCCGTACCCGGAAGGCCTCCCCACCGCCGGCCAGGTGCAGAACCTGACGAACGGTCTGGTCGACGAAGCCACGGGGTTCGCTGAACTGGAGCTGCTCGTACGGGCTGAGCAACCCGGTACGGAAACCGGCGGTCCAGATCATGGCTGGTCCAGGTCGGTAGTGGTGCCCTCCTCCATGCTGATCACCGATTCGATCAGCGAGAAGAACGTCTGGATGCCGGGCAGGTTGGCGCCCCGGCGACGGGATTCGGCGTAGTCGTCGGACGAGCCCCAGTAGACGATGTCCAGCCACTCGTCGGCCGCCAGCCGGATCAGTCGCGCGCCGAGGAAGCCACCACGATCGGCCTGGAAGTCACGCAGCATCGCCGGCCGCGCGGCCAGCAGGGCATCCGCGCGCTCGGCGGGGACGCGGAAACGGGTGATTTCGACGGTGGTCACCGTGCCTCGATCCGTTTGGGTTGGGAGCCGTTGTCGCCCAGCATCAGCCGGAGCTGGGCCAGGAGGACATCGCGGAAGTGCGCGGGTGCCGGCGTGGGGTGGTGCTGGGCGCGAGAGATGATCAGACCGGCCAGTGCCGAGAGCAGGAGGTCCGTCACCGCCTCGGCGTCGTGGGCCAGCGTGAACGCGCCTCGGGCGGCGCCTTCCCGGACGGTGGCCAGGAAGGGCTCCCGGTACCGCTCCTGCACGTTGGCGCTGTAGTCGCGCAGCTCGTCGTCGCGCATGGCGGAACGCCAGAACTCCACGAGCACCTGCCGGGTCTGCTCCGAGTTGTGCAGGCTCCGGTCGACCAACGCGACGAGTCGTCGCCACGGATCGTCCTCGGCGCTGGAGACGGCCCGCAGGGCCTCCACCTCCCGGTCGGTGAACACCTGCATCGCCTCGATGATCATGTCTTCGCGGGAGCCGAAGTAGGTCTGGAGGGTGCTGATCGCGACCCCTCCGGCCACTGACACGTCCGCGAAGCGGGTGTTCTCGTACCCACGGGTTGCCAGGACGCCGGCCACGGCGTCGAGAACCGCGTCCCGCTTCTCTCCGCCCGCACGCCTCTTTCTCACCGGCATGACCATACGGTATGACGGTACCGGCGAAACCGCGAAGGCCTCCGCCTCTCGCGTGACCCGAAACACCACAAAATAGATCTTGGACAGCTTCCGTTCAGAAAAGACGAAACTGTCCAAGATCTGGAGCGTCGGAACAGCGCCACCCGACAGATCAGACGGCGCGGGGAGTTACTCGGTGCTGGAAGCGGCCCTGCGCGGGGCGGCCTTCTTCGCCGGAGCCTTCTTCGCCGTGGTGGTCGCCTTGGCCGTGGTGGTCTTCTTCGCGGCCGTGGACTTGCTGGCGGCAGCCGTCTTCTTGGTGGCCGTGGCCTTCTTCGTGGCCGTGGCTTTCTTGGCGGGCGCCTTCTTCGCCGCCGCCTTCTTCCGCGGCGCCGGACCCTTCGCCCGCTTCTCGGCCAACATCTCGGACGCTTCCTCGATGGTCAGCGCCTCCGGAGTCTGCCCGCGCCGCAGCGACGCGTTGAACTCACCGTCGGTGACGTACGGGCCGAACCGACCGTCCTTGATCACCATTGGCTTCTCGGTCGCCGGGTCGATGCCCATCTCCCGCAGGGGCGGCGCCGCCGCCCGCCGTCCACGGGCCTTCGGAGCGGCCAGCAGCGCCAGCGCCTCGTCCAGGCCCACCGTGAACATCTGGTCCTCGGACTCCAGCGAGCGGAACTCCTCGCCCCGCTTCACGTACGGGCCGTAGCGGCCGTTGTTGGCGAAGACCTCGACGCCATCCGGCGCGACACCGATCAGCCGGGGCAGGCTGAGCAGCTTGAGCGCCTCTTCCAGGGTGAGCGAGTCCGGGGTCTGTGTCCGCAGCAGCGACGACTTGCGCTCACCGCTGGACACGTACGGGCCGAACCGACCGGACTTGAGCACGATCGGCTCGCCGGTGCCGGGGTCGTCGCCGAGCTTGCGCTCGCCGCTGCCGCCGAGGAACAGCTCGTGCACCTTTTCCGGGGTCAGCTCGTCCGGGGCCAGGCCCTCGGGGATCGGCGCACGGTCACCGCCCTGGGTGCCGCCCTCCTCGCCCTCAGCCGAGGCTGGCGGTGCCGGCTGCTCGCCGCCGGGCAGCTCCCGTTGCAGGTACGGCCCGTACCGGCCGACCCGGACCACGACCTCGCGGCCCTCGTCGTCGGTGAAGAGCGGGATGGAGTTGACGCTGCGGGCGTCGATGTCGCTCAGGTTTTCGGTGACCAGCTTCTTGAGCCCACCGGAACGGGCGATGTCCTGGTCACCGGCACCGTTGGAGCTGCCGAAGTAGAACGCGGTGAGGAAGTCGACAGCGGCGTGGTCACCGCCGGCGATCTCGTCCAGCTCGTTTTCCATCGTGGCGGTGAAGTCGTAGTCGATCAGGCGCGGGTAGTGCCGCTCCAGCAGCCCGATCACCGCGAACGCCAGGAAGGTCGGGATCATCGCCTGCCCGCGCTTGGTGACGTACCCCCGGTCCTGGATCGTCTGCATGATCGACGCGTAGGTGGACGGGCGGCCGATGCCCAACTCTTCCAGGGCCTTCACCAGCGACGCCTCGGTGTAGCGCGACGGCGGCTGGGTGTGGTGGCCCTGGGCGGCCAGCTCGTCGGCGGTCAGCGGCTGGTCCTTGACCAGGGTGGGCAGCCGGCGCTCGGCGTCCTCGGCCTCGGCGTTCTCGTCGTCGCTGGACTCCACGTACGCCCGCAGGAAGCCCGGGTCGGTGATGGTCTTGCCGGTCGCGCCGAAGTCGGCCTCCTCCTGCGAGGTGGAGACCGCCCGGATGCGCACCGACACGCTGGAGCCGACCGCGTCGGTCATCTGCGAGGCGATGGTGCGCCGCCAGATCAGCTCGTAGAGCTTGAACTCCTCGGCGGACAGCTCCTTGGCCACCTCGCCCGGGGTGCGGAAGTTGTCCCCCGCCGGGCGGATCGCCTCGTGCGCCTCCTGCGCGTTCTTCACCTTGCCGGTGTAGCGACGCGGCTCCGGCGGCACGCTGCGCTCGCCGTACAGCTCGACGATCTGCCGACGAGCCGCCGAGATGGCGGTCTCCGACAGGTTGACCGAGTCGGTACGCATATAGGTGATGTAGCCGTTCTCGTAGAGCCGCTGCGCGGTGCGCATCGTCTGCTGCGAGGACAGGCGCAGCTTCCGGGCCGCCTCCTGCTGGAGGGTCGAGGTGATGAACGGCGCGTAGGGGCGGCGACGGTAGGGCTTCTCCTCGACCCGGGTGACGGTGAACGGCCGCCCGTCGAGGCGGGCCGCGAGACCCCGGGCGCCACTCTCGTCCAGGTGGACGACCCCGGCACCGGGCTTCACCCGGCCGGTGGTGGGCTCGAAGTCCTTACCGGTGGCGATCCGGTCGCCGTTCAGGGCGATCAGGGTGGCGTTGAACGCGCGCGGGCCCTGGCCGGCGTTGGCCACGGCGAGGGTGGCCAGGATGTCCCAGTACTCGGCGGTGCGGAAGGCCATCCGCTGCCGTTCCCGCTCGACCACGATGCGGGTCGCCACGGACTGCACCCGGCCGGCCGAGAGCCTCGGCATGACCTTCTTCCACAGCACCGGGGAGACCTCGTAGCCGTACAGCCGGTCGAGGATCCGGCGCGCCTCCTGGGCGTCGACCAGATCGCGGTCGATCTCCCGGGGGTTGGCCACCGCCGCCTGGATCGCCGGCTTGGTGATCTCGTGGAAGACCATCCGCTTGACCGGGACCTTGGGCTTGAGCGTCTCGACCAGGTGCCAGGCGATGGCTTCGCCCTCGCGGTCCTCATCCGTCGCCAGGAAGATCTCGTCGACTTCCTTGGCCAGCTTTATCAGCTTGCTGATCTGCTGCTTGCGGTCGGCGGAGACGACGTAGAGCGCGTGGAAGCCGTTGTCCACGTCCACCCCGAGCCGGGCCCAGGGTTCGCCCTTGTACTTGGCCGGCACGTCGGCGGCGTTGCGCGGCAGGTCGCGGACGTGACCGAAGCTGGCCTCCACGACGTACCCCGGGCCGAGGTAGCCCGAGATCGTCTTGGCCTTCGCCGGTGACTCGACGATGACCAGACGGGTGGTTCCAGCTTCGTTTGGCACGTCTCTCCCCGACCTCACTCCTGCTCGTGGCCTGCCAGCGCCCGGACAGCGACCGCCTTCGACCCCGCCGTCACACCGGCGGTCCGGATGTCCAACGTAACGCGCCGCCCGCGTTTCGGGTTTCGCGGGCGGCAAACCGCCACCGCGCGACGGCCAACTCTCGCCCCGCCGCGCTCGGCACTGCCGGACGGCGCCACCGTACACCGTGGGTAGGGCTCGAAGAGGGTCACTGTGACGATGGCGGGCCTACGACCGAGGGTCGACCCGCCCGTTTTCCGCCTGGATGAACCCGGTCGGCTGTCTGGCACCGGACACCCCGCCTCGCCGCCAAGGCCCGCCGATCGTGGACCTGTGGTGGGTGTTATAAGCTCCAAAAGGCAATTCGTCCACCACCACGACTTTATGGTCGACCCGGGCCGGGTGAGGGTTCAGGGTCGGATCGGCCAGGCGGTGGCGGGTGCCGCCGGGGGCGGGCCACCGACCAACTCGGCGAGCCGGTCCAACCGCCGCCGGCCGGTGATCAGATAGGCCGGGCCGCCCGCAACCGGGCTGAGCAGCGAGCCAGCGAGCCCGGCCGCGGCGAGCACGACCCCGATCGGCTCCCAGCACTCCTGGTCGTCCGCGCCGAGCCGCAACAGGAAGCCATCGGGCGGCTCCGGCGTCCCGGCCGCGGCGAGCCACAGCCGCAGCCGCCGGCCGGTCAGGTGGAAGGTGGCCGGCGGGCGTTTCGCCGTACCGTGCAGCCAGGCGGCCGCGAGTGGCTTCAGGACCCGGGTGTACGACGTCCGCACGGCGTGTCGCTCGCCCTCAGTCGGCTCCCAGCTCGCCGCCAGCCCCCGCGACGCCAACTCGGCGACGAGCACGTGCACCCGCCACGCGGCGTCCACCTGCACCGAGAGCCGGGCGGTGCCGCCCATGCGGACCACCTCGCCCGGCCCGGCGAGCAGCCCGGCCAGGTCGGCGATCGTCGGCTCGGCCGCCTCCGCGCCGAAGAAGACAAGTTGTCGATCCGCCTCGACACCCTGGATCGGCTCCTGCCGCAGCGGGGAGGACTGGGCTGGGCCGCCGCGTCGCCGCACCGGTGCGGGTACGGGCCCGTCGGACTCGGGGGCGGGGAACAGCGCCGGTGGCTCTGCCGCGGTGTCGTCGAGCCCGCTCAGTGACACTCCGGCACCTCGTCGAAGGCTTTTTTCAGCTCCTCGGAGTTGAGCTTGCTGGTGTCCAGCGCGCTGGCGTCGTACTCCGTGTTGAGGGTCGCCACGGCGGCCCGCACGCCGTCGTAGAAGGCGGTCGGCTCGCCGGTGCCCAACCCGTCGATGGTGTCCCGGGCGCGGCCGTACGCGTCCCGCATCATCCCCAGTGAGCTGCGGAAACCGGCGGAGATGGTCTCGCCGTTGTCGGCCTCCGGCACGCCCGCCCTCTCCACCTTGCGGCGGGCGGCCTCGCTGGCCCGCTCCGCCCCATCGAAGAGCCGCACCAGGTTCTCCTTGGCCTGCGCCGGCGTGGTCTGCGCGGTCATCTGCTCGTCGGTGCTGCTGGTCAGCTTGTTGATCTCGGAGCGCCACGGGGTGAGCGCGCCGCAGACCGAGGCCGCCCAGGCCCGTGGGCTGGGGCCACCGCCGCAGCCGGCCAGGACGACGATCGTGGCCAGGACCACCGTGAACTTTCCGGCGGCAGACGCCCGGCACGTACGCATGCGTTGCAGCGTACGGCCTCTGGCCGGGTGTGGCATCGGGCCGGACGGCCGGGGTCCCCGGTCGACGGGTTACGTCGACCGGGGACCCCGGACCGGTCCTGGGTCAGGCGTTGACCGTCTCCGGGCGGTGATCGGTGCTGCCCGCGCCGGTGTTGCCATCGGCGTCCGAATCGGACATCGCGATGCCCTTGCGCTTGCTGAACACCACCGACGCCACGATGATCAGCGTCGCGACCAGGGCGATGCCGACCCGCAGGCCGACGTTGCGGTCTTCGCCGACGCTCCAAGCCACCACGGCGGGCGCGATCAGCAGCGAGACCAGGTTCATCACCTTGATCAGCGGGTTGATCGCCGGGCCGGCGGTGTCCTTGAACGGGTCACCGACGGTGTCGCCGATGACTGTGGCGGCGTGCGCCTCGGAGCCCTTGCCGCCGTACGCGCCGTCCTCGACCAGCTTCTTGGCGTTGTCCCAGGCCCCACCGGAGTTGGACAGGAACACCGCCATCAGGGTGCCGGCACCGATCGCACCGGCCAGGTACGCCGCGAGCGCACCGGGCCCGAGGCCGAAGCCGACCGCGATCGGCGCCAGGATGGCGAGCAGGCCGGGGGTCATCAGCTCGCGCTGCGCGTCCCGGGTGCAGATGTCGACGACCTTGCCGTACTCCGGGCGCTGGGTGCCGTCCATGATGCCGGGCAGCTCACGGAACTGCCGGCGGACCTCCATCACCACGGCGCCGGCCGAGCGGGACACCGCGTTGATGGCCAGCCCGGAGAAGAGGAAGACCACCGCCGCGCCGATGATCAGGCCGACCAGGTTGCGCGGGTTCGCCACGTTCAGCGCGTTGAGGATCTCGTTGCCGACGTCGCCCACGCCAGCCGTCGCGTACGCGCTGCTGAGCGAGTCGGTGTACGAGCCGAACAGCGCGGTCGCGGCGAGCACCGCCGTGGCGATCGCGATGCCCTTGGTGATCGCCTTGGTGGTGTTGCCGACCGCGTCCAGCTCGGTCAGCGTGCGAGCGCCGTGCTCGTCGATGTCGCCGGACATCTCGGCGATGCCCTGGGCGTTGTCGGAGATCGGCCCGAAGGTGTCCATCGCGACGATCACGCCGACCGTGGTGAGCAGGCCGGTGCCGGCCAGTGCCACCGCGAACAGCGACAGCGTGATGGAGCTGCCGCCGAGGAGGAAGGCGCCGAAGACGCCGGCGCCGATCAGCAGCGCCGAGTAGACCGCCGACTCCAGCCCGATGCTGATTCCGGCCAGGATCACGGTCGCCGCACCGGTCTGCGAGCTCTTGCCGATGTCCTGCACCGGCCGCCTGTTGGTCTCGGTGAAATAGCCGGTCAACGCCTGGATCGCGCCGGCCAGCACGATGCCGATCACGACCGCGCCGATGGCCACCAGCCGCGGGTTGCCCGGGGCGTCGGTGAGGCCGCTGTCGAACTCGCCGAAGGTCGCCGGCAGGTACGCGTAGGCGGCAATCGCCACCAGCACCGCGGAGAGCGCCGCCGACAGGTAGAAGGCCCGGTTGATCGCGGTCAGGGCGTTGCGGTCGGACGCGCGCAGCCGGGTGATGAAGACGCCGACGATCGCGATCAGCACGCCGATGGTGGAGATGATCAGCGGGAAGACCAGGCCCTGCTCGCCGAAGGCGGCGCGGCCGAGGATCAGCGCGGCGACGAGCGTCACCGCGTACGACTCGAACAGGTCGGCGGCCATGCCGGCGCAGTCACCGACGTTGTCGCCCACGTTGTCGGCGATGGTGGCGGCGTTGCGCGGGTCGTCCTCGGGGATGCCCTGCTCGACCTTGCCGACCAGGTCGGCGCCGACGTCGGCGGCCTTGGTGAAGATGCCGCCGCCGACCCGCATGAACATCGCGAGCAGCGCGGCGCCGAAGCCGAAGCCCTCCAACACGGTGGGCGCGTCACCCCGGTAGACGAGGACGACGAGCGCGGCGCCGAAGAGTCCCAGGCCGACGGTGAGGAAGCCGACGACGCCACCGGTCCGGAAAGCGATCTTCATGGCGGCTTCGCGGCCACCTGCTCGCTCCCTCGCGGCGGCGGCCACGCGCAGGTTGGCGCGGGTGGCCAACCACATGCCGGCGCCGCCGATGAACGCGCTGAACAGGGCGCCCACCACGAAGAAGAGGGAGCGGCCGATCTTTACCGCGAGCTCACTGCCATCAGTGTCGTGCACCGGAAGCAGGAAGAGCAGCACGACGGCGACGACGACGAAGATCGCCAGGGTGCGGAATTGACGGAGCAGGTAGGCCGAGGCGCCCTCCTGGACCGCCCCCGAGATCTCCTGCATTTTCTCGGTGCCCCTACCAGCGGCCAGCACCGTTTTCGTCAGGGCGGCAGCGAAACCGAGTGCCACCAGCGCGACGACCGCGGCGATGACGACGTAGGTGACATTGCTTCCGGTAAGGGAAAGCCCGCCGCCGTCGGCGGCCAAGGTCTCGGACATCTGTGTCCTCCTGTTACCGAACAATCGCGCCGGTGAGTGGAGACGCACTGACCGACGCCTGGATGCGGACTTCGCAAGCGAGCGCCAACCCCAGCGGACCAGCGATGACCACCCATACCCGCTGGCTGCGGGATGGATCACTTGCTGACAACCCGGGTACTGTAGCCCTCCGCAGTGTCGGAGGTCACACGCAGGTGCCACCGTGTCGCGATGATCTTCGTCGCTGTGTTATGAAACGAAGTCTGATATAGGAACCGGTCCATGCGAAGAAGGCCGCATCCCCAGCAGGGGACACGGCCTACGCAGCGGAACTGGGTCAGCGGCCGACCGGCCACACCATCCGCACCTCGGTGCCGATGCCCTCGTCGACCGGGCGCACCTGCAGGTCCTCGACGAAACCGGCGAGCAGCGCGAACCCGACGCCGGTGGTCAGCGCCTCATCGGTGAGCGACTCGTTGGCCAACGCGTCCGGCGGCAGCGCGGTCAGGCCGATGCCCGCCTCGATCGGCGCCCGGTCCACCACCCGCACCGCGTACGAACCGCCGTCGGACATCTCCACGAGCACCGGGTCGGCAAGACCGTACTGCCGGTGCAGGGCCACCGCGCGGGTGCACGCCTCACCGATGGCCAGGCGTACCTCGTCCAGCAGGTCCTCCCGGACCCCGGCGCGGCGCGCGACGGCCACGCCGACCAGCCGGGCGGTGCGCACGTGCACCGGGGCGGGGGAGAACGAGAGCTTGACGGTCGCCATCACGCGCCGGCGCCCGCCGAGTCGGCGCTGATCGCCGCGTCGACCGTCGGGTGCAACGGGAACACCTGGTCCAGTGCGGTGATCCGGAAGATCTTGAGCAGGGGCTCCTTGTCACAGACCAGGGCGAACGAACCGCCGGCCACGCGGAGCCGCTTGAGCGCGCCGACCAGCACACCCAGGCCGGTGGAGTCGAGGAAGTCCACCCGGTCGAGATCGACCACCACGTGCCGGGCGCCACCATCGATCAACTCGAGGAGTCGTTCACGGAGCCGGGGCGCGGTGTAGACGTCCACCTCACCACCGACCTCGAGCACCGTGTGCTCGCCCTCGGTGCGGGTCGCCAGCGACAGCTCCATCGGTCCTCCTCGCCAGAGCCGTAAACTCTCGTGGGCATCTAACCACTACCGCCGGGGCGGCCTGCGGACGCCAGCGGAGGCTTCCCCTTACCCCGGTGTCCGACTTTTCATCTCCGAACACCAGTGCGAGAGTGCAGGGCGTGACCTCCAACGACTTCAGCTCCGCGCGCGGCACGCCGCGCCACGACCTGGAGTCGTCGTCCGCGGCCACCGTATCCGCTGGTCCCGGCCCCGGGCCAGCGCCGGTCGACCTGCTGCGCCGGCTCCGCGCCCGGGGCGCCGGCGACCCGGTCACCCACGTCGAGCGGGTGCCGGCCCGCGCCGGGGTGCCCGCGCCCTGGCCGTCGTGGGCACCGGAGGAACTGCGGGCGGCGTTCGCCGGGCGCGGCGTGACCGCGCCCTGGCAGCACCAGGCCGAGGCGGCCACCCTGGCGTACGAGGGTCAGCACGTGATCGTCGCCACCGGCACCGCGTCGGGCAAGTCACTGGCGTACCAGCTCCCGGCGCTGGCCACCCTGCTCGCCGACCCTCGGGCCACCGTGCTCTACCTCGCGCCGACCAAGGCGCTCGCCGCCGACCAGCTACGGGCCGTCGCGGCACTGGAGCTGGAAGGGGTACGCCCGGCCTGCTACGACGGGGACACGCCGCGCGCCGAGCGGGAGTGGATCCGCCGGCACTCCCGGTTCGTGCTGACCAACCCCGACATGCTGCACCACGGCATCCTGCCCGGTCATGCCCAGTGGTCCGGTTTCCTACGCCGACTCGCGTACGTGGTGATCGACGAGTGCCACACCTACCGGGGGGTGTTCGGCTCACACGTGGCGCACGTGCTGCGTCGGCTCCGCCGGCAGTGCGCCCGGTTCGGGGCCACCCCGGTGTTCGTCCTCGCCTCGGCGACCTCCGGCGACCCGGCGACCGCCGCCGGGCGGCTGATCGGCCTGCCGGTGACCGCGGTCACCGAGGACGCGTCGCCGCGCGGTGGGGTGACCTTCGCGCTCTGGGAGCCGCCGCTGCTGCCACCCGACTCGGGCTCCTCCGGCCCGGTGCCCCCACAGGCGACCGGCGAGCACGACGACCTTCGTCAGGTCCGCCGGTCGGCGCTGCGCGAGACCGCGGACCTGCTCGCCGACACGGTCGCCGAGGGGGTACGCACCCTCGCGTTCGTCCGCTCCCGCAAGGGCGCCGAGGTGGTGGCGGCCAACGCGCGTCGAGCACTGGACGACGCGGTGCCGGGGCTCGGCGACCGGGTGGCCGCCTACCGGGGTGGCTACCTGCGCGAGGAGCGGCGCGAGCTGGAGCGGGCGCTGCTGCACGGCGACCTGCTCGGCCTGGCCTCCACCAACGCGTTGGAGCTGGGCGTGGACCTGGTCGGGCTGGACGCGGTGCTGATCTGCGGCTACCCCGGCACCCGGGCGTCGCTGTGGCAGCAGGCGGGCCGCGCCGGGCGCTCCGGGCAGGAGGCCCTCGCCGTGCTGGTGGCCCGGGACGACCCACTGGACACCTACCTGGTGCACCACCCCGAGGCGATCTTCGGCGCCCCGGTGGAGGCGACAGTGCTCGACCCGGCCAATCCGTACGTGCTGGCGCCGCAGCTCGCCTGCGCCGCGGTCGAGGCGCCGCTCACCCCCGCCGACCTGGTGCTCTTCGGTGACGGGGCTAAAGAGGCCGTCGACCAGCTGGTGGCCGCCGGGGCGCTGCGGCAGCGGCCGACCGGCTGGTACTGGCGGCACCGGGAGCGGCCCGAGGTGGACCTGCGCGGTGAGGGCGGCGCCCCGGTGTGCGTGGTGGAGTCGTCGACCGGTCGGCTGCTCGGGACCGTCGACGGCGGCTCCTCGCACTTCCTGCTGCACTCCGGCGCGGTCTATCTGCACCAGGGCGTCTCGTACGTGGTCGACGACCTCGACCTCGCCGACGGTTGCGCACTGGTGCACGCCGAGGAGCCGGACTGGTCCACCCACGCCCGCGACGTCACCGACGTGTCCGTGGTGTCGGTGCGCTCGTACGTGGACGCCGGGCCGGTCGGCATGTTCCTCGGCGAGGTGGACGTGACCAGTCAGGTCGTGTCGTACCAGCGGCGACGGATCGCCACCGGCGAGGTGATCGACACCCGACCACTCGACCTGCCCACCCGGGAGCTGCGCACGGTGGCGGTCTGGTTCACCCTGTCGCCGCAGTCGTTGACTCTCGCCGGGGTGCAACCCGCCGACGTGCCAGGTGCGCTGCACGCCGCCGAACACGCGGCGATCGGCCTGCTGCCGCTGATGGCCACCTGCGACAGGTGGGACATCGGCGGGCTCTCCACCGCCGTGCACCCGGACACCGAGGCGCCAACCGTCTTCGTCTACGACGGGCACCCGGGTGGCGCGGGGTTCGCCGAGCGGGCGTACGGCACGGCGTCGGCGTGGTTGCGGGCCACCCGGGACGCGATCGCCGAGTGCGGTTGCGAGACCGGTTGCCCGTCCTGCGTGCAGTCGCCGAAGTGCGGCAACGGCAACAATCCGCTCTCCAAGCCGGACGCGATCCGGGTGCTCGACGTGGTGTTGGCGAACCTGCCCGAATGAGCGACTTGCATGAATCGGCATGACGCTGGGCACAATGTGTGGGAGCGCTTCCATCGATCTCTCTGTTGCTGATCGCCCCCCCTGTGCCCGAGGAGAAGCCGTGGCCGACACCATCGCCGAGACCGTCGACCTGCTCTACAGCATCGACCAGGATCAACTCACCCTCGACCAGCAGATCGCGCTCGGGTCCGCGCTGGCCAACCTGGCTCAGGCCGAACGCCTGGACCAGATCAACGAACGCCTGCGCGTCATCCACCAGGTCCTCAACACCTGGGCGGTGCGCGCCGCGACCACCACCGACGCACGCTGACCCACCCCTTTCACCGCACGGGCACCGGGATGTTGGGGTCGTCGTTCGGCGACCCCCGCCGACTACCCGGCATTCTGCGATCGTCGATGGCGAGGAACAAGACAGTTGTCGGGCTGTGCGAGACTCCGGCGGACCAACCTCCTGAGGAGCTCAGATGCAGTTCGACAACTTGCAGAGTCAGCACCAGTTCCATGTCCGGCAGCGGCTGCGCATGATGGTCAACCAGTACGAGGTCCGTTCGGTCTCTCCCGACGGCACCGAGGGTGAGCTGATCGCGTTCGCGCAGCAGAAGCGGCTCGCCTTCAAGGAGCAGGTGACGATCTACACGGACGACTCGAAGCAGCAGCCTCTGCTCGGTTTCAAGGCTCGCCAGCGCATCGACCTCGGTGCCACGTACGACGTCACCGACGCCGCCGGTAATGCGATCGGCCTGTTCCGCAAGGACTTCGCCCAGTCCCTGCTCCGGTCGACGTGGCACGTCGAGCAGGCCGGCCTGCCGCAGGTGACGGGCCAGGAGCGCAGCCTGCCCGTGGCACTGCTGCGCCGGTTCGTCGACTCCCTGTCGTGGCTGCCGTACCACTTCGACTTCACCGCCGGCGGCCAGCCGGTCTTCACCGTGGTCAAGAAGTGGGGCCTGCGCGACAAGTACATCGTCGAGGTGCAGCACCCGCAGATCGACCGTCGCCTGGTCATCGCCATGGCCGTCGCCCTCGACGCGCTCCAGGCTCGCTGACACCCTCGGCCCACCCGCTGCTCGGCCGCTGACCGGGACACGGCTCTCCGCCCTGATCCCGGCCAGCAGGCCGCTGCCGATCAACCGCGCACCAGGCCGGCGCGGGCCGTCGATGTGGCGGCCCGGGTCAGCCCAGGGAGTGGCGTGAACGCCACCTCGACGGTCACCAGTACGTCGAGTCCGTCAAGGCGACAGCCGACC
The DNA here is from genome assembly GCF_042872705.1 of Micromonospora sp. NPDC005203. Taxonomy (NCBI): domain Bacteria; kingdom Bacillati; phylum Actinomycetota; class Actinomycetes; order Micromonosporales; family Micromonosporaceae; genus Micromonospora; species Micromonospora sp. NPDC005203. Next base: position 276,321 of record NZ_JBIAKV010000001.1, on the reverse strand, counting down.
ATCCGACCCGCGTTGCGACTGGCGACGTCGCCCGCGAACGCGCAGGCCATCACCTCGCCGTCGAGGGGGTGGGCGGCTCCCGCCAGCGCGCCAAGATCGGCTGCCACCGCCGCCCGCTGATCCGCTAGCTGAGCTGCGGCAACGGCGGCGCCGAAGGTGCCGACCACCAGGAAGACCAGTCCGATCGCCAGCACCAGGACGGTCGCACCACCGCGCTGCGCGTCCGGCGGGTCGTCCTCGAGTCGCTCGGAGTCCGGGCCGTGAGTCCGTCGCACCATCAACTCCTCTCGGCAGCGCCGGGCTCCACGGCGGCGACAGCGGTGGCGACCACGGTGATCCGGGGGAGCCGGCCGCCCAGCGCCCGGACGGGCGCGCGTACCGTCGCCCGAACTCGGTCACCGTCGACGGACACCGACACCTCCGCCCCCGGCGGTGCGGCACGCTCACCTTCGGCGCTGCCGTCCGCGCCGCGGGCGGCGGCCAGCGCCGCTTCCCGGGCCGCGTGCAGGCAGCCGGCCTGGGCGCTTACCGCATTGACGGCGGTGAGGCCGGTCAGCAGGAACAGCAACAGCGCCGGCAGGCCGGCCGCCAGTTCGGCGGTGAAGGACCCTCGATCCCCGTCGGCGACCCACTCGACGACACGCACTCGCCGCCCGCCGAGCGCTCGCTCGGGACTGCCCGGCCTCCGATCGCGGCCAGCCTGCCGGCGCCCGATCACTTCAGCGCCCGGTCGATGACGGCGGTCAGCGCCGACTGGACGTTGCCGGACGTCAGCACCTTCAACAGGATCCCGGCGAAGGCGACCGCGGCGAGCGTGCCGACGGCGTACTCGGCCGTGTTCATTCCGGCGTCGCCGCGCAGGCGGGCGATGAGTTTGCGCATGGCTGTTTCCCTTCTCGATGGGTCAGAGCACGTCGCCGAGAACGGCGACGATCACCGGCACCAGGCCGGCGAGAATGAACGCCGGCAGGAAGCAGAGCCCCAGCGGCAGGACGATGAGCACGCCCGCCCGACGGGCTGACGCCTCGGCAGCGGTCGCCCGGTCGGCACGAAGGTCGTCGGCGAGCCGGGTCAGTGCGCCGGCCAGGGCCGCGCCGCTGTTGGCCGAGCGCAACGCCGCTGCGGTCAACCGCTCCGCGCCGGGCACTCCGTCCAGCGCGGACCACGCCTCCGCCGGGCCACCGCCGAGCAGCAACGTGCGGCCGACCCGGGCCAGGCGCGCCGCGAGCGGTCCGTCCAGAGCCTCGGCGACGGCCAGCACCGAGCGATCCACCGGAGCGCCCGCCCGCATCGCGGCTGCCAGCAGGTCGACCGCGAGCGGTAGGTCAGCGGCCTCCTGAAGCCGCCGCGTGCGCACGCCCGGTGACTCGATCCGCCGCAGCAGAGAGTCCAACAGCCACGCGGTCGGGACCGCACCGAGCAGCCCCAGCCAGCCCTCGGCGACCACGGCGACGGCCAGCCCACCCAGCGCCGCGGCGAGGCGGATCGCGTCCGGCCGCCACCCACCGCCGGGGCCGCGCCGGCTTGTCAGACCTCGCGACATCATCCGGCCCGCCCCGGCGTCGCGCCCAGCCGTTCCGTCCAGAGGAGGCCCACGACCTGCAGGGCAACCGCGACAACCGCACAGACGCCGCCGACCCTGCTGTGCAGCAGCACCGCCACCGGGTCGACGCCGATCCCGTACCCGAGCAGAATCCCGCCCACCGGCAACGCGGCCAACAACCAGGCTGTGGCCCGGGCACCGGCCGCCTGGGCCGCCGCGGCAGCCAGCCCTCGGTCGGTCGCCCGAGCGTCGGCCTCGATCCGCTCGACGAGGTCCGCCAGCGGCGCGCCGGTTCGGTCGGCCAGCCGCACCGCAGCCGCCGTCAGCTGACGCAGCCGCTCGGACCCGTCCCACCCATCGGTGGCGGCCTCGATCGCATGCTGCACGGGCAGACCGGCCCGGAGGTCCGCCGCGAGGCCACACAGTTGGTCCAGCCCACGTCGCCGCCGTCGCTCGGCACCCCGGTTCACTCGCCAGCGCAGCACCGCCCGCCCGGTCAGCGCGGCGTACCCACCCAACGCGACCGCTGCGACCGGGCCGCCGACCACGGCACCGACACCACCAACCAGCAGCCCGAACAGCGGCAACATCCGCCTCGACGACCACCGAACCCGTCCCCGCGCCGCCACGGTCGAGACATCGGCCGACCCGACGAACCGGTCGGCCCGGCGGACGACACCCCCGCCTTTCTTGGCCAACGCAGCGCCCGGAATGTCCGCCAGGTCGCCACACCCACCTGTCGTCGCCGCGTCGGAACCGCCGTCCGGACGGCTTAACCCCGCCTCGCCGCCGCCGATCGTCATCTCGGCCACGGATGTGCCACCCCGCCCTTCGGCGTCCGGAATCCTGGCCTCGTGCCCAGTTGCGCCGGCCGGACGTCGGGGATCCCGACGGGTTGGGGGACGTGTCGGGCCGACGGGACGGGCGCTGCCCAACGACCCGCCCGTCGCCCCGGGCCGGACCGCGCTGCCGGTGACGTCCCGGCTGGGCCAGCCGAGCGCGGTAGGCCTCCCGCCCCGACTCGCACTGGTCCTCGGCCGGCACGGAACGCTGACCGGGCCACCCGGGGTCAGCGGGTCGCCCGGCCCGTCGACCGGGCCGTCCGGCGTGCGGCCGAGTTCCCGGATCCACTCCACGAGCGCGTCGTTGGGATCGGTGCCGCCGCTTCGCCGTCCCGTCGTCAACACCCGACGTCGGCGGGCCCGGATGCTGTGCACGGGCCATGCCACCAGGACCGCGGCGACCAGCAGCAACGTCCCCACCAGCACCGTCGCGCCGGTCATGCCGGGCCTGCCGAACCCGGCCACGGCTCGCTGAGGATCGGCGGCACCGCTACCCCGCGTTCGCGGAGCAGCGCCCCCAGCGCGCGGGCAGCCAACCCGAGACCACTGCCGCGTACCCAGGCGGGCACCACGGTGACCAACCGTTCCGGTCCGTCGGGCAGGAGCAGGCAGATCGACTCCAGAACGCGTCCCCGGTCGCCGCGCCGCACCTGGAACAGCACCTGCAACGCGGCGGCCACCTGGGCGTGCAGCGCGGCGCGCGGCAGGCCACCCAGCATGCCCAGCGCCTCCAGCCGGGCGGGTACGTCGGACGGGGAGTTGGCGTGCAAGGTGCCAGCTCCCCCGTCGTGGCCGGTGTTGAGCGCCGCAAGCAGGTCGACCACCTCCCCGCCGCGGCACTCCCCGACCACCAGGCGGTCCGGACGCATCCGCAACGCCTGCCGGACCAGGTCCCCGAGGCTGACGGTGCCCGATCCCTCCACATTGGCGGTACGCGCCTGAAGCCCGACCACGTGTGGGTGCCCCGGACGCAGCTCGGCGGCGTCTTCCACAAGCACGATCCGCTCGGTGGCTGGCACCATCCCCAACAGCGTGTTGAGCAGGGTCGTCTTGCCCGACCCGGTTCCCCCGCTGACCAGGTACGCCAGACGGGCAGCCACGATGGCCGCGAGCAGCGGCGCCACCGGTCGAGGCACGGTCCCGTGGCGGACCAGTTCGTCGAGACTGAACGGCCGGTGCCGGAAGGTCCGCAGGGACAGGTAGGGACCCTCGGTCGCGACGGGTGGCAGCACGGCGTGCAGTCGGGTGCCGTCGGGGAGCCGGGCGTCGGCGTACGGGGAGCCGTCATCGAGCCGACGGCCGGCGCTGGCGATCAGGCGCTGCGCCAACCGGCGGACGTCCTCGATCGAGCCGAACGGGACCGCGACCTGCTGCAACCCCGAACCACGATCGACCCAGACCCGGGTCCCGTTGACGAGGACGTCGGTGACCTCCGGGTCGGCGAGCAGTGGGGCCAACGGCCCGGCACCCACGAGATCGTCGTGCACCCGGTCGGCGATCCGCAGCACGGCGTTGTCGCCGAGCACCGCAGCGGTTGGCTCGGCCCGTACCGCGGAGACGATCGCCGCCGCCGTCACCGGGGTGGTGGCAGCGGCGATCCGTTGCCGCACCCGGGCGGCCAGGGTGCCGTCCTGCGACCGGCCGGTCATGCCGCACCCGTCGCCGGGACACCGGTGAGGTCGGTGACGATCCGCTGGCAGAGTGCGGCCAGCGGGCCTTTCCCCGCAGCGGCCGGCGCCTCGCCTCGTTCCAGTCCGCGGCACAGCCCCGGCTCGGGGCGCAGCGCGCCAGCCAACGGCAGGCCCAGAGCCCGTGCCACCTCGGTGGCACGAAGTCGGCCGGGAGCGGGTCCGCGCACCACCACCGAGAGCGCGGCGCAGTGCGGGGCAGCCGCGGCCACCACCCGAGCGGCCGCGGCGGTGGCACGCAACTCGGCGGGGACGACGACGAACGCTTGGTCAGCCGCCTGCAACGCCACCACCGCGGCGTCGTCCAACTGTCGGGGGACATCGGCCACCACGAAGTCCCGACCGCGCCGGGCGGCGTCGATGGTCGCCGCCATCGCCGCCGCCGGCAGCGCCAGCATCTCGCCGCGGTCCCAGGAGAGCACCACCAGGTCACCCCGGTTGGGCAGGGCCTGCACCAACGCCGGGGCGTCCACGCGCCCGTCGGCGCTGGTGAGTGACGGCCAGCGCAGCCCCTCCAACTGCTCCCAGCCCAGCACGAGGTCGAGGCCACCCCCGAGCGGGTCAGCGTCGACAAGCAGCGTGCGCAACCGGGCTCGAGCGGCAGTCACGGCGAGGCCACCAGCGAGCACGCTCGCCCCGGCGCCGCCCCGGCCGCCGAACACCGCGACGATCCGGGCGCCGACACCGTTCGGGCGGTCCGGACCTTGTTCGGCGAACCGATCCACCAGCCACGGCTCCGCGGTGGGCAGGATGGCGACGTGCTCGGCCCCGATCAGTTCGGCGGTCTGCCAGCCGGGGTCGAGCTGACCGACCCGGCCGACCAGCACCAGCCGGGACCGCTGCGGCAACCGGGCACGCAGACACGACTGCGCCTGATCGGCGCCGAGCAACACCAACGGAGCGGGCTGCCAACGAGTACGGGCGGCGGCCGGGTCGCGGGCCAACTCCACCTCGGTCCCGCCAGCGGCGGCGAGCCGGAGCAGATCATCGAGCAGATCGTCGTCGCCGGTGACCACCAGCGGGAGCGGGCGGATCGGCGGAACCGAGGTACGGGATGGCATCGCGGCCTCCAGCGGTCGGGCTCTGGTATGTCGCCGACCTTGCTCGGAAACCGCACGGCAGGCCGCCCGACCGCGCCCATCTGTGGACAACCTCGGGGGCTGTGGACAACGCCCGCCGCGACAGTTGATCTGCTACGCGCGCGGCCTGTCCGCCACCGCACGAATCTGCTCGAGACGGCGACGGGGACGCTCCGTTCGGGAGCGGCCCCGCGGTCGCCGGTCGGCCGAGCTGGTCGGTCCAGCCGACGTCGAGGATCAGTGGGGCCGCGGCGCTCGGTGTCGCGGCCTACGCCTGCCACCTTCGCCGCCGCGAACGGTGTGCCGTTTGCGGCGCTGGCGACGGCGAGGGGCAGCCAGACGATCGGGAACGTGCATATCAGCGGTCATCGTTCTTCGGAGGCGGGTCGAAGTGGTGTGGGGCCGCGCCACGATCGACGGCTCGTGGATGGCCCGCCCGCCTCGGCGCTTCGCACACCGACGCCGCGCCGGCCGGGTGTCCCCGTTCCGGGCGACCTGGTGCTGATCGACGGCCGGACGTCGGTGCAGTTCGGCGGCGATCGAGCGCTGTGGCTGCGGGTGACCTCGGTCTGCGACAAGCCGACGTATCACGGCTGGGTATGGCTCACCGGTTACTCCATCAATCCATCGAGCGGCAAGGCGCTGGCCCGGCGGGAGGTCTTCGTGCAGATCGCCGGCCTTCAGATCCAGCCGGGCAAGACCGACAGCGCACCGCCTCGCAACGTGGCGCCGGTGATGAGGAGACGCGGTGTTTGACGTTCGGATACGACTCGGCGCGGTACTGGAGATCGACACGGCCGATCGACTTCTGCCATCGGACGGGTCGGTGACGCTGTGGGTGACCGGTATTCGGCTGGTGGCTCACCGTCCCCCAGAGGTTGAGTGGATCTGGGTCGAGGGAATTCGGCTTGATCCGTCCGGCCGCCGTGGTCCGCAGGCGCAAATTTTGGTACGCGCGAGCAAGTTCCCGCCCGACGGTGCGGTCCCGTGACCATCTACCTCTCTGGTTAGTGGGTCACCGAGGTAGCGCCGGGCCGATGGATGGCGGCGTGGCCGGACCAGATGGGCGGGTCCGGCCAATCCTCGCTGATTTTCCCCGCCGCCTCGCTCGGCCGACCCGGGACACCCGCATTCACCTGGCCGGGAGCGCTCACCGGAAAGGGACGACCCCCGTCGGAGGGATGCGGTTTCGGCTTGTTGACTGCTGCCAGCTGATGGCAACCCGCGTCGACGAGCAGGTGCCGGGCCTCGTTGGTTGACGCCCAGGTCCAGCCCGCACCAACTCTGGTGCTGCCTTCTCGCTGCCTCGACACCTGACGCCTCGCCCAATGCCCTGTGGCCTCGTCTGGCGTCGTCACGCAGCTTCGCGACCTCATCCGGTTGACAGCCGGCGGACCCGCTCCCCCTTTCGCTGCACCGGCCGCATGCCGTTGAGCAAGCCGCAGGCCAGGGCGTCGACCTCAACGCAGACTTGCCCGTGACCGCTCAATCCAATATTTTTGTCCATAGCTGCTGTGGCTATGTACAAGGAGCTGACATGGCGAAGGGTGCACATCGTCCGGCCCAACGCGTCGTGCTACCTAACGGCATGTGGGTGCTGCTCTACGAGGACGGCTCCCTCAAGATCGCGGGCTACGACCGACGGCTTGAGGTAACGGAGGTGCTCAACCGCAGCAGCACGGGTCACATCTTCGTGCGGGTAACGGAGACGAAGCCCGAGCCCACTGCGGTGGCCAGCCGACCGAGCGACCTAGTGACGGTCGAACGCGGCGTGGTGAACACGCTGAGAGGACTTGCTAAGTAGCGTGTCATCGATGCCACCAACGCAGCCGCGGAGCCAGCAAGTTCGCAAGCCCTGCAACCTAGCGAAGTCGCTAGTTCACTCTTCGTGTCACCTGCTGGCCCTCTCAGCCACTAGGGACCCGGCAGGTACCGTCAGCCGCTACAACCAACATGCCGCGAGGAGGTCAGCGTGACAGAACCGGGCAGGTACACGCTCAATACGGGAGATGTTCTTTCAATCTACGAGCAGTGGCCGACGCCCTCCACCATCGTTAGCGATGGCGCGTATGGGGTTGGCGGATTCCCGGGTGACCCTCGCACGCCTGCCTCGCTGGCCGACTGGTATCGACCGCATATCGAGGCGTGGAGTCGCAGGGCATCGATGGCCACGACGCTGTGGTTTTGGAATACTGAGGTGGGCTGGGCGCACGTCCACCCCGTCCTAATCGAAAATGGCTGGAAGTACGAGTTCGTTAACATCTGGAACAAGGGCGTTGGGCACGTTGCCGGCAATGTGAACGGAAAGACGATCCGGCGGTTCCCCGTAGTCACCGAGGTCTGCGTCTTCTATACCCGAGAGCCGAGGTTCCCCCTAACGCCCGGCGGCGACGACCTGGTCCACGCCAAGAAGTGGCTCGTGGCTGAGTGGAAGCGAAGCGGCCTTCCGGCAAAGAGGGCAAACGAGGCCTGCGGCGTAAAGGATGCAGCGACTCGCAAGTACTTCGATCAAGGGTGGTTGTGGTACTGGCCCCCCGCCGAGATTATGGAGAAGCTGGTCGTCTACGCGAACGAGTACGGCCGCCCCGAAGGTCGCCCCTACTACTCCTTGAACGGAGTAGATCCAGTGACTGCCAAGGAGTGGAGCCAGCTGCGTTCCGTCTGGAACCACGAGCATGGCGTGACCAACGTTTGGGACCTGCCGGCGTTGCGAGGAGCCGAGCGATTCAAGGGATCAATGAAGCGCGCAGCTCCCCGCGTCTACAAGCCGACGAAGCTCGCTAGCTCCCACCTAAATCAGAAGCCGCTCGCCTTCATGAGGAGAATCATCAACGCCTGCACTAGCCCTGAAGACGTAGTTTGGGAACCTTTCGGCGGCCTCTGCTCAGCGACTGTCGCTGCTGCCGAACTCGGGCGGCATGGATATGCTGCAGAGATCGATCCGCACTTCGGGGAGCTAGCCGCAGAGCGCCTCGAAGCGGCCGTTCGTCTCGCCAGCGGCGAGGAGGCCCTTTTTCCGCCTATCGAGGTTTGATCAGAGCCCGTCGTAGATAGCCTTCATGACTTCTTCGCAGTGCTCGCGCACGCTTGCTCTTTCGGAGCTCAGACCCTTCAATAGTTGCACCCATTGTTTCATCGTCTTGTCCCGCATGCGCCGATTAAGCACGTCGGCTTTAAATTGTTCGATATTTGGATTGTCAACGCGGTCAATCTTGGCGAAGTTGGTATCCAGGCGGTACGGGTAGTTGGCCATTAGTTGCTGCGCCAATAGTTGCGCGTCTGGCGACGAGGGTAGGAGCCTGCGTCCACCCCTTTCCGCTACGAGTGCAAGCGCCTCTATTTCCTGGGTGTCCGTCACGTCTTGGAGCCGATACCCGTTAACATTGGTTTGCTGCAGGTTACGCGTGCGAAGAGTGGTATCACCCGGCTCGACAGTGAGGTAGGACGGCGGATTCCAGTAGTGGACATCTCGACTGGAGGCCACCTCTGCACCACCGACGGTCATTACGTCGATAATCTGCGGAACCCCGTAGACAACGTGACTCATGCACCATGCAACAATAACTACCCGAACATTTCGAGGGGCCAGTAGATTTAGCGACTCCCTGAAACGACCGGTTAATTCAGTGGACAGCGCATACCAGGCCTTAACCTCGTACCCAGCTTCGGCGCTGTTTCCTAGGCCGTCGACTAGCAAGGCATCGGGAAATCCAGGATCCTGCCGCACCCAACGCATGCCATGATCCACCTCCCGATCGAGAATGTGGATGATCTTGCGCTCTAGCAGGTTGCCGATCATGGGGGAGAGCTTCGAGATTACCAGCGCCAAGAAGGGCGCGTCTTCTGCATCGAGCGAATTGATCGTGATGGTGTCAATTTCTTGGCCAGCCAGAGAGCGGAGGACCTTGTTTGCGCGGATCATCTCCGTGGCTACAGTCAATGGATCTACCATGGCGGCCAGCGTAATGGATCATGCCACCCTATCGAGCCCCGCAGGCATCGGGCATTCTCCCGATGCCCTTCCGCAACCACCCACGGACCGTGACCTGCCGGCGAAGCCCCGGTCATCCTGGAGCCGGAGCGCCCCCGCCGGAGGCGCTCTAACCGCGACCCCGCAACCTCCGCCGGCTCGCCGACGCGGCCGGCGCGCGCTCCCCTACACCGCGCGGGCTCATCGCCGCGCGGCCCCGCCGGCTGCCGGCCCACCATCCCTCCGGTCAACGGCCTGTCGTTCTGCGGCGGCCCCTTGGGCTTCCCGCTTTCCGCGCCAGCCGCCGGGCGTGTTGCGTGGCGGAGTCGGAGCGCCAGCGGAGCGACGGACGGGCGCCCAGGCGGCGGCGCGTGCGGCCCGCCTCGGGCCGCCTTGAAGACCTACAGAAACTCAGCGCGTTCGGTGCTAACCGCACGCTTTGTGGAGTCGTTCGACGCGACAAAGATCTGCTGTTCAGGGCCAGGCCGACTCGATCGCCACTCAGCAAGTAGGGGTCGGACGGCATCGACCAGCCCGGAGTTCCTGGTCAGTTGCCGGCTCGGGCAGTGCGTCAAACGCCGCCACTGCGACCACGGTCACCTGATACCGGTATGCGTTCGTCGGTGTGTCTTGCCAGCCGGGCGAGTGGCGCCACTCCTGCACACGCCAGCGCACCTCGGCGGCCGCGGCTCGGATTGCAGCCGCCTGCTGGCGAGGTGTGAGTTCGGCGCGGGCGCGAAGATGGTCGGCGGGTTCCTGCGGCGGCGTGTCGGCCTCGCGCATGGCGGCGATCGTACCGCCGCGATGATCAGAACTGCTCGCGCTCGTACTGAGCGACCTGGTCCACTCAGCCGGCGGTGTCGTTCCACTCTGGGGCGAGGATCGAGTAGAGCTGGGAGTCGCGCCAGGCGCCGTTGGTGAAGACGTGGTCGCGTAGCCGGCCTTCGTACTGCATGCCGAGCTGCTGGGCAATGGCGATGGATGCGGCGTTGTCGGGGCCGATGGCTGCGGTGACGCGGTGAAGCTTCAGCTCTCGAAAGCCGTAGTCGACGATGGTGCGGCCTGCATCGGTGGCGTAGCCGTGGCCCCAGTGTTCCGCTCCGATGGCGTAACCGAGCTTGGCGGCCTGGTGCCCAGTGAGTCCGAGGCGGGCGAAGCCGATCATCCGATCTGAGTTGTCAGCGACGGCTAGGTAGTACTCAGTGCGCGGGTGGAGCTGCGCACGGCTTACCGCTCCCTCAACCATGGCGACAGTGGCGGCCTGGTCGCGGCTGTCGAACGAGAGCCACTGCGTGACCCGGTCGTCTCCAACGATCGCCAAAGCGTCGGCCGCGTCATCGGGTCGCAGTTCGCGAAGAGTGATGACGCGGCCGGAGATGGCAATCGGGTACATGTGCTGATGGTGCCTTATCGAGGAAGGGCGTTGGCAGGCGTGTGCGTGAAGTGCTCGATGCCATCGATGAGGTCACGGGCGTCATTGGCGTGGCCGGCACGCGTGATGGCCTGGTGGACACGACGGACCGAGTGGATGACGCCATTGATGCGCTGATCGGCGGGAAGATCGAGCACAGGGACGAGGGCATCAGTGGCGGCGTCGAGCTCTCCGCTGGCGACGCGGGCAATGGCGAGGTTCGTGTGGGAGCCGGCCTGGTCGCCGAAGGCCCACGCCGGGTCGTAGCGGTCGGAGTATGCCTGGACGGCACGCAGGGCGTAGCGCTCGGTGGCCTGGGCTTCCCCGGGCAGCCAGGCGAGGGCGTCGCTGGCGTAGTAGAGCGTGCGGGGCTGGTTGAAGGTGCAGATGCCGCCGATCTCGTCCATCTCGTCGGGGCGCACCCGGGACCAGGTGCTCTCCGCCTCCGTGATGGCGGCCTTGGCCTGTTCCGCGTTCCCGAGTGCGGCGTAGGCGCGTGCAGCGCTGACGGGCAACCAGACGGCGGAAGTGCCGCCTGCTTGGGTCGCATACTCGCGTCCCGCCTCGGCGTAACGGACGGCCTCGGCATACCGGCCGGCCCAGTAGGCGACCAGCGATTGAAGTCCGCGGAGCCAGGCTTGCAGCCCGGAGTGACCGGACTGGTCGGCGCAGAGGACGGCGGTTCGGGCTTGCAGCATGGCCGAGTGGGGGTCGGCCATGTCGTGCGAGACCTTGGCGAGTAGGCCGCTCGTGATGCCGGCGAGGAAGTGCAGGTCACGCGACTGGGTCGGCTGTTGGCGACGTTCGAGCAGCGTGAACAGGGTGTCCTGAGTTTCGGCCAGGTCCGGCAGGATCTGGCTGACCGGTCGCTGCGGGTAGGCCAGGGCGAGGCGCTGAACGTCCTCGGTGAGCTGGTCGATGGCTGCCGGGGAAGTGGCTTCGGCGGCGAGCATTGCGTACTGGCGGGCACGTTGTGCGGCCATGGCGAGGAGGTTCCTTTCCGGGCCGGCGCCGGTGGGCTCGACGATGACGTGTCGGGCCGGCGCAGGGGTGAACTGGTGGGATGCCCAGGGGCGCTGCAACTCATCGACCGGCCTGCCGAACATGGCCTGTAACGCCCGCCGGGTGGCGGGGTTTGATGAGGCCAGGTCCCGCTCGCCACGGGCCAACCGCCCGAGGTGCCGCGCGCTGATCGCCGCGCGGGAGTCCATGCGGCTGAACTCGTCGGCCAGTTCCTCGTACGTACGGTCGCTGCACTGGATCAGGTACTCCAGGACGGTGCGGGGATCGTGGCGGTCTCGGGCCATCGTCGACGCCTTCCTGATGGGCTATCTCCACGCTCACCTGCGCGAGGTCCTGAACACAACGCAGGTCCTCATGGTGTCCGCCCGAGGTCCGCCAGAGGTGCTGATTCGGTCCTCGATCGGTCTCCACAACCGGGTGTTCTATCTCCACCATGGATGCCTCACCCACCGCAATTGTGCATGTACTGACCGTTGAGATGCATGCGTCAAAAACGACACCACGTCGCTCGTGCCTGCGCCGATCTGTAGCGGCTGCGTCCTGAACAGGGCACCGGAGCAGGTGCAGGCAGGCGATTCGCGGTGTCGGCCGTGGCCACAGCCCGCCTGCTCCGGTGCCCATCCACTGATCGAGGGCGGGCGGTGATGGATCCGAAGCCGGGCGACGTTCTGCACATCGGCAGCGGTGCGTCGGTGCAGTTCGGCGGGGATCGCTCGCTGATCTTTCGAGTCATCAAAGTCTGCGACCGGCCGACGTACGACGGCTGGGTCTGGCTCACCGGCTACTCGATCGACCGCGCGGGCAACGCCGTCGAACGGCGAGAGATCTTCGTGCAGCGCACCGGGCTGCGATTGATCACTCCGGCTACTGCTCCCGCCGCCGCGCGCACACTCCCCGCGCCCCCAGGCCACGCCGGGCGGAGGGGGGCAACGCTGCCCGCGATCGAGCCAGATGGCCAACGCAGAGCGGTGGACAGAATTTCAGCAACTGGTGACGGACGGAGTGCCGGTCAACGTAGTGCAGCAGGTGGTTGGGCGCGAGAAGGCGTCGACGGCGCTGGACCGGCCCACGCCGACGGTTCCGGCCGGCCTTCGCTGCCTATTCGCTGACTTTCCGCCCGTCGCCTCGCCCGGCTGACCCGGGAGACACACCATCACCTGGCCGGGAGCGCTCCCCAGAAAGGGACGACCCCCGTCGGGGGGAGACGGGGGTCGTCGAAGGTTCGGCTCCGGGGGGGTCGAGCCGAACCACTCAGCGGCCACGGGGGGTGCAACCGCTGAGGGTCTTTGCCTGTTTCGGGGATGTGAAAGCTCGTCGTACGGACAAGTCTGCCTGAGCGGACCCGTCACGTCGAGTGGTGCCGACCCCACTCAGTGCGAAAATCTCCTTGCGGAGTGTGAGCGTGATCACGCAGAGCGGGATTTGTGGTGTCAGCCCGCAGGTCTGACGGGTGGCCTGACCCCGGGCACCCGCCGACGATAGACCATCCGGCTAGACTTTCGCGCCGTGGGCCGAAGTGCCGCTTTCTTCGATCTGGACAAGACCGTCATCGCCAAGTCGAGCGCCCTGGCGTTCGGTCGGCCGTTCTACCGGGACGGGCTGATCACCCGGCGGGACGTGGTCAAGTCGGCGTACGCGCAGCTGATGTTCCGGCTGGGCGGCACCGACGAGCAGACCATGGCCCGAACACGGGACTACCTGGCTGCGCTCTGCAAGGGCTGGCAGGTGGAGCAGGTCCGCCAGATCGTCGCGGAGACGCTGCATGAGCTGATCAACCCCTACGTGTACGCCGAAGCCGCTGTCCTGATCGCGGAGCACCAGGCCGCCGGGCGGGACGTGGTGCTGGTGTCGGCGTCGGGCGAGGAGATGGTCCGGCCGATCGGCGAGCTGCTCGGGGTCACCGACGTGATCGCCACCCGGATGACGGTTCGGGACGGCCGGTACAGCGGCGAGGTCGAGTTCTACGCGGCCGGTCCGAGCAAGGTCGAGGCGGTCGGCGAGTTGGCCGCCGCCCGGGGTTACGACCTGGCCGACTCGTACGCCTACTCCGACTCGTACAGCGATCGTCCGCTGTTGGAGTGTGTCGGTCACCCGAGTGTGGTCAACCCGGACCGGCAGTTGCGCAAGCTGGCCGCGGAGAACGCCTGGCCGGTGCTGGAGTTCCGGCACCCGATCCCGCTGGGCCGCCGCCTGCGGGAACGACCCGCCGTCCCGGTGGCCGCCGCGGCCCTGGGGGTCGGGGTTGGCGTGGCCATCGGTATCGCCTGGTACGGCCGGCATCGCCGGACCCGCGCCGCCGCGACCGCCTGACCGGTCCCGGCTGCGCGACCCTTCCCGCGGTTTCCCTCGCGTCGGCACGTGTCGCCGACGTGACGGTGAGCGCCGTCGTCGTCACCCGCACCGTGCCCGCCTCTGCCCGACAACCTGTTTGAGCGTTCGCTCAAACAGTCGTATGCTCCGTTTGAGCGAACGCTCAAACGGGGAGGTCACACATGATCCACGACGACGAGGAAGAGCCGGCCGAGCGGACGGCCGCCAACTGGGTCCTGGCCGGCTTGATCACGCTCTTCGGGCTGGTCGTCTTCATCGGGGTGGTCAATCAGGGCCGGGCCGACAGCGCCGCACTCTTCGTGGCGCTCCCGGTGCTGCTGGCCGCCGCCCTCGCGCTCACCCCCCGCCAGACGACCCACGGCAGGGTCTTCACGGCCACCACGATGGCCCTGCTGCTGGCGGCGGTGATGCTGCACGAGGGTGCGATCTGCGTCCTCCTCGCCGCCCCGCTCGTCTACGCCGTGGCGCACGGCACCACCGCGCTGATCCACGCTCTCCGGAAGGCCAACCGGCCGTACGTGTTCGCGGCCGTGCCGCTGCTGCTCCTGCCGGGTCTGGAAGGCAGCGGCATCGCCGGCCGGGTCGACCCCGAGCAGACGGTGGAGGTGACCAGGGTCGTCGGGCTCCCCATCGACCGGGTGGCCGAGCACCTCGCCGCCGGCCCCCGCCCGACCGCCGTCCGTTCCGCGCCGCTGCGGCTGCTGGGCGTACCCACTCCGGGGCAGGTCAGTGGCGACGGGCTCAACCTCGGCGACAGGTGGATGTTCGGCTACCACGGCAGCGCGCACGGCCCCGGGGGCCACCTGCTCGCCGAGGTGGACGACGTCGCACCGGGGCGGATCGGCTTCCGCTTCGTCGAGGACAGCTCCATCACCGCGCGCTGGTTCACCTGGCGGCACGCGGAGCTGCGTTGGCGGGCGATCGATCCGGGGCACACCGAGGTGCGGGTCCGGGTCGACTACGCCCGGGGCCTGGACCCGTCCTGGTACTTCGGGCCGGTGCAGCAGGTGCTGCTCGGCGCCGGGGCCGGGCACCTGCTCGACATGCTGGCGTTGGAGTGACAGTCGCCCGCTGGCTGAGCCTGGCGCTGCCGCTTGTCGCCGTGCTCGCCGTCGGTGGCCGGGTGCGGGACCGGGCCTCGCGGGCCGCGGGGCTGTTGGCGTTCGTCGCCGCCGGGATCGGCATCGCCGCGCTGCACGAGGTCGCCCGCCGGACCGGCTGGTACGCGTTCGCGCCGGTCGACGGCGCGTTCCGGGGGATGCCGGTGGACCTGTGGATCGGCTGGGCCGTCCTCTGGGGTCCGTTGCCGGTGCTGCTGCGCCGGGTGCTGCCGCTGCCGGTCGCGCTGGGTCTGCTGCTCTGGGTCGACGCGGTCGCGATGCCGGCGCTGCACCCGCTGGTCCACCTCGGGCCGCACTGGCTCGTCGGGGAGGTGATCGGGCTGCTCGTGGTGGCCCTACCCGCCCAACTGCTCGGTCGATTCTGCGCCGATCGCCGGCACCTCGGCACGCGGACGCTCCTGCAGGTCGGCGTGTTCGCCGCCCTGCTGCTCTGGTTCGTGCCCACCCTGGCCTTCGAGTTCGGCGACGGGTCGTGGGCGGGGCTGACCGGGCTGAACCGCACCGGGCTGCTGGTGGTGGCGCAACTGACCCTGCTGGCGGCCACGCCGGCGTTGGCTGCCGTCGCCGAGTTCGCCGTCCGGGGCGGTGGCACGCCGTACCCGTGGGACCCGCCGCGTCGCCTGGTCACCACCGGCCCGTACGCCTACCTGGCCAACCCGATGCAGCTCAGCGCGGTGGTGGTGCTGCTGTGCACCGCCGTGGCCACCCGGAGCGTCACCCTGGCCCTGACGGCACTGTCGACGGGAGCATTCGGGGCGGCGGTGGCCGGGCCGCACGAGCAGCACGATCTACGGGTGCGCCACGGCGACTCCTGGCGGTCGTACCGGGAGCAGGTGCGCGACTGGTGGCCTCGCTGGCGGCCGTACTCGGTCGGGCCACCGGCGGCGCTCTGGCTGGACGACGACTGCGGGCCCTGCGCGGCCACCTGGCGGATGCTGGCCCGCCGGCACCCGGTCGGGCTGCGGATCCGGCCCGCTCGGGAGCACGAGCACGTGCTGTGGCGGGCGGAGTACGTGGGCGGCGACGGTCACGTGGAACGGGGGGTGGCCGCCGTCGCCCGCGGACTCGAACACGTCCATCTCGGCTGGGCGGTGCTGGGCTGGACCCTACGACTGCCCGGCCTCGCCTGGCTCGCCCAACTGGTCACCGATGCGATGATCGCACCGCCGCACCCGGCCCGCCCGCGAGGAGAGCCATGTCCGACACCAAACAACGCCTCCTCGACGGCACCATCGCCGCCATCCGGGAGCACGGCATCGCCGGCGTCTCCGCCCGTACCATCGCCGCCGCCGCCGGGGTGAACCAGGCGCTCGTCTTCTACCACTTCGGCACTGTCGACGACCTGCTCGCGGCGGCCTGCCGGACCAGCACGGCCGCGCGGGTCCAGCACTGGTCGCCACGGTTGGCCTCGGCCGGGTCGCTGCGCGAGCTGCTCGCCGTCGGGCGGGCGCTGCACGACGAGGAACGCCAGCTCGGCAACGTCACCGTTCTGGCCCAGATGCTGGCCGGGGCGCAGGCGGACCAGCGGATGGCCGCTCCGACGGCCGCGGCGCTCCAGCTCTGGGTGGACGAGATCGAGGCGGTCCTGCGCAGGCTGCTCGCCGGGTCACCGTTCGTCGAGGTGGCCGACGTGCCCGGCCTGGCCCGCGCGGTGTCGGCCGCGTTCATCGGGCTGGAGCTCTACGAGGGGGTGGACCGGGCGGGCGCCGACCAGGCGTTGGCCGCGCTCGACCAGCTCGCGCTGCTACTGGAGATCGTCGACGACCTGGGGCCGATCGCCCGGCGAGCGCTGCAAGCCAAGGTCAACCGCGCGGTACGGCGGGAGTGACCGCCACTCAGGCGGCGGCGAGGATCTCGTCGCCGATGACGGTGAGCTGGTCGGCGCCGACCTCGATCGCCGCCAGGTAGTGGCGCAGCCACGAGCGCAGCCCGTCCGGGGTGCCGGTGGCGAAGGCGCCGGCCGAACCGACGTACTCGGGCTCCCGCTCCAGGTGACCGACGTCGACGGCGAGCAGCCCACGTGGGTCGAGCCCGCTGGCGAGCAGCACCAGTCGGGCGGCGCCCCGGGCCACCACGCCGGACGGCCCGGCGAACGGGCGCAGGTTCAGCAACTCGCCGTGGACCACGGCGGCGAGCACCAGCGGTGAGACGGTGCTGCCGCCGACGACCAGCCCGGCCAGCCCGTCCAGCCGGGCGGCGACCACGGGGTCGGCCACCGGCCGGCCCAGCTCGGCCTCCGGCACGATGTCCCGGGCGGCGAGCACGTGCAGTTTCGCGAGAGCCTGCCGCGGGGCCTTCGGCCAGAGCTCACTCAGGCCGGGCAGCGCCCCGGCGACCCGCAGCGCCCCCTGGAGCACCGGGTCGGTGACGGTGCCGGCGCGGACCGCCTCGCGTTCGTGCCCGGCCCCCTCCAGGGCGGCGCTGGCCACCGCCGAGCGGAGGCTCACCTCGGCGGCGACCTGCCCGCCGTGCCGGCGCAGCGCGCGATGCCCGAGCGCCTGGTCGAACCGCTCGCGGGCACGCTCGACGGCGGCGGCGATGTCGGCGAGCGCGAGCAGGGGTGCGAGCGGGTCGGTGGTCACTCCGCCACGCTAGCGACCCGGGCCGGCACGGCGGGGCGCACCCGGCCGCAGGGCGACCCGGACCACCCGCCCCGGCGCCCCGGCCAGGCCGACACCCGATGCGGGCAAGGTCAACACGGGTTCGTTGACGTCGGGGGTTCGCCTGGCCTGGACACCGCGACGTCAAGAAACCCGTGTCGATCAAGCGCCGCATGCCGACGGGCCGTCGGGCGCGCGGCGGGAGCCGCTCGGCGCGACCGGGGCGGGCAGCGGTCGCCGCCCGGAGGAGCCGCGACTACCCTCGTGCCCAGCGAGACGCAGGTCACCCGAGGACGAAGGAGTCACGGCATGAGCGAGGCATTGGCAAATCTGCTGAACGAGACGCGCCAGTTCCCCCCGCCGGCCGAACTCGCCGCGCACGCCAACGTCACCATCGACGCGTACGCGGAGGCCGACACCGACCGCCTCGCCTTCTGGGCGAAGCAGGCCGACCGGCTGGCCTGGTCGAAGAAGTGGGACGAGGTGCTCGACTGGTCGAACCCGCCGTTCGCGAAGTGGTTCGTCGGTGGGCAGCTCAACGTGGCGTACAACTGCCTGGACCGGCACGTCGAGGCGGGTCGGGGCGACAAGGTCGCCATCCACTGGGAGGGCGAGCCGGGTGACACCCGGACCCTCACGTATGCCGACCTGCACGAGCTGACCTGCCGGGCGGCAAACACGCTTACCGAGCTGGGTGTGACGGCCGGCGACCGGGTGGCGATCTACCTGCCGATGATCCCGGAGGCGGCGGTCGCGATGCTGGCCTGCGCCCGGATCGGCGCGGCACACAGTGTGGTCTTCGGCGGCTTCTCCGCCGACTCGCTGAGCAACCGGATCCAGGACGCCAGCGCCAAGGTGGTGATCACCGCGGATGGCGGCTACCGGCGGGGGAAGCCGTCGGCGTTGAAGCCGACCGTGGACGAGGCGGTGGCGAGCTGCCCGTCGGTGGAGGCCGTGCTGGTCATCCGCCGTACCGGCGAGGACGTGGCCTGGTCGGAGCGGGACCACTGGTGGCACGAGACGGTGGAGACCGCGTCGGCCGAGCACACCGCGCAGCCGTTCGACGCCGAGCACCCGCTGTTCATCCTCTACACCAGCGGCACCACGGCCCGCCCGAAGGGCATCCTGCACACCACCGGCGGCTACCTGACCCAGGCGTCGTACACGACGCACGCGGTCTTCGACCTCAAGCCGGAGACGGACGTCTACTGGTGCACCGCCGACATCGGCTGGGTCACCGGCCACTCCTACATCGTGTACGGCCCGCTCTCGAACGGTGCCACGCAGGTGATGTACGAGGGCACCCCGGACACCCCGCACAAGGGCCGGTTCTGGGACATCGTCGAGAAGTACAAGGTCAGCATCCTCTACACCGCTCCGACGCTGATCCGCACGATGATGAAGTGGGGCGAGGACATCCCGGCCGGCCACGACCTGTCGTCGCTGCGGCTGCTCGGCAGCGTCGGCGAGCCGATCAACCCCGAGGCCTGGATGTGGTACAGGGAGTTCATCGGCGGCGGAGCGCTGCCCATCGTCGACACCTGGTGGCAGACCGAGACGGGCGCCATCATGATCTCCCCGTTGCCGGGGGTGACCGCGACCAAGCCGGGATCGGCGATGGCCCCGCTGCCGGGCATCGTGGCCGACGTGGTCGACGACCAGGGCCAGTCGGTGCCGAACGGTGGCGGCGGTTACCTGGTGCTGCGCGAGCCGTGGCCGTCGATGCTGCGCACCATCTGGGGTGACGACAACCGGTTCATCGAGACCTACTGGAGCCGGTTCGAGGGCATGTACTTCGCCGGTGACGGGGCCAAGAAGGACGACGACGGGCACATCTGGCTGCTCGGCCGGGTCGACGACGTGATGCTGGTGTCCGGGCACAACATCTCCACCACCGAGGTGGAGTCGGCGCTGGTGTCGCACCCGGCGGTGGCCGAGGCAGCGGTGGTGGGCGCGACCGACCCGACCACCGGGCAGGCCATCGTCGCGTTCGCCATTCCGCGCGGCAGCACCGACATCGCCGGCGACGCCGGTGAACAGCTCATCGCCGAGCTGCGCAACCACGTGTCGAAGACGCTCGGGCCGATCGCCAAGCCGCGGCAGATCCTGCTGGTGGCGGAGCTGCCGAAGACCCGCTCCGGCAAGATCATGCGCCGGTTGCTGCGCGATGTCGCGGAGAACCGGTCGCTCGGTGACGTGACCACGTTGCAGGACTCCTCAGTCATGGATCTGATCTCCTCGGGAATGAGCGGGGCGAAGTCCGACGAGGACTGACGGCAGGCGTACACACCGGAGGGTGGCGGTCCGTGCGGACCGCCACCCTCCGTCATTTCTTACGGGTACGACTCACACCGGCGCGCGACTGTCACATCGGTCGGTCGGCTGACCCGATAGCGGCTAAACGGCTACAGACGGTCGGCCACCTCTGTCCTTTCGGCCAGTTGTGACTTAGGTTCACGCAGGTTGTAAGAGTTCGACACTCGTCACATCGACGGTCGGGCAATCCCACGTCCTCCTCCCCATGCCCGAGAAACGGAGCGGTATGAACCACAAACCGCAAACCGGGTCGCGCCGACGACTGCTCGTCGCGCTGCCCGCCATCGCCCTCGCGGCCACGTCACTGACCGTGACCGGCAGCGCGGCAGCCCAGTCGGCGTCCCCGACGCCCCGGGCGGTGATCGGCGCGGATGAGCACTACATCAACTACGCCGAGCCCGAGGTGCAGCCGGACACCACCGGCCGCGAGGTGAAGGGCAAGGGTGGCATCTACACCCCTGCCCTGCAGTCCGCGCGCGAGTTCGACCAGAAGCACGCTCGGGGCAACCCGGTGACCGCGCGGCAGCTGGCCAAGGACGAGGCCAAGTCGCTGAAGACCGGCCAGAACCCCCGCAAGTTCAAGAAGGCGCCGACCACGCAGACGGCGAAGCTGTTGACGCTGCTTGTCGAGTTCAACGACAAGGCCAACGACGACTTCACCGACGTGATGGTGCCAAAGACGGTGTTCGAGGACCGCACCTGCGTGCCCGGCACCGTGCAGAACGGGCCGAAGCACAACAAGATCCCGGACCCGTCGCGGCTCCCGCACGAGGACAACAACTCGATGTGGGTGCCGGACTTCTCGCCGTCGCACTACAACAAGATGCTCTACAGCAAGAAGGGCATCACCGAGCGGGTCCGCACGGACCTGCGGGGCCCGGACGGCAAGAAGGGCATCGACCTGTCCGGACGCACCATGCACAACATGTACCTGGAGATGTCCAAGAACGCGTACACGGTGGACGGGCAGTCCAGCCCGTGGATCACCGTGCCGCACTCGGAGGGCTGGTACGCGGCCAACCGCTGCTTCCAGGACGAGACCGGCGCCTGGGTTCCCGGCCGTGAGCAGTCGATGAACGGCCACCCGGACAACCCGGCCGGCGCGGGCCGCCTGGCGACCGACGCGATCGACGCGCTCGTCGCGAAGGACCCGAACTTCCCGTGGGCCGACTACGACATCGAGGACCAGGCCGACCGCGACGGTGACGGCAACGTCTACGAACCGGACGGCGTGATCGACCACCTCGTGCTGGTGCACGCCGGACAGGGCAAGTCCCGCGGTGGCGGCGACCAGGGCGTGTACGCCGTGTGGGCGCACTCCTCCACGGTCGCCGGTGGTTACACCATCCCGGGCACCAACCTGAAGGCGTCGAACTACATCGTGCAGCCGGAGGACGCCGGCGTCGGCGTCTTCGCCCACGAGTTCGGCCACGACCTGGGCCTGCCGGACCTCTACGACACGTCCGGCAACGCCGACTCCGACGTGGACTTCTGGGACCTGATGGCCTCGGGCTCGCACTCGGGTGAGATCTTCCAGGCGCTGCCCACGCACATGGGCATCTGGGACAAGTGGGTGCTCGGTTGGGCCGACCCGCTGACCATCCGCCCCGGGTCGAACCCACGTGAGGTGAAGCTCGGCCAGACCTCACGTACGCCGATCGACTCCGAGGACGGCATCAAGGTCGACCTGCCGGACAAGGTGACGACGCTGGCCACCCCGCACAGCGGCACCAAGATGTGGCACAGCAACAACGACCAGGAGTGGGCCGACGTCAAGCTGAGCCGCTCGGTCGACGTGCCGGCGGCAGCCGACTCGAAGTTCTGGATGTGGAACAACTACATCATCGAGGAGGACTGGGACTACGGCTTCGTCGAGCTCTCCACCGACGGCGGTACGACCTGGACCGAGCAGAAGGTGTACGACGAGGCCGGCACGGCGGTCACCACGCCGGACGGCTACGCCGACCCGAACGGCCGGATGAACGACTTCGGCGGCAAGAAGTACGGCCTGACCGGCAGCACCGACGGCTGGCGGCACGACTACGTCGACCTGTCGGCGTACGCCGGCACGACCGTGCAGCTGCGGCTGCGCCAGGCCACCGACGAGGCGTTCCAGGAGCGCAACTGGTTCGTCGACGACTTCTCGGTCACCGGCGGCGGCGCCACCACCTGGAGTGACGACGTCGAGGGCGGCGCCAACGGCTGGACGGCCACCGTCGGCACCTTCGTCGACACCACCGGCGGGGGCTGGAAGGTCTCCAGCGGCACCGAGGTCCACGCGCAGTTCTACCTCGCCGAGTGGCGCAACTTCGACGGCTTCGACAAGGGCCTGAAGTACGCGTACGACACGATCTACTCGCACGAGGCGTGGAAGGTCGACCGGATCTCGTACAACGCGCCGGGCATGCTGGTGTGGTACCGGGACAGCGCGCTCGGCGACGTCAACCACGTCACCGGGCAGATGACCGCGCTGCCCAGCTACGGCGCGAAGGGCGGGTTGCTCATCGTCGACTCGCACTTCGACCCGTTGCGCCGCACCGGCGTGGCGGCCGAGAAGGACCCGTCGGTGACGGACAACCTGCCCAGCCGCCCGCAGTCGGCCAACGCGGCCTTCACGCTCCAGAAGACGTACCCCTTCACGGAGTGCCTGGAGGCGGCGGACGAGCCGTACAGCGAGTACTGCACCAAGTTCAAGGCGCAGGCGCCGGTGAAGTCCTTCACCGACGCCAAGACCTGGTACCCGGGCATCGAGATGCGCGACGGGGCCGCGTACGCCCGGGACAACGACGCGTCGGTTGTCGTTCCGTCGCGGAACAACGCGCCGTACACCACCCGGGTCACCCACCCGGACGGCAGCCCGGCGCCGGAGTTCTACGGCGTCACCCTGGGCGGCGGCGCCATCGTGCTGGGCACCGGCAACCCCGGCGACGCGGGCGTGAACTACGGCGTGTCGCTCACCATCAAGAAGGCCGCGAAGGACAACTCGTCCGCGACGATCTTCGTCACCCCGGCGAAGAAGTGACGATCTGCTGAGCGGTAACCGATAACAGCGGTTTGGTGGGGCCGGTGGCGGAGACGCCTCCGGCCCCACTGTCGTACATTGATCACATTGATCGAGATATGTCGTTGCGGACCGGCTCGGTCAGCCCGCCGCAGGTCAATGTGGCTGGTGAAGCGTTGGGGGTGTGACGGTGGAACGCATTCCCAACAAAATCTTGCAACAAATCGACGCGTTCGTCTTCCCAGGTGTCCCAGCAGTAACTATGTTCACCCTTGGTCCCACTCGTGGGATCGATCTCCCACCGGCCCGTACCCCCGTGGGGCCGGTTCCCTCACACCGGAGGTACCACGTGCGCAAAGTCGCAGTGGGTCTGCTCGGGCTCTCACTGACGGCGACGGGCCTGTTCTACGGTCCGTCCGCCTCGGCGGCGCCGCAGCCCAAACTGCCGGCAGCACCGGCCGCTGCGGAGCCGCAGGCGCTGAAGGACGAACTCCCCGACAAGCTCGAGGACAAGCGCCGCGCGCTGCGTCAGCAGGGTCTCAGCGACGTGCTGAGCGGTCGTAGCAAGCCGATCGAGCGCAACGGCAGCACTGTCGTCAAGGTCGGCGAGATCGGCAAGGCGGCCACCAATGGCAACGCCCGCTCCGCCGCCGGCGCTCAGGCCACCCAGGATCAGTACGTCGAGCTTGAGCGTGAGCGGACCGACAAGATCTTCGTGATCCTTGCCGAGTTCGGTGACGAGCGGCACCCGTCCTACCCGGACAAGGACATGAACCCGGACATCGCCGGGCCGGCGACCTTCGCGGGGCCGCTGCACAACAAGATCCCCGAGCCCAACCGGGCCCTGGACAACTCCACCATCTGGCAGCCGGACTTCAGCCCGGAGCACTTCCGCCAGATCTACTTCGGCACCAACCCGGGCGACGAGTCGCTCAAGCAGTACTACGAGGCGCAGTCCTCGGGTCGCTACACCGTCGAGGGTGAGGTGACCGACTGGGTCAAGGTCCGGTACAACGAGGCCCGCTACGGGCGCTCCGACGACCCGATCCCGGACCCGCTGCCCGGCCAGCCGATCGACCCGCGCGACGACCGGGCCGTCTGCGCCGACAACGTCTGCTCGAACACCTGGAACCTGATCGCCGACGCCGCCAACCAGTGGGTCGTCGACCAGAAGGCCAAGGGCCGGACGGACGCGCAGATCGCCGCCGACATGAAGTCGTTCGACCAGTGGGACCGATTCGACTTCGACCACGACGGCAACTTCAACGAGTCGGACGGCTACATCGACCACTTCCAGATCGTCCACTCCGGCGGCGACCAGGCCGACGGTGACCCGCAGCAGGGTGAGGACGCGATCTGGAGTCACCGCTGGTCGGCGTTCAACAGCTCGCCCGTCGGCCCGGCCAACAACCGGATCGGCGGCACCCAGATCGGCACCACCGGCGTCTGGATCCGCGACTACACGATCCAGCCGGAAAACGGCGGCCGCAGCGTCTTCTACCACGAGTACGGCCACGACCTGGGCCTGCCGGACGACTACGGACCCGCGGACAACAACAACGAGCACTGGACCCTGATGGCCCAGAGCCGGCTCGGCGCCAAGAACGACGTCGGCATCGGCGACCGGGGCGGCGACCTCGGCGCGTGGAACAAGCTCCAGCTCGGCTGGCTCGACTACAAGGTGTTCGTGGCGGGCCAGGACAAGAAGGTGGAGCTCGGTCCACAGGAGTACAACTCGGAGAAGGCACAGGCCGCCGTGGTGGTGCTGCCCAAGCGGGAGTACACCTTCAACTACGGAGCACCGGCCGAAGGCGCCAAGCAGTACTTCTCCGGTAACGAGGACGACCTCGACAGCTCGATGACGAGGACGTTCGACCTCACCGGCAAGTCCTCCGCGGCACTGTCGCTCAAGGGCAAGTACAGCATCGAATCCAACTACGACTACCTCTACTTCGAGGCGTCGACCGATGGCGGCCAGAACTGGATCGACCTGAACGGCACGGTCAACGGTCAGCCGATCGGCGTCGACGGCGCCGGCCGTCCGGCCCTCTCCGGCAGCAGCAACGGCGCCTGGGCCGACATCAACATCCCGCTGACCGCGGTCGCCGGCAAGGCAGCGCAGGTTCGCCTGCACTACGTCACCGACGGTGGTGTCTCCGAGGGTGGTTTCTTCGGTGATGCGATCACCGTGACCGCCGACGGTCAGACCGTGTTCAGCGACGGCGCCGAGACCGACGCCGGCTGGGCCCTGGAGGACTTCCAGGTGGTCGGTGCGACCTACACCCGGCTGTTCGACAACTACTACATCGCCGGCAACCGGTCGTACGTCTCGTACGACAAGTACCTGAAGACCGGCCCGTACTTCTTCGGCTACGCGAACACCCGCCCGGACTGGGTGGACCACTACGCGTACCAGGAGGGCCTGCTCATCTCGTACTGGAACACCCGGTTCTCCGACAACAACACCGCGCCGGTGTCCGAGGCCAACCCGGGTGGTCACCCCGGTGAGGGTCGCAACCTGTACATCGACGCGCACCCGGAGCCGATCTACAACCTGACCGGCGCTCCGTGGCGGGCCCGGATCCAGGTCTACGACGCGCCGTTCAGCCTCAAGAAGGCCGACTCGTTCACCCTGCGCCTCAACAGCCAGCCGCAGTACATCCGCGGTGAGGCTGCGCAGCCCCTGTTCGACGACACCAAGAAGTACTTCTACGAGGAGCTGCCGAACCACGGCGTCAAGCTCCCCGCGACCGGTGTCAAGATCAAGGTTCTGGAGCAGGACGGCACCTCGATGAAGATCCGGATCTTCTGACCGACGATCCCGCACCACCCAGCGGCGCCCGGGCAGGTTGACTGCCCGGGCGCCGCCCTTTGTCCAGCCGGCCCGTCTCGCTGCGCGCGACGGCGGACCGGTAGGGGACAACCCGGGCTTCTCCCTGTTCAACGCGACCGCCGGGGCCGCCTGCGGCTACCGGGTCCTAGGCTGTCTGCCATGACCGACCAGCGCGGCGGAGTCGTCGACGAGTCCTGTGTCCTCACCGAGGGGCCGTGGACGCACCGTTTCGTCGGCGCAAACGGCACCCGGTTCCACGTGGTCGAGGCCGGCACCGGGCCGATGGTGCTCTTCCTGCACGGCTTCCCGGAGCACTGGTGGGCGTGGCACCAGATGCTGCCGGCGGTCGCCGACGCCGGCTTCCGGGCGGTCGCCGTCGACCTGCGTGGCTACGGCGCCAGCGACAAACCACCCCGGGGGTACGACGGCTACACCCTCGCGGCCGACATCGCCGGCTTGATCCGTGCGCTCGGTGAACGGTCGGCGACGATCGTCGGCAGCGGTGTCGGCGGCATGGTGGGCTGGACGGTGGCCTCCTTCCACCCGTCTCTGGTTCGCCGCCTCGTGGTGTTGGGGGCACCACATCCGTTGCGACTGCGTGCCGGCATCTTCGCCGACCCACGCGGGCAGTTCGCCGCGTCCACCCCCGCGTTGAAGTTCCAGCTACCCCGCTACGAGCACGTACTGACCCGGGACGGCGCGGCGGCCGTCGCGGAGATCCTGCGCCGCTGGGGTGGGCCACGTTGGGTTGCCGGACCGGACTTCGAGGCGTACGCCGAGCGGTGCCGGGAGGCGATGTGCATCCCGCAGGCCGCGTTCTGCGCGCTCGAGGGTTACCGCTGGGCGTTCCGCTCGCTGCTGCGGCTGCACGGCTACCGGTTCGTCCGCCTCATGCAGAAGCCGCTGGCCACCCCGACCCTGCAACTGCACGGCGCGCTGGACAGCGCCTCCCTGCCGCGTACCGCCCTGGGCTCCGGTCGCTATGTCGTCGCCCCCTACGAGTGGCGGCTGCTCGACGGGGTAGGGCACTTTCCGCACCTCGAGGCACCGGAGCTGGTGCTCGGCGAAATCCTGCGCTGGGCCAAGAGCTGACCGCTCAGACCCGCTGCTCCCGGAGGTTGGTGACCTCGGAGGCCGGCGCCCAACCCTGGTAGACGCCGAAGTCGAAGACCTCCAGCCGCATCGCCTCGGCCACCGGCCAGCGGCCACCCGTGTATTCCACCCGCAACCAGGCGTCGTGCTCACCGAGCACGATGAACGGCTGCCCCTGCCAGGTGCAGGTGGTCCGCACGTACGCCAGGTCCTCGATCTCGCTCGTCGGCAGCACCCGGACGTAGCGGCCGGCGCGGACCTCCTCGAAGCCCTCGCCCGGCTCTCGCTGGTAGAGGCGGATGTTGTCGCCATCCGGGCTGGCCTGGTATTCCTGGCCCTGCCAGCGGGCCACGTAACCGTCGCGCATCACGCCTCACCGACCCGTCGCCAGACCACCGTGTCGGTGTCCAACTCGGCGATCACCCGCTCGGTGCCGTCCGCGCCGACCCGCCAGAGCTGGGCGCCGTGCGGAAGGCGGGCGCTGTCCACCTTGAACTCCGCCACCACGTCGCTGCTCTCCCCCGGGGCGAAGCCGTTGCCCCGGAAGGGGGGACGCTCGATGACCCACCCCTCCATGGCCCGCATCGCCGGCTCGCTCTGACCGCCGTAGGGGATCCGGTAGAGGCTCGGCCGGTGCGCCGGCCAGCGCAGCACGTAGATCTCGTCGGCGTCCCGGGCGAACGGCGAACCGGGGTAGCTGAGGCCGAGCGCGTCGTGCACCTGCGCGGGCGTGGTCAGGTGGGCCAGCTCACCGGCCCGGTGCACGAAGCCGGAGACCCGGTCATACCCGCGATCCAGGTAGTAGGCGAGTTGGCTGGGTGCGACCGCCTTCTGCATGACCGTCGGTCGGGTCGGGTCGACCGCCGTTGGCGCGTACCGGGGGCGGGCGGTGGGCTCCGCCACGGCCGGCGGTTCCTCCGGGTCCACCTCCAGGTCGTCACCGAGCCCCACCTCGGCGGCCCAGTTGGCCAACGCGACGATCTGCTCACCGGGCAGCTTGGCACCGACCGGGGTGCCCGGGTTGACGGCGAACGACCAGTCCTCGTCGGGCCAGCGCCGGATCAGTTGGGCGAACTTCACGCGGACGGTGACCACGTCGCCCTCGACGTGATCGGCGAGGCGCTCCGGTGACGTGTAGACCACCACGTACGTCTCGCCGTCGAGCTGCGCCGTCCGCCAGACGAAGCCCGAATCACCGGGACGGCTGCCCGGCAGCGAATCCGGGGCGGCCGGTAGCAGCACCCGGGCCAGCAGCAGGGTGGACAGGAACGTGTCGGTGCTGCCGGCACCTGCGGCACCGAGGAGGTCCTCCTCGACGGTGTTGGCCGGCTCGAACTCGACCGGGGCCGGCTCGTCGACGGGCGGCGGCTGCCCGGCGCCGTGCACGGTCACGCTCTCGCCGCCGACCCGATCCGCGCCGGTCACGCCGACCGACGAGCCGTCGACGTCGGTGCGATCGCCACTGACCGGGACGCCGCGGTCGTCGGTGGGCCCGCCGCCCGTGCCGACGCCGCCGAGGTCATCCGGGGTGTGTCCCCCGTCCGGCGGGCCGCTGGAGGGCTGCGCCGACGGACTCGGACCGGGGTTGAACGACGCGGGACCGGACGGGCTGGGGCGCAAGGACGACGGCCGGAACAGGTCCGGACCGGACGGCGCCGGCTCGTACGGCGGCGGGGCGGGGCGGGACGGCCGGGCCGCGTCGAACAGACCGCCTGTCTCGACCGGCTCGGTGAGGTCGCGGGACTCGATGACGGTGCCCTCGATGACGATGGGCGTGAAGCCGCGGCGCGGCGCGGGCGGGCTGGAGACCGGTTCCGCGACGGACGCCGACAACTCCTCCACCGGCCCGAATCGGCTCGGCCGGTCGTGCGGGAGCGCCTGGGTCTCGTCCGCCGACGGGCTGGGCCGCTCCGGCACCCGGCTCAGTGGCTGCTCACCTGTCATCCGGAAGGCGCGGGTCGGCTCCTCGGCCAGCGGGGCGGGTCGGCGCGGTGGCAGGGGCTGGGTGATCTCCTCGCCGGGCGCGGGTGGGCGTACCCCTCGGAACGCACCGAGGTCGCCGGTCGGCGGTCGCACCGGCCTGGTGGCGTCCGGGTCCGTCATCGGGAAGGCCCGGGTAGCGGCCTCCTCGGCCGGTGCGTCGGCCGGACGGCGGCGTGGGAACGGTTGGCTGCCCCGCCCGAAGCGGGTCGGCGGAGCCGCCCGGTCAGCGGGGCGCCCACCGCCCAGCGGCGGTTCGGACGCCCGTTCCCGGGCCGTGGTGGGTTCGAAGAAGGAGCGCCGAGCGGCCTGGGTGCCGCCGTTGCCGTTGGCCGCTGCCCGGCCGTCGGCGTCGCTGGGCCGGTTCGCAGCCGGCCAGCCCACGCCCGGCCCGGGGGCGTCGGCCGGACCGGCACCGGGACGGTCGGCGGGCGCCAACGGCGTGAACCGGGATGGCCGTCCGCTGCGGGGCAGTGCGCCGATGCCCGGCGCTCCGGGTTGGGGCGGGTCGCTCGGGTGCCGCTGACCGGCGGCGGGCAGGTCCGCCTCGTAGGGTCGGCGCGGCGGCTCGACGGGGCCGGGCGTCCGCGACGCCGGGCCGGGCACCGGCGGGGCGCCGGCCGCCCGGGACACCGAACCCCACGCGGCCCTCCGAGGCGGCACCGGAGCAGGCGGAACCGGAGCCGGCGGAACCGGAGCCGGCGGAACCGGAGCCGGCGGAACCGCGGCAGGGGGAACCGGAGCAGCCGGAACCGGAGCAGCCGGAACCGGAGCAGCCGGAACCGGAGCAGGCGGCACCGGAGCAGGCGGCACCGGGGTGGGGCCGGACGGTGTCGCACCCGTCGTGGGAGGCGATCCAGCAGCCGGCGCGGCCTCCCGACCGGGGGTGCCGGTGCGGGTACGGGCCAGGGTCTCGGCCCGCTCCAACCGAGCGCGGGCACCCATGGCACGGCCGGGCAGGCGCACGTCGCCCCGGGAGAGCTGAGACACGAACCACGCCGGCAGGTAGCCCTCGACCGGCAGACCCGGGTTGACGGCGAGCCACCACTCCTGGTTGGGCCAGCCGACCGCGAGGTCGGCGAAGGGAACTCGTCGGTTGGTGCCGGGGTGCTCACCGAGGCAGACCCGCAGCGCGGCGGCGGATGTGAAGGCCAGCACGTGCGTCCGGCCACCGGTGGTCCAGGTGCCCCACCCGGGTGGTGCCTGGCCGGGCTGCGCCGGCGCGGAGACCGGCAGCAACAGGTCGGTGCGGGACAGGAGTCGGAAGTAGAGCTCCTGGTCGTTGGCGCTCAGCGCGTCGCGCATCGCCACCTCGGCCTCCGTGGCCGGCTCCCATGCGGTCACGGCCACCTCCCCTTCCGAGAACAGGCCACAGGTATCGCGTACAACCTACAAGGTGGTACCAAGATCACAATGGCTGGCCGTCGGCGGTCCGCCGGGGCACGGGCGAGCCGATAACATCCCGTTCCGGAGCCGACACGATACGGAGGCTGTCGATGTCCCGATCGATCACGCGCCCGGTCCTCGCAGGTCTGGCCGTCAGCGTGCTGACCGTAGCGGTCCTCCCGACCGTCGCCGCCACCGCCAGGCTCCGGACGGCACCGGCGTGCGCGACCCCACTCGCCCCCGTCCAGCCGGTCACGGCCACGCCGTGGCCACAGCAGCGGTACGACCCGACCCGGCTCGCGCCGCTGGCCACCGGCGCCGGGGTGACCGTCGCGGTGGTCGACTCGGGGGTGGACCGGGTGCACCCCCAGCTGGCCGGGCGCGTGCTGGCCGGCACCGATCTGCTCGACCCCGGCGGTGACGGCAGTCGGGACTGCGCCGGGCACGGCACCGGTGTGGCGAGCATCATCGCGGCCGTGCCCCAGCCCGGAATCGCCTTCCGCGGCCTGGCACCGGATGCCCGGATCATGCCGGTGCGGGTGAGTGAGCAGCAGGTGGTACAGGGGCGCGAGTCGGGGCGCACGGTCAGCGCCGACGAGTTCGCCCAGGCCATCCGGTGGGCCGTCGACCACGACGCCGACGTGGTGAACCTGTCGGTCGTGTTGTACGCGGACGACCCGGAAGTCCGTTCGGCCGTGCGGTACGCCGTCGACCGGAACGTGGTCCTGGTGGCCGCCGCCGGCAACCTGCACGACGGCGGGGATCCCCGACCGTTTCCCGCCGGCTACGACGGGGTGCTCGGCGTGGGAGCGATCGGCGCGGACGGTGGACGGGCGGCCTTCTCGCAGACCGGTTCGTACGTCGACCTGGTCGCGCCGGGCGGCGACGTGCTGACCGCCGCCCCCGGGTCGGGCCATCATCAGGTCGAGGGCACCAGCTATGCCGCGCCGTTCGTGGCCGCCACCGCCGCGTTGCTGCGCGAGTACCGGCCCGAGTTGACCGCCGCCCAGGTCGCCGAACGGATCATCGCCACCGCCGATCCGGCTCCCGACGCGGGCCACGGCGGTGGGTACGGCGCCGGCGTGCTGAACCCGTACCGGGCGGTCACCGAGACCAGTGGCAGTCGCGCTGCCGATCCTCGACCGGTCGCCGTGCTCGCCGACGACCGGGCCGACCCGGCACTGCTGGCCCGCCAGGCCCGCCGGGCGAGCGCGCAGAAGCGCGCCCTGCTGGTCGCCGCCGTGGTCGGCACGGTGGTGGCCAGCGTGGCGCTGCTCGCTCTGGTGGTGCCCCGCGGTGCCCGGCGACGCTGGCGGCCGGCCGACCCGGCCTGACTCCGACAGCCGACCGCCCGGACCGACGACCTCCGGCGGGCGGGTGGCTGACCGGGACACGGTCAGCGCTCCCGACCCACCGCGTTCACTGGAACAGCCCGGTGTTCTTCTTCTCGGTGTCCAGGTAGTCGGTGGCCGAGTCGTGCACCGCCACCTTGATGTCCCGCAACATCGCCTGGAGATCCTGCGAGGCGGACCGACACCGTGCCTGCCGCTGCTCGTAGGCCTGACGGGCCTCACCCGTCCAACTCGCCACCAGCGGG
This sequence comes from Micromonospora sp. NPDC005203, assembly GCF_042872705.1. Taxonomy (NCBI): domain Bacteria; kingdom Bacillati; phylum Actinomycetota; class Actinomycetes; order Micromonosporales; family Micromonosporaceae; genus Micromonospora; species Micromonospora sp. NPDC005203. The sequence goes on along the minus strand of NZ_JBIAKV010000001.1, from coordinate 244,508 downwards.
GCAGCGTCTCGTTCGAGTTGACCGAGCTGCGAGTCGAGCGTGTTCAGCGCCTTTTGAATGTCCGCGCCGGCCTGCTGGAGCGCGGCGAAGTTGACGACCAGCACACCATGGTCCATCGGATTTCCCCTCCCGAGCGGGATCAGAGCGGCAGCTGGATGCCGCCGCGATTGGTGCCGGCAACCCGGCTGGCCACCTCGTCGTCGGAGACGTCGTACTGCCGGCCGGCGGTGCGGATCGCCCCGGCGGTCTCCCGCAGCGCCCGGTGCAGCGCCACCTGGTCCTGGGACCACTGCTGTTTGACCTGCTCGAACGACCGGCCGCCAGCACCACGCCAGGCCTGCTGCAACACCTGCAGCTCGGCCAGCAGGCCGGTCAGCATGGACTGCAACGACTGGTCGATCTGCTCGAACTTCGCGGCGGTCTGCTGCATCACCGCGGCTTCTGCCTGGGTCTGGGACACCCGGACGTCACCTCGTCTCCCTGATCGCACCTTGGCCGTCGACGCGCCCGCCCTGTGAACGCGTCGTTCGCTTGGCCCGGTCGTCGAGCACTGAGACGCGGGTCAGCGATGACTTCGTGGCTGACGGTAGCGGCCTCGTTGCGGTTCTGCTACCCCTGCCCTCTCCCCTGTGGACAACCACATGAGCCATCGGTCGCTTACGATGTGCCGCAGCCACGTCGCGGCGAGTGACGGGCCGTCGGAGGGCGGGCCGGTCGCCGGGACTCCGGTCCCACTGGTCGAGGAGGCACGGTGCCGGCGATCACCACCGGAGGGTCGCACCCGGCGACCCCGGTCGGGTCCGGGCCGAGCGCCAGCCCGCGAGCGATCGGGCCGAGTGAGCCCGCCAGCGCCGAGGTCAGCCTGCACCCCACCGGTCCGCACACTGCCCGCCGCCGGTCACCCCTGGACCGCTGGGCCTGGTCCGGGCGGCGGGCCGGCGCCGGGGTACGGGCCGGTCAACTGGTCACCGCGCAGGTCGCGGCAGCGCTCGTCCTCACCGCCGTGGGCCGGCCCGCGCCGGTCGTCGTCACTGCCGCACTGGTGGCCGCGCTGCTGCTGGCGGTCGCCGGGGTCCGGCTCCGGGGTCGGTGGCTCTTCGAGTGGCTGGGCACCGCGGTCGGGCACCTGACCCGCCGCCGGGCGCTCGCCGGGCCGACCGGAGCGGCCGAACTACTCGACCTGGTCGCTCCCGGCACCGTCGTCCGCTCGACGGAGCTGACCGGCGGTCCGGCTGCCGTCCTGGTGGACACCGCGGGCCTGGTGGCGCTACTGGAGCTCGGCGACGCCGGTGATCTGCTCGGCGACGTGTCCCGGGCGATCCCCGCGCCGGCCGCGTTGCTGCCCCCGGCCGGTCCGGACGTTCCTCCGCTGCGGGTCCAACTGCTGCTCGCCGGGTCACCCGCGCCGACGCCGGCCGTGGGTGGCACGGCCGGCACGTCGTACCGGCAGCTCACCGACGGGCGGCTCGCCGGGCGGGAGCGGGCGGTGGTGGCGATCCGGGTGCCGCGGGTGGACGGGTGGTCGGAGGACGACCTGCGCGGGGTGCTCGCCGGCACGGTACGTCGCGTCGTCCGCCGGCTCGGACCGCTGACCGCGCGGCCACTCGGCGTACCCGCGGCCCTGCGCGTCCTGGCCGAGCTGGCCCACCACGACGGCCAGCCGGTACGGGAGTCCTGGCCGGCCCTGCGCACCGGCGCCCTGGTGCAGGCCACCTTCCGAATGGTCCGGTGGCCGGAGTCGGGCGCTCCGGGTGGGCCGCGGCTGGTGCCCCGGATGCTCGCGCTGCCGGCGACCGCGACGACCGTGTCGATCACCGCGGGCCCGTCGCCGGGCACCGGTGCCGGCCCGGCGCCGACCGAGCTGACCGTACGGCTGACCGCCACGACGGCGACCGAACTGACCGCCGCCACCGAGGCGCTGCACCGGCTGGTGACCGACCTGGGCGGGGAGCTGCGACGCCTCGACGGTGCACACCTGCCCGGGTTGGCCGCCACGCTGCCGCTGGCGCTGACCACACCCGGAGCGTCGCCACGCATCGCGATGGACGACTGGGAGCTGACCCTGGGCGACGCGGGCTTGATGCTCGGCACGAATCGGCATGGCAGGGCCGTCACCGTGCGACTCTTCCGGCCGGAGAGCACCCGCGTACTGCTGGTCGGCGGGGTGCGCGCGGCCCAGTTGGTGACCCTGCGCGCACTGGCACTCGGTGCGCTGGTGGTGGTGCAGACCGCACGGCCACGCACCTGGGAGCCGTTCGTCCGGGGGGTGGGCGCACCGGGCGGGACGATCCCGCTGCTCCCGCCCGGTCGACGGGTCGCCGACGGGGTGGGCACCGCCCTGCGTCCGTTGCTGCTGGTCGTCGACGCCGGGCCGGTTCCGGCCGAGGCCGAGCCGGATCCGCCGTGGCGGGCCACGCTTGTCGTACGGGACGAGTTGACCCCCGCCGACTTCGACGCGTTGAGCCGGGCCGACCTCGCGTTGCTGCAACCGCTTGACGACAGCGAGGCGGCGCTGGCCGGCGCCGCCCTGGGGCTGGGCGGCTCGGCCGAGTGGCTGACCCGGATCCGGGACGACATGGTCGCCGTGGTCAACCGGCGGGCGCTGCGCTGGGCGTTGCTCTCCCCCACGCCGATCGAGGCACAACTGATCGGTCGGCCGGGCCGCGGCTGACCCACCGGCATGGTCAACTGGCGGGTTACGCCGGTGCGAGGTCCGTGGCACGATCCCCGCCATGGGTTTTCTGAAAGGTCTGCTGATTCGGCTGGCCAGCACAGCGCTGGCATTCTGGCTGGCCACACTCCTCATTCCCGGCATCTCGCTGGAGTCGGACTCCGCCGTCGAGACGGTCACCGCGCTGCTCCTGGTGGCGGTGATCTTCGGCGTGGTCAACGCGGTCCTCCAGCCGGTCATCAAGACCGTCGGCTGTGGCTTCTACCTGTTGACCCTGGGTCTCATCGCGCTTGTGGTGAACGGGCTGCTGTTCCTGCTCACCAGTTGGATCGCCGACCAGGCCGGGCTGCCGTTCACGGTGGACGGATTCTGGCCGGCCGCGGTGCTCGGTGCCCTGTTCGTGAGCATCGTGACCTGGATCCTCGGCGCGGTCCTCGACCGGGACTGACCGTCCACGGGCCGGCATCGGCCCGGCCCACCGAGGGCTGTGACCACGGCCGGCCAATGACCAGGATCTGGGAATTGGCCGGTCTGGCCGCCCACCCCGGCGGCTAGCGTCGGAGCGTGTTCTCGTTGACTCGCACCGACGGTTACCTGCTCAGCACCGACCCCGCCCGACTCGATCTGGCCCTCGTGCATCTCTGGTTGTCCACCGACGCGTACTGGGCGCTCGGGCGGGACCGGGAGACCACGGCACGGGCGTTCGCCGGCTCGCTGCCGATCGGCGTCTACCGACCCGAGGACGGCCGGCAGGTGGCGGTGGCCCGGGTGGTCACCGACGGCGCCACCTTCGCGTGGCTCTGCGACGTGTACGTCGACCGCGCCGCCCGGGGCCGCGGGTTGGGCGGCTGGCTGGCCGGCGCGATCCGCGACCACCTGGACGACCTCGGCGTACGCCGGATCCTGCTGACCACGTACGACGCGCACGAGGTGTACGCGCGGGCGGGCTTCACGCCGTTGGACGTGCCGGAGCGGTGGATGCAGCTCGACCGGCGTACCCCGGTGACCCCAGTCACCAGAAAGGAGCAAAACGACAGTACGCCCCTTACGGTAGAGGGGTGACGCCACTCCGCCTGGGATACCTCTACGGCTTCGGCGCGTACCTGCTCTGGGGCTTCTTTCCGTTGTATCTCAGGCTGTTGCGGCCTGCCGGACCGCTGGAGGTGCTGGCCCACCGGATCGTCTGGTCGGTGGTCTTCGTGGCCCTGCTGCTGGCGGCGCTGCGCAACATCGGCTTCCTGCGGGCGCTGGCACGACGGCCCTGGGCGATGGCCGGGATCGTCGTCGCCGCCATGCTGATCGCCGTCAACTGGGGCACCTACATCTACGGGGTCAACTCCAACCGGGTGGTCGAGACGGCGCTCGGCTACTTCATCAATCCGCTGGTCGTGGTGCTGCTCGGGGTGACCGTGCTGCGAGAGCGACTACGCCCGGCGCAGTGGCTGGCGCTGGGAATCGGCGCGTCGGCGGTCGTGGTGCTCACCGTGGACTACGGCCGGGTGCCCTGGTTGGCGTTGACGCTGGCGTTCAGTTTCGCCGGCTACGGCCTGGCCAAGAAGCGGCTCGGGCTGCCGCCGGCGGAGGGTCTCTTCGTCGAGTCGGCGGTGCTGGCACTGCCGGCGTTGGGCTACCTGGCCTGGCTCACCAGCCGCGGGCAGTCCACTTTCGGCCACGTCTCGGCCGGGCACACCGCGCTGCTGGTGCTCGCCGGCGCGGCCACGGCGATCCCGCTGCTCCTGTTCGCCGGGGCGACCAACCGGCTGCCCCTGAGCGGCCTCGGCATGATCCAGTATCTGGCGCCGATCCTTCAGCTCGGCTGCGGCGTGCTGATCTTCCATGAGCCGATGCCGCCAGCCCGCCTCGCCGGGTTCGCGCTGGTGTGGCTGGCCCTGATCGTCTTCACCGCCGACGCCGTCCGAAGCTCCCGCCGGTCCCACCGCACCCGTGCCGCAGCCGAAACCCCCGTCCCGGCCCTCTGACCCACCCATCGAGGGCCTGGGCTGGTCAGGGGACCGCGTACGTCAGCAGGGGTGTGCCGTCGGATCGTTGGAGTTCCACGCTGACCAGCTCGGCGTCGGTGAAGCGGGTGAGGCCGGAGAAGCTGAGATCGTCGCCGGGGGCAGCGAGCCAGGAGCCGATCTGCTCGCTGCTGCCGTTCGGACCATGCGCCACCAGCCGGAACGGGTACGCCTTGCCGTAGCTCGTCCGCGCGGCGTACCCGCAGTGCATGGTCACCCGGGTGCCCCACTTGGTGCCGATCAGCCCGATGTCGGCGTGCACCGGTCCGGTGCTGGCCACCGGACGCATGGCGACCATCGACACCTGCGGTGCCGGTGTGCTGCCCTGGGTGACCGGCGGGCCGGGCGTGCTGGCGGGCCGGGGCAGCACCACGGCAGTGCCCACACCGACGAGCACGGCCAGCCCGGCGGCGGCCAGGGTGGTCAGCGCGTACCGTCGCCGGTCCGTGGCGCGTTCCCGACGCCGACGACGCCGGGCCTCCTCCAGCAGCGCGGGCACCCGGGGTGGGGCCGGTGGCGGCAGGATCTGCTCCAACCCCACCGGGTCGAGCCGGCCGAGCAACCCGGGCAGGACGGCGATCTCGGCGACCGCCTCCCGGCAGGACGCGCAGCCGCCAAGGTGCCGCTCGTAGGCCGCCCGCTCGGCGGGGGCCAGGGCACCCAGCACGTACGCGCCGTCGTCGTGCGCGAACTCGCACCGGGTCATCCCGTCACTCCCATCTCAGCCAGGACCAACCGTAGGGACCGCAGCGCGTAGTGGGTGCGGGACTTCACGGTCCCCGGTGGCACGCCCAGGCGGGACGCCGCCTCGGCCACCGACCGTCCCTGGTAGAAGCACTCGACGAGCACTTCCCGGTGGGTCGGGCTGAGCCGGTTGAGCGCCTCGGCGACGGTCCACGCCTCCACCGCCCGCTCGGCCTCGTCGATCACCTCGGACGGTTCGGGAAGGTCGTCGGTGAAGACCTCCCCGACCCGGGTGGAACGCCGCCGCCAGGCGTCGATGGCCAGGTTCCGGGCGGTGGTGAAGAGCCAGGACCGCACCGAACCGCGCCGAGGGTCGAGTGACTCCGGATGTCGCCAGGCCCGCAGCAGCGTCTCCTGCACCAGGTCCTCGGCTCGCTGCCGGTCGCCGTTGACCAGCCGCAGGGCGTGCGCGTACAGCGCCTCCGCGTGCTCGTCGTGCAGCGCGCGCAGCAGTTGGGCGTCGTGGTCGCTGATGGCGGTCTCCCTCGCTTCCGGCGCGCGTCCGGCGTTGCGTTCGCTCGGGAATACGTGCGGTCACGCCGATCGGTTCAGCCCGAGGTCAGACCGGTTACGTGCGGTAGCCGCCCGCACAGGTGTTCACGGCCGGTTCACATCGTGGCCGACGGGTGCTCACCACGTCCTGGAAGCGTCCGCCTGGTACGCCGCCTGCCGTGCCACCAACTTCTCTGGAGGCTTCCCCCATGAGCGACCGCCCCCGGCTGCTCCCCCTGTTGACCGGCACCCGCCATGGCACCCGTGACGCCATGACCTGTCTGTACCGCTGCGGAAACGCCTGTGACCACCCGGTACCGAACACCTCCGACAACGCGTACTTCGGAGACGTGGTGAACGCGGAGGTCTCGCGGCGCGGCGTGGTCCGGGCCGGCGCGGTCGGCGCGCTGGTCCTCGGCTTCGGCGGCGCGGCTGCCGGTGCGGCCCCGGCTCTGGCTGCCCCCGCCACCCCGGACGTCCCGGAGTCCTTCGGTTTCGGCCGGCCCAGCACCGGGGTCGGCACCGGCGCGCTGACCTTCAAGCCGATCCCACCGAACAAGCTGGACACCCTGGTCGTCCCGAACGGCTACGACCACGCCGTGGTGATCAGGTGGGGTGACCCGGTGCTGCCGGGTGCGCCCGAGTTCGACCTGCACCACCAGACCGCGGCGGCGCAGTCCAAGCAGTTCGGTTACAACAACGACTTCGTGGGCGTGCTGCCGCTGGACAAGCAGGGCCGGCGGGCGCTGCTCGTGGTCAACCACGAGTACACCAACGAGGACCTGATGTTCCCGGGCTTCCCCGGTCTGGACGGGCTCTCCGTCGAGCAGCTCCGCACCGCCATGGCCGCGCACGGTATGTCGGTGGTGGAGTTGGAGCGGGTCGCGGGCACCGGGCAGTGGAAGCCTGTCGACGCCGGCCGCCGGCCGTACAACCGGCGGGTCACCGCGCTGGCCACCAGGTTCGACCTGACCGGCCCGGCCGCCGGTTCGGCCTGGCTGAGGACCGCCGCCGACCCCAAGGGTCGTACGGTCGTCGGCACGCTCAACAACTGCGCCGGTGGCGTGACCCCGTGGGGCACGGTCCTCTCCGGTGAGGAGAACTTCAACCAGTACTTCGTGGGCGCCGACGCCGCGCCGGCCGAGCTGAAGCCGAAGCTGGACCGCTACGGCATCGGCACCGCGAGCCGCTACCCCAGCGGCAGCCGCAAGTGGGAGCGCGCCGACGAGCGCTTCGACCTGGCCAAGCACCCCAACGAGGCGCACCGGTTCGGCTGGATCGTGGAGATCGACCCGTTCGACCCGGAGAGCCGCCCCCGCAAGCACACCGCGATGGGCCGGTTCAAGCACGAGGGCGCGAACGTGATCGTCGCGAAGGACGGCCACGTGGTCGCGTACATGGGCGACGACGAGCGGTTCGACTACCTCTACAAGTTCGTCTCGGACCAGAAGTTCCTCAAGGGCAACTCCTGGGCCGCCCGTAAGCACAACCTGACCCTGCTGGAGTCCGGCACGCTCTACGTGGCGAAGCTCGACCAGACCAGCGCCGCCGAGATCGACGGCTCGGGCCAGCTCCCCACCGACGGCGCGTTCAACGGCCGGGGGCGCTGGATCAAGCTGGTCAGCGGCAACCGGTCGTTCGTCGACGGGATGACCGCCGCGGACGTGCTCACCTTCACCCGACTGGCCGGCGACAAGGTCGGCGCGACCAAGATGGACCGCCCCGAGGACGTGGAGCCGAGTCAGCTCACCGGCAAGGTGTACGTGGCGCTCACCAACAACACCGATCGCGGCAAGGCCGGCAAGGCCGCGGCGGACGAGGCCAACCCGCGCAACGCCAACAAGCACGGGCAGATCCTGGAGCTGGTCGAGGACCGCAACGACAACACCGCGGAGACGTTCGCCTGGTCGCTGCCGATCGTCTGCGGCGACCCGACCGACCCGTCGACCTTCTTCGCCGGATACGACAAGACCAGGGTCTCCCCGATCTCCTGCCCGGACAACGTCGCCTTCGACGCCACCGGCAATCTGTGGATTTCCACCGACGGCAACGCGCTGGGCAGCAACGACGGCCTCTTCGCCACCGCCGTCGAGGGTCCGGAGCGGGGTCACCTCAAGCAGTTCCTGACCGTGCCGCTCGGCGCGGAGACCTGCGGCCCGTTCATCACCGGCGACAACCGCTCGGTCTTCGTCGCCGTGCAGCACCCGGGTGAGATCACCGGCGCCTCGGTGGAGAACCCGGCCTCGAACTGGCCCGACGGCGACTACGCCAAGCCGGGCGTGGTGGTCACCTGGCGTCTCGACGGCGGCCCGGTGGGCAGCTGACGGTGCCGCCACGGCCGGTGGATCGCTGAACGTCACTCACGGCGGGTCCGACGCTGGACCGCCACGAGAGGCCCTCTCCCAGCCCGGGAGAGGGCCTCTCGCCGTCACTGGGGGTCAGGTGTCGCCGGCGATGCCGTCGGCGACGCTGCGGGCGACGGTGAGCAGTTTGGCGCGGACCACCCGGGCGGAGGTCATCATCTCGCTGGCCGGCAGCGCGCAGGCCAGCACGACCCGGCGTTCCATGTCCTTGTCCGGCGCGACGAGCACCGCCGCACACGCCACCCCCTGGCGGAACTGCCCCATCTCCAGTTGCATGCCGCGCCGGTCGCCGGCGGCCAGGTCGGCCTCGATCGCCTCCGTGGTGGTCAGCGTGGAACTGGTGAACGGGCGCATGCCGTACTCGCGCAGATAGCGGTAGCGCTGATCGACGGTCAGGGTCGCGAGCAGAGACTTGCCGAGAGCCGTCGCGTGCGCCCCCTCGTCGAAGCCGGGGACCAGATCCTCCAGGTAGGGCGAGCGGTGCCCCTCGGCAACCGCCGTGAGGGCCACCTGTCCGCCGACGAAGCGACCCAGGAAGTGGCTGTAGCCGGTGTCCAGAGCGGCTCGCCGCAGCGTCTCACCGACCACCGGTGGGCCGCGGAACGCCGTCACCAACTCCCGGTAGCGGTCGGCCACCTCCAACCCCACGATGTACGTGCCGTCCTCGCGACGAATCACATAGCCCTCGTAGGCGAGCGTGCGGACCAGGTGGTAGGTGGTGGCCACCGTGAGCTCACACCGCCGGGCGATCTGCTTGACGGTCAGGCCTTTCGGGGCACGACCTACCGACTCCAACACCCGCAGCGCGCGGGACACGCTGCGAATCAGATCCGAAGGTTCTGCCAAGGGGTCGCGCACAACCACCTCCGCCGCCGGGGACTTACACCATATGAAAAACAGGCCCACTGCGAAATGCCTGTTCGGGTGGAGGATGCCAGATCATCACCAACAGCGTGTACCCCGGTGGTCACCAAGAGTTGCTTGAGTAGGGTTCACGTAGCTTTGCCGGACGATGACCGACACCGTCTCCACCTCCGACCCGACCATCGCCCGACCCCGCCCGGTCCGGGCCAGTGCCGGCGCAGTCGTCACCACCGTGGCCTGTGTACTGCCCGTCTTCCTGCTCGGTGGTCTCGCCGTGCAGATGGGCGCGGACCTCGGCTTCTCCCCGGCCGGCCTCGGCCTGGCCGTGGCCGTCTACTTCGGGGTCAGCGCGCTGACCTCGGTACCCTCCGGCCGGCTGGTCGAGCGGTACGGGCCGGCCCTGGTGGCCCGCTGCGGCATCGTGCTGGCCGCCGGGTCGATGCTGGCCGTGGCCGCCCTCGCCCGGTCGTACCCGACGCTCGTCGGTCTGCTGGCGCTCAGCGCCGCCGCGAACGCGCTCGGTCAGTTGGCCAGCAACGCGGCGTTGGCCCAGCACGTGCCGGCCCGACGACAAGGGTTGTCGTTCGGCGTCAAACAGGCCGCCATCCCCGCCTCCACCCTGCTGGCCGGGGCGGCGGTGCCCGCCTTCGCGCTCACCGTGGGCTGGCGCTGGGCGTTCGTGGCTGCCGCCGTGGCCGCGCTGACGACGCTGCCCGCCGTACCCCGGCCGTTGCCCGGCCCGGCGCGGCGGGCCGGCGCGGCACGCGCGGGTCGGGCGACGGTGGCGCTCGTGGTGATCGGCGCGGCGGCGACGTTGGCCGCGGCCGCCGCCAACACACTGGGCACCTTCCTGGTGGACTCCGCCGCGGCTCGGGGCCTCTCGCCCGCCATCGCCGGCCTCACCCTGACCCTGGGCGGCACGGTCTGCATGGTGGCCCGGGTGGGTGCCGGCTGGTTTGCGGATCGGCGCGACACCGGTCACGTCGCGCTCATCGCCGCGATGCTCGTCGTCGGCGCGGCCGGGTTGGCCCTGCTCGCGGCGACCGGCTCGGTGCCGCTGGTGGCCGGCGTGGTGCTCGGCTTCGGCCTGGGTTGGGCCTGGCCCGGCCTGATGAACTTCGCGGTGGTCCGGCTACACCCGCAGTCACCGGCCACCGCCACCTCGATCACCCAGACCGGGGTGTATGCGGGCGGCTGTCTCGGCCCGCTGAGCCTCGGCCCACTCGCCGCCCACCTCGGCTACTCCACGATGTGGACGACGGCTGCCGTGGCGATGCTGCTCGCCGCCGCTCTCATGCTCGTCGGCGGTCGCCTGTTGGCCCGCCCCACCCCTGCCCGCCCCGCCCCAGCCGCCCCCCGGTGATCATGACGTTACCGTCGGATCACACCCGGAGTGTCGTGGCAATGACCTCATGATCACCGCCGAGGTGCGGGGGTGCGGGCGTCAGCTGGTGCGGTCGGCGATGTAGTCGCAGAGCGATTCGAGGGCCTGCCGGGACGGACCCTGCGGAAGTGGGTCCAGGCGCGCGCGGGCGTCCTCGGCGTAGCTGCGAACGGTCTCCCGGGCGCGCTTGAGCGCCGGGCTCTCGCGCAGGAGCCCCAACGCCTCCGCGTGCAGCGCGTCGTCGGTCAGCGGGCCGGTCGCCAGGATCTCCCGCAGCCGCACCGAGGACGCGTCGGCGTCGTCCGCTGCGCGCGCGTAGAGCACCGGCAACGTCGGGACGCCCTCGCGCAGGTCCGTGCCGGGCGTCTTGCCCGACTGACCCGACTCGGAGGCGATGTCCAGCAGGTCGTCGGAGAGCTGGAAGGCAACGCCGATCGTCTCGCCGTACCCGGCGAGCGCCTCCACGTGCTCCGCGGGGGCGCCACCGAACATCCCACCGAACCGGGCCGACGTGGCGATGAGCGAGCCGGTCTTCTCGGCGATCACGTGCAGGTAGTGGGTCACCGGATCGTCGTCGACGCGCGGACCGACGGTCTCCGCGATCTGACCGTGCACCAGCCGGGCGAAGGTGCGCGCCTGCAACCGGACCGCCTCCGGGCCCAGATCGGCGGCGATGTCCGCCGCCCGGGCGAAGAGGTAGTCGCCGACCAGGATGGCGACCGAGTTGGTCCAGCGGGAGTTCGCACTCGGCGCACCCCGGCGGACGGCGGCCTCGTCCATCACGTCGTCGTGGTAGAGAGTGGCGAGGTGCGTGAGCTCCATCACCACGGCGGCCGGGACCACCTGTGCGCCATTGGGGTCACCGAACTGGGCGCCGAGGGCCACCAGCAGCGGCCGGAAGCGCTTCCCGCCGGCCTCCAACAGGTGCCGGGCAGCCTCGGTGACGAACGGGTCGGCGCTTGCCACACTGGCCCGCAACTCGACCTCGACCGTGTCCAGCAAACCCAGCACCGACGCCTCGACGCGGGGATCGGCGAGATGAAGGCCGAGCGCGCCGAACTGACTCGTGCTCGCCCGACCCCGCCGACCGCCGGAGCCGGTGGAACCTGAACGCTCGCCCGCCGGATTCACCACGCCATCAACCATGCCACACCCGTTCTACCTGCTCCGGGCCGGGGATACGCACCGGGGGCCGACGCGTGAACACGCGCCAACCCCCGGTGATCGATCCCTCGGTCATCGAACGAATTCGGCAGCTCCGGTCGCCAGATCGAGCAGCGGCGCCGGTGCGACACCCAGCACCAGGGTCGCCAGCACACCGATCATCAATGCGGCGGAGGTCAGCCCACCGGGCACGGTGACGGTCGGGGTGGACTCGCCCGGCTCGGACAGCCACATCATCACCACGACCCGCAGGTACGGGAACGCCAGCACCATGCTGGTCAGCACACCGGCGATCACCAGCCAGGTCTGACCACCCTCCAGCGCCGGCCCGAAGACCGCGAACTTGCTCATGAAGCCGCTGGTCAGCGGGATACCCGCGAAGGCCAGCAGGATGAAGGTGAACAGGGCGGCGAAGAACGGCGAGCGGCGGCCCAGCCCGGCCCACCGGGACAGGTGGGTGGCCTCCCCGTCGGCGTCGCGCACCAGGGTCACCACCGCGAACGCGGCAAGCACCGAGAAGCCGTACGCGACCAGGTAGAACATCGTGCCGGCCAACCCGTCGCGGCTCGGCGCCAACACACCGACCAGCAGGTAGCCGGCGTTGGCGATCGAGGAGTACGCGAGCAGCCGCTTGATGTCGGTCTGGGTGACCGCGAGGACCGCGCCGATCAGCATGGTCAGCACCGCCACCGCACCGAGGATCGGGGTGAAGTCCCAGTTGGCGTCGGCGAACGCTACGTGGAAGACACGCAGCAGGGCACCGAACGCGGCGACCTTGGTGCAGGCCGCCATGAAACCGGTGACCGGCGTCGGGGCGCCCTGGTAGACGTCCGGGGTCCAGACGTGGAACGGTGCCGCCGCGGCCTTGAAGAGCAGGCCGATGGCGAGCAGCGCCATGCCGGCGAAGAGCAGCACCCGGCTGGCCGGCGACTCGCTCACCGCCGCGTTGATGGTGGCGAAGTCGACGCCTGCCACCCGGTTCGGCATACCGGCGGTGAAGCCGTAGATCAGGGCCACCCCGAACAGGAAGAAGGCGGAGGCGTACGCGCCGAGCAGGAAGTACTTCATCGCGGCCTCCTGGCTCAGCAGGCGGCGGCGACGGGCCAGCGCGCAGAGCAGGTAGAGCGGCAGGGAGAAGACCTCCAGCGCGATGAACATGGTCAGCAGGTCGTTCGCCGCCACGAAGATCAGCATGCCGCCGATCGCGAACGTGGTCAGCGGGTAGACCTCGGTGAGGCCGTTGCGCCCCTCGGCCTGCCGCCGGTCGTCGGCCGACTCGGCGGTCACCGCGGCCTGGGCGACGAACGCCCCACCCAGCTCGACCGAGCGGTCACCGATCAGCAGCAGCGCCATCGCGGCCAGCACCAGGATCGCGCCCTGGAGGAACAGCGTCGGACCGTCGATCGCGAGGGCCTGGCCGGCGGTGATGATCCGCTCGTCGGCGTTGAGCACCACCATGGTCAACGCCGCGAGGACCGCCACCAGCGCCACCGTCAACTGCACGACGTGCCGCCAACGCCGGGGCACGAAGGCCTCGACGAGCACGCCGAGCAGGGCCGTGCCCAACATGATCAGGATCGGGGAGAGCGCCGCGTAGTCGATCGACGGCAGTTTGAAATCGGTCACTGTGCCGACCTTTCGTTCGCGACTGCGGGGCTCCGCTGCGCTGCACTCCTCGCGCTCACCGGCGCGCCTCCTGGACGGTGCCGACCGACGGGGCCGGGTCGGTTCTGCCGATGTCGTCCATGGTCGCCTGGACGGCCGGGTTGATCACGTCAGTGACCGGCTTGGGGAAGAAGCCGAGCAGCAGGATCAGGGCGATCAGTGGAGCGACCACGACCTTCTCGCGCAGGTTGAGGTCCCGGCGCATGCCGTCGACCTCGGTGAGCTTCGGGTTGAGAGTGCCCTGGGTGGTGCGCTGCACCATCCACAGCACGTACGCGGCGGCCAGGATGATGCCGAGCGTGGCGATGATCGCGACCGGCTTGTTCACCGTGAAGGTGCCGATCAGCACCAGGAACTCGGAGATGAACGGCGCCGTGCCGGGCAGCGCGAGCGAGGCGAGACCGGCGAAGAAGAGCACCCCGGCGAGCACCGGGACCAACTTGCCGGCACCACCGAAGTCACTGATCAGCGCGGAACCCCGCCGGGAAATCAACATGCCCACCACCAGGAACAGCAGGCCGGTGGCCAGGCCGTGGTTGAGCATGTAGAGCACCGCGCCGGTGCCGGCCTGGGTGGTGAAGGCGAAGATACCCACCCCGATGAAACCGAAGTGCGCGATCGAGGTGTACGACACCAGCCGCTTGAGGTCGTTCTGACCGACCGCCAGCAGCGCGGCGTAGACGATGCCGATCACGCCCAGCGCAAGCGCCCACGGCGCGAACCACTTCGACGCCTCCGGGAACAGCGGCAGGCAGTAGCGCAGGATGCCGAACGTGCCGACCTTGTCCAGCACACCGACGAGCAGGGCCGCGGCACCGGCCGGGGCCGCGCCACCGGCGTCCGGCAACCACGTGTGGAACGGGAAGAACGGCGCCTTGATGGCGAACGCGAGGAAGAAGCCGAGGAACAGCCACCGCCCGGTGCCGGTGCTGATGTCGATCTCCGACAGCTTCTGCCAGTCGAAGGTCTTGCCACCGGCCACCCACAAGCCGATCACGGCGGCCAGCATGAACAGACCGCCGACGAGCGAGTAGAGGAAGAACTTCACCGCCGCGTACTGCCGCTGGTGGCCGCCGTAGCTGCCGATCAGGAAGTACATCGGCACCAGCATGACCTCGAAGAACACGTAGAACAGGAAGACGTCGGCGGCCGCGAAGACACCGATCATCGTGCACTCGAGGACCAGCAGCAACGCGAAGTAGACAGGCACCGACCGCTTCGACGACTCCGCGTCGTGCCAGGAGGCCAGGATCACCAGCGGCACCAGCACCGCGATCAGCATCAGCATCACCAACGCGATGCCGTCGGCGGCGAACGTGAAGCTGACGCCCCAGTCCGGGATCCACGAGTACGACTCGCGGAACTGGAACCGCTGACCGTCGGCCTTGAAGCTGACCCACATCACCACCGAGAGCACCAGCACCAGCAGCGACCAGACGAACGCCACCTGCTTGGCCAGCTCCGGCCGATGGCGCGGCAGGAAGGCCACCACCAGGGCGCCCACCAGTGGCGCCACGGTGAGCACCGAGAGGAACGGGAAGTTGGACATTATGCGGCCTTACCTCCGTCGTCACTGCGTGGTCCGCCGGCGGGGGCGGCCGGGAACAGGTCGATCACGCCAGCCACCCCGCCTGCACCGCCAGGAACGCCGCCATCACCAGCAGCGCACCGGCCAGGATCGAGGTGGCGTACGAGCGGACGAAGCCGGTCTGCATCCGCCGGAGCCGACCCGAGCCACCGCCGACCGCGGCGGCGAGCCCGTTGACCAGCCCGTCGATACCCCGGTTGTCGAGGTAGACGAGCGCCCGGGTGAGGAAGATGCCCGGCTTCTCGAAGACCGCCTCGTTCACCGCGTCCGCGTACAGGTTGCGCCGGGCGGCGGTGACCAGCACCCCGGCCGACTGCGGTGCGGTGGCCGTACCGGCCCGGAACAGGAACCAGGCCAGTCCCGCGCCGAGCACGGTCACCAGCAGCGACAGCGTGGTGATCACGGCGTGCGAGAGGACCGCCTCGTGCTCCGCGTGCTCGCCGCCCAGGCCGGCGGTCGCCGTCAGCCAGTCCGGCACCGACGTGGACAGCAGGAAACCAGCGCCGACCGAACCGGCCGCCAGCAGGATCAGCGGAATGGTCATCAGCTTCGGCGACTCGTGCGGGTGCTCGATGTCGTCGGTCCAGCGCTTCGGGCCGTGGAACGTGAGCACGAACAGCCGGGTCATGTAGAACGCGGTAAGCCCGGCGCCGAGCAGCGCCGCCCCACCGAAGAGCCAGGCGGTCCAGTCCTCCCGCTCGAAGGCGGCCACGATGATCGGCTCCTTGGAGAAGAAGCCGGAGAAGGGGAACATGCCGATGATGGCCAGCCAGCCCATCATGAACGTCAACCAGGTGACCTTCATGTACGTCGACAACCCGCCGAAGCGGCGGATGTCGACCTGATCCTTCATCCCGTGCATGACCGAGCCGGCGCCCAGGAACATGTTGGCCTTGAAGAACCCGTGCGCCAGCAGGTGCACGATGGCCAGCGCGTACGCGCCACCACCCAGGCCGACGCCGAGGAACATGTAGCCGATCTGGCTCACCGTCGACCAGGCGAGCACCCGCTTGATGTCGTCCTTGGCCGCGCCGATGATGCAGCCCATCAGCAGGGTGAGTGCGCCGACGCTGACCACCACGAGCTGGAGCGTCGAGTTGGCGGAGAAAATCGGGTTGGACCGGGCGATCAGGTAGACGCCCGCGGTGACCATGGTGGCGGCGTGGATGAGCGCCGACACCGGAGTGGGGCCCTCCATCGCGTCCGGCAACCACGCCTGGAGCGGGAACTGACCGGACTTACCGGCCGCACCGAGCAGCAGCAGCAGACCGAGGACCAGCACGGTGGCGCCGGTCAGCGCGCCGACACCGTTGAACACCTCGTCGTACTGGGTGGTGCCCAGCGTGGCGAACATGATGAAGATGCCGATGGCCAGGCCGGCGTCGCCGACCCGGTTCATCAGGAACGCCTTCTTGCCGGCGGTGGCCGCGCTCGGCCGCTCGGTCCAGAAGGAGATCAGCAGGTACGACGCCAGACCGACGCCCTCCCAGCCGAAGTACAGCATCACGTAGTTGTTGCCGAGCACCAGCAGCAGCATCGCCGCGACGAACAGGTTGAAGTACGCGAAGAACCGGCGACGGCCCGCGTCGTGTGCCATGTACTCCACCGCGTACAGGTGGATCAGGAAGCCCACCCCGGTGATCAGCAGCACGAAGACCGCGGCCAGCGGGTCGAACAGCAGGCCGAAGTCGACCCGCAGATCACCGACCGCGATGAAGTCCCAGAGGCTCAGCTCGACCGACTTGTTTTCCAGGCCGCGAAGCTGGACGAAGAACGTCAGGCCGAGCACGAACGCGGCACCGATGGCGGTGACGCCCAACCAGTGCCCCCAGCGGTCGGCCCGGCGGCCGAGCAGCAGCAGGATGGCCGCGCTGAGCAGCGGGATCGCCACCAGCAGCCAGACGCCCCCGAGCAGGCCCGTGGCCTGGGCGTATTCCACAGTCTCTTCCACCGGTGGACCCCTCTAGTACTTGAGCAGGTTGGCGTCGTCGACACTCGCCGAGCGTCGCGTCCGGAAGATAGACATGATGATCGCGAGCCCGACCACGACCTCGGCCGCCGCCACCACCATCACGAAGAACGCCATGATCTGACCGTTGAGATCACCGTTGATCCGGCTGAAGGTGACCAGCGTCAGGTTGGCCGCGTTGAGCATCAGCTCCACGCACATGAACAGCACGATCGCGTTGCGCCGGATCAGCACCCCGGAGGCGCCGATGGTGAACAACACCGCGGCGAGGACGAGGTAGTAGGTCGGCTCGACCGAGAAGAACGATCCCATTACGTGGTTTGCCTTCCGTTCGCGACTGCGGGGCTCCGCCTCGCTGCACTCCTCGCGCTCACCGGAGCCTGCCTTCCGTTCGCGACTGCGGGGCTCCGCTTCGCTGCACTCCTCACGCTCACCGGTCCGTCCCCTTCAGGGCCGTCTCCTCGGCGGTCAGCTCACGCTGCGGAAGGATCGCCGGGGTGCTGCGGTCGGTCAGGCGGCCGTCGGGGAGCCGGGCCGGGGTGGCCACCGACGAGGAGGTCGCGAAGACGCCGGGGCCGGGCTTCGGACCGGGGTAGTTGCCCGGGGCGAAGCGCGCCCGCATGGTCGACACCTGGTCGACCTTGTCCTGCTTGCGCCGCTCGACGTGGGCCAGCACCATCGCACCGACCGCCGCGGTGATCAGCAGTGCCGAGGTCAGCTCGAACGCGAAGACGTACTTGGTGAACAGCAGTCGGGCGATGCCCTGCACGTTCCCCTCCGTGTTGGCCTGCTCCAGGCCGACCGCGGTGGTTCCGTCCAGCGCCTGGTAGAGGCCGGTGGCGACCAGGCCGGCGAAGCCCAGGCCGAGCACGATCGCGGCGACCCGCTGGCCCCGCAGCGTCTCGATCAGCGAGTCCGTCGAGTCCCGACCAACAAGCATCAGCACGAAGAGGAACAGCATCATGATCGCGCCGGTGTAGACGAT
The DNA here is from genome assembly GCF_042872705.1 of Micromonospora sp. NPDC005203. Taxonomy (NCBI): domain Bacteria; kingdom Bacillati; phylum Actinomycetota; class Actinomycetes; order Micromonosporales; family Micromonosporaceae; genus Micromonospora; species Micromonospora sp. NPDC005203. Next base: position 226,601 of record NZ_JBIAKV010000001.1, on the reverse strand, counting down.
GATCTGCACCATGCCGATGAACGGACCGGCCTGGAGCACGTAGAACACGCCCAGACAGAGCATGGTCAGCACCAGCCACAACGCCGAGTGCACGGCGTTGCGCGCGGCTACCATCCCGATCGCGCCGATCAGCGCGAGCGGGGCGAGGATCCAGAAGGTGACCGCCTCGCCGCCGGACACCGTACCGGCGGCGGCGAGCACCGTAGACGTGGTCATGCTTCCTCTCCCTTGCCGGCCGCGACGCGCTGGGCGGCCTGCTCGGCGCCCGGGAAGGTCACGCCGGGGTGCTCCTCGACCTGGTAGCGGCCCGGACCCATCGGGGACGTCTCCGCACCGGCGGAGGTGCCCGGGTTGTCCAACGCGCCGACGTAGTAGTCCTTCTCGCTGTCACCGAGGCGCATCGGGTGCGGCGGCTGCTCCATGCCCTCCAGCAACGGCGCGAGCAACTGCTCCTTGGTGAAGATCAGGTCCTGCCGGTTGTCCCGGGCCAGCTCGTACTCGTTGCTCATCGTGAGCGACCGGGTCGGGCAGGCCTCGATGCACAGCCCGCAGAAGATGCACCGGGCGTAGTTGATCTGGTAGATGCTGGCGTACCGCTCACCCGGCGAGAAGCGCTGCTCGTCGGTGTTGTCGCCACCCTCGACGTAGATCGCGTCCGCCGGGCAGGCCCACGCGCACAGCTCGCAGCCGATGCACTTCTCCAGGCCGTCCGGGTGCCGGTTGAGGATGTGCCGCCCGTGGTAGCGCGGCGCCGACACCGGCGGCTTGAACGGGTAGTCGGTCGTGACGACCTTCCTGAACATGTGCGAGAAGGTGACACCGAATCCCTTGAACGTTCCGGTGATCGAGCCCACGTCACACCTCCCTGGAGTCCGAGCCGGCAACGATGTTGGCCGGCTCCCGCTCGGCGACCACGCGCGTGATGCGCGGGCTCGGTGGTACCTGAAGATCCATCGGTGGCAGCGGGAAGCTCCCGTACGGCCGGTTGTCGACCTGCTCCTGCGTCGTCGGCTTCGGCTTCGGACGCCGGTTGGGCCAGAAGATCGTGACGATCAGCAGGATGCCGGCCGGAATGCCGACCGCGATCACCTTGCCGCGCGAGTCCCAGTCCTCGATGGACCGCAGGCCCGACAGGACCAGGATCCAGACCAGGTTGATCGGCAGCAGTACCTTCCAACCGAGGCGCATGAACTGGTCGTAGCGCAGCCGGGGCAGCGTGCCGCGCAGCCACACGAACACGAAGACCAGCGCGATCACCTTGCCGAAGAACCAGAGCATCGGCCACCAACCGGAGTTGGCGCCCTCCCACAGCGTGATCGGCCAGGGTGCCCGCCAACCGCCGAGGAACAGCGTGGTGGTGACCGCGGACATGGTCACCATCGCGACGTACTCACTGAGCATGAAGAGCGCGAACTTCAGCGAGCTGTACTCCGTCATGAATCCCGCGACCAGCTCGGACTCGGCCTCGGGCAGGTCGAACGGCGCCCGGTTGGTCTCACCCACGGTGGCGATGAAGAAGATGACGAAGCTGGGCAGCAAGAGAATCGCGTACCAGCCCGGTGCCGGGATCGTCTGACCGAAGACGCTCAGTTTGGTGCCGTCGCCCTGTGCGGCGACGATCCCGCTGGTGCTCATCGTGCCGGCGGTCATGAAGACCGCCACGATGCTCAGGCCCATGGCGACCTCATAGGAGATCATCTGAGCGCTCGATCGCAGACCACCGAGCAGCGGGTACGTCGAACCCGAGGCCCAGCCGCCGAGCACGATGCCGTAGACGCCCATCGACGAGCAGGCCAGCAGCAGCAGCACCGCCACCGGCACGTCGGTGACCTGCAACGGCGTGTGGTGGCCGAAGATGCTCACCATCGGGCCGAACGGCACCACCGACAGGGCGGTGACCGCGCAGATCACCGAGATGGTCGGGGCGAAGAAGTAGACGACCTTGTCGGCCGCCTTCGGCAGGATGTCCTCCTTGAAGGCCATCTTCAGGCCGTCGGCGAGGGTCTGCAGCAGGCCGAACGGACCGACCTGGTTGGGGCCGGGCCGCACCTGCATGTAGCCGACGACGCGCCGCTCGAACCAGACACCGAGCAGGGTGGCCAGCAGACCGAAGGCGAACGCAAAGACGATCTTGCCGAGAACCAGCCACCACGGATCCCGGCCGAAATCGGCAAGCGTCGGATCCTGGGCGAGGAGGGGACTCACAGTGCCCACCTTTCGTTCGCGACTGCGCGACTGACTGCTCGCGACTGCGGGGCTCGCTTCGCTCGCTCCTCGCGCTCGCGGAGGGCCTCCCTCGCGTGCGCTCGTTCACTCCTTGCGCTCACTGGTTACCCCCGGAGTTGAGGAGCGGACCCGGGAGGCCGGTCTCGTCGGCCGCCACGCGTCCGGCCGGGATGGCCGTTCCCATCGCGGGGACGGAGATCCGGACGACCGCGCCGGACGTCGCCCCGAGGCTGCGTCGCACGGTCGAGCCGGGTGAGTTGGTCGGCAGCCAGACCACGCCGTCCGGCATCTCGGTGAGCTCGGCCGGCAGGGTCAGCGCCCCCCGGTCGGTGCCGACCGTGACCGCGTCACCGTCGATGACACCGAGCGCCTCGGCGGTGCCCTTGCCCAACCGGACCACCGGCGGGCGAGCGGTGCCGGCGAGGTTCTCGTCGCCCTCGGTCAGGCTGCCGAGGTCCACCAGTTGGTGCCAGGTGGCCAGCACGGCCTCCCCGTCGCCCGGGTGCGGCACCCGGCCCGGTGCCACCGACGGCGTGGACGGTCGCGACGTACGCGTCGCCGGCAGCGCGCCCAACTCGCGACGCACGCTCGGCACGTCAGCGGTGCCGAGCCGCACGTCGAGCAGCGCGGCCAGCGCGTCGAGCACCCGACCGTCGGTCATCGCCGCAGTGGTCAGCACCGCCTCGAACGGGCGCAGCCGACCCTCCCAGTCCAGGAAGCTGCCGGCCTTCTCGGCCACCGGGGCGACCGGCAGCACCACGTTCGCCCGCCGGGTCACCGCGGTGGGGCGCAGCTCCAGGCTGACCAGGAACGGCACCGCGTCCAGAGCGGCCTCGGCCAGTCGCGGGTCGGCCAGATCGGCCGGGTCGACCCCGCCGACGACAAGCGCACCGAGCTGCCCGTTGGCGGCGGCGTTGAGGATGCCGTCGGTGTCCCGACCGGGCTGGCTCGGGATCACCCCGGCTGGGATGTCCCACGCCTCACCCAGCTCGGCGCGGGCGGCCGGTTCGTTGACGAGCCGTCCACCGGGGAGCAGGTTGGGCAGGCAGCCCGCGTCGACGGCGCCGCGGTCACCCGCGCGCCGCGGCACCCAGGCCAGCTTCGCACCGGTACGCCGGGCCACGTCCGCCGCGGCGGAGAGCCCGCCCGGCACACTTGCCAGCCGCTCGCCGACGATCAGGATCGCGCCCGGTGCGCTCAGCGCCTCGTCGACCGTGGCGTGCTCGGCGAGCACGCTGGCCTCCTCGCCCGGCACGACCCGGGCCAGCTTCGCGCCGAGCTTCTCCAGGCCGCGGGTGGCGAACGGTGCCAGCGCGTACACCGTCAGGGTCTTCTTCAGGTACGCCTTGCGCAGCCGCAGGAAGAGGATCGGGCACTCCTCCTCCGGCTCCAGGCCGACGAGCACCACCGCTGGCGCGTTCTCCACGTCGGTGTAGGTGACGTCGGTGACCCCGGCGACCGAGCTGGCCAGGAAGTCGGCCTCCTCGCGGGAGACCGGCCGGGCCCGGAAGTCGATGTCGTTGGTGTTCAGGGCGACCCGGGCGAACTTCGCGTACGCGTACGCGTCCTCGACGGTCAGCCGGCCGCCGGTGAGAACCGCCGTGCCCTGGCCGCCCTCCCGAGCGGAGTGCAGCCCTTCGGCGGCCACGGTGAGCGCCTCGCTCCAGGACGCCTCGCGCAGCTCACCGGTGCGCTCGTCGCGAACCAGTGGGGTCGTCAGCCGATCGGTGGCGCGGGTGTACTGGAAGCCCCACCGGCCCTTGTCGCAGTTCCACTCCTCGTTGACCTGCGGCTCGTCGCCGGCCAGCCGGCGCAGCACCTTGCCGCGTCGCCAGTCGGTGCGCTGCCCGCAGCCGGCCGAGCAGTGTTCGCAGACGCTCGGGCTGGAGACCAGGTCGAACGGGCGGGCCCGGAATCGGTACTGGGCACCGGTCAGCGCCCCCACCGGGCAGATCTGCACGGTGTTACCGGAGAAGTAGGAGTTGAACGGAACGTCCCCCTCGTTGCCCTCTTCGCCGTACGCGTCGTCCCGGTAGATGTTGATTTCCTCGGCGGACGACCGGCCCATCAGGTCGATGAACTTGTCGCCGGCGATCTCCTCGGAGAACCGGGTGCACCGCTGACAGAGGACACAACGCTCGCGGTCCAGCAGCACCTGGCTGCTGATCGCCATCGGCTTCTCGTACTCCCGCTTGTGCTCGTGAAAGCGCGAGTCGGTGCGGCCGGTGGACATCGCCTGGTTCTGGAGCGGGCACTCGCCGCCCTTGTCACACATCGGGCAGTCCAGCGGGTGGTTGAGCAGCAGCAGCTCCATCACCCCCTCCTGCGCCTTCTTGGCGACCGGCGAGGTGAGCTGGGTCCGGACGACCATGCCGTCGGCGACGGTCTGGGTGCAGGAAGCCACCGGCTTGCGCTGGCCCTCCACCTCGACCAGGCACTGCCGGCACGCGCCGGCCGGGGCCAGCAGCGGGTGGTCGCAGAACCGGGGGATCTCGGTGCCCATCTGCTCGGCGGCCCGGATCAGCAGCGTCCCCTTGGGGGCGGTGACCTCGACGCCGTCGATGGTGAGGGTGACGGTCTCGGTCTTCTTTGCTACATCAGTCATCAGTGCGCCCCTACCAGGGTCTTCTCTGACAGCTTCGGTGCGGTCCGTCCCTCGATGTAGTCGAGGTAGTCCTGCTTGAAGTACTTCAGTGAGGAGGTCACCGAGCTGGTGGCGCCGTCACCCAGGCCGCAGAACGAGCGGCCGAGGATGTTGTCGCAGGTGTCCAGCAGGGTGTCCAGGTCCTCGTGGGTGCCCTGACCGGCGAGGATCCGCCGGTAGACCCGGACCATCCAGTAGTTGCCCTCCCGGCACGGGGTGCACTTGCCGCACGACTCGTGGTGGTAGAACTCCAGCCACCGGTACGTCGCGTAGACCGGGCAGTCCTGGTCGGAGAAGATCTGGGTGGCCGTGGTGCCGAGGATCGAGCCGGCCGCCGCCACGCCCTCGAAGTCGAGTGGCACGTCCAGGTGCTCGGCGGCGAGCAGCGGGGTGGACGAGCCGCCCGGGGTCCAGAACCGCAGGTTGTGGCCAGGCTGCATGCCACCGGCCAGTTCCAGCAGTTCGCGCAGCGTGACGCCCATCGAGCACTCGTACTGACCCGGGTTGACGATCCGGCCGGACAGCGAGTAGATCATCGGCCCGGCGGACTTCTCGGTGCCCATGGACTTCCACCATTCGGCCCCACCGAGCACGATCGGCGGCACGCTGGCGATGGTGCCGACGTTGTTCACCACCGTCGGGCTCGCGTAGAGGCCGTGGGTGGCCGGGAACGGCGGACGCAGCCGGGGCTGACCCCGGAAACCCTCAAGCGAGTCCAGCAGCGCCGTCTCCTCGCCGCAGATGTACGCCCCGGCACCGGAGTGCACCACCAGCTCCAGGTCGTAGCCGCTGCGCAGGATGTTGCGGCCCAGGTAGCCCTTGTCGTACGCCTCCTGGACGGCGTTGCGCAGCCGGCGCGCGGCGTGCACCGCCTCGCCCCGGATGTAGATGTAGGCGCGGCTGGCCCGGATCGCGTACGACGCGATGATCACGCCCTCGACCAGCGCGTGCGGGTCGTGGGTCATCAGCGGCAGGTCCTTGCAGGTGCCCGGCTCGCCCTCGTCGGCGTTGACCACCAGGTAGTGCGGCTTGCCGTCGCCCTGGGGAATGAAGCCCCACTTGAGGCCGGTCGGGAAGCCGGCGCCGCCACGCCCGCGCAGCCCGGAGTCCTTGATCAGCTGGATCAGGTCGTCCGGGTGGGCCTTGAGCGCCTTGCGCAGGGCGGCGTAGCCGTCGAGCTGCTCGTACGTGCCGATGCGCCAGGCGTCCGGCGACAGCCAGCGCTTGGTCAGCACCGGCGTCAGCTTGGCCACGGTCTCCGGGCGGGGAGTGGTCACTTCTGTGCCCCCGTTTCGTTCGCGTCCGCAGATCCGGCGCCGTCGGCGTCCGTACCAGCCTTCGCTTCGGTGAGGTTGCGCTCCTGCGCCCCGGCCTCGTCGCCGGCGGGCTTGCCGTCGCCGGCCGGCGGGTTGGCCGCCACACCGGCGGCCTCGGCCGCCCGCGCGTCGCGCGGCTCGGACGCGGTGCTGTCCGTCGGGACCTTGGTGCCCGGGGCGTCCGGCACCGCAGTGCCCGCGTCCGGCTGCCGGGTCTCGGCGGTACGCACCTGCGGCGACTTGTCGTCCGGTGCCTTCACGTCCCGCGTGGTGCCGCCGGTGGCATCCGCCGGCTCGACGGCATCTGCCGGCTTCGCCGGCTCGGCGACACCGGCCGCCCCGGTCGGGGCGGAAGCCCCGTCGCCACCCTTGACCGGCGCCGCGCTGGCCTCGACAGGCGCCGGCTTGGCGGCCTCCGCCTTCGCCTTCGCCTCGGCGGCGGCCTTGTCCGCCTCCGCCTTGCTCCGGATCGGGGTGTTCGGGTCGAAGCCCGGCACCGAGACGCCGTGCTCCTGCGCCAGCCGCAGCCCGCGCAGGGTCGGCTCGCCCGGCCCGCCGTCGGCGACCGCGCCGTCCCGCTCGTCGGCGAAACCGGCGAGCTGCACCGCCATCTCCTTGAGGGTGCACAGCCGGGCGCCCCGGGTCGGCATCGGCCGCCCACCCGCCCGCAGCTCGTCGACGACGCCGACCGCGGTGGACGGGTCCACGCCGTCGAAGAAGTCGTAGTTGACGGTCATCACCGGGCCGTAGTCACACGCCGCCAGGCACTCGGCGTGCTCCAGCGTGATCGTGCCGTCGCCGGTGGTCTCGTCGTGGCCGACGCCCAGGTGCTCGGACAGGGTGTCGTAGACCTCCTGACCACCGAGCACGTTGCACATCGTGTTGGTGCAGACGCTGACCAGGAAGTCACCCGTCGGCTTGCGCTTGTACATCGTGTAGAAGGTGGCCACCGCGCCGACCTGGGCCTTGTTCAACCCCAGCACCTCGGCGCAGAACGTGACCCCGGCCGGGGAGACGTACCCTTCCTCGGCCTGCACCAGGTGCAGCAGCGGCAGCAACGCCGAGCGGGACCGGTCCGCCGGGTAACGGGCGATGATCTCGCGCGCCCGCTCCCGGGTCTCGTCAGTGAAAGTCGTCGTCATCAGAGCCGCCTTCCGTTCGCGACTGGGCTGGCGTCTGCCCGCGACTGCGGGGCTCGCTCCGCTCTCTCCTCGCGCGAGCGGCTGGGGCTCGCAAGCTCACTCCTCGCACTCACCTGTCACAACCCCCCATGACCGGGTCCAACGAGGCGCCGCCGGCGATCACGTCGGCGATCAGGCCACCCTCGGCCATCGCCGGGAGAGCCTGGAGGTTGACGAAGCTCGGCTCCCGGTAGTGCACCCGGTACGGCCGGGTGCCACCGTCGGAGACCGCGTGCACGCCCAGCTCGCCGCGGGGCGCCTCGATGGCGACGTACACCTGGCCGGGCGGAACCCGGAAACCCTCGGTCACCAGCTTGAAGTGGTGGATCAGCGACTCCATCGACTGACCCATGATCTTGGCGACGTGCTCCAGCGAGTTGCCCATGCCGTCCACACCGATGGCGAGCTGCGCCGGCCAGGCGATCTTGCGGTCGGCGACCATCACCGGTCCCGGACGGAGCCGGTCCAGGGCCTGCTCGACAAGCTTCATCGACTCCCGGATCTCGGCGAGCCGGACCTGGTAGCGGCCCCACACGTCACCGTCGGGGTGGGTCGGCACGTCGAACTCGTAGTTCTCGTAACCGCAGTACGGCATGGTCTTGCGCAGGTCCCAGGCGAGGCCGGCAGAGCGCAGCACCGGACCGGTGATGCCGAGCGCGACACAGCCGGTCACGTCCAGCACCGCGACGTTCTTCGTCCGCTCGGTCCAGATCGGCTGGCCGGAGAGCAGGTCCTCGTACTCCTTGAGCTTCTTCGGCATCATCTTGAGGAACTCGCGGATCTTGACGATCGCGTCGTCGGGCACGTCCTGCGCCACGCCGCCCGGCCGGACGTACGCGTGGTTCATCCGCAGGCCGGTGATGGTCTCGAAGATGTCGAGGATGTACTCCCGCTCGCGGAAGCCGTACAGCATGATCGAGATCGCGCCCAGCTCCATGCCGGTGGTGGCCAGCCAGACCAGGTGCGACGAGATCCGGTTGAGCTCCATCATCAGCACGCGGATGGTGGTGGCCCGCTCGGTGATGTCGTCGGTGATGCCGAGCAGCTTCTCGACCGCGAGCGCGTACGCCGTCTCGTTGAAGATCGGGGCGAGGTAGTCCATCCGGGTCACGAACGTCGAGCCCTGAACCCAGTTGCGGTATTCGAGGTTCTTCTCGATGCCGGTGTGCAGGTAGCCGATGACGGATCGGGCCTCACGGACCGTCTCGCCCTCCAGCTCCAGGATCAGCCGCAGCACCCCGTGCGTGGACGGGTGCTGCGGACCCATGTTGACGACGATCCGCTCGTCGTTGATCGGGTCGGTGCCCGAGACGATGGTGTCCCAGTCCCCACCGGTGACGGTGAAGACCCGACCCTCGTCGGTCTCACGCTCGCTGGCGTAGTTCGACGTCGTCACTGGTACGACCTCCGCTCGTTCGGCGGCTGGATCTCCGCGCCCTTGTACTCGACGGGCACGCCGCCGAGCGGGTAGTCCTTGCGCTGCGGGTGGCCCTCCCAGTCGTCCGGCATGAGGATCCGGGTCAGGTTGGGGTGGCCGTCGAAGACGATGCCGAACATGTCGTACGCCTCCCGCTCCTGCCAGTCCGCCGTCGGGTAGATGGCTGTCACGCTGGGCAGGTGCGGGGCCGCCACGGAGACCGCGGCCTCCAACCGGACCCGACGCCGGTACGTCATCGAGGTGAGCAGGTAGACCACGTGCAGCCGGCGCTCGTCGGCGCCCAGGTAGTCCACGCCGGACACCGAGGAGCACAGCTCGAACCGCAGCGCCAGGTCGTCGCGCAGCACCTGGCAGACCTCGGCGATCCGCTCCGGGCGGACGTGCAGGGTCAGCTCGCCCCGGTCGACCACGACCTTCTCGATCGCGTCGGCGAAGGCCGGGTACGCCTCCTCCAACGCGTCGCGCACCTCGTCGAAGTAGCCCCCGTACGGCCGGGACGCCTCCTCGATGGGCTGGCGCTGGCGGACCAGGCCGCCGTAGCCGGACACGTCGCCGGTGCCCTGGTTGCCGAACATCCCGCGACCGGCCGGGCTGGCCGGCGGAAGCTCGGCGGGGGCACCGCTGGTGGCGCCGGCCGGCGTGACCGGCACCGGCACCGGGCCGTCGTTGGGCTTGTCCGTGGGTGACGTCATTTGGGGCCTGCCTGCGGGTGGAGGTGGTTCTGAGCGTTCATCCAGTTCTCGATCCGCAACTGCTCCTCGCGGCCCTCGCGGACCGCCCGGGTCCACTCGGCACGGCGGGCCTTGTCGCTGCGGTACGAGGAGGGCATGGAGCCGTAGGGCACGACCGGTACGTCGCCGCGCTCCTGGCGGGCGGCCAGCATCTTGCGACCGTTCGGACCCAGCGGCTCATACATGATCTTCTCGCGGAGCTTGAGGATCGCGTCGATGAGCATCTCCGGCCGGGGCGGGCAGCCGGGGAGGTACATGTCGACCGGCACCACGTGGTCGACGCCCTGCACGATCGCGTAGTTGTTGAACATGCCCCCGCTGCTGGCGCAGACGCCCATGGAAAGCACCCAACGGGGCTCGGCCATCTGGTCGTAGATCTGGCGCAGCACCGGAGCCATCTTCTGACTCACCCGGCCGGCCACGATCATCAGGTCGGCCTGCCGGGGGGACGCCCGGAAGACCTCCATGCCCCAGCGGCCCATGTCGTAGTGCGGACCACCGGCTGCCATCATCTCGATGGCGCAGCAGGCCAGGCCGAAGGTGGCGCCCCACACGGACGACTTCCGGGACCAGTTGACCAGCTTCTCCACCGAGGTGAGCAGGACGCCGGCGGGAAGCTTCTCCTCGATGCCCATCTGACGTTCCTTCCTCAGTCCCAGTCCAGGCCGCCGCGCCGCCACACGTAGGCGTACGCAACGAAGACCGCGACGATGAACAGGACCATCTCCACGAAGCCGAAGATCGGCAGGGCGTCGAACGAGACCGCCCAGGGGTAGAGGAAGATGATCTCGATGTCGAAGACGATGAAGAGCATCGCCGTCAGGTAGAACTTGATCGGGAACCGGCCGCCGCCGACCGGCTGCGGGCTGGGCTCGATGCCGCACTCGTAAGCCTCGAGTTTGGCCTTGTTGTAGCGACGGGGACCGGCGAAGCGGGCGGCGCCAACGGAAAACAGCGAGAACGCCGCGGCGAGGGCGAACAGCCCGATGATCGGTGCGTAAGGCGAGAGCGACATCGTTTTCTCCTGCTCGTCCTTCCCTGCCCTCGGTGCTTGACGAAAATCACACTATTCACGTCCCTCGCAGTGGCAGTCGGCGGGGGTCGATCTTTGTCAGCGTCGGGGCCGTGACCAGCACCGATGCTGTCCTACTCAGACAGCTGGCGCGGCCTTCGTCATCGCGTTGATGACCCGGTCCATCGCGTCCCCGCCACGCGGGTCGGTCAGGTTGGCCAACAGCTTGAGCACGAAACGCATCAGCGTCGGGTGCGGCATGCCGTGTTTGGTGGCGATCCGCATGATCTCCGGGCGGCCGATCAGTTTCACGAAGATGCCGCCCAGCCGGTAGTAGCCGCCGAGGCGGGCCTTCAGCTCGTTCGGGTACGCCAGCAGCGCCCGCTCCCGCTCCGGGCCGGCCGGCCGGGCGAGGGCCTGGACCATGACCTCCGCGGCCAGTTCGCCGGACTCCATCGCGTACGCGATGCCCTCGCCGTTGAACGGGTTGACCATGCCGCCCGAGTCGCCGACCAGCAGCACCCCTCGGGTGTAGTGGGGCACCCGGTTGAAGCCCATCGGCAGCGCGGCGCCGAGGATCGGGCCGTCGGCGTTCGTCTCGTCGGTCATCCCCCAGTCAACCGGGGTGTTGGCGAGCCAGTCGGTGAGCAGCCGGCGGTAGTTGGTCTTGCCGAACGCGGAGGACGAGTTGAGCACGCCGAGACCGACGTTGACCCGACCGTCGCCCAGGCCGAAGATCCAGCCGTACCCGGGCAGCAGGTTGTCGCCGCTGTCCTTGCTGCGCAGCTCCAGCCAGGACTCCAGGTAGTTGTCCTCGTGCTTGGCCGGCGAGTTGTAGTAGCGGCGGACGGCCACACCGATCGGCCGGTCCTCCCGCTTGGCCAGCCCGAGCGCGAGCGGGAACCGGCCGGAGACGCCGTCCGCCGCGACGACGAGCGGGGCGTGGAACGTGGTCGGCTCCTTGCCCGGCCCGACCTCCGCCTCGACGCCGGTGACGCGGCCATCGCCGTCGAGCACCGGGCCCAGCACGTTGACGCTGGTGCGCAGCTTCGCGCCGGCGGCCACCGCCCGCTGGGCGAGGAGGTCGTCGAAGTCGAGACGCGTACGCACCAGACCGTAGTTGGGGAAGCTGGCCAGCTCGGGCCAGTCCAGCTCGAGGCGCACCCCGCCGCCGATGACCCGCAGGCCGCGGTTGTGCAGCCAGCCGGCCTCGGGCGAGGTGTCCACACCCATCCGGACGAGCTGGCGCACCGCGCGCGGGGTCAACCCGTCGCCGCAGACCTTCTCCCGCGGGAACTCGGTCTTCTCCAACACCAGCACCCGTACGCCGTGCCGAGCCAGGTGGTACGCAGTAGCTGACCCACCGGGACCGGCGCCCACGACAATGACGTCGGCGTCATGTTCCACCTCGGTCATTCGCGCCTCCTCCCGCACGCTCGTGAAATGCTTCACAAGCCAGACGGGACGAGTGTATGACCGGCGTCATACCTGCGCAGGATCAGGGGTGCCTAACTCGCCGATGTGACAGCCCTCGACCATCCACAGCGGTCGAGTGTCAGGCCGGGCTGGGGGCTTCCAGGCCCGCATCGACCCGGATGGCCTCCGGCAGGTGCTCCCGGAGCGCACCGCCCGCCGCCCGGTCCAGCGCCGCCAACACCTCGGCGACCACCTGTCGGACCTCCACCGGATCGGCTCCGGCCAACGCGCGCAGTTGCGCGACAAGTTCGGCAGCGTCGTCGTCGGTGGCGGCCACCGGGTCCGCCGGGTCTGCTCCGGTCATGCGGACGAGCGTACGGGGCAAAGTGGACTAAAGACCGATATTCGCGAAACCTGAGCAATGTCCGCGTGAATGGCGTCCGGCCCGCCGGCTCGGTGATCGTCGTGCGGCCCGCGTCGGTCGCGGCGACTACTCGCGGATCCCCCGGTGCAGGGCCACCACACCACCGGTCAGGTTGCGCCAGGCCACCCGGCCCCACCCGGCCGCGGCGACCCGGCTGGCAAGCGCCTCCTGCGCCGGCCAGGCCCGCACCGACTCGGCGAGATAGACGTACGCGTCGGGGTTGCTCGACACCGTTCGGGCGACCACCGGCAGCGACCGCATCAGGTACGACAGGTAGACCGTTCGGAAGACCGGGTTGACCGGGGTACTGAACTCACAGATCGCCAACCGCCCACCCGGCCGGGTGACCCGGGCCAACTCGCGCAGGGCCGCGTCGGTGTCGTTGACGTTGCGCAACGCGAAGGAGATGGTCACCGCGTCGAAACTGGCGTCGGCGAACGGCAGCCGCAGCGCGTCGCCGGCCAGCAGCGGCACCTCGGGACGGACCCGCTTACCGGCGTACAGCATGCCCAACGACAGGTCAGCCCCCACCGCGTACGCCCCGGACTGCGCCAACTCCCGGGTCGAGACGCCGGTGCCCGCGCCCACGTCCAGCACCCGCTCGCCCGGCCGCAGCCCGAGCGCCGCCCGGGTGGCCCGACGCCACAACCGGTCCTGGCCGAAGGAAATCACCGTGTTGGTCAGGTCGTAGCGCTCCGCCACGCCGTCGAACATCGCGGCGACCTCGTGCGGCTGCTTGTCCAGACTGGCGCGCTGGCCCTGTGGGGAACGGCTCACCCCTCCACTCTGCCAGCCGCCCGCCAGGCGGTGCCCCTGGGGTGGTGCGGCACCCCGTTACGCGAAGGGGCGGGGTGGTCGCCCACCCCGCCCTCGCGTCGTTCCGGTGTCCAGACGCCGCCTGCCAGTGCCGCTGTCAGTCGGTGGGCTTCTCGTCGCTCGGGGCGACCAGGACGACCTTGCGCCGGCGGGAGAGCACCAGCAGGGCACCGCCCACCAGCAGGATGAGGCCGCCGATGCCACCGATCAGACCGACCTGCACACCCGTCACCGGCAGGCCACCACCACCGGAGCCGCCACCACCGGCAGCCGGCGACGTGCTCGCGCCCGGCGTCGGCGTACCACCCGGGCTGGTCGTACCACCCGGGCTGGTCGTGCCGCCCGGCGTCGGGGTGGCGGTCCCACCCGGCGTCGGGGTGGCCGTGGACGTCGGGGTGGCGGTGGGCGTCGGGGTGGCCGTGGACGTCGGGGTGGCCGTGGGAGTCGGGGTCGGCTGCGCGGTCAGGTCGACGAAGACGTCGAAGACCGCCTGGTTGTCGCCCTCGTCGACCTCGGTGAAGGCCTTGCGCTGGGCGCTGGTCGCCGGCTCGGGCTGCTCCTCGGCCTGACCCGTCGCGGCGTCGAGACCCTGCGCGACCAGCTCGCCGACCCGCAGCACCGGCTCGGTGACGTTCGCGCCGACCGTCACCTTGACGTCCGCCGTGTAGTACTCACCAGGCTTGATCACCGCGCCGTCGTCCTGGCAGAGCGCCTGGGCGACACCGCCCAAGGTCTGCGACGAGCAGGCGTCCGGGAGGGTGGCGAAGGTGACGCCGGCCGGGAGCGTGAGCACGTAGGACAGGCCGGTGGCCTTGCGGCTGCCGTCGTTGTAGACCGCCCAGTCCAGCGGCACCGTCTCGCCGCGCTTGACCGGCCGGAGGTCGGGATCATCGCCCTGGACGCCGTTCACCACGACGTTCGCGTGGACGTCCTGCACCCAACTGGTCAGGTCGTAGCCGGGCTTGCCGACGGTGATGTCGTGCTCGACCCGGTTGTCCTTGAGCTTGGGGTCGGCGGTGGCCGACTTGATGGTGACCACAAGCGTGCCGGCCTCGCCGCGCGCCCCCGTGGAGAAGAGCGGGATGCCGAAGTCCTCGCTGGTGCCGGCCGGCACGTCGCCGAGCGGGCAGGTGAACGTCTTGCCCTTCACCTGGCAGCCGTCGGGCACGACGACCCCGACCGCGCTCTTCAGCAGGTTGCTGGTGTCCACGGTGTAGCTGACGCCCTTGGCGGCGACCGCGCTCCGGGTGTTGTCCACCAGGAACTTGAACGGCTTCGCCTTGGCGGCCTTGACACCCTTGGCCAACTCGGTGCTGAGCGGCACCAGTGCCAGATCGGCCTGGTCGGCGGCCTGCGCCGGGGCGGCCACGGTAGCCAGGCCACCGGCCGCGAGCAGGGCCACCACGCCAGCGCGGGCCAGGGCCGTGCGGTGGAACGCTGTCATCGGTCCCCCGGGGGGTAGGGAAGAAAGATTGATTGCGGAACGAGCGGACGTTATCGGAGGTCGATCACGCACGCCAGCGTGCGGGGCCCTTTTCGTCCGTCCGGCCCCGGGTCCGCAGACGGTACGGGCGGGATGGTCACCCATCCCGCCCGTACCGCCGTGCGTTATATGAACGGCCCGCAACGGGCCGATGGAGGACAGCCCACGAACGACCATCAGAACACCCGCCACCAGCACGATCGCGCTGAACCACCGGTCGCCGACGATGACGGATATGAGCCGGGACGCTAGCCGCCGACGATCACCTTCACCACCCCTGCGGCGGACAGCCTGACGCTGCGGCGGCCCGGACCACCCGTACCGCCGAAGCGATCCGGCGGGAGCATGAGCCTCGGTCAGCCGAACGGCCGGGCGACGCGCCGCGTCAGTTGACCTCGACGAGCGGCAGGGACCGGCCCGCGCCGCCGCCGGGAAGCGCGATCGAGGAGAAGTGCGACACCACCCGCTCGTCGGTCGGGTCGTCGGCAGGCGTGTGGTGCACCGCGAGCCGGTGGTAGAGGGTGTCGCGCTGCGCGGGGATCCGGTCCGCCGAGCGGATCATGCCGATCAGCTCGTGCAGGTTGGAGCGGTGCCGCGCACCGGCGGAGGAGATCACGTTCTCCTCCAGCATGATCGAGCCGAGGTCGTCCACGCCCATGTGCAGCGAGAGCTGCCCGACGTCCTTGCCGGTGGTCAACCAGGACGCCTGGAGGTGCGGCACGGTCTCGAAGAAGAGCCGGGCCACCGCGACGAGGCGCAGGTATTCCAGGGTGGTGGCCTGGGTGCGGCCCTTGAGGTGGTTGTTCTCCGGCTGGTACGTCCACGGGATGAAGGACCGGAAGCCGCGGGTGCGGTCCTGCACGTCCCGGATCATGCGCAGGTGCTCGATCCGCTCGGCGTGCGTCTCGCCGGTGCCCATCATCATGGTGGCGGTCGACTCGATGCCCTGCCGGTGCGCCAGCTCCATGACCTCCAGCCAGCGCTCACCCGACTCCTTGAGCGGCGCGATGGCCTTGCGCGGACGCTCCGGCAGCATCTCCGCGCCGGCGCCCGCGATCGAGTCCAGACCGGCGGTCTTGATCCGGGCGATGGCCTCGTCCAGGCTCACCCCGGAGACCTTCGCCATGTGCAGGATCTCGCTGGGGCCGATCGAGTGGATGACCAGCTGCGGGTACGCCTGCTTGACCGAGGAGAACAACTCCTCGTAGTACTCCACGCCGTAGTCCGGGTGGTGCCCGCCCTGGAGCATCACCTGGGTCGCGCCCAGCTCGACCGCCTCGCCGCACCGGCGCAGGATCTCCTCGGTCGGGTGGGTCCACCCCTCCGTGTGCTTCGGCGCGCGGTAGAACGCGCAGAACTTGCACGCCGTCACGCAGACGTTCGTGTAGTTGATGTTGCGATCGATCAGGTACGTGACGACGTTGTCCGGGTAGCGCCGCCGACGCACCGCGTCCGCCGCCTCACCCAACGCGTGGAAGGGCGCCTCGGTGTAGAGCAGCAACGCCTCCTCGGGCGTGATCCGCCCGCCGTCCGCGCCACGCTGCAGGATGTCGTCGATCTCCCGGCTCACCGTCACGCCCCCGAGCCTACGCCGGTCACGCGCGTTGGCCCTGAGGGGTGGTTCAGGGCTGTGATGTCAGGATCTCGCGCAGCACCGTCTCCGCGATCTTGCACTTTCTGTCGCGGCATTAGGGGCATTCCACGCAAACAGGCGACAGGAAGTGCAAGATCGACGCGGGTGAGGCGGTTGCGCGAAGGCCAGCACCGGGCCGACCGGGTCGGGTCGGCGCGCTGCGAAGGTCAGGCGTCGTAGTCGACCGTGAGCCGGTCGGTGGTCGGGCTGGACTGGCAGGTGAGGACGTAGCCGGCGGCCAACTCGTCCGGCTCCAGGGAGTAGTTGCGGGCCATCGTGACCGACCCGTCGACCACCTTCGCCTTACAGGTCGAGCAGACGCCGCCCTTGCAGGCGTACGGCAACTCGCCGCGCACCTTCAACGCGGCGTCCAGCACCCGCTCCTCGCGACCCATCGTGAAGCTCGACGACCTGCCGTCCAGCACGATGGTCACCTCCGCCCCGGCACCCGCCTGGTCCACCGGACGGCGCACCGGCTCCGGTGGCGCGTCGACGTGGAACAGCTCGGTGTGCACCGCCGACTCGGGCAGCCCGCGTGCGGTCAGCACGTCCCGGACGTCGACCACCATGGCGTACGGGCCGCAGAGAAACCACTCCTCGATCACGTCGCCCGGCACGATGGTGCCCAGCAACCGGCCCAGCCGCTCGACGTCGATCCGCCCGGAGAGCAGCGCCGACTCGCCCTGCTCCCGGGAGAGCACGTGCACCAGGTGCAGCCGGGTGGGATAACGGTCCTTCAGATCGGCCAGCTCCTCGGCGAACATCACCGTGTTCGCCGTGCGGTTGCCGTACACCAGGGTGAAGGTGCTGGCCGGCTCGACGGCCAGCGCGGTCGCGACGAGCGCGAGCACCGGGGTGATGCCGGAGCCGGCGACGACCGCGCCGTAGTGCCGCACCCGGTCCGGCGCGAACGCCGTGGTGAAGGTGCCCAACGGCGGCAGCACCTCGACGGTGTCGCCACCGCGCAGCGCCCCGCACGCGAACGCCGAGAAGGCGCCGCCGGGGATCTCCCGCACCCCGATCCGCAACCGGCCGTGCCGGGCCAGGTCGTCGGGGGTGGAGCAGATCGAGTACGACCGGCGCACATCCGTGCCGTCCTCCGCGGCTCGCCGCACGGTGAGGTGCTGACCCGCGCGGAAGGCGAAGGTCTCCCGCAGATCCTCGGGTACGGCGAAGGTCACCGCGACCGCATCGTCGGTGAGCCGGTCGACGGCAGCGACCGACAACGGGTGGAAGACCGGTCGGCGGCGGACCGGACGGGTGATGGTGACAGTCACAGCGCCTTCAGGTGGTCGAAGGGTTCGGAGCACGAACGGCAGCGCCACAGCGCCTTGCACGCGGTGGAGCCGAACCGGCTGACCTGCTCGGTCTCCGGTGACCCGCACTGCGGGCAGCGGACCGTGAGCGTCAGCGGGACGACGCCGGAGGTGGGCACCGGGGCCGGCGGGGCGATCCCGGCGGCGGCGAGCTTGGCCCGCCCACCCTCGGAGATCCAGTCGGTGCTCCACGCTGGGTTGTAGACGGTGCGGACCTCGGCGTCGGGGTGGCCGGCGACCGCCAGCGCGCGGCGGATGTCGGTGCGGATCACGTCCATCGCCGGGCAACCGGTGTAGGTCGGGGTGATGGTGACGGTGATCCGGCCGCTGGCCCGGTCCTCCTCGACCGCCCGCAGGATGCCCAGCTCGTCAATGGTGATCACCCGGATCTCCGGGTCCACGACACCGGCGGCGGCCTCCCGCGCACTAAGCGTGCCGCCGGTCGTGGCTGGCGGG
This sequence comes from Micromonospora sp. NPDC005203, assembly GCF_042872705.1. NCBI lineage: Bacteria > Bacillati > Actinomycetota > Actinomycetes > Micromonosporales > Micromonosporaceae > Micromonospora > Micromonospora sp. NPDC005203. The sequence goes on along the minus strand of NZ_JBIAKV010000001.1, from coordinate 208,509 downwards.
TTCCCGCTCCGCGCGCTCACCGTACCGCCGCCGCTCGCGACAGCGGGGCTCCGCTGCGCCGCGCTCCTCGCGCTCACCAGCGCGCCCCGGGATGGGCGCGGTGCAGCACCTGCATCTCGGCGAGCAGGTAGGCCAGGTGCTCGGTGTGCACGCCGTCCCGCCCGCCGGCCGGGGCCCAGCCGCTCTCCGGCCGGGTGAGCGTCGCCTCGGCCAGCACCGCGCCGACGGCCTCGTCGAACGCCGGCCGCAGGGTGGCCGGGTCGACCGGCGCCGCCGGGTCCGCGGCGAACAACTCGTGGGTGTACGGCCACACCTGGTCGACGGCCGCCTGCATCCGACGGTGCGACTCCTCGGTGCCGTCACCGAGCCGCTTCACCCACAACGCGCCATGGTCCAGGTGGTACGCCGACTCCTTGCGCGCCTTCGCGCCGATCGCGGCCAGCCGCTCGTCGGCGCAACCGGCCAGCGCCGTGTACAGCGGCAGCTGGTAGGCCGCCAGGAAGAACAGCTTCGCCATGGTCACCGCGAAGTCGCCGTTGGGCAGCTCGACCAGGAGCGCGTTGCGGAACTCGCGGTCGTCGCGCAGGAACGCCAACGCGTCCTCGTCCCGGCCCGCGCCCTCCAACTCGCCCGCGTACGACAGCAGCAGCCGCGCCGCCCCGAGCTGGTCGAGGGCGATGTTGGCAAGCGCGATGTCCTCTTCCATCTCCGGCGCGCGGGTCGTCCACTCGGCCAGTCGTTGCGCCGCGACCAACGCGTCGTCGGCGAGGGCGAGGGTGAAGTCGTACGGCCCGTTCACGCCAGCACCTCGCTGCGCTCGGCGGCGGCGCGAAGCGCCCCGCTGCTGAGCCGGCTGGTGCGCTCGCTCCGCTCGCTTCCCGCCACCACCTCGCTACGCTCGGCGGCGGCGCGAAGCGCCCCGCTGCTGAGCCGGCTGGTTCGCTCGCTCCGCTCGCTCACAGGTGGGCCACCCCGTCCGGCACCTCGTAGAAGGTGGGGTGGCGGTAGACCTTGTCGGCGGCCGGGTCGAAAAAGGAGTCCTTCTCGTCCGGGCTGGACGCGGTGATCGCGCCGGCCGGCACCACCCAGATCGACACACCCTCCTGACGGCGGGTGTACAGGTCCCGGGCGTTGCGCAGGGCCAGCTCCGCGTCGGGGGCGTGCAGGCTGCCGACGTGGGTGTGCGACAACCCGCGTCGCGCCCGCACGAAGACCTCCCAGAGCGGCGAGTGTTCGGTAGTCACGCGGCCACCTTCTCCTTCTGTTGCGCCCGCTTCGCGGCGTACGCCGTGGCGGCCTCGCGGACCCAGGCACCCTCGGCGTGTGCCGCCCGGCGGTGGGCGATCCGCTCCCGGTTGCACGGACCGTCGCCGGAGATGACCCGCAGCAGCTCGTCGTAGTCCGGCTGGGTGTAGTCGTAAGCCTGCCGCTCCTCGTTCCAGCGCAGGTCCGGGTCGGGGATGCGCACGCCGAGGATCTCGGCCTGCTGGACGCACATGTCGACGAAACGCTGGCGCAGATCGTCGTTGGAGAAGCGCTTGATCTTCCAGGCCATCGACTGGGCGGAGTGCGTGGAGTCGCCGTCCGGCGGGCCGAACATCGCCAGTGACGGGTACCACCACCGGTCCACCGCGTCCTGGGCCATCGCCTGCTGCGCCGGGGTGCCGTGCGCGAGGGTGTGCAGGATCTCGTAGCCCTGCCGCTGGTGGAACGACTCCTCCTTGCAGACCCGGATCATCGCGCGGGCGTACGGGCCGTACGAGCAGCGGCACAACGGCACCTGGTTGACGATCGCCGCGCCGTCCACCAGCCAACCGATCGCGCCCATGTCGGCCCAGCTCAGGGTGGGGTAGTTGAAGATCGAGCTGTACTTCTGGCGACCGTCGAGCAGCAGTTGGACCAGCTCGTCGCGGCTGATGCCGAGGGTCTCGGCGGCGGCATAGAGGTAGAGGCCGTGACCCGCCTCGTCCTGCACCTTGGCCAGCAGGATCGCCTTGCGCTTGAGCGAGGGCGCCCGGCTGATCCAGTTGCCCTCCGGCTGCATGCCGATGATCTCGGAGTGGGCGTGCTGGGCGATCTGCCGGATCAGCGTCCGGCGGTACGCGTCGGGCATCCAGTCGCGTGGCTCGATCTTCTGCTCGGCGTCGACCACCTCGGCGAAGTACGCCGCGAGGTCCTCGTCTGGCGCGGGTCCGCCGCGCCGGCCGCGCGCCGCCGCCACGCGGAGCTCCGCCTCGGCGGCCTCGACCTCGCCCAGCAGGCCGGCAGCGGGCGCGTCGCCCGCAGCGGCGTCCGACGTGTCGGTCGGGGTCGGGAAGTCGTTGCCATACATGGGACAAGTGTTACAGCTGGCAATCCAAGAAGCCATAGGGTGTAACAGGATTCCGACAACCGATCCGTAGCGGAATGAGCGCTTTGCGTGACCAGGCCGTCCGGATGGCGGCGTGACTTGGGCCACGAAACAAAGGTGAATCCCCGCAAGAGCCGCATACCGGTCGCATATCTCACCTTTATCCCAGGTCGCCTAGTGTCGGGTCCTGGCAAGTCGCCCAGCCGGACGTAGACTTTCGGCCGGCACACCGATCGGCTTCAGATGATTGCCGCCAGACAGAGGCCACCTCCCCCGGCCTTGGCGATCGGCCGATTCGTCCGGACAACAAGCCGGTCCCCCGGCCCTGACACCTGGAGTTCACCCACTCATGCGTCCCCGCGTGACCCTGGTGCTCGCCATCGTGGCGATCCTGCTCGGCGGCGTCCTCCTGGTCCCCGCCGCGTACGCCCGACTCTCCAGGGGCGACAGCGGCGGAGGCGGTGGAGGCGGCGCTGCCTCGCAGGTCGCCGCGCCCGCACCCGCGCCACCGCCGCCGCCCACGCTGGCGGCCGGTCCGGTGTCGGTGGACTTCCAGGGCGACTTCTTCTCCTGGGCTCTGCTGGATCGGCAGACCGGCGCGATCTCCGGGTCGCCGAACATGGCCGAGACCAGCTCCACCGAGTCGATGATCAAGGCGTGGATCGTCTCGGACTACCTGCGGCAGCTCGGCGACAAGGAACCGCCGCCGGCACTGAAGAAGGCCGCCAGCCTCGCCATCATCGACAGCAACGACACCGCGGCCAACCAGGTCCACGCTGCCGCGGGCGGCTCGTACAGGCCATCCACGAGCAGCACGCCCGACGCGGTGATCCAGCGGGCGATCAAGATCTGCGGACTGACCGACACCAAACGCGGCAATATCAAGCCGTTCTCCGGCTACTGGAGCTTCACCCAGATGTCCCCGCGCGACGCGGTCCGGCTCGGCGACTGCATCGCCGACGGTAAGGCCGCTGGCCGGAAGTGGACCCCGTGGGTGCTGGATCAGATGAGCAAGGTCCGGGGCACCACCGCGGCGAAGGACCAGAAGGCCAGGACTGGCGGTGGCCGCTGGGGGATCATCGACGGCCTGCCAAAGTCGATCACCGCGCAGGGCCCGGTCAGCATAAAGAATGGATGGACGCGGATCTACTACGACGCCAACTGGCACGTCAACTGCCTCGCCGTCACCGACAAGTGGAGTCTCGCGGTGATGCTGCGCTACCCGGCCAAGAACAGTCTCGACTACGGCGCGAAGGTCTGCGCCAGTGTGGCCACCCAGTTGGTCACCCCGCAGCCCGGCGCCGCGCTCAAGGTGCCCCAGCAACCGGTCGGGAAGCTCTGATGGCCGGAAATCGGCGGGCCGACCGGCGTGGCGGCGGCGAAGCGTCCCCGCTGCGGCTGGTCGCCATCGCCGTCATCCTGATCGGGTTGGTACTGGTGTCGCTGCGGCTGTTGCCGGGGTCACCGTTCGAGTCGGCGGCCGCCGCCAAGTGGGGCGACGCCGGCTCCGGCACGAGCGACCGCCCCACCGGCGCAGGCACCAACCGGAGTGCCCGCCAGCCGACCGCGCCGTCGCCGAGCCCCAGCCCGTCGCTGGAGCCGCTGCCGTTCGTGGCCAAGGATCTCAAGCTGGACATCGAGGGCTGGTACTCCTGGAGCGTGCTGGACCGGCGCACCGGGCAGATCATCGGCTCCAAGAACATGAACGAGACAAGCACGACCGCCTCGATGATCAAGTCCTGGATCGTGGCCGACTACCTGCGTCGCGCGGCCGACGCCGGCCAGACGCCCAGCGCCGCGAAGCTCGCCGACGCGACGCGGATCATCCGGGACAGCGACAACACCCGGGCCGAACAGTTCTACAACCAGGTCGACCGGGACGCCTCGATCAAGCGGTTGATCTCCATGTGCAAGCTGACCGACAGCAAGGTGGCCCCCGACGGCGGTTGGAGTCGGACGGCGCTCTCCCCCCGGGACACCGCCCGCCTGGGCAACTGCATCGCCACCGGCACCGCCGCCGGGCCGAAGTGGACCAAGTGGCTGCTCAACGAGATGAAGTTGGTCCGCGGCGCTGGTGACTTCGGAATCCGTAAGGCCTTCCCGGCCGACGAGCAGAAGCAGATCGCCATCAAGAACGGGTGGATCGACCGGACCAAGGAGCAGGAGATGCACATCAACTGCCTGGCCATCGGCGGCACCTGGACGATGGGCGTGATGGTCAGGTACCCGATCAACATGGGCTACGACTACGGCATGAAGAACTGCGAGAAGATCACCGAGGCGCTCCTGCGCCCCGGCACCTGAGCCGCGGCCTCGCGCGCCGCGCGGGGCCGGTCCGCCGTTGGTGCCCTGTGGCCTCGCGCGCCGCGGGGCCGACCCGCCGGTCAGCCGGCGAAGAACTCCGGGCCACCCTCCGGCAACTCCGGGGCCGCACCGATCGCGGCGGCTCGCCGGGCCCACTCGCGTAACCCGGCGACCTGCCGGTCACCGAGCGAGAAATCCAGGGTACGGAAGTACGTGGCGAGCGTCTCCGCGTCGAACGTCTCCCAGCGGGCTGCGGCCTCGGCGACCTGGTCCAGCTCGGCCAGGCAGAGGTCCCGCGAGCGCAGGAACGCCTCGTGCACCTCCTTGACCAGACCCGGGTGGGCGGCGGCGAAGTCGCGGCGGACCGCCCAGACGGCGAAGACCATCGGCAGCCCGCTCCACTCCCGCCACGCCTGCCCGAGGTCGGTGACGATGAGCCCGCGCTTCGGCGCCTCGTAGTACGCCCGCAGCGCCACGTCCCCGATCAGCACCCCGGCGTCGGCCTCGAGCAGCATCTGCGTCAGGTCCGGCGGGCAGCGGAAGTATTCGGGCCGCACGTGGTACCGCTCGGCAAGCAGCAACTGGGCCAGCATCACCCCGGTCCGCGAGGTCGAGCCGAGCGCCACCCGGGCGCCGTCCAGCTCGTCGAGAGGTCGGGTGGAGACCATGTTGACCGAGAGCACCGGTCCGTCACTGCCCACCGCCAGGTCCGGCAGGAGGAGCAGCTCGTCGGCGTGCTTCAGGTACTCCAACAGGGTGATCGGGCCGATGTCGAGGTCACCGGCGACAAGCGCCGCGCTCAACCGATCCGGCGAATCCTTCTGCAGGTCGACGTCGAGCAGGGCACCGGAGCGCATCAGACCCCAGTAGATCGGCAGGCAGTTCAGGAACTGGATGTGCCCGACCCGCGGGCGTGCGATGCGCTCAGCCATGACCCGACCGTATCCCCGGCCCTCGGGTCCGGCTCGGCGGGTCGGCCCGGAGTGGCCAAGCCCGCATTCGCCCTGCTGACCCGCTGGCACCTGCCACCCCTGGGCGTCAACGCCGGACCGGCTGCTCGCACACCGGTCCGCCCGCCTTGTCGCCCCCCGGTCCGGCCGGTTACCCGCGCTCCGGCCCGCGTAGCGCCCGGGCGACGACCGGCACGAACACCAGCACCACCAGGATCCCGGCCGCGCCGGCCACCGCGATCAGCGGCCGGGGCGACGCTCGCGTGAGCAGCGCGCCGCCGAGCAGATAACCGGCCATCGAGCCGCCCTGCACCGCCGCGCCAAAACTGGCGTACGCACGGGCGCGCATCGCCTCCGGCACCCGGAGAGCAATGAGCAGGCTGGCGAAGACGTTCGCCGCGCCGTTCGCCGCTCCCGCCACCAGCCAGAGCGGCACCAGCACGCCGGCCGTTGGCACCCACGCGGCCAGCAGCACCATCAGGCTGCACCCGCCGAGCGCGACCAGCACTCCGCAGACCAGCGCGCCGTCGTCGTCGAGCCGGCGGGCGAGCCGCGCCGCCAGCCAGCCGCCGGGCAACATACCGGCCATCCAGGCGGCACCAACGAGGCCGTACGTGGTGGCGGAACCGCCGAGCGTCTCCCGGATGAAGAAGACCTCGATCACGTTGATGCCGCCGATCGCCGCGATCACCACGGCGGTGCTCGTCACCATGACGAGCATCAGCGGATCCCGCCCCAGTCGCCAGCCCTCGGCCGTACCGCCGGCAGTGCGCAGCTCAACCACGCTCGGCCCGGCCGCAGTCGGTGCGGCCTCGGTCGGTGCGGCCTCGGTCGGTGCGGCCTCGGTCTGCGGGCCGGCGGTCGGCGCTGCCGGCCCGGCGGCGCTCGGCGGCGCGGCGGCGCTCGGCGGCGCGGCGGCGCTCGGCGGCGCGGCGGCGCTCGGCGGCGCGGCGGCGCTCGGCGGCGCGGCGGCGCTCGGCGGCGCGGCGGCG
>NZ_JBIAKV010000001.1:84300-201818 GCF_042872705.1 Micromonospora sp. NPDC005203 | reverse complement strand
GGGCGGCGGTCCGGCGGCCGCCGCGCCGGGTCCGCAGCAGCAGGCCGGCCGCCACCAGCGCCAGGTAGGTCGCGGCGTCGACCAGCAGCGCTGCGCGGGTGCCGAACTGCCCCACCAGCAGCCCCGCCAGCACCGGCCCGCCGAGCGCGCCGAGGGAGACGGCTGTCTGGCTGATCGCGCTCGCCCGGGGCAGGTCAGCCGGACGGACCATCGCCGGGAGCAGTGCCGCCAGGCAGGGTTGGGTCACCGCGAGCCCACAGGCAAGCAGCGCGACGAGCCCGACCACCAGGACCGGGTGAGCGACGACGGCGAGCAGCGTGCAGATCACGGCCTGGGCCAGCCCGACGGTGACCAGCAGGGTACGGCTGTCGACCCGGTCGGCGAGCCGGCCGGCGAGCGGAGCCAGCACCACCAGGGGCAGGGTCGCCGCGAGCAGCAGCCCCGACACGGCGAGCCCTCCCGCGCCGGCGCCCTGAAGGGCCAGCGCGAGCGCGGTGGCGGCGAGCAAGTCACCGCAGATGGTGGTTCCCCGAGCGGCAGAGGCCACCCAGACATCCGGCCAGCGCGACTCGACAGTTGTGAAGGACATACTTCGAAAATAATCCTTCACAACTGTTCTGTACAGCCCCTCACTGAGTCAGCGGCACCGCCCGGTACTGCACCGCCACCGCACGAGCGCCCGGCGGCGGGTCGGCACGGTGTCGTCTGTGATACGGCCTGAGCAGCGCAGTGATGGCCTCGTTCAGCCCCGCCAACTCCTCCGCCGTGAGCACGAGCAGCGCCTCGTTGAACAGTGCTGCGTCGTACCACTCCGGGGGCTCGTCCCCGGCGCGGCGCAACCAGTCACGGGTCCGCTCCATGGCGAGCACGGCGTGCGCCTCCACCACAGCCTGCTCCGCGGCCCGCGCCTCGGGTCCGGCCTCGCGGCCCGCGTCGACCATCAGGCTGGGGCTCAACGTGCGCCACACCCGTTCCCGGGCATCCCCCCGGCTCGGCGCCTGCTCCACCAGACCGAACTTCGCCAACGCCCGTAGGTGGTAGCTGGTCGCGCTCGGTGACAGTCCGACGATCTCCGCGCACTCGGTGGCGGTGCCCCCATCCTTACGGCTGAGAAACTCCATGATCGCGATCCGGGCCGGATGAGCCATCGCCCGCATCACCTGCGGGTCACTGACCATCCGAAGCGGCTCGGGACGGGCCTCGGTCATCCCCCCATGATCCCGGCAGGCCCTCGAACCCGCCATCACCCCCCACGTTCGACTCGGTCGCCTCGTGTCTCGGTCGCCTCGTCTCGGCGGGTGGCACCCTCGGCGGTGAGCAGCGAGCGCGGCGGGGCGGTGGCGGTGGGGCGCTGGTGGGCGCTGGGGCGCGGTCGCACGGTGGTGGGCGGTGGGGCGCGGTGGGGCGCGGTGGTGCGGTGGGGCGCGGTGGTGCGGTGGGGCGCGGTGGTGCGGTGGGACGGGGCGGCGGCGCAGCGGCGGGGCGGGGCGGCGGCGCAGCGGCGGGGCGGGGCGGCGGCGCAGCGGGGGCGGTGGGGGGCGGGGCGGTGGGGGGCGGGGCGGAGCGAGGTAGGCGGCGGGGCCGGGCGGCGCGATCTGCGGGTTCAGTGATCGACAGAAATAGTTTCCTTACATTGATCATCTGCGACTCGGAAGTGTCGTACGTCAGTTCTATTCTGTCTTCATGTTGAGGGCCTTGGCGCAGGCAGGAGGTGCAGTCGACGACTGCGCCGAGACAGCGCTCTGGGGGCTCTCCGACGATGATCTGCTCTCCTCACTTCACGCGACTCAGGTGTTGGCGCAGCGGCTGGCCACCGTTCAGCTCGGGCTGGTCCGCGAGTTGGACAGCCGCGGCCTGGCGGTCGCCCAGGGCGCCTCGTCCACCGCCGCCTGGCTGCGGGAGCGGCTCCGGCTCTCCGGTCGCTCCGCGCGCCAACTGGTCCAGCTCGCCGCCACCGTCGATGCCGCGCCAGCAGCGGTGCGCGATGCGCTGCTCAGCGGCGCCATCACCGTCGAGCAGGGTCGAGTGGTGGCCGAGACGATCGCCGCCCTTCCGGTGGAGGCCGGCCCTGAGGTGGCTGACAAGGCCACGCAACTCCTGGTCGCCTGGGCCGACCGGTTCGATCCGACCATCCTGAGCCGGCTCGGAGAGCGCGTCCTCACGCACGTCGCACCGGATCTGGCCGACCAGGCTGAGCTGAAGGCTCTCCAACGGGCCACCGAGCGCGCCGAGGCCCGCCGGCACGTCACGCTCTCCGAGCAGCAAGACGGTCAGGTACGCCTCAGCGGAAACCTCGACACCGAAACCGCGAGCCTGCTACGTGAAGCGACCGACCCGCTGTGCGCCCCGGCCGGTGCGCACGATGATCGCAGTCCAGGTCAGCGCCGTGCTGACGCGCTGGGCGAGATCTGTCGGTTGGCGCTGCGTACGGGCGAGCTGCCCGACAGCGGCGGCGACCCGCCTCAGCTCGTGGTGACCGTGTCGCTCGACGATCTGGTCAACCGCGTACGCGCCGGCACTCTGGAGACCGGAACTCGTCTGACGCCGGGCACGGTCCGCCGGCTCGCCTGCGACGCCAACCTGTTGCCGGCCGTGCTGGGTGGCAACAGTCAGGTCCTGGACGTGGGCCGTCAGCGCCGTCTCTTCACCGGCCCGCTGAGGCGTGCGCTGGTGCTGCGTGACGGCGGTTGCTCCTTCCCCGGTTGTGATCGGCCGCCGAGATGGTGCGACGGTCACCACGTCCGACACTGGGCCGACGGCGGGACGACAACGCTGGGCAATGCCGCGCTGCTCTGCGGCTACCATCACCGGTTCGTCCATCGCGGCGACTGGACGGTCCGCATCGCGGCGGACGGCCGACCCGAGTTCCTTCCGCCTCGCTGGCTCGACCCACTGCGCACACCACGCCGCAACCTCTACCACCAGCGCTGCTGATGCCGCTGACCACGCCTACGCCGCCCGGACCAGGACCAGGACCAGGACCAGGAAAACGACAAGCCCGGCTCAATCCTGCCGCCGTGCCGCCGTGCCGCCGTGCCGCCGTGCCGCCGTGCCGCCCTGAGCCGATCAAGGCACCAAAGCAACCGGTCTGCCGTGCCATGTACCCCCTTTGCCCGCGCTTTAGCGCCCGCGCCTGCGTGCCTCGCGCGTTTGTGGTCCGCGCCTTCAGGCGCCCGCGCCTCCGTGTCAGCGCCTCCAGGCCCCGCGCCCCAGCGGGACGCTACCCAGGCAATCACCACCTGGCGCCACGCCATCGGGCAACGCACCACCTAAGCTGCCAGCCCACCCACCAGGCAGCGCATCACCCAACGCTGCCCCACCACCAAGCCTCACCAGAGCCACCCAGCAGGCAAGAAATCATCACCAGCGCCACCGCACCTGGCAACACGCCATCTCGGATGGGTGGTCGTCTGGGTAATTCGTTGGAAGCGTCGAGTTCGGGAGCGTAAGGTTGCAGGCCGCTTGACGGCCGAGGTGAGCTGCACCGGAACGGACGTCTTTCGCGCCGGGCGGCCGGCCATCCGCCCCCGGACACGCGAGCGCGCAGCAGATGTGAACGATGGGACGTCAGCATGCCCGCACTTGATCTCGACACCCAACTCGACTCGGATCTGTCCGCCGAACGCGCACACCTGGCAGACTCGCGGAGCGCGCTGCGGCGGATGCGGGAGCGCGCCGAAGCCCTCTTCGCCACCGGTGACCAGGTGGCCGGCGACGCGTACGCGGCGGAGACACTCGGCCGCACCCTGGCCCGTCGGGTGGCCGAACTGGCCGACGACCCGACGACGCCCCTGTTCTTCGGCCGCCTCGACTTTGCCGAGACCCCAGACCCCGACTCCCCAGACCCCGAGACCCCAGACCCCGACTCCCCAGACCCCGGCAGCACGGACCCCGGCAGCACCGGCATCGGCAGCACGGAGACCTCCGGCAGCACCGCGCAGGGCAGCACCGCGCAGGGCAGCACCGCGCAGGACAGCACCGCGCAGAGCAGCACCGCGCAGAGCAGCACCGCGCAGGACAGCACCGCGCAGAGCAGCACCGCGCAGGACAGCACCGCGCAGAGCAGCACCGCGCAGGACAGCACCGCGCAGAGCAGCACCAGCGACGGGGATTCCGGCGCGGTTGTGCGCAGTTCGGGTCACGACGGTCGGCGGTACCACGTGGGGCGGCGGCATGTCGCCGACGACCGCGGCGAGCCGTTGGTGTTGGACTGGCGGGCACCGGTCTCGCGGTCGTTCTACCAGGCCAGCGCGCGGGATCCGCAGGGAGTGGCGGTACGACGGCGGTTCGGGTTCAGCAACGGGGTCCTGACCAGTTTCGAGGACGAGCGTCTCGGTCGGGGTGAAGAGCTCGGCACGACCAGTCGGATCCTCACCGCCGAGATCGAACGGCCGCGGGTCGGGCCGATGCGCGACATCGTCGCCACGATTCAGCCGGAGCAGGACGAACTGGTCCGGGCCGACCTTGCCGACTCGATCTGCGTGCAGGGAGCGCCGGGCACCGGGAAGACGGCTGTCGGCCTGCACCGGGCCGCGTACCTGCTCTATCTGCACCGCGAGCGGCTGCGGCGGGCGGGTGTGCTGATCGTCGGACCGAACAGGGCGTTCCTGTCGTACATCGCGGCGGTGCTGCCGGCTCTCGGCGAGGTCGAGGTCGAGCAGGCCACGGTGGAGGAGTTGATTTCTCGGGTGCCGGTGCGGGCGGTCGAGGCGCCGGCGGTGGCCGTACTCAAGCACGACGTCCGGATGGCGCGTGTGTTGCGACGTGCGCTGGGTGCGCAGATCGCTACGCCGACGGAGTCGATCACGGTGTCGGACGGTTCGTTCCGGTGGCGGATCGGGCTGGAGCCGTTGCACCGGATCGTCGAGGAGACCCGCCGGGAAGGGCTGCCGTACGGCACGGGTCGGGAGCGGGTCCGCGCACGAGTGGTGAGTCTGCTGCAACGGCAGGCCGAGGCGCGGCGGGCGGAGTCGCCGAGCGATGCCTGGTTGCGTCGGATGGGCCGCTGCCGACCCGTGGTCGACTTCCTGGACGCGGTCTGGCCGGCGCTCACCCCGGAGGGGCTGGTCTTCGGCCTGCTCTCCGACCCGGGGCGGCTCGCCACCGCGGCGGACGGGCTGCTCAATGAGACCGAGCAGGCGCTGCTGAGGTGGGCGAAGCCGGCCCGCACCGCGAAGGCGACCCGCTGGACCGCCGCCGACGTGGTGTTGCTCGACGAGGCGGCCGGGCTGCTGGAACGGCCCTCCGGTTTCGGGCACGTGGTGGTGGACGAGGCGCAGGACCTCTCCCCGATGCAGTGTCGGGCCATTGCCCGGCGCAGCGAGCACGGCTCGGTCACCCTCCTCGGGGACCTCGCCCAGGGCACCGCGCCGTGGGCGGCGACGGACTGGCGGGAGTCCCTCGCCCACCTGGGCAAGCCGGATGCTGTGGTGGTCCCGTTGACAGTTGGTTTCCGGGTGCCCGCGGCGGTGGTCGCGTTCGCGAACCTGCTGCTTCCGGCACTGGCGGTGGACGTACCGCCGGCCGAGTCGCTGCGCCACGACGGCGGGCTGGACGTGCGTACCGTGACCGACCTGGTCGCGGAGACGGTGGCCGAGGTGCGGGCGGCGCTCGTCCACGTCGGCTCGGTGGGTGTGATCGCGGCCGACGACGCGGTCGATGAACTGCGCGCGGCGCTGGCCGCCGCCGGTGTCGCGACCGCGACCGCCGACGACGTGGCGGCCGCGGAGCGGGTCACCGTGGTGCCCGCGACGCTGGTCAAGGGCCTGGAGTACGACCACGTGGTGGTCGTCGAGCCGGCCGCGATCGTCGCGGCCGAGCCGCGCGGGCTGCACCGCCTGTACGTGGTGCTCACCCGGGCGGTGTCCCGGCTGGCGGTGCTGCACCGTGAGCCGCTGCCCGCCCCACTCGTCGTCGGCTCAGCCGGCTGACACGGCCGCCGCGACCTCCCGCAGCGGGCGGCCGGAGTCGGCCAGCGGCACGTGGAACGACAGCCACGAACCGTCGGCGAAGTCGAGCCGCAGCCGTTTCCAGTTCAACCGGTACCAACCGACACGTGCGGTCACCGTCGTGCGCGGCGCCGACCCGAGCAGTTCGACGTCGGTCTGCGCCCGTTCGCCCGCCGCCGAACCGGAGAACAAGGTGACCGGTGCTGTCGCGCCGAGCAGCAACCGCTGGTCGGTGACCCCCAGCACGAGGTCGCGGAGGTCGAAACCCTTCGTCGCCACGGTCACGGCGTGGTGCAGCAGCGAGGCCTGCGAGCCCGGTGCGCCTCGACCTCCGACGCCGAAGAAGAGCCAGTCGACGGCGCCGTCCGCCCGGCCGAAGGTGATGTTCGGCGAGAGCACGGTGAGCAGGACACCCAGCACGCTCGGCCCACCGGGGGCGGGAGGTGCCGCCGGCTGCGGGGGCGCCGCCGGGGCCAGACCTCCGCCCACGCGGACCTGGGCCACCGCGCGCACCCGCTCACCGGCGGGTAGCAGCCGGGTGAGCCCTTCGACGTACCGGGCGCGGATCTCGTCGACCATCATCGGCGCCCCTCGCGGCCGCCAGGCCGACGCGAGCCGTCGCCCGACGCGCCGATGACCGCACCGGCCAACTCCCGGCGCAACTCGCGGACGCTCGCCCCCTGGTCCCGGGAAGCCGTGGCGAATGCCGCCCCGGCCTTCGGCTGGGCGTCCAGCTCGTTGTTCGGGCTCGACACGGACCCTCCTCTGTGTCCTGCGCGACGGGTCAGCCGCCGCGGCTCCCACCATAGGCACTGCCCGCGCAACCGGTGGCCCCGCCCGCGACGTCGGGGTCACCGAGCTTTGACTTTGCGTCATAAGGTTCGGTACGGAATCCGACGACGATCTGCTTCCCACGGCGCCGGTGTAGGCGGGGCCGGTTGGCGTTCGAGGAGCACGCCGAACGGTTCGCGCACAGCTCGACCCCACTCCGTCAAAGGAGCAGTCATGACCCTCGTCCGCGCCGACCAGGCCAGCCGCCGGTACGGCGACGTCCTCGCCCTCGACCGCGTCGACCTTGAGGTCCGGGCCGGTGAGCTGGTCGGCCTCCTCGGGCCGAACGGCGCCGGCAAGAGCACCCTGATGAACCTGCTGGTGGGTCTGCGCCGCCCCACGTCCGGGCGGGTCGAGCTGTTTGGCGGCGACCCCCGCGACCCGGCGAGCCGCCGGCAGATCGGGGTCACTCCGCAGGAGACCGGCCTGCCGGGCACGCTGCGCGTCGGAGAGGTCGTCGACTTCGTCTCGGCGCACTACCCGGACCCGGTACCGCGCGGGGAGTTGCTCGACCGCTTCGGTCTGGACGATCTCGTCCGACGGCAGTGCGGTGGCCTCTCCGGTGGGCAGCGGCGTCGGCTGGCGGTGGCACTGGCGTTCGTCGGCCGGCCCCGCCTGGTGCTGCTCGACGAACCGACCACCGGCCTGGACGTGGCCGCCCGGCACACCCTGTGGGAGGCGATCCGCGCGTTCCACACCGACGGCGGGACGGTGCTGTTGAGCAGCCACTACCTGGAGGAGGTGGAGGCGCTGGCACACCGGGTGGTCGTCATCGGGCAGGGCCGGGTGCTCGCCGACGACTCGGTGGACGCGGTGCGCGGCATCGTCGGCGTCCGTCGGGTCAGCCTGGTCACCGACGACCTCCCCGACCTGCCCGGGGTCGTTCGCACTGAACGGATCGACGGGCGGCTGCACCTGCTCACCACCGACGCCGACGAGTTGGTCCGCGCGTTGGTCGCGGCCGGGACCCCCTTCAACGACCTGGAGGTGCGGCCTACCTCGCTGGAGGAGGCATTCCTCGCCATCACCAGCGAGGACGCTCCCGGCGGGGACCAACCCGCTACCGCCGCTGCCGGCGGCCTCACCACCACCGCCTGAGGAGGCCACCGTGCCGCTTGCCCTGGTCCACGCCCGCTACCAGCTTCTGGAGACCATCCGGATCCCGGTGGCTGTCGTCGGCAGCGCCTTCTTCCCGGCCGCCGCCATGATCTTCTTCGTGGTGCCGTTCGCCCGCGACGACGCGGTCGGTGCCACCTTCGCCACCGCGTCGATGGTCACCTTCTCGGTGATGAGCGCCAACATCTTCCAGTACGGCGTCGGCGTCGCCGAGGACCGCGACCAGCCCTGGAACCCGTACACCCGGACCCTGCCGGCCGGGCCCACGCCCCGGTTCGCGGGCCGGGTGCTGGCCGGCCTGGCGCTGACGTACCTCTCGCTGATCCCGGTCGTGGTCATCGGCGCGACGCTCACGGCGGCCCGGATCACGCTGGCGGCGTTCCTGTTGACCGCCGTCACGGTGGCCGTTATCTCGGTGCCGTTCACGCTGATGGGCCTCGCCATCGGCTACTCGCTGCCGAGCAAGGCCGCGATCGTGGTGGCCCAGGTGGTCTTCCTGCCGCTCGCGTTCGGCGGCGGCCTGCTCTCCGCGCCCGGAGAAGCGCCCGGTTTCATCGAGACGATCGCGCCGTTCCTGCCCACCCGCGGCGCAGCCGAACTGATGTGGTCGGGGGTCGGTGACTACCCCGTCGAGCCGCTGGCAATGATCATGCTCGGCGTCTGGGTGGTGCTGCTCGCGGCGCTCGCCGCCTGGGCGTACCGACGGGACGAGGGTCGCCGGTTCAGCTGACGATTCGTCCGTTTCCGCCCCGCGCCGCAGCGGGACGGTGCCAGGATTCCGGCAGGGGGCCGCGGTGGCCACCCGGGCCGAGAGGGGTCTTTGACCGTGAGCACCGTCCCGCCGGGCACGCCCTGCTGGGCCGACCTGGCCACCCCGGACCTGACCGACGCACGGCGCTTCTACCCCGAGCTGTTCGGCTGGACCGGCCGGGTCACCCCGGAGCCCGCGGCGGGCGGCTACACGGTCTTCCTGCTCGACGGCAAACCGGTGGCCGGGGCCGGGCCGCCCGCGATCCC
This sequence comes from Micromonospora sp. NPDC005203, assembly GCF_042872705.1. Lineage (NCBI taxonomy): Bacteria > Bacillati > Actinomycetota > Actinomycetes > Micromonosporales > Micromonosporaceae > Micromonospora > Micromonospora sp. NPDC005203. The sequence goes on along the minus strand of NZ_JBIAKV010000001.1, from coordinate 192,906 downwards.
GGACCAGGTGCCCATCTGGTCGACGTACCTCGCCACCGACGACGCGGAACTGGTCGCCGGTCGCGTCGAACGGGCCGGCGGGCAGGTCGTCGTGCCGCCGTTCGAGGTCTTCGACCGCGGTTGGATGGCCGTCTTCGCCGACCCGGCCGGCGCCACGTTCAGCGTCTGGCAGCCGCTGACGATGGCCGGCGCCGAGGTGTTCAACGTGCCGGGCGCGATGAGCTGGAACGAACTGGTCACCCCCGACCCCGAGGGCGCGAAGGTCTTCTACGAGCTGGTGTTCGGCTGGCAGCCGGACGACCAGGCGGTCGGCCCGATGACGTACACCGGGTGGCGGCTCGGGACGCAGATCGTCGCCGGGATGATGCCGCCGCTGGCCGACGACTTCCCGGCCGACCTGCCCGCGTACTGGACTGTGTACTTCGCGGTGACCGACGCGGACGCCGCCGCGGCCCGCGCCGCCGAGTTGGGCGGGACGATCCTCGTCCCACCCCGCGACATCCCGGCGGGCCGCTTCGCCGCACTCCGCGATCCCCAGGGCGCCCTCTTCTCCGTCATCGACCTGGGTTCCTGACCAGCGCCTGCGTGCTCAGGGCCGGGTGGGGCGGACCGGGACCACCAGCGGGCCGTGGGCGCCGGGGACGACCCGCACGCTGGCCCGGTAGTGGGTGGCGAGCAGGTGCTCGGTCAGCACCTCGGCCGGGGTTCCGGCGGCCACCACCTGACCGCCGGCGAGCATGACCATCCGGTCGGCGTACTCGCCGGCCAGGGAGAGGTCGTGCATCGTGGCGAGGACGGTCAGGCCGTGCTCGCGGCGCAACTGGTCGACCAGTTCCAGCACCTCCTGCTGGTGCCCGATGTCGAGCGCGCTTGTCGGCTCGTCGAGCAGCAGCAGCGTCGCGCCCTGGGCGAGCGCCCGGGCGAGGAACACCCGCTGCCGCTCGCCTCCGGAGAGGGTGGCCAGCTCACGGCGGTGGAAGCCGGTGAGGTCCAACCGGCCGAGCACCTCGTGCACGGCGTCCAGGTCGGCGGTCGACTCCCGGCCCAGCGTGGGGATGTACGGGGTGCGTCCGAGCAGCACATAGTCCAGCACCGACATTCCGGGCGGCACCACCGGGGACTGCGCCACCGTGGCCACCACCCGGGCGCGGTCCCGCCGACGCAGCGCGGCGCTCGCCGTACCGAAGAGGGTGATCGTCCCCGGCGCGGGCAGCAGGCCGCCGACGGCGCGCAGCAGGGTCGACTTGCCGGCGCCGTTCGGGCCGATCACGGTGACCCACTCGCCCACGGCGACGGTGAGGTCGACGCCGGTCAGGATCGGCGTGCCGTCCAGGCGCACGTGCAGCCCGCGCACCTCGACGGCCGGCACACCGCCGGACGGGAGATCCCCGGACCGGCCGGCGGCGGGCTCGCGGCTCACGTGAGCACCCGGCGGGCGGTCCGCAGCACCAGCACGAAGAACGGGCCGCCCAGTAGTGCGGTCACCACCCCGATCGGCACCTCGGAGGGAGCGGCGGCGGTCCGGGCCACCACGTCGGTGAGCGCCAGGAACGCGCCGCCGAACAGCAGCGACATCGGCAGGATCACCCGGTAGCTCGATCCGGCGAGCAGCCGGACGGTGTGCGGCACGATGATGCCGACGAAGCCGATCAGCCCGGTGGCGGAGACCGCCGCCGCGGTGCCCAGGGAGGCGGCGGCGATCAGCAGGTACCGGGTGCGCTGCGGGTGCAGGCCCAGACTCCTCGCCTCGTCGTCGCCGACCGCGAGGACGTCCAGCTCACGGCGGTGCAGCAGCACCACGACCGTGGTCAGCGCGGCGTACGGCAGCACCAGCAGCACGTCGTGCCAACCGGCGGTGGCCAGCCGACCGAGCAGCCAGGAGTAGACCGGCTGGATGCTGTCGGAGTGTCGTTGCAGCAGGTACGTCTGCCCGGCGGAGAGGAACGCGGAGACCGCCACCCCGGCCAGGATCAGCATCGCGGGCGAGCCGCGTCGCCCGCCGGCCGCGCCGAGCACGTAGGTCATCGTGACGGCCAGCAGCGAACCGGCGAACGCGGCCAGCGGGATGGTCATCGGCAGCCCGGAGAGTGTGCCCTCCCGACCGGCGCCGCCGAGGGCGATCGCCGCGGTGACCGCGAGGCCGGCGCCCGCGGCCACACCGAGCAGGTACGGGTCGGCGAGCGGGTTGCGGAACACACCCTGGTAGCACCCGCCGGCCATGGCGAGCAGACCGCCCACGAGCAGGCCCAGCACCACCCGGGGCAGTCGCAGTTCGGTGACGATCGCGGTCTCCCGCTCGGTCAGCCCACTGTCGAGGTGCACCCCCGGGATCAGGTTGAGCAGCTCGGCGGCGACGCTGCCCGGGGGCAGACTCACCGGGCCGAGCGACACCCCGACGACGAGCGCGACGAGCACCGCGAACACCCCGGCGACCAGCCAACGCACCCGCAGCCCGGCGGGCTGGGCCGCGGACGACGACGCCCCAGCAGGCGAGCCCTCCGGCGGCGGCCCAGCGGGGGCGCTCGCCGGCGGGGTCTCGGCCGGCCGATTGGTGGGTACCGGTGCGGACACCTGTCGCGACCCGGTCACTGACTCACGACGGTCACGCGGGCACCTTGGCGACCGCGTCGATGATCACCCGGAGTAGGTCCACGACTCGCGGCCCCCAGCGGGAGGCGATGTCGTCGTCCAGAGCGATCACCTGGTTGTTCCTCACCGCGGTGAGGCCCGCCCAGCCGCTGCGAGCCTTGACCGTGTCGGCGCTCTGCTGGCAGCACTTGGCGTCGGCCAGGAAGACGAAGTCCGGGTCGGCCTTGACGATGAACTCCTGCGACAGCTGCGGGTAGCCGGCGCTCTTGCCGTCCGCGTCGGCCGGGTCGGCGATGTTGGTCAGGCCGGCCTGACTGTAGAGCGAGCCGATGAAGGTCCTGCTCGTCGCGCTGTACAGCTCCGGGCCCAGCTCGTGGAAGTAGGTGAGCTTCTCGGCGCGCTGCGGCAGGTCCTTGACCAGCTTGGCGATGTCGTCCTTCATCCGGGTGGCGACGTCGGTGGCCTGGTCGGCGTGCCCGGTCAGCGTGCCCAGCTCGGTGATCTGCCGGTACGAGTCGTCGAGCGTGGTCGCCGCCGGCGTCAGGTAGACCGGGATCTTCAGCTTGCCGAGCTGCTCGACGATCTTGTTGCGGTCGTCGGAGAGCACCACGAGGTCGGGATTCTTACCAGCGATCGCCTCGGCGTTCGGCTGGAAGGCGGAGAGGTCGGTCTTCGGCGCGTCGGCCGGGTAGTTCGACTGGTCGTCGACAGCGGTGACCTGCGGGCCGGCACCGATCGCGAAGAGCATCTCGGTGGCGGTGGGCGACAGCGCAACGATCTTCTCGGGGCGCTTGTCGAGGGTGAGCGCGCCGACCGTGACCGGGTACGTCGCGGACGCGGTGCCGGCACTGGGCTTGTCGTCGGCCTTCTCGGCGCAGGCGCCGAGCGCGAGCGCGGTGACCGCGAGGGTCGCGGCGAAGAACCGAGGGGTACGTCTGTTCATGGTGGCCTCCTGTCGGTCGAGGAGTGTGGTGCTTCGCCGACAGGGACTTTCGTACGCCCGCCCACGAGGCGCCCTTCCTCGAGAGCGCGTATCGCGACCGATCCGTAGGCGACCTGGCTCATCCCCACCGGCCGGTGGGGCATCACAGTTGCGGGACAGCGCCGGGTTTCGCACCGGCTTCGCTGCGGACTGGTCGCTAAGACGGTAGCGCACCGGCGGGACAGGCCAGATCGATCAAGCTTCGATCGTCGTACGTCGATTGGCTTGTCCGCCACAGGGAGGCATATGTCCCGGATCTAAAGGCTCGGGAGGGGTGGTGGGGCCCCGTCGGGGCGGGACGGGACCCCACCCGATCAGGAGGACGTGATGGTGACGTTGTCCACAGCGGCCTCCACGAGGCTGGCTCCGGAGGCGTCCGCCGCCTCAACGAGGATGCGGACCGACTGCCCGGCGTACGGGGTGAGGTTGAGGTTGGCTACCGCCCAACTCCCGTTGCGGTTGCTGGCCGCGCCGGCCTGGCTGAGCAGGGCGGTGGTGCCGCCGCTGTGCACCACGCTCACCCGCAGGTAGTCCGCCGACGAGGCGTTCGAACCGTGCGCCAGGTACCAGGCGAGCGAGAGGGTCAGCGTCCCGGACGACGGCAGGGTCACCGCCGGGGACCGGGCACTCGTCACGCCGCCGTCGACGTCGTAGTCACCGGCCGCCGAGCCGGCCAGCCGGCCAGTGACCAGGTCGTTGGACCCGGCGTACGGGGTGAGCTGCTTGGCGCCGGAGGACGTGGTCGCCTGGGCGGCACCCCGCTCGAACGCGCCGAGGGTGGCGGTGTCGGTACCGGACGGGTTGATGGTCCAGCCGGTGGCGGTCTCGAAGGTGTCCGACCAGACCGTGGTGCCGCCACCGCCGCCGCAGTACTGCGCCTGCTTGCCGATGGCCCGGTACGGGCAGTCCGCGTACTCGCTGAGCAGCAGCACGGCCTCCCGGTTACGCGTGGTCTGGGCGGGGATCACCTCGTCGGGCGGGTAGAAGCCGCCGCCGCCCGACGAGCCGGGGTACATCTCGAAGGTGTACGCCCAGATGTTGTGGGTGGCCCACATCCAGTCGAGGCTGTCCCCGTCGGTGATGTAGAGGTCGCTGGACTGCTCCGGGGTGTAGCTGTTGGTGGCCGCCATCTGCTGACCGATGGTGGCGAAGGTGTTGTACTGGTCCGCGCTCATCCCGGTCGCGGTGTTCGCCGTGGTGTAGCCGTACGGCCAGAGCACCAACTGCGAGTACGTGTGGAAGTCGATGTTCGCCTTGATCTGCTGCACGCCGCCGACCACCCGGCCGTTGACGAAGTTGCGCAGCGCCTGCGTCTCGGGTGCGGAGAACGCCGACGGGCCCCGGTAGGTCTCCGACGAGGTGGTGCCGGACGAGCCGCCGCAGCAACCCCAGTTGTAGGACCAGTTGCGGTTCAGGTCGGTGCCGACGTTCGACGAACCACTGTTGGGCTGCCGGTTCTTGCGCCAGGACCGGTACGACCCGGTGGCGATGTCGTACTCGCTGCCGTCCGGGTTGACCGTCGGCACGATCCAGATCTCGCGACCGTTGACGATGTTGGTGATCCGGGAGTCGTTGCCATAGCTGTCGGTGAAGAGGTTCAGCAGGTAGATCGCCATCTCCACGGTCAGGTGCTCGCGGGCGTGCTGCTGGGAGTTGAAGAGGATCTCCGGCTCGCTCTCGTCGGTGCCGACGTTGTCGGAGATCTTCACCGCCATCAGGTCGCGGCCCTCGTACGACGAACCGATGCTGATCTTGCGGGCGATCGCCGGGTGGTCGGCGACGACCTGGTTCACGACGGCGGTCAGTTCCGCGTAGTCGTGGTAGTTGGAGTCGGCGGGCGGGAAGGCCAGCGCGCCGATCTCGCCGGCGCCGCGCTCGGCGTTGGGCGGCGGGGCGAGCGGTTCGAGCCGGAAGCCGAGCTTGCCGATCGCGGCGGCCTCACCGGCGGTCGCCGAGATGTGCAGGACTCCGTGTTCGGAGTAGTCGATGGCGGCTCCGGTGCGGGCCACCGCGTTGCGGTCGGCGAGGGTCCGGGGCCCGAGCACCCGGTAGCTGGCGGCGGCGGCCGGCTCGGAGGTGCGGTCCGGCGCCGGCCGGGCGGCTACCGGACCGGCGGCGACGGTGACGATGCCCAGCCCGGTGACGACAGCGAGCACCAGGACGCGGCGGAGAGGGGTGGGCGTGCGGAGGGCCATGGACTACCTCCTCGATGGGCGGGAGATCCCGCTCGGTGAAGGACACTTCACCATCTGTCACATGGTCATATCAATATTGATCGTTAGCTGGTCCATCCCAGGTGGATCATCGCGGCGGCAATGATTTTCCATGCGCCAACATCTGGCGAAACTTCCTTCCGAGCGGAAAACTGACCAGCGACGATGCCCCTCTCGACACCCGCGGAGCACTCATGGCCAGATCCCGCTTGCGCGCGGGCGCCCTCGCCGGCGTCACCGCGCTCACCCTGCTCGCCACCACCGCGCCCGCGATGGCTGGCCGCCCACCCGCCGCCCGCCACGACGAGCAGATCACCTACCAGGACTGGTCCGGGCCAGCCGACTGGCACCGGGGCAGCCGGGCCGGCACCCGCGTCGTGCCCGGCCCCCGAGCGGGCCTCACCCTGGCCCGCCCTGCCGGCACCACCGAATACGCCGACCCACACACCGGCAGCACCCGCACCTGGGAGTACGGCACCTGGACCTCATCGGTGACCCGGATCGGGTTCGACGCCACCGAACTGATCGCCTCGTGGAACGCGGAGACTCCCGCCGGCACCTGGATCCAGGTGGAGATGCAGGGCGGCTACACCAGCGGTGACCACACCCCGTGGTACGTCCTGGGTCGCTGGGCGTCCGGCGACACCGACATCAGGCGGACAAGCGTCGAGCCGCAGGGCGATCCCTGGTCGACGATCTGGACCGACACCTTCAGCATCGACGACGCCGCCGCCGGGGTGCTGCTGCGGTCGTACCAGTTGCGGCTGACCCTCTACCGGGCACCCGGGCAGACCGCCGCGCCGGTGGTCCGGATGCTCGGCGCGATGAGTTCGACGGTGCCGGACCGCTTCACCGTGCCGCCGAGCGCCGGGCACATCGCCTGGGGCGTCGAGCTGCCGGTGCCGCGCTACTCGCAGAACGTGCACGCCGGGCACTACCCCGAGTACGACGGCGGCGGCGAGGCGTGGTGCTCGCCCACCTCCACCGAGATGGTGGTCGAGTACTGGGGTCGCAAGCCGTCGGCGGCCGACACCTCCTGGGTGGACCCGACCTACCCCGACCCGACCGTCAACCACGCCGCCCGGATGACCTTCGACTACGCGTACGACGGCGCGGGCAACTGGCCGTTCAACACCGCGTACGCGGCCAGCTTCCCCGGCCTGGAGGGACGGGTGACCCGACTGCACTCACTGGACGAGCTGGAGCGGTTCATCGCCGCCGGCATACCCGTGGTGACCAGCCAGTCCTTCCTCGCCAGCGAGCTGGACGGGGCGAACTACGGCACCTCCGGGCACCTCTTCGTGGTGGTCGGCTTCACCGCCGAGGGCGACGTGATCGTCAACGACCCCGCCTCGTCGAGCAACGACGTGGTGCGCAACGTCTACAAGCGCGCGCAGTTCGAGCAGATCTGGCTGCGGACCAAGCGCACGAACGCCAGCGGCGGCGTCTCCGGCGGCTCCGGCGGCATCGCGTACCTGATCAAGCCAGTCTCAAAGCCCTGGCCCAAGGCCCCCAACTCCACCAACTGGTAACCCCAGCCCCACTACCTTTTGATCGTCCCCAGCACATGTTGATCAAGAGGTTTGCGTCACCAGAAGTCGTTCGGGTGACGCAAACCTCTTGATCAACGCTGGGAGTCGGGGGTTTGGGTGGGGGGTTCAGGGGTGGGGTTCTGGTCTTCGCCGGCCAGGGCGGTGCGGAGGCGTTCCTTCTCCGTGCGGCGGCGCTCGGTGGCGTCGGCCATCTCCCCCGCCAACTCGTCGCGCCAACCGCGCAACAGGAAGAAGGAGAGCGCGGCGGAGAAGGCCAGCGCCAACATCAGCTTCAGGAACACGTTCATGTCGACCAGCCAGAGGCCCGCCAGCACGGCGACGAACAGCCCGATCCGGCCCAGCGTGTACTTGAGCGCGGCGCTCACCTGCACCACTCCGTTCTCTCCGTCGCCCGCCGGTGCCGGCGGGACAGTCGATCCGCCCGGTGGGCGGTCCCGGTCAGCCGGTCCGGCGGGTCAGCCAGCGGACCCCCGGGAACCAGATCATCGCGTACGCCACGGTGAAGGCCCCCGCCGCCAACGTCCCGGAGAGCAGCGTCGGCAGGCCGGCGGCCAGACCGGCGATCAGCAGACCGACGAACACCCCGACGGCGGCGGCGACCACCGCTGCCACCACCCGGGCCGCGCCGAACGACCAGGCCCGGAAATCGTCCCAGAACAGCCAGGCCGGCAGGATCACGGCCAGCCAGCCGTTGGTGTGCCCGAAGTCGCCGGCCCCGAGCGAGGCGAACGCCCAGTCGAACAACACCAACGCCAGCGCGCCGATCACCAGACCGGCCAGGCAGACCCCGAGCAGATCACCAAGGGTACGAACGCGCCCCTCGGCGTCCCGACGGGGAAACCCGCCCTGCTGCTCGGAACCACTCTGCTCGGTCATCGACTGCGAGGGTACGTGGCGGCTCAGGCCCAGACCTGCTGCGGCTCGGCGCGGCGCTCGGCCAGCGACGGGGCCTTGTCGTACTCGCGCACCACGTTGTAGCGGGTGTCCCGCTCGACCGGCTGGAACCCGGCGTCCCAGATCAGGTGCAGCAGGTCGTCGCGGTGCATGGTGTTCGGGGTGCCGTACGAGTCGGCGTCGTGCGTGATCTTGTATTCGACGACTGAGCCGTCCAGGTCGTCCACGCCGAAGTTCAGCGAGAGCTGGGCAACCGACAGCCCGTGCATCACCCAGAAGTTCTTCAGGTGCGGCACGTTGTCGAAGAGCAGCCGGGACACGGCGAACGTCTTCAGCGACTCGGCCGGCGAGGCCATCGTGGTGCGCGCCTGGATCCGGTTACGGATCTTGCCGTCCGCCGAGTCGACGAAGTCGTGCTGGTAGCGCAGCGGGATGAAGACCGCGAAGCCGCCCGTCTCGTCCTGCAACTCGCGCAGCCGCAGCACGTGGTCGACCCGGTGCCGGGGCTCCTCGATGTGGCCGTACAGCATCGTGGCCGGGGTCTTCATGCCCTTGCTGTGTGCCAGGGCGTGGATGCGCGACCAGTCTTCCCAGTGGCAGGCGTGGTCGACGATGTGCTGGCGGACCTCCCAGTCGAAGATCTCCGCGCCACCGCCGGTCAGCGACTCCAGGCCGGCGTCCATCAGCTCGTCGAGGATCTCGTCGGCGCTCAGGCCGCTGATCTTCTCGAACCACTGCACCTCGGTCGCCGTGAAGCACTTGAGCTTGACGTTCGGCAGCGCCGCCTTCAGCTCGCGCAGCACCTTGGGGTAGTAGCGCCAGGGCAGCGTGGGGTGCAGGCCGTTGACGATGTGCAGCTCGGTGAGCTGCTCGTCCTCCATCTCCTTGGCCTTGCGGACCGCCTCGTCGATGCGCATCGTGTACGCGTCCTTCTCGCCCGGCTTGCGCTGGAACGAGCAGTACGCGCAGGACGCCGAGCAGACGTTCGTCAGGTTGAGGTGCCGGTTGACGTTGAACATCACCCGCTCACCGTTCAGCTCGGTGCGCTTGTGGTGGGCCAGCCGCCCCAACCAGGTCAGGTCGTCGCTCTCGTAGAGGGCGACCCCGTCCTCCCGGGTCAGCCGCTCACCGGCGTACACCTTCGCTTCGAGCTCACGCTTGAGTCCGGCGTCCATGGCACGTCCCTTCCACCTGCGGTCGGATCGAGCGTACGTCGAGGGGCCGAACACCCCGGCGGCACGGTCGGCGACAGCGACCCACTTCACCAGACTCTCAGCCTCCCGTAACCCTGCAACGCATCGACATGAGTGGCGAGGTGCGGTAGTAACAAGATGGGGCGGAACACACACACTGGTACCGTCCCGGCGGCCGCGCCCACCGAGCGCGGCGACGAGGGGTTAAGACGGGGAGCGGCATGGTCGACAGCGAGCGCGGGCGACGGCAGCGACGACGGAGCCCGGTGATCTCACCGGTCCTACGTCCGAAGCTCTGGGCCGCCCTGCTCGGCGCGATCGCCGCCGCCGTGATGGCCACCCCCGCGTACGCCGATCCCGCAGTGCCCACGACCGTGCCGGACGTCGGCGCCCGCCCGCCGGCGGTCGGCGCGCTTCAACCGCCCGGCGTCCCGCCCTTCGGCGGTGCCCCGACGCCGCCGGTGGGCAACATCGGCACCGGCCCGCTGGCCGCGCAGATCTACGCCGCCGAGACCCAGGTCGGCACGCTCGGCGAGGAGCTGCTCAAGAGTCGGCAGAAACGCACCGACGCCCAGGCCCAGCTCGACGCGGCCGGCAAGGTGCTCGCGACCACGCAGGACGCCCTGCTCCGGGCCCAGCAGGACGCCGACGCGGCCGCGACGGACGCCGTCAAGGCGGACGCCGCACTGCCGCCCGGCGAGTTCGCCCAGGACCTCCGTGGGCTGAGCCGCCTGCAGCAGATCACCCGCGGCGAGAAGGTCGACGGCGGCACCACCGGGGTGACCGGAGCGTTGGCCCGGGCCCGCGCCGATGAGCAGGCCGCCTACCAGAAGCACACCGAAGCCAAGGATCTGCTCACCGCCGCCCAGTCGCAGTTCACGGCGGGCGAGACGGCACTCCGCGCGGCCGAGGCGAGCCTGCTCACGCTGCGCAAGAACAACGCCACCCAGCTGATCGAGATCGAGCGCCAGCAGGAAGCCGCCGAGCAGCAGTTCGGTGCCGGCTACGTCACCAACCAGAACATCAGCGGGATGGCCGCGCACCCCCGGGCGATGGCCGCGGTCCGGTACGCGCTGGCCCAGCTCGGCGACCCGTACAAGTGGTCCGAGGAGGGGCCGGACGAGTTCGACTGCTCCGGTCTGATGTGGGCGGCGTACCGGTCCCCGGGCGCCGACTACTTCGACCTGCCGCGGGTCTCCCGCGACCAGTACGCCGCCACCCGGAACCGGACCGTGCCGCAGAGCGCGCTGCTCCCCGGTGACCTGCTCTTCTTCGCGTCCGGCAGCAGCTGGACGTCGATCCACCACGTTGCCATGTACATCGGCAACGGCAAGATGGTGCAGGCGCCCACCACCGGCGACGTCGTCAAGATCTCGGTCGTCAGCTGGTCCCGGCTGTATGCCGCGACCCGGGTGATCGGCTCGGTGCCGGCACCGATCGTGACAGTTCCGACCGTGCCGGTCACGCCGCCCACCATCACGCCCACCCCGAGGCCGACGCCCACGCCGAGCACCAAGCCGACGCCCACCGGGTCGGCCACGCCGCCGCCGACCGGCAGCGCGACGACGCCACCGACGGCGCCACCGACAACGACGGCGCCACCGACGACGACGCCACCGACGACGCCACCGCCGCCCACGCCGACCGAGAGCGCCTCGGAGACCCCGACGGCCACCCCGGACAACACGCCGTCGACGCTGCCCTCGGCGCCCACCAGCGCACCGAGCAGCAGCGAACCGCCGAGCACACCGAAGGCCAGCACGAGCGGGACGGGCAGCCCCAGCGCCACTGGTTGATCCGCCACGACCGGCTCCGGCTGTCCGCTCGGGACGATCTGTGGCACCGTGACATCCAGGCACATCCGACCCGACGTCTCGGGTCCGGGTGCGAGCGTGGCACGGAGGGCGGAGATGGCCGAGCAGAGTGATCCGGCGGAGACTGTCGACCCCAGGGTCGAGCAAGCCGACCCATCCGGGCCGGGCACCGTCGACCCGGCGTCACCCACCGACGCCTCCGCGGCGCCCTCTGCCGCCGGCCCGGCCAGCGCTGCCGCCGGCCCGGCCAGCGCTGCCGCCGGCCCGGCGGACTCCCACGCCAGCCCGGACGCCGGCCCGGCCAGCCCGGACGCCGGCCCGGCCAGCCCGGACGCCGGCCCGGCCAGCCGGGACACCAGCCCGGTTTCGGACGACATCGCCACCGGTGCCGACGCCTCCGGCGACGCTGGCGCTGCTCGCGGCAGCAGCGGCGTCGGCGCGGACGTTCCCGGCCCGGACGCCGGACAGCCGGTAGTCACCGGCCCCAGCGGCGGCCAGTCTGCCCCCGCCGGAGATCAACCGGAGCAGGCCGCCGCACCGGTACGCGCCCGCGCCAGCGTCGCGACCGCCGGGGCTCTCCGCAGTGACCTGCCGGTCAGCGCCCCGGTCAGCGCGACCACCTACCGCGCGACCGGCTCAGCCGGTTCGGCCGGGTCAGCCGGCCCCGTCGATGTCTCGTTGCCGGGGCAGCGCAACGACTCGGCCGCGCCGGCCCGGGCCAGCGCCACGGTTCCCGGCAGCAGTCGGGCCACGCCCGATGCCCTGGGCACTCCGGACGCCCGGAGCAGCACGCCCGGCGTGTACCGGGCCGGACCGGTGCGCCCCGAGCCAGCCGACCCGGGGCGGGCAGCCGAGCCCGCCCAGCCGCCGGAGCCGACACCCACGCCACCCGGTCCTGGGCCGACCCAGCCGTCGCCAGCCGAACCGGAGCCCGCTCCCGCCCCGGGGCCGTACCCGCCCGACCCGAGGCCGACGCCCGGGCCGGCCCCCCGGCCCACGCCGTCCCCCGGTCCGGTCCCGCCCGTTCCGGGTCCACCCATCCCGCCGCCCTCGCCGATGCCGCCCATCCCAGGTCCGCCGGCGCCGCCCATTCCGAGCCCGCCCGTGCCGCCACCCGGCCCGCCGGTGCCGGCGCCACCCGGCCCGCCCGGCCCGATGCCGGCACCACCGTTCCCGCCGCCGCCAGCGATGATCGACACGCCCGGCGTACGGGCCAGCGCGGCGGTTTCCGCACGGTCGGGTGGGTGGCCGTCCACCGTCGGGACGGCACGCCCGGCCTCCGGCGACGGGTGGGCCGAGGCACCCGTCTCCGCGCCGCCCGTGGTGCCCGCGCCCGCCTTGCCGAGTTGGCCGCCGTCCACCGCTGGCCCCTCCCGGGCGGCCGGGCAGGACAGCGGAAATCCGCGTGGGGCCGCTGGCGCCTCCCGGTTGACCGGGAATGACGGCGGGAGCCCGCGTGGGGCCGCGTCGACGGGCAAGCATTCGGGTGGCTCCACCACCCGGGGCGCGGCCGGTGCCGGCGTAGGTCGGCACGACGGCGGCTCTGACCTGGCCGGCACCGTCTACGGCAGCGGCGATGGGCCGGGCTTCGCCACGATCGCGATCCCCGCCAACGCGGTGGAGAATTCCGGGTCGCTGACCGGGCACATCCTGGCCCAGGGATGGGCGGACACGCCGGCCGAACGATCCCGGAACACCCGGGTGATGATCGTCCTGGCCGCCGCTCTCGGGCTGCTGGTGGCGATCAGCGTCATGGTCGTACTCCTCGCTGGTGACGCGCTTGACGGTCTGGTGGGCAACGTGCTCAACGGGTGAGCCACCGAGCGGGACGATGGTGAGTCCGCCCACTACCGTCCGGCAACCGGCTGGCGGCTTCGCCGGATCGCCGTACACTTGCTGAGATCACTGACCCGGCGCGCGTGGTGTGCGCCCCTGGGCGATCTTGCGGGCGATCCGGCGGCACAGCCGCGGCAGGCCATCGCGAAGATGCGCCCCGCTCGAAAGGCTTTTGTTGACCACCTCTGCTGACCCCAGCACCGTTACCCACTCAGCTCCGACGACCGACACCGCCCGGGAGCAGCTCGACGCCTCCCCGAGCGAGGCCGGCACCGCGCCGGCCGAGACCGCCGCCCAGGCGGCCGAGACCGCCCCGACGGCGACCCCCGATCCGATCACCTTCGCCTCCCTCGGCCTGCCCGAGCCGCTCGTCCGGGCGCTGAGCCAGCAGGGCATCACCAGCCCGTTCGAGATCCAGCGGGCCACCGTTCCGGACGCGCTGGCCGGCCGTGACGTGCTGGGCCGCGGGCAGACCGGTTCGGGCAAGACGTTGGCCTTCGGTCTGCCGATGATCGCCCGGCTGGCCAAGCGCAACCGGGCCCGGCCGATGCGTCCGCGCGCCCTGGTCCTGGTTCCCACCCGCGAGCTGGCCATGCAGGTCAACGACGCGCTCCTGCCGCTGGGCAAGTCCGTCGGCATCTTCCTCAAGACCGCCGTCGGCGGTGTCCCGTACGACCGTCAGATCGACGCGCTGCGGCGCGGCGTGGAGATCATCGTCGCCACCCCGGGCCGGCTCGGCGACCTGATCGAGCGGGGCATCTGCCAGCTCGACGACGTCGAGGTCACGGTGCTCGACGAGGCCGACCAGATGGCCGACATGGGCTTCCTGCCCGAGGTGACCGACCTGCTGTCGAAGACCCCCGCGAACAGTCAGCGACTGCTCTTCTCGGCCACGCTCGACGGTGACGTCGACGCGCTGGTCAGGCGGTTCATGACCGATCCGGTGACGCACTCCACGGCGCCGTCCACCGCGTCGGTGTCCACCATGGACCACCACATGCTGTTGATTCCGCCGCACGAGAAGTTCCCGGTGGCGGCCTCGATCGCCGCGCGGGACGGCCGGACGATGGTCTTCGCCCGCACCCAGCTCGGCGTGGACCGGCTGGTCGAGCAACTCGCGGCGGTCGGCGTACGCGCCGGTGGGCTGCACGGCGGCAAGACCCAGCGGATGCGTACCAAGACGTTGGCCGAGTTCCGTGAGGGCCGGATGAATGTGCTGGTCGCCACGGACGTTGCGGCTCGGGGCATCCACGTCGACGGTGTCACCCTGGTGCTGCACGTCGACCCGCCGAAGGACCCCAAGGACTACCTGCACCGCGCGGGGCGTACGGCTCGGGCTGGCGAGTCCGGCGCGGTCGCGACCCTGGTGCTGCCCAAGCAGCGCCGCACCACCCTGGCGATGATGGAGAAGGCCGGCGTCGCGCCGGCCGAGACCCGGGTGCGGGTCGGCGACCAGGCCCTGGCCGAGCTGGTCGGTGCCCGCGAACCCAGCGGCGTCCCGGTTCGCCTCGAGGCGGAGCCCCGGGGCTACGGCGAGCGCTCCGGCGGCCCGCGCCGGTTCGGGGACCGCCCGCAGGGTGAGCGGCGTTACGGCGACCGCCCGACCGGCGAACGCCGCTTCGGCGACCGTCCGCAGGGCGACCGCCAGTACGGCGACCGCCCGCAGGGTGAGCGGCGTTACGGCGACCGCCCGACCGGCGAACGCCGCTTCGGCGACCGTCCGCAGGGCGACCGCCAGCACAGCGACCGCCCCCAGGGTGACCGCCAGTACGGCGACCGGCAGCACAGCGACCGCCCGCAGGGCGAGCGGCGTTACGGCGACCGGCCCACCGGTGAGCGGGGCTTCGGCGACCGCCCGCAGGGTGAGCGGCGTTACGCCGATCGGGACACCCGGGGCTACGGCGACCGGCCGCAGTTCGGCGACCGTCCGCAGGGTGACCGCCAGCACGGGGACCGCCCGACCGGTGAGCGTCGCTTCGGTGACCGCGACACCCGGGGTGGCTTCCGCCCGGAGAGCCGTGTTCGGGACGACCGTCCCCGCGACGACCGGCCCCGCGACGACCGGCCGCGCGATGACCGGCGCGGTTTCGGCGGGCGACCGCCGGCGCGTACCCACTGATCCACTGATCCACCCGAACGCCGTCGCGGAGCTCGTCCTTCGCGGCGGCGTTCGCGCATGCCCTGCCGATGTCGGCGCGGTCGCGTAACGTCCGGCTCATGCCGACCATGCCGAAGTCGATCTTCTGGTCCCGGACGGACACCGCCGGCAGCGAGCAGGTGCTGCTCGACGACGGTCGCGGGTTGACGGCTCGGGGCACGCTGCTCGCCGTGGACCCGATCCCCTGGACCGCCCGTTACCAGTTGACCACCGCGCCGGACTGGACCACCACCCGGGTCGAGGTCGAGGCCGAAGGGCTGGGCTGGCTGCGCAGGGTGAAGCTGGAGCGCTCCGCGGACCGGTGGCGGGTGACCACCGCCGAGCAGGGGGACCTGGACGCGGCGCTGGTCGCGGCCGGTCACCCCCGGGCCGGTCTGCCGGGCACGGACGACCCGGACCGGCTGGCCGACGCACTCGACGTCGACCTGAGCGGTTCGCCGCTGTTCAACTCCCTGCCGGTCCACCGGCTCGGGTTGGCCGCCGAGCCGGCCGATCTGGCCCACCGGATCACCGTTGCCTGGGTGCTGCTGCCCGGTCTGGAGGTGGTGGCGGCGGAGCAGATCTACAGCGGGCTCGGGCCGGGTCGGGTGCGCTTCGCCAGCGGCACCTTCACCGCCGACATCGATCTGGACGACAGCGGTTACGTGGTGCGCTACCCCGGGCTGGCCGAGCGGATCGACCCGCGCTGACCGCGCCCGCCGAACTCAGCGGGGCCAGGCGCCGCTGGTCAGGAAGTGTTCGATCGTGGCCAGGTGCGGCGTCAGGTCGAGGCCCTGGGCGCTCACCCAGTCGTCGGAGTAGTAGGTGTCGGCGTACCGGTCGCCTGGATCGCAGATCAGGGTGACCACCGAGCCGGTCCGGCCCTCGGCGAGCATCCCGGCGATCAGGCCGAACGCACCCCACAGGTTGGTGCCGGTGGAGCCGCCCACGCGACGCCCGAGGAGCGCCGATCCGGCGCGCATCGCGGCCAGTGACGCCGCGTCCGGCACCTGGACCATCCGGTCCACCACCGAGGGCAGGAACGACGCCTCCACGGTGGGGCGGCCGATCCCCTCGATCCGGGAGCCCCTTCCGGTCCGTACCGACCAGTCGGCGGCCAGCCAGGCCGGGTAGAACGCCGAGTTCTCCGGGTCGACCACGCAGAGTTTGGTGGCGAGCCGGCGGTACCGGGCATACCGGCCGATGGTCGCGCTGGTGCCCCCGGTGCCGGCGCCCACGACGACCCAGGCGGGAATCGGGTGCCGCTCCAACTCCAACTGCGCGTAGATCGACTCGGCGATGTTGTTGTTGCCCCGCCAGTCGGTCGCCCGCTCGGCGTAGGTGAACTGGTCCATGAAGTGCCCGCCGGAGTCCTCGGCCAGCCAGCGCGCCTCGACCACCACTGTCGCGGGGTCGTCCACCAGGTGACACCGGCCGCCCTGGAACTCGATCTGCGCGATCTTCTCGGGCGAGGTGGAGGAGGGCATCACGGCGATGAACGGCAGACCGAGCATCCGGGCGAAGTACGCCTCGGAGACCGCCGTGGAGCCCGACGACGCTTCGACGATCGTGGTGCTCGGCCCGATCCAGCCGTTGCAGAGCCCGTAGAGAAACAGCGAACGGGCCAGGCGGTGCTTCAGTGAGCCGGTGGGGTGGGACGACTCGTCCTTGAGGTAGAGGTCGATCCCCCAGGCCCGGGGCAGGGGGAACGGCAGCAGGTGGGTGTCGGCCGAGCGGTTCGCGTCCGCCTCGACGGTGGCGATCGCCTCCGTCACCCAGGTCCGGCTGGCCTCGTCGCACCGGTCGAGATGAGTCACGCTCGGAAACGTAGCAAGCAGGTCAGGGGCGGTCAGCGCCGGTCCGGTGGCGTGGACCTGCGGAGTTGCCGGCGTTGTTGACCCGGTACGCGACGGTCAGGTCGTGGTCGGGCCGACCGACTGGGGGCGGTTCTCCCACTTCGTGGAGAGCGCGATGGCGGTGCGGGTGGAGGCCACCCCGGGGGTCCGGTTCAACCGCACGATCAACCGCTCCAGCTCGGCGATCGTGCCGACCCGCGCCTTCAGCAGGAACGACTCCACCCCGGCCATGAAGTAGCAGGACTCGATCTCGGGCAGCACGCGCAGCGACTCGAGCATGTCGTCGCTGTCCGCGCCGGAGTCCTCGACGATGCCGATCAGCGCGGTGACTCCCAGCCCGATCGCCTCCGGGGCCACGTCCGCGCGGTAGCCGAGGACCACGCCGCTGCTCTCCAGCTTGCCGACCCGCTCGTGCACGGCCGGGGCCGAGAGGCCCACCTGCCGGGCCAACTCGGCGTACGACAGGCGGGCGTTGCCGCGCAGCAGGTCGACGAGGGTCAGGTCGATGGCGTCCACGGAGAGTGACCTTAGCCGGTTACGCGTAACGCGACGCCTTCAGTATCCGTTGGACCAAACAGTGAGTAACTGTTCAAGAACCGACGGTCAAGGCAGGGGTTGCACCAGTACCATTTACTAACTTCCCACTCAGTGCATTTTTCGCGTTTGGCGGACAGGCCAGGTCCCTGGTGCTGTAATTGCCATACGTCCCTCATGACGGCTCTGGGCTCGCACCAGCCGGGGGCAGTGTGTTCAGCCAGGGGCTTCGTCGACGCGAGGAGGGGGCTGTGGACACTGGAGATCGCCTGCTGACACCGGGTGAGGTCGCCGCGCTGTTTCGGGTGGACCCGAAGACTGTGACGAGATGGGCGGCGGCCGGCCGGATAGGAAGCATCCGGACTCCAGGCGGGCATCGCCGGTTTCGGGAATCCGAGGTGCGAGCCCTGCTTGAGGGGGAGGGCATGCTGGACGAGGTGGACGAGGTCGGAAAGCCCCGCAATGTGGGGCCGGCCGCATCCACGGGGCCGGGTCCGGCCAACGCCGGCATGTACTGAACTGGTGCGGACTACGCCACGCGGACCGGACGTCAGTCCGGTCCGCGTACCGCTTCGGCGGGATCGGGTCCGGCGGCACGACGACAGGCGCTGAGCCGACAGCTCAGCTCAGCTCCGGTCCGCGCCGAGCTGGCCGGACCACCTGCGGAACAGGCTGTGCGGGACGCCGAGCGCGTCCAGCACCTTGCCGGCCACGAAGTCGACCAACTGCTGGGCGCTGGCCGCCGCGCCGGCACCGTAGAACCCGGGGCTCGCCGGCAGCACCACCGCGCCGGCGTCGTGCAGCGCGATCAGGTGCTCCAGGTGGCTGCGGGTCACCGGTGTCTCCCGGGGGACCACCACCACGGGCCGCCGTTCCTTGAGGTTGACCTCGGCGGCGCGCTGCAACAGGTCCTTGGACAGCCCGATCGCGATGCCCGCGCAGGCCGCCGTGCTGGCCGGGACCACTGCCATCCCGCGTACCAGGTAGGAGCCGCTGCTCGGTCCGGCGGCCAGGTCGCCCGCCGGCCAGTACCGCACGTCCGCTCCGGTCAGGTCCCGGTCGAGCCAACCGGCGAGGTCCTCGGCCCAGTGCCCGTCGCGGAACGGTCGGCCGGTCTCGTCGAGCACGGTGAGTCGAGCCGCCCGGGACACGATCAGGTCCACCGCCTCGCCCGCGTCGAGCAGCCCGCCGAGAACGGCCGCCGCGTACGGCGTGCCGGAGGCCCCGGAGACCCCGATCACCCATGGTTCCCGCATGCCCCCAGCCTGCCTGGTCCGGCTGGTCCGCTGGTGCGCGCCCCCGGGAATCCCGGGTCCGACATGTCCGATGGGTGGGTGGGCGTCCCGCCGACCTGACATGCTGCCGCTGGCGATTCGCATCGGACCCATCTTCGCGCAGGAGGCATCGGTGACGACCGGCGAGATCCTCTGGGCGCTCCGTGCCGACTGCCCGATCCCACCGCGGCTCTCGCCCCACGCCGACCGGGTGCAGGAGTGGCTGCTCGGTGTGCTGCCCACGCTCGACCTCCCGCTGGACGACGCCGCGCTGCACCGGCTGTCCAGGGGAGCCTTCGCCAGGTACGCCGGGCGGCTCTACCCGGCCGCGACCGAAGCCGACCTGCGGGTGCTGACCGCCCTGTTCACCTGGTTCTTCCTCGTCGATGACGCCTGCGACGGGCCGGACCGACTCACCCCGGAGCAGATCCGGGCACTCCGCGACGGCACGCTGGCGCTGCTGCACGACGGGCCGCGGGCACGCCACGCCGGGCTGACCGGCCCGCTACGACAACTGCTGGTGCTGGCCTGGCGGGAGCCGCACCAGCGGATGCCGGCCTGGTGGCGGCTGCGCGTCGCCAACGCGGTGGCCCGGCATCTCGACGGCACCCGGCAGGAGGCGCTCAACAAGGAGACCGGTCACCGACCCACCGTCAGCGAGTACGTCGAGTTGCGGCGGGCGACGTCGGCGGCAGAGGTGTCGTACCCGCTTGTGGAGTTCGCCGGCGGACGGCCGCTGCCCGACCCGGTCTACCACCACCCGCTGCTGCGCGAGATCGCCGATGTCGGCAACGACCTGCTCTCCTGGTACAACGACCTGGCCTCCCTGGAGCGGGACCGGGCCACCGCGGGCGGGCACAACCTGGTCCTGGCCCTGGAGGGCGAGCTGGCCGTGTCGTCGGCGGAGGCGGTCGAGTTGGCGGCCGGGCGCTGGCGGGATTCGATGCAGCGCTTCGTCGGGTTGCGGGCCGTGGTGCCGTCGTTCGGCTCGGCGCTGGACGGGGCGGTCAGCGACCATCTCGACGGGATCGCGTACGCCGTCCGGGGCACCATCGACTGGACCGTGGAGAGCGCCCGCTACCCCACCGCCACCTTCCAGCGCGCCTCAGGGGCGTAGGTCGAGCCGGATCACCAGGTCGAGCAGGGCGAAGACGAACAGCGCGATGCCGACGAACCCGTTGGCGGTGAAGAACGCCCGGTTGACCTTGCTGAGATCGGTCGGGGTCACCACCAGATGCTGGTAGCCGAACGCCACAGCGGTCAGTGCGAGCCCGATCCACCAGAGCCAGCCCAGACCGATCAGCTCGCCGAACCAGACGAACAGCGCGAAGGTCACCACGTGCGCGACAGTCGAGGCATGCAGCGCGAAGCGCCGACCGTAGCGTGCGGGCACGCTGTGCACGCCGATCTCCCGGTCGATCTCGGAATCCTGGCAGGCGTAGATCAGGTCGAAGCCGCCGATCCACAACCCGACCGCCGCGCCGAGCAGCCAGGCCGGTCCGGAGCCGTCCAGGGAGCCGGTGACCGCCAGCCACGCGCCGACCGGGCCGACCGCCTGGGCGATCCCGAGGATGGCGTGCGGCCAGTTGGTGAACCGCTTGGCGTAGGGGTAGACGACCAACGGCACCACGGCGAGCGGCGCGAGCACCAGGCAGAGCGGGTTGAGCAGAGCGGCGGCGGCGAGGAAGATCACCAACGCGACGGCCGCGCCGGTCCAGGCCGTCCGCACGCTCACCGCGCCGGTCACCAGTTCCCGGCCGGCGGTACGCGGGTTCCGCGCGTCGATCCGCCGGTCGAGGATCCGGTTGGCGGCCATCGCGAACGTCCGCGCCCCAACCATCGCCACCGTGATCAGCAGCAGGTCAACCCACCGCACGTGCCCCCCGGAGACCCGCATGGCGGCGAGTGCGGAGAGGAACGCGAACGGCAACGCGAACACCGAGTGCTCGATCTTGACAAGCTCCAGAAAAGCCCGAACCCGCCCCCGCCCCCGCCCCCGCTCCCGCTCCCGCTCCCGCTCCCGCGATCTTGCACTTTCTGTCGGGGCAGAAGGGGCGGAAGGGGGCGAATCGGGGACCGAAAGTGCAAGATCGCGGGGGTTGTCGGCGGCGACCATCAGATCCCGTACTCCTTCCAGCGCTTGTCGACCAGGGCCGTGACCTCGGGGGCCATGCTCATCTCCTCCGGCCAGCCGCGGGTGTAACCCTCGGTGGGCAGCTTGCGCGTCGCGTCGACGCCGGCCTTGCCGCCCCAGAACTGCTGGTACGACGAGTGGTCGAGGTGGTCCACCGGGCCCTCGGTGAGCAGCAGGTCACGTGCGTAGTCGACGTTGCCGAAGGCCCGGAAGGCGACCTCGTTGTAGTCGTGCACATCGCAGTCCTCGTCGACGATCACGATGAGCTTGGTCAGCGACATGAGGTGCGCGCCCCAGATCGCGTTCATGACCTTCTGCGCGTGCTTCGGGTAGCGCTTGCGGATCGACACGATCGCGCAGTTGTGGAACACCCCGGCGGCCGGCAGGTCGTAATCGACGATGTCCGGGATCATCAGCTTGAGCAGCGGCTGGAAGATCCGCTCGGTGGCCTTGCCGAGGCCGTGGTCCTCCTGCGGCGGCTTCGAGGTGACGATCGAGTGGTAGACCGGCTTGCGCTGCATGGTCATCGCCTCGATGTGCAGCACCGGGAACGGCTCGACCGGGGTGTAGTAGCCGGTGTGGTCGCCGAACGGCCCCTCGGGCATCCGCTCACCGGGCTCCAGGTAGCCCTCCAGCACGATCTGCGCGTGCGCCGGCACCTGCAACGGCACGGTGAGGCAGTCGACCATCTCGACCCGTTCGCCGCGCAGGAACCCGGCGAACAGGTATTCGTCGATGTCGCCGGGCAGTGGAGCGCTGGCCGCGTACGAGACGACCGGGTCGCAGCCGATCGCGATCGCGACCGGCAGGCGCTGCCCGAGTCGCTCGGCGACCGCGTGGTGGGCGGTGGAGTCCTTGTGGATCTGCCAGTGCATGCCGAGGGTGTTGCGGCCGTGCTGCTGGAGTCGGTACAGGCCGAGGTTGCGCTTGCCGGTCTCCGGGTGCTTGGTGTGGGTCAGGCCGTAGTTGTGGAAGATCCCGCCGTCGTCGGGCCAGACCTGCAACCCCGGCAGCCGGTTCAGGTCGACGTCCTCGCCCCGGTAGACGACCTCCTGGCAGGGCGCGGTCTTGACCTTGCGCGGCGGCACCGACTTGAGCTGCATGACCTTGCCGAGGCCCTCCCGGATGCCGGACCAGCCGACCGGCAGCTCCGGCTTGACCAGCGCGCCGATCCGGGCGCCGATCTCGTCGAGCGACTCGACGCCGAGCGCCATCGCCATCCGCTTCTCGGTGCCGAACAGGTTGATCACCACCGGCATCTCGCCCCGGGTCGGGCGTTCGAAGAGCAGCGCCGGGCCGCCGGCCCGCACCGTGCGGGTGACCACCTCGCTGATCTCCAGTGTCGGGTCGACGGGGACGTCGATCCGGCGCAGCTCCCCCGCGCGCTCCAGCGCCGCGAGGAAGTCCTTGAGATCGGTGTACGGGAAGCCACGAGCCGCCATGTCGCCCAGTCTCCCGCACCGGGTGCCGCACGGCCCAAGCCGGGTGCTGTGACACACGCGATGAACCGGAAAGCAGCACCCGGGCCAGTGCAAGCGAGCCGCGCCTCCGCACGGGCGTGGTCCTCTGGGTCCCGCTCCCGCAGGCATGGCGGGCGGCACAGCGGGTAGCCGGGCAGCCGGCGGACGGAGGCGGCGATGGGCGCGGAGCGGGTTCCGGCGGGGTTCACCGAGCAGCGGGCGCGGGTCGGCCAGATCGCCATGAACTACGTCCGGGGCGGCAGCGGCCCGCCACTGGTGTTGCTGCACGGGTACCCGCAGTGCTGGTACATGTGGCGGCACCTGCTGCCCGACCTGGGACGCTCCTTCGACGTGGTCGCACCCGACCTGCGCGGCTTCGGGGACAGCGACGCCCCGGCCGGCGGCTGTGACAAGAAGACTGTCGCCGCCGACCTGCACGGACTGCTCGACCAGCTCGGCCTGGTCGGTGACCTCCGGCTGGTCGGGCACGACCTGGGGACGATGGTGGCGTACGCGTACGCGGCCGCCCATCCGCAGCGGGTGAGTCGACTGGTGCTCAGCGAGGCGCCGATCCCCGACGAGAGCATCTACACCTTTCCCGCGCTCACCCAGGCCGGACCCGGGGTGTGGAACTTCGGCTTCTTCTCGCTCGGCAACGGGCTTCCGGAGGACCTGGTCAGCGGGCGGGAGTCGCTGTGGGTGGACCGGTTCACCGACGCGCTGATGGTGCGCAAGGGCAGCATCGCCGCGCCGGACATCGAGGAGTTCGCCGGTCACCTGCGCGACCCGGCGCATCTGCGGGCCAGCTTCGCCTACTTCCGGGCGTTCGAGCAGGACATCGCCGACAACGCGTCGTACCGACCATCGAAGCTGACGATGCCGGTGCTGGCGGTCGGCGCGGCGGCCAGCCTCGGTGGACAGGTCGCCGAACAGGTTCGCCGGTACGCCGACACCGTCCGCGGCGAGGTGATCGAGGACTGCGGCCACTGGCTGTACGAGGAGCGCCCGGACGAGATGCTCGCCCTGCTGCGCGACTTCCTTCCGGTGGCCTGACCGGTCAGGCCACCGGCGTCCAGGCGTGGGCGGCCAGGGGCGGGTCGAGCGGGGCGCGGGTGAGCCGGTTGGCGAATGTCGACATCGTGTACGCCCCGACGCCGAGCACCACGTCCAGCGCGTGCCGGGGCTGGTAGCCGGCGGCCAGGAAGTCGTCCAGCTCGTCATCCGGCACGGCGCCCCGGTGGTCGAGCACGGCCAGCGTGAGGCGGCGCAACGCCTCCAGGCGCGGGTCGGGCAGCACCGAGCCGGCACGCAGCGCGGTGATCAGCTCGGGGGTCGCGCCGAGTCGGGTGAGCTTGTCGGTGTGCAGGGCAACGCAGACATGGCATTCGTGACTGGTGGAGACCGCCAGGATGACCACCTCCCGGTCCAGCGGGGCGAGGTCGGTCTGCTCGAAGCCCGTGCTGGCGGTGAGGAAGCCGGTGAGCAACTGCGGCGAGTCGGCCATCAGCGCCACCGGGGTGGGCAGCCAGCCGAACCGGCCGCGTACTCCCTCGATGGACCGACGGGCGGCGGCGGGTGCGGTCTCAGCGGTGTGGGCGGTGAAGACGGACATGGTTACCTGCTTTCCGTAGCCCGGATCGGGGACCGGGTACGATAGTCAACGTGGTTGACGAAATAGTAAACGTGGTTGACGAACATGGCAACCGCTGATCTCGCGCGGCCCGGCTTCGCGCTGCCGCTGTTGCTGCTGGCCGGCTTCCGGACGCTCATCGACGACCTGCACGCCGAGCTGGCCCGGGAAGGACATCCGGAGCTGCGACCGCTGCACGGATTCGTGCTCCAAGCCGTCGGCGCGGACGGCACCACCGCCACCGAGCTGGGCCAACGGCTGGGCATCTCCAAACAGGCCGCCGGCAAGACGGTCGACCGGCTGGTCGCCGTCGGCTACCTGGAACGGGTCGACGACCCCACCGACGCCCGACGCCGACTGGTCCGGGTGACACCGCGCGGGGCCGACGGGTTACGCCGCTCGGCCGAGATCTTTGATCGTCTGCGCGAGCGGTGGGTCGAGACCCTCGGCCCGGACCGGGTCGACGCCATGGAGGACGACCTGCTCACCGTGGCCTCGGCCAACTGGTTCCGGCTCGACGTGCCCGGCTGGTTCGGCGGCTGAACCAACGGCACGGCGACCCCGCCGCGCCAAACGACACGACACGACACGACACGACAGCACGGAACGACAGCACGGAACGACAAGATCCACTCGGGTTTCTTGAAGTCGGTGCCTCTGGCCCGCGGAACACCGCGACTTCACGGAAGCCGAGTGGATCAACGGCCGACCGGGCGCGCGTCACCGCGACTTCCTGGGTAGCCGAGTGGATCAACGGCCGGCCGGGCGCGCGGCACCGCGACAGTGCCGACCAGGGCCGGGTCAAGCCCGGCGGACACATGTCACCGATCCTGGCGGATCGTCAGGACGCCGGGGCAGGGTGGACACATGTCGGACGCCTTCGTCGTCGGCGACCCGGACGGGTTGTCTCCCCTGCTGGTCGCGATTCGCGACGCCGTCGCCCGGGAGTTGCACGCCCAACTGGCGCTGCGCGGCGAACGGATCGAGCTGGCCGACCTGCCGGAGGTGTCCTACCAGGTCTCTCTACGCGTGGACGAGACCCTGCGCGGCAGCGGTAGACCGCCGGATCGCCACCGGACGTAGAAGCACCGCCTGTGGTTCAGTCCAGCCCGCCGTACGAGTGCAGGCCGGTGAAGAAGATGTTCACGCCGAACAGGTTCATCAGCATGGTGAGGAAGCCGAGCACCGCCAGCCAGGTGGCCACGTTGCGCTTGACGCTGGGCGTGGCGCGGGCGTGCAGGTAACCGGCGTACACGACCCAGGAGATGAAGGCCCAGGTCTCCTTCGGGTCCCAGCCCCACGGCCGACCCCACGCCGCCTCGGCCCAGATGGCGCCGGCGATCACCGCGAAGGTGAAGATCGGGAACGCGAAGGCGTGCAGCGCGAAGGTCAGCCGCTCCAGGCCCACCGCGCCGGGCAGGCGCTTGGCCAGGGTGTACGGGAAGCTCCGCTTGCCCTGCTCGTACCCGTTGCGCATCAGGTAGCCGACCGCCGGCACCACACCGAGCAGGAAGATGCCGGACGCGAAGACGATTGTCGAGACGTGGATGACGAACCAGTACGAGTTCAGGGCCGGCACCAGCGGCACGATCGGCACGTACAGCACCAGCTCGGCGGTGGCGACCAGCAGCACCATCACCAGGGTCAGGAACAGCCCGAGTTTGCGCAGCGACGGCCGCTTCCAGAGCACCACCAGCCAGGCGGCGACACCAATGAACGTCACCGTGAGCACGAACTCGTACATGTTGCCCCACGGCATCCGGTCCGCGGCGAGGCCGCGCGTGACCAGCGCCGCCAGGTGCAGCACGGCGGCTACCGCGGTGGCACCCACCCCGATCAGGCCCGCGAGGCGGGCACGACGCGTCGACCGGTCGGCCGCGGCCGACGGCGGGACCGGCGCGGGCGGCGGGGGCAGGGTGCCGCCACCGGCACCCACCAGCTCACGGGCCACCAGCTCACGGACCGGCGCCGCCGCGGCGATTCGGGTACGCCCGTTGCCCAGCGCGTACTCGACGGCGTGCCCGATCATCGCGACCAGGTACGCGAGGATCGCGAAGGTCACCAGGTTGTCGGAGAGTGCGGACATCACTCGGCTCCTTCTCGCACGCCGGCCGGGTCAGTGGAGTCAGCGTCAGCACCAGCCCGTTCGGCACCGCTGACGGCGGCGACGAGCTGGGTGAACTCGTCGGCGAACCCTGGGTAGTCGGTACGCGGCAACCCACCGACCTCCATCAAGCTACTACCGCTCGTCGGAGATCCTTCTCCGGGGTCGGCCGGCAGCACCCGGAAGAAGACGCGGCGACGTCGCCCGAACAGCGAGCCCATCAACCCGACAAGCAGAACACCGCAGCTGATCAACAGCGGGGTCGCGCCGGGATCGTGCCGGATGGAGAGGGTGACGTACCGCTCGGTGTCCAGGAACTCGACGGTGGAGCCGTCGTCGAGCGTCCAGGTCTCGCCCTTGTGCAGCAGTTTGGTGCCGACCTCCTTGACCTTGCCGGACCGCACCTGCCGCTGGTCGAGTTGGTAGATCGAGCCGGGGATGCCGGCGTCCCGGCCGAGGTTGCCCCGGTACGCGACCAGGTTCAGCACCGGGTTGCGCTCGTCCGGATACTGCGAGCGCACAAACGGTCCCTGCTCGGGTGCGGTGGGCAGGTAGATGCCGGTGAACGCCATCTGCTGATCCGGTGCGCGCTGCCCGGTGGCCGGGTCGACGTTCGCGTCCGGGAAGGCGGCCAGCCCCTCGCTGGTCAGACCCATGTCACCGGTGGTGAGGAACGGGTCGTCGCTGAGCTGGCTGTTGCCGAACCGGTCGGTGTACCGGATCACCGGGGCGTACCCGTGGCCGAGCAGGTAGACGCTCGCGTCCGTCAACCGCAGCGGCGCGTTCACCGAGAAGTCCGCGCGGCGGGTGGGCTCGTCCGGGCCGTCGACGGTGACCGTGGCGTTGAAGAACTCCGGCTGGCCGGACGGCAGGAACCGGGCCTGGAAGTCGTCCAGCCGCAGGCAGAAGCGGGGCAGGTCCGCGCTGTCCACCCGGGGGCCGAGCTTGGCCTCGGCGAACTGCTGGCGGGTGTTGCAGAACGTGTTGTCCGCGCCGGCCACCAGCAGCCGGTTGCCACTCCAGCCGTACCACGAGCCGAGCGCGACGCCGATCAACACCGCGATCAGCGACAGGTGGAACAGCAGGTTGCCGGTCTCCTTGAGGTAGCCCTTCTCGGCGGAGACCTCGTCGCCGCGCACCTGCACCCGCCAGCGGCGCTTGCGCAGCACCTCGGCGATCGCCGTGGCGCCACCGGCCGGTGCGGGCAGCACGGTGTGCTGCGGCAGCCGCGCCATCCGCTTCGGCGCGGCCGGCGGCCGGGCCCGCAACGCCCGGACATGGTCGCGCAACCGGGGCGCGATGCACCCGATCAGGGAGGTGAACAGCAGCAGGTAGATCGCGGAGAACCAGACCGAGCCGAAGACCTCGAACGCGCCGATCCGGTCCAGTCGAGGGGCCCAGTCCGGGTGGTCGACGAAGTACTGGTTGACCTTCTCCGGGCTGATCCCGCGCTGCGGCAGCACCGAGCCGGGAATCGCGGCGACGGCGAGCAGGAAGAGCAGGATCAGCGCCGTACGCATGCTGGTGAGCTGCCGCCACGAGTTGCGCAGCAGGGCCAGCAGCCGGTTGGGCCGACGCCGTGGCGCCGGGGCCACGGTCTCCGGTCGGTCGTCGACGACAGTCATCAGATGCTCACCTCGCCCACCCCGACGGTGGTCTGCAACCAGATCACGAAGCTCTGCCATCCGCCGGTGACGAGCGCCAGGCCGATCAGGATGAGCAGGGCGCCGCCGACCCGGGTGACCCAGCGGCTGTTGCGCCGGACGGCGCGGAAGACCCCGAGCAGGCGTTCGAAGCCCAGCCCGAAGACGACGAACGGTATCCCCAACCCGAGGCAGTACGCCACGGCGAGCACCACCGCGCGGTCGCTCTGGCCGCTGGCGGTGGCCATGCCCATCACCGCGCCGAGCGTGGGGCCGGTGCAGGGCACCCAACTGAGCGCGAAGACCGCCCCGAAGACCGGTGCGCCGAGCAGCCCGGCCGACGGCAACCGGGAGATCCGGAACTCCCGTTGCAGGGCCGGGATCATCCCGAGGTAGCTCAACCCCGCCACGATGACCAGCACGCCCACGCCGATCTGCAACTCGCGCTTGTAGTCGAAGAACACCCGGCCGATGCTGGCGAAGAGGATCGCGGTGGCCACGAAGACGACTGTGAAGCCGCCGATGAAGAGGAGTGTGCCCGCGAGCACCCGGCCCTTGACCGCGCCGACCCGCGCGACCCGCTCCTTGACCGCGACACCGCCGGAGGCCGGCGCGGGATCGGCCGCCGGTCGGCGACCCTCCAGGTCGGCGCCGGCCAGACCGGTGACGTACGACAGGTAGCCGGGGACGAGCGGGAGCACACACGGGGAGAGGAAGCTGACCAGGCCGGCGAGCGCCGCCGCGCCGATGGCCAGCAGCAGCGGCCCGTTGAGGGCCAACTCCTTGAAGGTCTCGCCCATCAGCCCGACGCCGGCTTCTCGGCCGCGATCCGCTCGACGATCGGTTGCAGGCCCTCCTGCTTGACGGCGGCCCGGATCACCACCGCGATCCGACCCTCCCGGTCCAGCACCACTGTCGCCGGAACGGTGTTCGGCGGGATGTCCAGGTTGAGCGCCAGCTTGCTGCTCGGGTCGAAGAGGCTCGTAAAGGTGACCCGACCCTCCTCGAACGCCTTGGCCTTGTCCCGCTCGTCCTGCACGTTGATGCCGAGGAAGCTCACCCCTGCGCCCTTGGTGGCCTGGTAGGTCGCTTCCAGGTCGTCGGCCTCGGCACGACACGGCGCGCACCAGGAGCCCCAGAAGTTGAGCACCACCACCTGGCCGCGGGCCTGGCTGACGTCGTAACTGCCGCCGTCCAGCAGCTCACCCGCGAGCTTCGGGGGTGCCGAGCGCTGGTCCGGTGCGCACTCGAAGATCCCGTCGGTGGTGGTCGTGCAGGTCTTCTCCTGCCCCTTCGACGACGTGCAGCCGACCAGCGCCACCGCGGCGACGGCGGCGAGCAGACCGGCGGTCCACCTCCGGGCATTCATCAGGCCCCCTTGGCCGTCCTGGCTGTCGCGGAGAGAGCGATCAGGTGCGCGGCCGGCTCGCTGTAGCCGATGCCCTCCACCTTCGCGCCGTCGAAGTGGAACGAGGTGAGGCTCGCCAAGCCGCACTGCCGCTTGCGCGGGTCGTGCCAGAGCCGCTTGCGCTCGACGTGGCGGCGCAGCGTCCAGATCGGGAGCTGGTGCGACACCAGCACCGCCTCGCGTCCCTCGGCGGCGACCCGGGCGGCCTGCACGGCGGCGAACATCCGCTCGGCGATCACCTGGTACGCCTCGCCCCAGGACGGGGTCACCGGGTCGCGCAGCACCCACCAGTTGCGCGGGTCGCGGAACGAGCCGTCACCCGGGGACACCTTCTTGCCCTCGAACCAGTTGGCGCTCTCGATCAGCCGCTCGTCCACGCCGACCGGCAGCCCGAACTGGGCGGCGATCGGCTCGGCGGTCTGCTGGGCGCGTTCCAGCGGGCTGGCCACCACGTGCACGATCTCCCGCTCGGCCAGGCCCTGCGCGGCGGCCTTGGCCATCTGCACACCCAGCTCGGAGAGACGGAAACCGGGCAGCCGACCGTAGAGGATCTGGTCGGGGTTGTGCACCTCGCCGTGCCGGAGCACGTGGACCACCGTCTTGCTCACCGCTGCGCCCCCTCTGTTCGCGACTGCGGGGCTCGCGAACCCGGCTCACTCCTCGCGCTCACCACTGCGCCCTTCGTTCGCGACTGCGGGGCTCGCAAGACCGGCTCACTCCTCGCGCTCACCACGCACCCCAATGTTCGCGACTGCGGGGCTCGCAAGACCGGCTCACTCCTCGCGCTCACGCTAACCCCCGTGACCAGCCGCTGCCGCCGCGTTCGCCGCCGTGGGCAGCGCTGCGGCGATGTGCTCCAGAGCGGCGTCGTCGATAGCCGCCGACACGAACCACGACTCGAACGCGCTCGGCGGCAGGTAGACGCCGGCGGCGAGCATCGCGTGGAAGAACGCCTTGAACGCCGGCACCTGCTGGGTGCGGGCGCTGTCGTAGTCGATCACGTCGGCGTCGGTGAAGAAGATCGAGAACATGTTGCCCGCGTACGAGAGTCGGTGCGGGACCCCGGCGGTGGCCAACGCGTCGGACGCCAGCTTGCCCACGACGGCGGCCGTGTCGTCGAGGCGACGGTAGAGCGCGTCGTCGGCGAGTCGCAGCGTGGCCAGGCCGGCGGCGCAGGCCAGCGGGTTACCGGAGAGTGTGCCGGCCTGGTAGACCGGGCCGGCCGGCGCGAGTCGCGCCATGATGTCCGCGCGCCCGCCGAACGCCGCGGCGGGCAGGCCACCACCCATGACCTTGCCGTACGTCCACAGGTCGGCATCGGAGGCGTCGAGGCCGTGCCACCCGGCGCGGGAGACCCGGAACCCGGTCATCACCTCGTCGACCACCAGCAGGGCGCCGTGCGCGTGCGCGATCCGGGCGAGGTGGGAGTTGAAGCCGTCGCGGGGAGCGACCACGCCCATGTTGCCGGCGGCGGCCTCGGTGATCACGGCGGCGATGTGCGGACCCTCGGCGGCGAAGGCCTCCTCGACGGCCCGGATGTCGTTGTACGGCAGGACGATCGTCTCGCTGGCCGCCGCGCCGGTCACGCCGGGCGAGTCGGGCAGGCCCAGGGTGGCCACGCCGGAACCGGCGGCGGCGAGCAACGCGTCCACGTGTCCGTGGTAGCAGCCCGCGAACTTGATGATCTTGGAGCGGCCGGTGAAGCCGCGGGCCAGCCGGATCGCCGACATGGTCGCCTCGGTGCCGGAGTTGACCAGGCGGACCTGCTCCATCGGGGTCCGGTCGACTAACTCGGTGGCCAACTCCACCTCACCCGGGGTGGGGGTGCCGAAGCTGGTGCCCCGGGCGGCGGCGGCCTGCACGGCGTCCACCACCTCGGGGTGGGCGTGCCCGAGGATCAGTGGACCCCACGAGCAGACCAGGTCGACGTAGCGGCGGCCGTCGGCGTCGTACAGCCACGGACCCTCGCCACGGACCATGAAACGCGGGGTGCCGCCGACCGCCTGGAAGGCGCGCACAGGGGAGTTCACCCCGCCCGGCACGATGGCGCGGGCGCGGTCGAACAGGGCCTCGGAGGCCGGCGCAACGGCTGGGTAGCGGCCGGATCCGGCGGGAAAGATGTCGCTCACGATGCGGCCATTGTGTCAGCGCCACACGGTCAACCAGCAGCCACCCCGCGGTGGGGTTACCGGGCTCACCCTGGCCGGCGGTGGGCAGCGGCGGCGACACGGGGTCGACACGGGGTCGAGGCGGCGGCTCGTGACCTCGGTGGGCGGCGGCTTGCGGCCTCAACAGGCCGGGCCGGCCGGATCGCGCTAGGCTGACCCGGTGGATCGTGCCGAACTGTCCATCACGCTACACCGGACGGGCGACGAAGCAGTGCTGCGCCTGGCCGGTGAGATCGACATGCTCACGGCCGCCCAGCTCTCCACGGTGGTCAACGAGGTGCTGGCGGACCCTCCCCCGCGGATCGTGCTCGATCTGGGTGGTGTCACCTTCTGCGACTCGCAGGGCCTGGGCACCCTGGTCGTGCTCAGCCGCAAAGCCAGCCACGCGCAGAGCCTGCTGATGCTGACCCACGTGGGCGATTTCCTGATCCGCGTCCTGGACATCACCGGCCTCCGCAGCGCCCTGATGATCCGCAACGACCAACCCACCGGCTAACCCCGGTCCCCGGTCCCGGCCTCCCAGCTGACCCTTGCCCCCCGCTGATCATGGAGTTATTGCGCCGAGGCGGATGGCAATAACCCCATGATCGACGAGGTCAGAGCGGGGTCAGGGGGGTGGGGTCAGGGGGTGGGGAGGTCTCTTGTGCGGAAGGTCAGCAGCGCCGCCGTCAGCAGGGCCGCCGTTACCGCCGTCAGGACGACCAGCGGGGTTGCCGGCCAGTCCTCGCTGAGGACCTGGGGGGTGTGGGTGAACGGGGAGATGTCCAGCGCCCACTGGTCCAGCCCCAGCACCGCACCGAGCTGACCGAGCAGCAGACAGCCGGCGAGCACCGCCCAGGCACCCGCGGACAGGCGGGGCAGCCAGCCGACCAGCAGCGCCGCCAGCCCGGACAGCACCCAGGCCGCGGGCACCTGGGCCAGCCCGGCACCGAGCAACCGCGGCAGCTCGCCGCCGACGTCGGAGGTGCTGAGCCCGTAGGCCAGCCCGGTGGCCAGCCCGGCGACGCCCAGCACCACCGCAGGGCCGAGCAGCGCGAAGACCAGGTGCGCCGCCAGCCAGCGGCTCCGGCTCACCGCCGTCGCGAGCAGCGGTTCGGCCCGTCCGGCGGTCTCCTCCGCCCGGGCCCGCAGCGCGGCCTGGATGCCGTACCCGGCGGCGGCCAGCGCGGTCAGGCTCAACGTCCCACCGAGGTACGCCTCGGCGAGCGCCGACGTGCCACCCAGCCGGGACAGGATCTCGGCCACCTGCTGGTTGCCCCGCAGCGCCTCCCCGGCGGCATCCGCCGCCCCGCCGAGCACCAGGCCGAGCAGCCCGAAGCCGACGGTCCAGCCGAGCAGCTGGGTCCGGTGCAGCCGCCAGGCCAACCCGAACGGGCCAGCCAGGCCGGCACCGGCGGTGGCCGGGCCGAGCCGGGACGGAAACACTCCCGCGCCGAGGTCACGGCGGACCGAGACGGGGTACGCGACGAGCGCGACGACCACGCTGAACAGCACCGGTAGCAGCAGCATCCACCAGCGCTCATCGGCGTAGGCGCGGCTGCGTGCCGACCAGCCCAGCGGCGAGAGCCAGCTCAGCCACTCGTTGTCCCCACCGGTGCCGCCGGATCCCCCGGCGTCGCCGGCCAGCCGCAGCACGAAGGCCAGCCCGAGCGCACCCAGGCCGAGCCCGCGCGCCCCACCCGCACCCTCGGTGAGCTGCGCGGCCAGCCCGCCGACCGTGGCGAAGGCCACACCGGTGAGCGCCACGCCGGCGCCGAAGAGCACCGAACCCGCGCCGGGCAGGCCGGCCGCGACCAGGCCGCCGGCAGCGAGCAGGCCGAGCAGCACATTCGCGGCGTACGTCACCAGCAGCGCGGCGGTCAGACCGGCGTACCGACCCAGCACTGTCGCGCCCAGCAACTCCCGCCGACCGGCCTCCTCCTCGGTCCGGGTGTGCCGGACGACGGTGAGCACGCTGACCAGCCCGGCGATCAACGCCAGCAGACCGGCGCGCTGGACGGTGAGCGCGCCGACGCTGTCGCCGTACACCGGGCCGAGCAGGGCGACGATCGAGGGATTGCTCGCCGTTCCGGCGAGGTACCCGGCCCGCTCGGCCGCGGTCGGGTACAGCTCGGCGTACGCGCTGGCGTAGCTGGCCGGGAGCAGCGCCAGCGGCAGGATCCAGACCGGCAGCAGCACCCGGTCCCGGCGCAGGATGAGGCGCACGAGGTGCCGGGTCCCGGTGAGAGCCGTCATGACCGCACCTGCTCGGCCTGGTAGTGCCGCAGGAACAGCTCCTCGAGTGTCGGCGGCTGGCTGACCAGACTCCGTACGCCGATCTCGGTGAGCCGGCGCAGCGCGGTGTCCAGCGCGGCGTTCTCCACGTCGAAGCGCACCCGGTGCCCTTCCACCCGCAGGTCGTGGACGCCGTCGAGTTGACCCAGCGCGTCCGCCGGGCCGGTCAGCTCGGCGTCGATCGAGGTGCGGCGCAGGTGGCGCAACTCGGTCAGGGTGCCGGTCTCCACGTCCCGGCCGTCGCGGATGATCGTCACCCGGTCGCAGAGCGCTTCCACCTCGGCCAGGATGTGGCTGGAGAGCAGCACGGTGCGACCGTCGGCCTTGGCCCGGCGGACCCAGTGTTGGAACACCTCCTCCATCAGTGGATCCAGCCCGGAGGTCGGCTCGTCCAGGATGAGCAGTTCGGCGTCCGAGGCGAGGGCTGCCACCAGGCCGACCTTCTGCCGGTTGCCCTTGGAGTAGGCCCGCCCCTTCTTGCGCGGGTCCAGCTCGAAGGAGTCCAGCAGTTCGGCCCGGCGGGCCGGGTCCAGCCCGCCGCGCATCCGGCCCAGCAGGTCGATGACCTCGCCGCCGGAGAGGTTGGGCCAGAGCGTCACGTCGCCCGGCACGTACGCCAGCCGGCGGTGCAGGGCCACCGCGTCGCGCCACGGGTCACCGCCGAGCAGGCGGACGGCCCCCGCGTCCGTCCGCAGCAGGCCGAGCAGTGCCCGGATGGTCGTCGACTTGCCGGCGCCGTTCGGGCCGAGAAAGCCGTGCACCTCGCCGGTGCGGACGGTCAGGTCCAGACCGTCGAGTGCCCGGGTCCGGCCAAAGGTCTTCACCAGGCCGGACACCGCAATAGGAGTTTCCATATATCGGAAGCTACACTCGTTTCACAAAGTTGTGAAGACTGTAGGAACTGGGCAGCATCGAGGGTCACACCAGCACGCGGGAGGGGACCACCATGGCAACCGGCGACAGCCACGACTCGGTGCACCTCTTCGTCGAGCGGATGGCCCTGACCTTCGCCGAGGTCGGTTTCCCGCGAATGGCCGCCCGGGTGCTCTTCACCGTGATGAGCGCGGACGACCCGGTCACCGCCGCCGAGATCGGCGATCGGCTCGGGGTGAGCGCGGCAGCGGTCAGCGGCGCGGTCCGCTACCTCACCCAGTTCGGCATGCTGATCCGCGAGCCGGTCCCCCGGTCCCGACGGGATCGTTACCGGATGCCGGACAACCCCTGGTACGAGGCGACCATCACCAAGACCGCGCTCTACAAGACGTTCATCGACACAGCCGCCGGCGGGGTGGTCGCCCTCGGCGGCCCGGAGACGCCGGCCGGTGAGCGGGTGGCCGAGATGCGCGACTTCTTCATCTTCGTGCAGGAGGAGCTCGACTCGCTGGGCGAGCGCTGGCGGGCCCGGCGGGCCACCACCGGCCACGTCAGACCCGGCGAGGTCTGAGCGTCAGGCGGTATTGCCCCAGCGGGCCTGCTCAAGCATGCGTACCGCCCGGTCGCGGGCCTCCGAGTCGTCGGAGCGGAGCAGCGTGGTCGCCTCGTCGACCGCGTCGGTGAGCCGCCGCCACTGCGTGTCGCGCTCCCGGACCAGGTCCGACTGGGTGGCCAACTGCCGGGTCTTCACCCACAGCTCGACGAAGACCGACACCTTGGCCCGCAGCACCCACGGGTCGAACGGCTTGGTCAGGTAGTCCACCGCGCCCACCTGGTAGCCCCGGAGAGCAAGTTGGGCGTCCCGGTCCGCAGCGGTCAGAAAGATGATCGGCACGTGCCGGGTCCGCTCCCGGCGCTTGATATGGCTCGCCGTCTCGAAACCGTCCATGTCCGGCATCTGCGCGTCCAGCAGGATCACCGCGAAGTCGTCCACCAGGAGCTGCTTGAGCGCCGCCTCGCCGCTCTCCACCGCCACGGACTGGACCGGCAGCCCCTGGAGGATCGCCTCCAGGGCCGTCAGATTCTGCCGCCGGTCGTCCACGAGCAGCGCCTTGGCGATCTGGGTCACGAAGTCTCCTCGGTCCGACTGCCGTTGATCCACGACGACATCAACTCGATCAGGTCATCCAGGTCGACCGGCTTGGTGATGTAGTCGCTGCCGCCGGCCGCGAGCGCCGACTCCCGGTCACCGGGCATGGCCTTCGCGGTCAGGAACACCACCGGCAGATCAGCGAACCGATG
Source organism: Micromonospora sp. NPDC005203 (assembly GCF_042872705.1). Classification (NCBI taxonomy): domain Bacteria; kingdom Bacillati; phylum Actinomycetota; class Actinomycetes; order Micromonosporales; family Micromonosporaceae; genus Micromonospora; species Micromonospora sp. NPDC005203. The sequence continues at coordinate 157,035 of NZ_JBIAKV010000001.1, read as the reverse complement.
GTTGCGGCGAATCTGGCGGGTGGTCTCGTAGCCGTCCTGGTCCGGCATCATGGCGTCCATCAGCACGATGTCCACCTCCGGATGCTCGGCCAACAGGCGGACACCGTCCGCCCCGTTGTCCGAGTACAGCACGGTCATCCCGTGCAGCTCCAATGCGCTGGTCAAGGCGAAGACGTTGCGGACGTCGTCATCCACGATCAAAACCGTGGCGCCATCGAGCTGACGGGTGACAGGTGCCTCCGGCCGCTCCGGCAACAACTCCAGCGGCGGCATCAGCAGCGACGACGGCAGGCCGGCGCGCTGCGGAGACGGAAGCTGGGGCGCGACCACGGCGTCCGGGGCCAACACCTGCGGTACGAACAGGGTGAAGGTCGAGCCCTGACCGGGAGCGGACGACACGGTGATCGTGCCGCCGATCAGCCGAGCCAGATCGCGGCTGATCGACAGGCCCAGGCCGGTGCCGCCGTAGCGGCGGCTGGTCGTGCCGTCCGCCTGCTGGAACGCCTCGAAGATGATCGACAGCTTGTCGTCGGAGATGCCGATCCCGGTGTCGATCACAGTGAACGCGATCACCTGCTGGGCGTTTGTCAACGCCGGTACGTCGAAGACCGCGTTCTCCGCCGCCGGGGCGATCCGCAACGTCACCGCGCCGTTGTCCGTGAACTTCACCGCGTTGGAGAGCAGGTTGCGCAGGATCTGCTGCAACCGCTGCGCATCGGTCACCAGCGCTGGCGGCAGATCCTTGCTCACCCGTACCTGGAAGTCCAGGTTCTTCTCCTCGGCCTGCGGCGCGAACGCCTGCTCGACGTAGCCGCGCAGCTCGGCGAAGCGGATCTCGGTCGGCTCGACGTCCATCCGACCCGCCTCGATCTTGGACAGGTCGAGGATGTCGTCGATCAGGCGCAGCAGATCCGAGCCGGAGCCGTGGATGGTCCGGGCGAACTCGATCTGCTTCGGGCTGAGGTTCTGCTCCGAGTTCTCCGCCAGCAGGCGAGCCAGCAGCAGCAGCGAGTTCAGCGGCGTACGCAGCTCGTGGCTCATGTTGGCCAGGAACTCGGACTTGTAGGCCGACGCCCGGGTCAGCTGCTGCGCCTTCTCCTCCAGGCCCAGCCGCGCCAGCTCGATCTCCCGGTTCTTCGTCTCGATGTTGCCCTTCTGCTCGGAGAGCAGAGTCGCCTTCTCCTCCAACTCGGCGTTGGTGCGCTGCAACTCCGCCGACTGCTCCTGCATCTCGTGCGCCAGCCGCTGCGACTGGGCCAGCAGCTCCTCCGTACGGCGGTTGGCCTGAATGGTGTTGACCGCGATGCCGATGGTCAGCACCAGCCGCTCCAGGAACGCGAGGTGCAGACCGGAGAAGGCCGACACGCTCGCGAACTCGATCACGCCGAGCAGCTCACCCTCGAACAGCACGGGGAGCACCACCAGGTCGGACGGAGGTGTCTCGGCCAGCCCGGACCGCAGGGTGAGCCGGCTGTTCGGAGAGGCGCTGACCCGGATCGTGCGGCGGGACAGCGCGGTCTGCCCAACCAGCCCTTCGCCCGGCCCGAAGGTGACGTCGTTGCCCCGGGCCACGTACCCGTACGACGAGGTCAGCCGCAGCCGCATGCTGCCGTCGGTGTCGTCGGCCAGGAAGAAGGCACCGAGCTGGGCGTCGACGAGCGGGGTCACCTCCATCATGATCATGCGGCAGACCTCGCCGAGATCGCGCTGGCCCTGCAACAGGCCGCCGATCCGCGCCAGGTTGGAGTCCAACCAGCCCTGCTCGGCGTTCTTCTTGGTCGTCTCCCGGAGGGTGACGATCATCTGGTTGATGTTGTCCTTCAGCTCGGCGACCTCGCCCTGCGCCTTGACGGCGATCCGCTGGGTCAGGTCGCCCCGGGTCACCGAGGTGGACACCTGGGCGATGGCCCGCAGCTGCGTGGTCAGCGTCGAGGCGAGCTGGTTGACGTTCTCGGTCAGGTCGCGCCAGGTGCCGGACACGCCCTTCACCTGTGCCTGGCCACCGAGCTTGCCCTCGATGCCGACCTCGCGGGCCACCCGGGTCACCTCGTCGGCGAACGACGAGAGCTGATCGACCATCGTGTTGACAGTCGACTTCAGCTCCAGGATCTCGCCCTGGGCGTCCACCGTGATCTTCTGGCTCAGGTCACCCTTCGCCACCGCGGTGGTCACCGAGGCGATGTTGCGGACCTGGCTGGTCAGGTTCGACGCCATCGAGTTCACGTTGTCGGTCAGGTCGCGCCACGTACCGCTGACGCCCTTGACCTGGGCCTGACCGCCGAGCTTGCCCTCGGTGCCCACCTCGCGGGCCACCCGGGTCACCTCGTCGGCGAACGACGAGAGCTGGTCCACCATCGTGTTGACAGTCGACTTCAGCTCCAGGATCTCGCCCCGCGCGTCCACCGTGATCTTCTGCGACAGGTCACCCTTCGCCACCGCCGTGGAGACCTGGGCGATGTTGCGGACCTGGGCGGTCAGGTTCGACGCCATCGAGTTCACGTTGTCGGTCAGGTCCCGCCAGGTGCCGGCGACCCCGCGCACCTGGGCCTGACCGCCGAGCTTGCCCTCGGTGCCCACCTCGCGGGCCACCCGGGTCACCTCGTCCGCGAACGACGAGAGCTGGTCCACCATCGTGTTGACAGTCGACTTCAGCTCCAGGATCTCGCCCCGCGCGTCCACCGTGATCTTCTGCGACAGGTCACCCTTCGCCACCGCCGTGGTCACCGAGGCGATGTTGCGGACCTGGCTGGTCAGGTTCGACGCCATCGAGTTCACGTTGTCGGTCAGGTCGCGCCACGTACCGCTGACGCCCTTGACCTGGGCCTGACCACCCAGGTTGCCCTCGGTGCCCACCTCGCGGGCCACCCGCGTCACCTCGTCGGCGAACGACGACAACTGGTCCACCATCGTGTTGACGGTGTTCTTCAGCTCCAGGATCTCGCCCTGGGCGTCAACGGTGATCTTCTGCGACAGGTCGCCCTTCGCCACCGCCGTGGAGACCTGGGAGATGTTCCGCACCTGGCTGGTCAGGTTGCCGGCCAACTGGTTGACGTTCTCGGTGAGGTCGCGCCAGGTGCCGGAGACCCCGCGCACCTGCGCCTGGCCGCCGAGTTTGCCCTCGATACCCACCTCACGGGCCACCCGGGTCACCTCGTCGGCGAACGACGACAACTGGTCCACCATCGTGTTGACGGTGTCCTTCAGCTCCAGGATCTCGCCCTGCGCCGCGACCGTGATCTTCTGCGACAGGTCACCGCGCGCCACCGCCGTGGAGACCTGCGCGATGTTACGGACCTGGGCGGTCAGGTTCGACGCCATCGAGTTGACGCTGTCGGTCAGGTCCTTCCAGGTGCCGGCCACGTTCGGCACCTCGGCCTGGCCGCCCAACTTGCCCTCGGTGCCCACCTCGCGGGCCACCCGGGTCACCTGCTCGGCGAAGAGCCGCAGCGTGTCGGTGAGGTAGTTCATCGTGGCGGCCAACTCGGCGACCTCACCGCGCGCGCCGACCGTGATCTTCTGCGACAGGTCGCCCTTGGCCACCGCCGTCGCCACCTGCGAGATCGACCGCACCTGGCCGGTCAGGTTCGACGCCATGGTGTTCACCGAGTCGGTGAGGTCCTTCCAGGTGCCGGCGACGCCCCGAACGTCGGCCTGGCCACCCAGCTTGCCCTCGGTGCCCACCTCACGGGCCACCCGGGTCACCTCGTTCGAGAACGAGGACAACTGGTCGACCATCGTGTTCACGGTGCGCCCGATGCGCAGGTACTCACCGCGCAACGGCCGGCCGTCGATCTCCAACGCCATGTGCTGGGAAAGGTCGCCGTCCGCGACCGCCACGATGACCCGGGCGATCTCGGTGGTCGGTCGGCCCAGGTCGTCGATCAGCGAGTTGATGGCCCGCTGCCCCTCCGCCCAGGAGCCGTCCAGCCCCTCGTCGTCGAGCCGCTCGGTGAGCCGGCCGTCGCGACCGACGATCCGGCTGATCCGCCGCAGGTCCAGGTACTGCCGCTCCTGGAGCGAGACCACCTCGTTGAAGGCGTCCGCAACCTCACCGGCCGCGCCCGCGCGGCGGGGGAGCCGGACCTTCAGGTCGCCCCGACCGATCCGTCGCAGTGCCTCGGTCAACTCACCGAGGAGCGCCTCGTGGTCGGGCGCGGACGGATCCGCCACCGACTGCTTCGCCGTGGTCATCATTCCTCGCTCCACTCGGGGGCTGCCGGTCCGTACGACACACCGGCACCCCATATTGTGCCCGCGCGCGCCGTGGTGCCAGGGTGCGCGACCCGCCAGGTGGCCCCGACCGCCGCCCGATCCGCCCGATCGGGACGAGACTGGCCCGGGGCTTCGCAGACCTCGCAGAGCGGCTCAACAAGCCGCACCGGGGCGCGGCATGGGCAATCAGCTCTCCCCTCCGATGGTGGGAAGGACGACGCGCGACTGATGATCGGCTTGGCACCCGACGGGGGAACGGTGGAGGATACGAGGGTGTCAGCCGAGGCGGGGCCCGCGACGGCCGGGGCCCGGGGCGGGGCGACCCGGCGCGTGCGCCTGCCCGCCGACCGCCGTACTCCAGCCGCCGCCCGCGCCGTGGTCCGCTCCGTGTTGACCGAGTCACACCTGGACGAACTGGTCAACGAGGCGCTGCTGCTCACCACCGAGCTGACCACGAACGCCGTCGAGCACGCCCGCACCGAGTTGGACATCGAGGTCGTCGCCGACCAGATCGGGTTGACCGTCACCGTCTCCGACTTCGCCCCCGGCTCCGGCGACGAGCTGACCGTCGGCGCCCGCAACGACTTCACCGAGATCGACGAGGTCTCCGAACGGGGCCGGGGTCTGCTCCTGGTCGACCACTTCGCCAGCCGCTGGGGCACCACGTACCTGCCCACCGGCAAGGGTGTCTGGTTCCGGCTGGACCGCCCCGGTGCCGACCCGCAGACCGAGGGCAGCACCGGTGGCGACCCCTGGGTGAGCACCGACAGATCCGCGCCGAGCGCCAGCGCGATGAGCGAACTCATGCAAACCGCCCCCGACCTGTACGCCGACGATCCGCTGCCCGACTTCGCCACCAACCTGCTCAGCCGGGTCGCCGAGATGGTGGGAGCGGCCGGCGGCACGATCCGCCTGGACCGGGGCGACGGACAGGGACGCCAGGTGTTGGCCCGCTTCGGTCGGCCACCCCGCCCCGACAGTGAGCTGCTCCGGGTGCCGCTGACGGTGCAGCGCCCGTACGCCGGGGAGCTGGAGTTGGACGCCGCGCCGTCGGCGTACGCCCGGCCGTTGGCGGTGCTCACCGCCGAGCGGCTGTCGCTGCACCTGGAGAACGACCGGCTGCGCCGGGCCGACGTCCGCCGGCAGGTGTGGTTGACGTTCCTGGCCGAGGCGAGCGAGTTGCTCGCCCAGTCGTTGGACGTCGACCTGACCATGGCCCTGGTGCCGCAACTGGTGGTGCCCCGGCTCGGCCAGTGGTGCGCGGTGCACACCGCCGACGAGTGGGGCCGGCTCCGGCTCGCGGCGGCCAGCCACGCCGACGAGTCGATGCTGCCGCAACTGCACAAGGTGCTGGCCGAGACCGGTCCGGACTCGATCCAGGCTCGCCTGCGCGAGGCGTCCCGCAGCGCGGCACAGATCCCCCTGGGCGGGCCCATGGAGGGTTTCGCGGTCCCGCTGATCGCGCGGGGGCAGCGGCTCGGCACCCTGGCGGTGGGGCGGCACCAGCGGCACCGGCATGACCCGGACGAGGTGGCCGTGTTGGAGGACGTGGCCCGGCGGGCCGCCCTGGCCATCGAGAACGCCCGGATCCACGCCGAACGTCGCCGGGTGGCGCAGACGCTCCAGCAGTCGCTGCTGCCGCCGGTGCTGCCGCTCGTGGACGGGATCGGCTTCGCCGCCGAGTACGTGCCCACCGGCGACGACGCCGAGGTGGGAGGCGACTTCTACGACGTGGTGCCGCTGCCCGACGGACGGTGGCTGGTGGTGATCGGTGACGTCTCGGGCAAGGGCGTCCAGGCGGCCGCGGTGACCGGGCTGGTCCGGGACGTGATCCGGGTGTTGGTCGGCGACGGCAAACCGTTACCGGAGGCATTGGCGCGGCTCAACGAGACGCTCGTCGAGCGGGGTGGCGGACGATACTGCACCTTGGCGCTGGCGGCGGTGGGGCCGGGCCAGGGCGGCCAGTTGGACGTGTCGCTGCATCTGGCCGGGCACGACCAGCCGGTGCTGCTGGCCGCCACGGGTGGTGCGGGGTTCGTCGGCACCAGCGGGACCGCGCTCGGCCTGCTCGACACGATCACCTCGCCGACGGCGAAGATCACGCTCGGGCCGGGCGACTCGCTGATCTTCTACACCGATGGCGTCACCGAACGACGGCGCGGCCGGGAACTGTTCGGCACCGACCGACTGCGGGACGCGGCCGCGCCCCTGGCTGGATACTCGGCCGACGTGGTGGCCGCCCGGCTGCGCTCCGCCGCGATCAACTTCTCGGTGGAGCCGCCTCGGGACGACATCGCCATCCTGGTGCTCCGCAACGACGCGACCTGACCGGTACGCGTGGCCCACGGTTTCCGGGTTAGCTCGGTAGATTGACGCTCATGTCGAGTGTTGCGCGGGACATGTCGTACTCCCGGCCGAGGGTCCGCGTCTTGATCGGCGCGCAGTTCGCGACCATCGGCGCGTTCCTCGCCGTGCTGGCGCTCTACCTGGGTCGGATGGCGGCCGCCGGCGTCGGCCCGGCCGAGATGCTGACCGGCGCGTACGACCCGAAGGACATGCTGTCCTACTGGCTGCACGGCCTGCTGGCGATGCTGTACCTGGCGGGGGCGGTGCTCGGGCCGCCGCTGGCGTTCGTCGCGTTGATCAGGGCAGTCCGAGAGCACGAGAGTCTCCCCCGGGTAACCCGAACGCTGCTGCTGGCCGGCGCGGCGGGCACCCTGCTGGTGCTGGTGGTCCGGCTTACCCCGCCGCTGCTGGACATGCACAGGTGGTGGATGGACTGACCGACCCGGGCGGGGCTCACAGACCGCCGGGCAGGCGCCCGGGGGCGAGCCGGTGGTCCGGATCGAGGTGCTCCTTGGCGGCCCGCAGTTGGGCCAGGCCGGCCAACTCGCCCCAGAGGTCGACGGCCTCGCGGACCGCCGCCGGAGCGGAGACCACCACACAGCGGCCGTGCCGGGCCAGCAGCACCCCCCGGACGGCAGCCAGGATGGACGCCACCCGGTCGGGGGCCAACGCTCCGGGCAGTGCCGCGTGCACCACACCCAGCCCGGCCGACCCGCGCACCGGCACCGGCGCGCCGGCCGCGTCGCGGAGCGCGTAGACGGCGGCGTGCAGGTCGCCGATCGGCACCTCCAGGCGCAGCGCCGTGTCGCCGGGCGCGAACGGGTAGCGACGCCACCACGTCGGCGCGGAGTGGGCGATCGTCGCCTCCCCGTGCAGCAGGCCGACCAGTCGCTCGGCGCGCTCGGTGACGTCGGCCGGCCCACCCTCCAGCAGCACCACCAGGCTGCCCGCCCGGGACGGGACATCGGACCGCCCGGACATCGACGGATGACGCTCCCGAGCCGCCGCGGACGGGTGGCCGGGCGGGTACGGCGTACGTGGTCGGGGAGTGGCTCCCGGCAGGTCCAACTCGACGGCCGCCGGCTCCAGTCGGGCGGCGAGGATCGTCCGGATCAGCTCGTGCACCTCCAGCGGCGTCCACACCGGCCGCGACACCCAGAGCCGGCTCGCCGGCATCGGCTGCACCCGCAGACTCGCCGAGACCAGCACACCGAGCGCGCCCTGCGAGCCGCAGAGCAGCCGGGCCAGGTCGAGGCCCGGCGCGCCGCCACCGGCGCTGACCAACTCGCCGTCGGCGGAGAGGTAACGGAGACCGAGCAGTTGGTCGCAGGGGCTGCCGTGACGGTGGCGCAGCGGACCGGCCTCACCGGCGGCGAGCACCCCGCCGAGGGTCGCGCCCGGTGACGGGGCGTCCATCGCCAGCCGCTGCCCGGTGCGCTCCAGCGTGGACTGCACCGCTCGCAGCGGGGTGCCGGCACCCACCTCGGCCGCCGGCGCGCCAACCGGCTCGTGACCGATGCCGGCCAGCCGGCCGGTGTCGAGCATGATGTCGACCTGCACGGGTGTGGCACCCCAGTCAATCTTGGTGCCGGCTCCCCGGGGCACCACCGCCAGGTCGTGCGCGGCAGCCAACCGCAGCACCTCGGCGGCGGCGTGCGGGCCGCCCGGCACCGCCACCCAGCGTGCCCGCCGCCCCGCCACCTCGTCGGCCGCACCCCCGAGCCGGGAGAACGGCGGACCACAGATCGCCGCCAGTCGCCGAGTGATCTCGAGAGCGCCGGACCGGCCGAGGGAACTCGCTGCTGCCGCCATGCCGGCTATCGTACATGTGTTCGAAAGCCGAGGTGATGCTGATCGGGATGCCGCTGGTTCGGCTCACCGCGGGCGCCGACCGGTAACGTGGCCGCCGTGACCACCGAGACTGCCCCGCCCGCGGCGAAGCGGGTGCCCAGCGAGCGCAGGCACCACGGCGACACCGTCGTCGACGAGTACGCCTGGCTCGCCGCCAAGGACGACCCGGAGACGATCGCCTACCTGACCGCCGAGAACGAGTACACCGACGCGCGCACGGCGCACCTGGCCGCGCTCCGCGAGGCACTGTTCGAGGAGACCCGCCGACGCACCAGGGAAACCGACCTGTCCGTGCCGACCCGCAAGGGCGGGCACTGGTACTACACCCGGACGGTCGAGGGACAGCAGTACGGGGTGCAGTGCCGGCGCGCGGTCCGCGACGGCGAGATCGAACCGCCGGTCAGCACCGACGGTGCCCCGCTCGACGGCGAGGAGGTGCTGCTCGACGGCAACCTGCTCGCCGAGGGGCACGACTTCTTCTCGTTGGGCGCGTTCGACGTCAGTCCGGACGGTCGCTGGTTGGCCTACTCCACCGACTTCTCTGGCGACGAGCGGTTCACGCTGCGCGTGAAGGACCTGTCCAGCGGCGAGGTGCTGCCCGACGAGGTACCGGACACGTTCTACGGCACCGCCTGGTCGGCCGACGCGTCGGTGCTGTTCTACGTGACGGTGGACGACGCCTGGCGGCCCAACCGGGTCTGGCGGCACACCGTCGGGTCCGCCGCCGGGGACGACGTGGTGGTCCACCAGGAGGACGACGAGCGGTTCTGGGTGGGTGTGGAGCTGACCCGGTCGGAGAAGTTCATCCTGATCGACATCCACAGCAAGGTGACGAGCGAAGTCCTGGTGATCCCCGCCGGCAACCCGACCGGCGCGCCGACCGTCATCGCCCCCCGCCGGCAGGGCGTCGAGTACGCGGTGGAGCACCACGGCCACCGTTTCCTGATCCTGCACAACGACGGCGCGGAGGACTTCGCGCTGGCGTTCACCTCGGCGGACGCGCCGGGCGACTGGGTGCCGGTGATCGAACACACCCCCGGCACCCGGCTGGAGGCCGTGGACGCCTTCGCCAACCACCTGGTCGTGTCACTGCGCACCGACGGGCTCACCGGCCTGCGGGTGCTGCCGGTGGGCAGCGACGACTCGTACGACATCGACTTCCCCGAGCCGCTGTACAGCGTCGGCCTCGACGCCAACCCGGAGTACCGCACCGGACAGGTCCGCCTGCGCTACTCCTCGCTTGTCACGCCCGACTCCGTGTACGACTACGACCTGGTCACCAGGCAGATGGTGCTGCGCAAGCAGAAGCCGGTGCTGCCCGGCCCGGACGGACGGCCGTACGACCCGGCCGAGTACGAGCAGCACCGGGACTGGGCACTCGCCGACGACGGCACCCGAGTGCCGATCTCGCTGGTCTGCCGGGTCGGCACCCCCCGGGACGGCTCGGCACCCTGCGAGTTGTACGGCTACGGCTCGTACGAGGCCAGCATGGACCCGTGGTTCTCGGTGGCCCGGCTGTCACTGTTGGACCGGGGCGTGGTCTTCGCGGTGGCGCACACCCGGGGCGGCGGCGAGATGGGCCGACGCTGGTACGACCAGGGCAAGCTGCTGGCCAAGAAGAACACCTTCACCGACTTCGTCGCCTGCGCCCGGCACCTGGTCAAGGCCGGCTGGACGGCCAGCGACCGGCTGGTCGCCCGCGGAGCCTCGGCCGGCGGCCTGCTGATGGGCGCGGTGGCCAACCTGGCACCTGACGCGTTCACCGGCATCGTCGCGCAGGTGCCGTTCGTGGACGCGCTCACGTCGATCCTCGACCCGTCGCTGCCGTTGACCGTCACCGAATGGGAGGAGTGGGGCAACCCGCTTGAGGACCCCGAGGTGTACGCGTACATGAAGTCCTACACGCCGTACGAGAACGTCGCCGCGGTGGACTACCCGGCGATCCTCGCGGTGACCAGCCTCAACGACACCCGCGTGCTCTACTCGGAACCGGCGAAGTGGATCGCCCGGCTGCGGGCGGTCGCCCCGGACGGCGACTACCTGCTCAAGACCGAGATGGGCGCCGGGCACGGCGGTCCGAGCGGTCGCTACGACTCCTGGCGCGAGGAGGCGTTCATCAACGCCTGGATCCTGGACCGCATCGGCCGCGCCTGACCAGTCGATCACGCCGGCGCGGCCCGATGAGCGCTCGATCGTGGAAGTAGCCCCCTCGGCGGCCCGCTTCCGTGACAACGCCGTTGCGTTAGGGCGGCGGCCAACGGGTCAACCCGCTGCTGACTGTCGTGCCTTGTAGATCAAGCCACGTCGAGCAGGAGAATCGCGCCGATCTTGCACTTTCTGTCGCCGGTTTAGGCGGTAATGCACCCTAATGTCGGGGCAGAAAGTGCAAGATCGCGATGCAGGATCGGTTGACGAACAGTCATTCCGCCTCACGCAACGGCGTTGACTTCCACGATCGAGCGCGATCATGAATGGATCGCGTGTCTGCGAACACCGCGCGACCTGGCCTTTCCGCTCGCGGCGGATGTCGCGGCCTAGACTTCCGGGGTGACCGGGACCACGGATGGTGACGGCGGGCCTGCCGAGAACGTCCGCCGGCCGAGCTTCGCGGCGATGGCGCGGGATCGCCGGGTCTGGTTGATCCTCGCGGTGGTCGCCGGCCTCCTGGTCTGCTGCTGCTCGGCTGTGGTCGGCGCGCTGATCGCGCTCTCCTCCGGGCTACTCACCGCCTGACCCGCCCGAAGGCACGGCCGCTCAGGCCCCCTTCGCCTTCCGCCGTTTGCTCGTGGAGTTATCGCCACGACACGCAGCGCGGACGCGCAATAACCTCATGATCGACCCGAGTCGGGGTGCGCGGGGGTGCGTGGGGGTGGGCGGGCGGGTGGGGTTACGGGGTGGGGGGCCAGGTGGGGGTGCGGCCGGTTTGGGTCAGGAGGCGGGCCAGGTCGGGGGGCGGGGTCTGGGCGGCGGCTGGGGTCGCGGCCGGGGTGGGCGGTGGGTCGGCGAAGACGCCCATCTTGCGGGCCGTCGGGCCCAACTGCTCGACCAGTCCGTGCAGCTCGGCCACCGCCTCCGGGGCCGGCTGGTACGCCTGACCGGTGGCGACGGCGAGGTCCCAACCGTGCACGGTCAGGTCCAGCAGGGCCATACCGCCGATGACGGTCTGCGGCAGGCCCATGCCCGGCGACACACCCTCCAGGGTCGACGGGTCCGACCAGGCTCCGATCAACTTGTCGGTCTCCGTCTTGAACCGATCCTGCCAGCCGTCGGTCAGGTGGTCGGGCTTGTCGGCCCACTCCACCTGCCGCTTGTTGGCCAGGTCCTGAAAGTTGACCACCACCTCGAACAGGTGGTTGAGGAGATCGCGGACCAGGTAGTCGCGGCACGGGGTGGGCAGATCGAACTGGTCGTCGGCGATGCCGCGCACCACCGCGACGGTTCGCGGCGCGGCAGCCGCCAGCAGGTCGCTAGTCTGAGTGGTCATAGGGCCAGCGTATGAGGGTGGTCTTGAATAAATGCGACACCGACCGCGTGGCGACAGCCGGGGGATCCTCGACCCCGGGCGCATGCTGCGCGAGGTCCGGTTCCGTCGACGCCTGCCGGTGGAGTCGCTCCGCCCCTGGGTGGAGCACTACTGGCTGATCGACTGGGCGTTGAGCGCTCCGTTCGAGCAGCGTGTCGTGCCACATCCGGCGGTGAACGTGGTGTTCCGGCAAGACGGTGAGATGCCCGAGTGCGGCGAGGTGGCCGGGGTGGGCCGCGACCTGTTCCGGATCACGCTCACCGGCACCGGCCGGGTGTGCGGGGTGCAGTTCCGCCCGGGTGGGTTCCGCCCGTTCTGGCGTCGGCCGGTCAGCGAACTGACCGGCCGCCGGGTGCCGCTGCCCGCTGGCCGGCTGGCGGTACCCCACGACGGGGTGTGCGCCGCCACCGACGACGAGCGCTGCCGCGCGTTGGACGCCCTGCTCAGCGCCTGGGACCCGGAGCCGGACCCGATGGCCGAGGAGGCCGTCCGGCTGGCCGAGGCGATCCGCGCCGACCGGACCGTGCTGCGGGTCGGCGACTTCGCCGCGCGGCACGACCTTCCGGTACGCCGGTTGCAGCGACTCTTCATGGAGTACGTAGGGGTCGGGCCGAAGTGGGTGATCCGCCGCTACCGACTCCAGGAGGCCGTCGAACAGGCCGCCGGCGGCCCGCTGAGCTGGGCGGATCTCGCCGCCGACCTCGGCTACAGCGATCAGGCTCACCTGGTCCGGGACTTCACCGCCGTGGCCGGGGTGTCCCCCGCCGCCTACGCCCGCTCGGTGCACTGAAGCCGGCACCGCCGGAAAGCCAGCACCGCCGGAAAGCCAGCACCGCCGGAAAGCCGACGCCGCAGGCAGCCGGCCCGCGCAGGCTCAGCGGCGGCGCAGGACGACCACGGCGACGTCGTCCTGGATCTCCGACGGGGCCAACTCGACAAGCAGCCGGGCGCAGAACCGGTCCAGGTCGTCGTCGACGGTGGCGGCGACCGCAGCCAGCGCGGCCAGCCCCTCGTCGATCGTGGCGTCCCGTCGTTCGATCAACCCGTCGGTGTAGAACACCAGCGTGGCACCGGCCGGCAGCACGAATTCCAGGTCGGCCGGGCGAGGCGCGCGGACGCCGAGCAGCGGCGCGGAGTGCTGCACGAACTCGACAGTGCCGCCCAGGTTGAGCAACGGCGGGAGGTGCCCGGCGCTGGCCAGCCGGACCCGACCGGTCGGCGGGTGCAGCAGCAGTACGCAGAGCGTCGCCAGTTCGTCCGGCAACAGTGTCCGCATCAGCTCGTTGACCCGGTGCAGGATCTCGCCGGGCTGGTGCCCCTCCACGGCGTACGCCCGCACCGCGTGGCGCAGCTCGGCCATCACTGTCGCCGCGTGCAGCGAGTGTCCGGCCACGTCGCCGATCGCCAGCAACAGGTGCCCGTCGAGCATCACCAACTCATAGAAGTCGCCGCCCACCTCGGTCTGCGCGCTGGCCGGCTCGTAGCGCACCGCGAAGTCCAGTCCGGCGACCGTGGGCAACCCGCGCGGGAGCAGGCTGCGTTGGAGAGTGACCGCGATCCGGTGCTCCTCGTCGAAGGAGCGCTGCCCCTCGACGGCCGCCGCCACCGCCTGGGCCAACTGCACGAGCACCGGGGTCCGAGCGGTCTGGGTGACGGTCGGGACCACCACGTACAGCGGGGCTCGGTCCTCCCGCAGCCGGGCGGCGGCGACGGTCACGGTGTCGTCCGCCGGCCAGTCGACCAGAGCCCAGTTCGCCGGGGTCTCCACCCGTACGGTGGCACCGGTCGGCACTCCGGTGTCGTCGACGACCCACGGCACCACCTCCGCCGCCACGCCGGGGCCGGCGCAGATCCCGGCGAGACAGTCACCGTCGAACGTCTCGGCGATCACCGCCGACGGGCTCTTGAAGATCTGGGCGGCCCCTTCCGCGGCGGCCTCCAGGAGGCGTGCGAAGTTCGGTGCGGCGTGCACCGCCACCGTCGTGTCGGCCAGCCCGAGCAGTCGCTCGGCGAGCAGTTCGGCGCGCTGCCGGGCCTGGTAGTACCGCAGCACCGCTTTGGTGGTGGCGATCAGCTCTTCCGGCTCGATCGGCTCGGTCAGGTACGCGTCCGCGCCCCGGGTCAGCCCCTGGGCGCGGTCGGCCACGTCGACGGCGTGCGCCGACACGTGGATCACCGGCATCGCCGGGTGCCGCACCTTGATCTGCTCGCAGACCTCGTACCCGCTCAGGTCGGGCAGCCGGACGTCGAGGACCACCAGGTCGATCCGGTCCACCTCGACCCGCGCCAGCGCCTCCGCGCCGTTCTCGGCCTCGAGCACGGTGAACCCGGCCCGGGTCAGCCAACTGACCAGCAGGTAACGCTTGGTACGACTGTCGTCGACGACCAGAATGGTTGCCGGCATGCCGTCCATGTTGTCACTCCCCGCCGATGGGCAGGGAGACGGTGAATGTGCTGCCCCGGCCCGGCACGCTGGTCAGCTCCAGCGTCCCGCCGAGCAGTGTCACCAACCGCCGGGCGTACGGCAGGCCGAGGCCGGTGCCGCCGACCCGGGTGGCGCCCGGCACCTGGTAGAACTCCTCGAAGATCCGGTCGTGCAGCTCGACAGCGATGCCGGGGCCGGTGTCACTGACCTCGAAGTCCCACCGGTCGCCGCGCCGGCGGGCCCCCAGGCGCACCTCGCCACGCTCGGTGAACTTCAACCCGTTGTGCAGCAGGTTGCGCAGCACCTGGCCGAGCAGCACCTCGTCGGTGCGCAGCGTGGCCGGCGCGGCCGGCTCCTCCACCACCAGCTCCACCCCCGGGCGGGTGGCCAGCGCACGCAGTGTGCCGCGCAGTTGACCGAAGACCGGACGCAGGTCGACGTCCGCCCACTCCGGCTCGATCCGGCCGGACTCCGCCTTGGCGAGGTCCAGCAACTCGTTCACCAGATCGAGCAGGTCCGCCGCCGACGAGCGGATCAGATCGACCTGGCGGCCCTGCTCCTCGGTGAGCGGGTCGGAGGCGGAGTCGGTGAGCAGCCGCCCCAACCCGATGATCGCGGTGACCGGGGCGCGCAGCTCGTGGCTGACGTTGGCCAGGAACCGGCTCTTCGACTCGCTCGCCGCGCGTAGTTGCGCCGACTTCTCGTCCAGCTCGGCGTAGAGGGCGACGACGCCCCGGTTGGTCTCCTCCAACTCCTCGGTGAGCTGGTTGTAGAGCGCCAGCACACCCCGGTTGGTCTCGGCCAGCTCCTCGTTCAGAACGGCCAGCTCGTCGCGCTGACTGCGCACCTCGTCGAGCGCGGCGATGAGCTGCCCGTTCTGCACGGTCAACTCGTCCAGCGCGCTGGCCGGCGCGGTACGACCGAGTTCCATGCGGAACTCGGCGAGCCGCTCCGGGGTCGGCGTCGGCGCGCTGGCCGGAACTCGTCGGGACATCCGTACGACCGTAACCCCCTCGACTGTCGACACGCTCAGTGTGTCGACCAGGCGGGACACCGCGCCGGACTGGGGCTGGTAGTCACCGTCGGGAAGCGCGGTCACCGGGGCCAGGTCGGCGCGCAGGTGGAACCGGCCGTCAGCGCCCGCGTCGATGTGGAAGGCGACGTCCGCGCCGCCGGTCGTGCGCAGCAGATCCCGGGCCACCTCGCTGAGCGCGGTGGCGATCCGCACCTGGTCCTGCCGTTCGAGGCCGACCACCGCGGCCACCTCACGGCCCCGTTGGCGGACCACGAAGATGTCCTGCTCGACCCGCAGCGCCATCTGCAGCAAGGGCAGCGCCGGCTCGCCGGTCATGCCCAGGACCTCGCGACCAGTACGCAGGCATCATCGCGTCGTACACCGGCGTCGCGCAGCAGTGTCGCGGCCATCACCAGCGGGGACCGCTCCGCCAGGCCCGGGTAGTCGCCCAACCGCCAGCGGTCGACCACTCCGTCGCTGTGCATCACCAGCCGGGCGCCCGGAGCGAACGGGTAGTCGTACTCCCGGATTGTCGGCCGCTGGTGGCCGGCGATGCCGGGCAGTGACACCAGCCCACGGCGCTGACCGTCACCCTCGACGACCACGCCGGAGATGTTACCCAGCCCCGCGTAGCGCAGTATGCCGGCCGCCGGCTCCAGCTCGGCGACCGCGAGCGCGGCGCCCCGGGTGTGCGACATGCTCCGGTGCAGGTGACCCACCACCGCCGCCGGTGGCCCGGCCGGGGCGTTCCGGAACGCGGCGAGCGCCGCGTCGGTGGCGGCGGCGGCCAGCGGGCCGTGACCCAACCCGTCGCTGACCAGCACCTGGTGACGTCCGTCGGCGATCCGGACGGCGTATCCGTCGCCGCTGACCGTCTCGCCGGTCAGCGGCCGGGTGAGGGCACCGGCCCAGGACGGCAGCGCCGGCTCCGCCGGCCAGACCTGCACGGCGAGGACGGTGCCCCGGCCGGGCAGGGAGTATCCGTCGAACCAGCTGGCCTGCCGGACGATGGCACCCAGACCGATGCCGAGCGTGCCGGTGGTGGAGTGCCCGTCCTGCGACGAGACGGTCAGGTCGGCCATGCCGGGCCCGGAGTCGATGGCGATCAACTCGACGCCGGCCTCGCCGGCGCGACGCACCGGCCGGAGCAGCAGGACGCCGTCGTCGGCGTGCTTGACCAGGTTGCTCGTCAGCTCGGCGGCGACGATAGCCAGGTCGGCGATGCGGGCCGCACCCATCTCCAGCTGGGCACCGAGGCGTTCGGCAGCGCGCCGGACGGCACTCGCCGCGCTGCTGGCCTCCACCCGGAACCAGATGCCACTGTCGGTGACCGGATCGGCGTTCACCGGGACCACTTGGTGACCGTGATCCGCGTGCCCGAATCGGGAGACGTCTCGATCTCGAATTCGTCGACCAGTCGACGGGACCCGCTGAGCCCGAGGCCCATGCCGCCGCCGGTGGTGTAGCCGTCGGTCAGGGCCAGGTCCAGGTCTGGGATGCCCGGCCCGGAGTCGGCGAACACGATCCGCACGCCCTTGCGCCGGCCGTTCTCCACGGTTGTCACCTCAGCCGAGCCGCCGCCGCCGTACACCAGGGTGTTGCGGGCCAGCTCGCTCGCCGCGGTGACCACCTTGGTCTGGTCGACGAGGGACAGCTTGACGGCCACCGCCACGGCGCGGACCAACTGCCGGACGCGCACCACGTCCTCGTCGCTCTGGACCGCCTGCGTCTGCGGCTGACCCAGGTCGATGCCCGCGGTCACGTCGTGGCCGTCTCGGCGTCCGGATCGTCGTCGAGTTGGTAGTCGAACTCGTCGGCGTGGGCCGCCGCGATCAGCTCCATGCCACGCTCGACGTTCAGCGCGGTACGGATGCCGTTCAGCGACAGCCCCAGTTCGACAAGGGTGATGGCGACGGCGGGACGCATCCCGACCACCACCGTTTCCGCGTCGAGCACCTTGGAGATCGACGCGATGGTGGAGAGCATCCGCCCGACGAAGGAGTCGACGATGTCCAGCGCGGTGATGTCGATGATGACGCCGTGGCAGCCGGTGTCGACGATCCGCTCGGCGAGATCCTCCTGGAGCTGAACCGCCGTCTGGTCGGACATGTCCAGCTGGATCGAGACGAGCAGGATGTCGCCGATCTTGAGGATCGGCACACGTTCCATCAGACGCCCCGGCGTGGCTGCTGGCGGCGGGGCGTCTCCACCCCGTTGAGCCGCAGCACGTGACGCAGCGCGTCGGCGAGGCTCGCCTTGGTGGCGATGTCGCCGAACTCGATGCCGAGCGCCACGATGGTCTGCGCGATCTGCGGTCGGATGCCGGAGATGATGCAGTCGGCACCCATCAGCCGGGCGGCCACCACGGTCTTCAGGATGTGCTGGGCGACCTGGGTGTCCACCGCCGGGACGCCGGTGATGTCGATGATCGCGTACGGGGAGCCGGTGTCGACCAGGGTCTGCAAGAGCCGCTCCATCACGACCTGGGCCCGGGCCGAGTCCAGCGTGCCGACCAGCGGGACGGCCACCACGCCCTCCCACAGCTTGACCACCGGCGTGGAGAGTTCGAGCAGCTGCTCGGCCTGGTCGGCGATCAGGCTCTCCCGGGTGCGGACGAAGCTCTCGAAGGTGAACAGGCCCATCTCGTCGACCAGCTTCGAGAAGGCGACGTAGTCGGGCAGCGCGGTGTCGCCGCCGGCCTCCTGCACCAGCTCGGCCAGCACGTCCTTGAGCGCGAAGATGCTGACCGTGGTCTCGGTGGCGGAGAAGCCCTGCCGGGCCCGGCCACGGGACAGCTCGCTGAGCGCGGCGCGCAACTCGGCGGCGTTGTCGGCGGACAGGTCGATGTCGCCCTGCTCACTGGTGATGAGGATGGCGCTGTGCAGGTCCTGGACCTGCCGGCGCAGCTCGGCCTGGCTCAGCCGGCCCCGCAACGAACTGGTGACGATCTCGGTCCACCGAGTCGTGACCCGTTCGGCCTGCCCGCTGAGCAGCGCGGCGAGCCGACCACTCTCTTCGGTGCTCAACGCCATTTGGAACCCCCTTGACCTGGACCGGGCGGACTCTATCACCGGGGCCTGACCAACTACTTGCCCCTCAGCAACGGAATGACGACGGCCACCGGATCCCGGCTCCCCGTCCTGCGTACGACCCCGGTCGTGGGATACCGTTCCCCCGATAACAGGAGGTCTGGCAAATGTCCTTGACGGTGCACACGGAACAGCGCGGCGACGTGGTCGTCGTGTCGGTCGCGGGCGAGCTGGACATGGCCACCGCACCGCAGTTGCAGGACCAGATCACCGACCTGCTCGACAAGGGTCGCAACCGGCTGGTGTTCGACCTGGCGAACGTCTCGTTCTGCGACTCGACGGGTCTGTCGGTCTTCGTCCGCGCCAAGAACAGCTGCGACGAGGCCGGCGGCGTGGTGCGTCTGGCCGCCCCGCAGCGGGGTGTGCTGCGCATCCTCGAGGTGAGCGGGCTGGTCGAGGTGCTGCACACCTACCCGACGGTGGACGAGGCAGTCGCCGGCGAACCGACGCCGGCCTCCTCCTGAGCTCTGCCGTTCGTCACTCGTCCTCGACGTAGCGGGGACGAGCGATCGCCATACCCGCCGCCGTCTGCACGGCGAGCGCGCCCAGCAGGAACCCGAGCGGCGCGGTCCAGCCGCCGGTGACCTCGTAGAGGATGCCGACCATCAGCGGGCCGAGGGCGGCGATCACGTACCCGGTGCTCTGCGCGAACGCGGAGAGCGCGACCGTCCCCTCGGCGGTGCGGGCGCGTAGACCGATGGCGGTCAGGATCATCGGGAACGCGCCCTGGCCGATCGCCAGGAGGGCGACCCAGAGCAGCGCGGCACCGCGCGGGGCGAACGCCAACCCGAGGTAGGCGAGCGCCGACGCGGTGGTCAACCCGAGCACCAGCGGCCGCAGGCTGCCGAGTCGGCCGGCCAGGGTGGGCATCAGCAGCGCGATCGGCACACCGAGCGCGGTCACCCCGGCGAGCAGGAGTCCGGCCGACTCCGGCTGGTAGCCGGCGTCCCGGAACAGCTGGGCCAGCCAGCCCATGATCGCGTACCCACTGAGCGACTGTGCCCCGAAGTAGACGGCCATCGCCCAGCCGAGCCGGGTCCGCGCCGGCCGGACCCGCACCGGCGCGGCGACGGCCGCCGCCGGGGTCGAGCGCCGCGCGCCCGCCCGGGTCCGCAGCGCGAGTGGCACCCACGGAAGTACGGCCACCGCGGCCATCGCGGCCCAGACGCCCAGCCCGGCCCGCCACGAGCCGAAGGCGTGCGCGATCGGCACCGCGGAGGCCGCGGCCACCGTCGTGCCGACTGTCAACGCCATCGTGTACGCCCCGGTGACCAGCCCGGTCCGGTCCGGGAAGTGTTGCTTGACCAGCATCGGCAGCAGGATGTTGGCGACCGCGATGCCGGCCAGCGCCAGAGCGCTGGTGAGCACGAAGATCCAGGCCGAGTCGGTGGTGGCCCGGAGCACCTGACCGGCGGCGAGGGCGAACATGGCGACCACCAGCACCCGGGCCGGTGCCACCCGGCGGACCAGCCACGGGGTGAGCGCGCCGAGTCCGGCGAACGCGATGGTCGGCAGGGTGGTGACCAGACCAGCCATGGTGCCGGAGAGCCCCAGCCCGTCGCGGACCTCGTCGAGCAGGGCGCCGAGGCTGGTCACCACGGCGCGCAGGTTGAGCGCGACCAGCAGCATCCCGACCAGTACGAGCGCGCCACCGGTCGCCGGGTGCGTCCGCCGGCCCGCGCCGGGGTCACGCGTCGAGGGTGGGTCGACGAGGACGGGAGCGGGAGGCGCCGGCGCTGCGGTGGGTGGCGGGGTCATGACCGCTAACCTACAATCATGGGATGAATTATGGGCCGGTGATGTAACCAGTGCCACCGTCTGGCGATTCCCCCACCGCACCGCAGGTGCCGCCCCTCGGCCAGCCCGCCGTGCCGCCTCGCGGCCAGCCCGCCGTGCCGCCTCGCGGCCACCGGGTCCGGCAGACCATCGAGCAGCTCCGCGCCCGGATCCTCGGCGGCGAGTGGCCCGTCGGCGGGCGCATCCCCACCGAGCCGCAGCTCGTCGCCGCGCTGGGCGTGGGGCGCAACACCGTTCGGGAGGCCGTCCGAGCCCTGGTGCACGCCGGGGTGCTGGAATGCCGGCAGGGCTCCGGCACCTACGTGGTGTCCACCGACGAGCTGGCACCGGTGGTCGCCCGCCACCTCAGTGACGACCGGATGACCGAGGTCATCGAGGTGCGGCGCGCCTTCGAGGTGGAGGCCGCCCGGCTCGCCGCGCTGCGACGTACCCCGGAGGACCTGGCGGCGCTCGACGGCGTGCTCGCCGAACGCGAGGCCGCCTGGCGCGGTGGCCGGGTCGACGCGTTCGTCGAGGCCGACGCGGCCCTGCACGTCGCGGTGGTCGCCGCCGCGCACAACGCCATGCTCGCCGAGTTGTACGCCTCGGTCGGCACCGCCCTGCGCAGCACGGTCGCCCAGGCGATGGGGGGCGCGCTCACGTCCGAGCGCTACGTCGACCACACCCGGTTGGTCGAGGCGATCCGGGCCGGCGATCCGGGCCGGGCGGCGTTCGAAGCCGGCGCTTTTCTGGAACCCGCCGAACGGGCATAGGTTGTGCCCGACAGAAAAGCGGACACCTCGGGAGTACGAATGCTCAAGGGCTTCAAAGACTTCATCATGCGCGGCAACGTCGTCGACCTAGCGGTCGGTGTCGTCATCGGCGCCGCGTTCACGTCGGTGGTCACGTCGCTGACGAACGCGTTCCTCAAACCGCTCATCACGCTCTTCGTTCTGCTGATCACCGGCAAGGACAACGGCCTGGAGGGAGCCGTCTGGACGATCCGGGGCGTCGACTTCGACTGGATCAGCTTCGTCAACGCGTTGATCACCTTCCTGCTCACCGCGGCCGCGCTCTACTTCCTCGTGGTGTACCCGATGAACAAGCTGGCCGAGCGGCGGCGTCGGGGCGAGGAGCCGCCGCCGGCGGCACCGAGCGAGGAGGTCAAGCTGCTCACCGAGATCCGGGACGCGCTGGTCTCCGCCGGCCACACCACCCCCGGTCAGCAGCGCGGGGCGCTGGACGACGTGCTGGGCCGCCGCCCGGAGCCGCCGACGCAGCGCTGACACCAAACGGATGCACATCGGCCCCTGCGGGATTCCCGCAGGGGCCGCACCTTCTCGTACGTGTGTTCGATAGAGTCCCGCCATGGAGCAGCGTAAGCACTGGTGGAACGGGAAATGGGGGCGGCTGGCCCGACGGGACGTCTTCCTCCGGGTGGACGCCGACCGGTGGCACGTCGAGCAGCGGGCCGGCGGGGCCGAGGGCATCTCCCGGTTCTACGAGTACGGCAGTGCGGACGAGGCAGAGGACACCGTCCGGGCGCTTCTCGACGGTCCGGACACCTGGCGGGAGCTGTCCCCCCGCCCGCCCGGCGGCTGGACCCTCCCGAACGGCTGAGCACCTCCGACCTGTCGCCTCTCGCCATCGGCGCCGGACCTGTCGGCTGCGAGCCGCTGCTCTGGGACACGGTTCCGACCCACGCCGGGGCTGCGGCCGCGCGTCGGGTCGCGGGCGGGCGGCGCGCGAGGGGCGGGCAGCGCGCGGGCAGCGCGCGGGCGGCGCGCGAGGGGCGGGCGGCGGGCGGGCGGCGGGCGGGCGGGCGGCGGCGTTTAGCGGCGTACCGCCCCGGGAACCGCAATGGGATGGACCAGCAGGACGAGCAGCAGGCGACCATCGCGCGGATCACCACCGGGATGCCGGTGATCGACTCAGCCGGCACCGAGGTCGGGACCGTGGACCTCGTCCAGCGGGGTGACCCGAACGCGGTGACCGTCCAGACACCGAATGCCGACCCGGGCAGTAGCCTGGACGAGCTGATCGAGGCGACCGCGGTCGAGGAGCCGGATGTTCCCGCCGATCTGGCGGCGCGGCTGCTGCACAGCGGTTACCTGAAGGTCTCGACCGAGCTGACCCGCACGGGCGCGGTCTACGTACCGGCCGACCGGATCGGGTCGGTGGCCGACGGCCGGGTCCTCCTCGCCGTGGGCGTGGCGGACCTGCCGCCCGAGGAGTGACCCCACCGCCCTGATCGACTCGGGTTCACGGAAATCGGGGCGTCCGGAGCCTCGGGACCGCCCAACTTCAGGACACCCGAGTGGATCTTTCCGGCGCGGCAGGGGTGAGCTGGTCCGGCGCGGCAGGGGTGAGCTGGTCCGGCGCGGGCGCAGCGGGTCGGCGGCGGTGGAAGAGCAGCAGCATCAGGCAGCCCGCGACCAGACCCCAGAACGCCCCGCCCACGCCGATCAGGGTCACCCCGGAGGCGGTCACCACGAAGGTGACCACGGCGGCCTCCCGGGTCGCCGGGTCGGTCACCGCCGCGGCGAGCGCGCTGGCGAGGGCACCCAGTAGGGCCAGCCCGGCGACCGCCTCGATGAGGATCGGCGGGGCGACCGCGACCAGCGCGGTCGCCACGCCAGCGCCCAGACCGAGCAGGGCCAGGCCGGCACCGGCGGTGACCGAGGCGACCCATCGTCGCTCCGGATCCGGATGGGCGTCCGGGCCGGCGGCCAGCGCGGCGGTGATCGCCGCGAGGTTCACCGCGTGCCCGCCGGCCGGGGCGGCAAGCAGACTGGCCAGGCCGGTGGCCCGCAGCGCGGAGCCGAACGGCGGCCGGTAGCCGTAGCCGACCAGCACCGCCATGCCGGGCACGTTCTGAGCGGCCATGGTGACCAGGAACAGCGGTAGGGCGAGGCCGACAAGCGCGGACGCGTCCCAGGCCGGCACGGTCACGGTGATCGACGGGGCCAGCGAGGCACCGGTCAGGCCGGTCGGCGGCGCGGTGAGAGCGATCGCGACCACCGCCACCAGCAACGCACCGGGCACCGCCCAGCGGCGGGCGAACCGGTGCAGCAGCAGCCAGCCGACCACCACCGGACCCGCCACCACCGGCAACTCCACGAGTGCGCGCACCGGGGCGGTGCACAACGGGAGCAGCACCCCGGCGAGCATCGCGCCGGCCACCGGCTTGGGGATGGCGGCCACCGCACGGCCGAGTGGCGGAAACAGCCCGGCCGCCACGATCAGCACACCGGAGACGAGGAAGGCGCCCACCGCGACCGGCCAACCGCCCGGCGGCGCTCCGGTGGCCACCAGCAGCGCCGCGCCCGGTGTGGACCAGGCCACGCTCATCGGTATCCGGTGCCGCCAGCCCAGCCAGGCGGCGGCGAGCCCGCAGGCCACGCAGAGGGCGAGCAGGCCGGAGGCGGCCTGCTCGTCCGACGCGCCGGCGGCACGGAGCCCGGCCAGCACGACGGTGAACGAGCTGGCGAAGCCGACCAGGGCGGTCACCACGCCGGCCAACACCGGTTGGACGCGTCCGGCCATGCCACCCTCCCGGGGTGTTCCGTTTGCGGAACGACAGTGTGTAGCACGATAGTCGGGTGCCGCAGCCGCCACCAGCCCGCCGTCCGGGCCTCGACGTGGATCCCACCGTCGTCGGCCGCCGGGTCCGTGCCCTGCGCGAGGAGCGGGGAATCTCGCTGTCCACACTGGCCCGGCTCGCCGGCGTCGGAAAGGCCACCCTCTCCGGCCTGGAGCGCGGCACCCGCAATCCGACCCTGGAGACGCTCTGGGCGGTCACCGCGCAACTCGGCGTGCCGCTCACCGCCCTGCTGGCTGAGTCGACCGCCGGGGCCGGCCCCACCGCGCAGGGCACCGCGGTCACCGCCACCCTGCTGGAGGTGTTCACGGACACCGACGCGACCTACGAGCTGTACCGGATGCGGGTCGCGCCCGGCCCGGCGCAGCTCTCCCCCGCCCACCAGCCGGGGGTCACCGAGCACATCACCGTCTTCGCCGGGATGCTGCGCGCCGGCCCGGCCGACGCGCCGCTGACCGTGCCGGCCGGCGGTCACCTCCGCTGGGTGTCCGACGTGCCGCACAGCTACGCGGCGGTGGGTGACGAGGAGGTCGCCGCCAGCCTCCTGCTGCGCTATCCGCGGCACTGAGGCCCGGCCGACCGGTCACGCTCCGTCGGGTCCGTCGGGTCCGTCGACGAAAATCGCAATCATTTCTCGACGCACGCAGGAGCCGTAGAGACGAAGGCGGGGTGTTCTTGGCAAGCTTGACCCCATGACGCTGATCCTCCGCTCGGTCATCCTCAACGACATCGGCCTGGTCCGCACCAACAACGAGGACTCCGCCCTCGCCGGTGACCGCCTGATCGCCGTCGCCGACGGCATGGGCGGGCTGCCCGCGGGCGAGGTGGCGAGCGAGATCGTGATCCGGATCCTGGACGAGCTGGCCCCGCCCACAGATCCCGACGGTGCCGCCGACGCCCTGCGTGCCGTGGTCAGCACCGCCAACCAGCGCATCCACGCCGCCATCACCGTCGACCCGAGCCGCGACGGGATGGGCACCACGCTCACCGCGGCGCTGCTGGCCGGCGAGACGCTGGTCTTGGCCCAGGTCGGCGACTCCCGCTGCTACCTCTTGCGCGACGGCGAGCTGACCCAGCTCACCCGGGACGACACGTTCGTCCAGGCCCTGGTCGACCAGGGCACCCTCGCCCCGGAGCAGGCCCGCCACCACCCACAGCGGTCCCTGGTGACCCGGGCCGTGCAGGGCGCCGACACCCCACCCGCGATCGGGGTGCTCACCGTGACCCCCGGCGACCGGCTGCTGCTGTGCAGCGACGGGCTCTCCGACTACGTCGAGGACGACGCCATCGCGGCGGCGCTCGGCATGTACGCCGACCGCCAGCAGTGTGGTGAGCAGTTGGTGAAGCTCGCCCACCACGCTGGCGCACCGGACAACGTGACAGTCGTGGTCTCCGACGTCGTCGCCCGCTGACCGGTACGCCTCCCCCGGCGGCTCGCCCGAACCAACCGGTTCGGGTTCCGCCGGCCGCAGTAGGTGGTTGTGCCATCTAGGTTGCGCCGCTACTGTCCAACGCGTGGATTCCGACCGGCGCGGGCAGTGGCTGCGAGGGGTGCTCGACATCTGCGTGCTGGCCCTGCTGTCCGACCGCGAGTCCTACGGCTACCAGCTCGCCCAGGCGCTCGACGCCGCGGGCGTCGGGCCCATCCAGGGCGGCACGCTCTATCCCGTGCTGCTGCGCCTGCAGAAGACCGGCCTGGTGACCGCGCAGTGGCGGGAGGGCAGCGCCGGGCCGGCCCGTAAGTACTACCGGCTCACCGACGACGGGTACGCGGCACTCCGCGCGGGCGGCAGCGCCTGGCTCACCTTCGTCCAGCCGGTGAACGACATCGTCACGAAGGGGGTCACCCGGTGAACGCCGACGATTGGCTGCGCACGCTCACCACCGAGCTGCACCAGCGCCGGGTCGCGGCGGACGCCGCCCGGCACGTGGTCGCCGAGGCGGCCACGCACCTGCGCGAGGGTGGTGGCGACCCCTGGGTCGTCTTCGGTCCACCCCAGCAGTACGCGGGAGCGGTCGTGGAGAGCATCGGCACCGCGCCCGGACCGCGTCCCGGGCAGGTCCGGCTGCACGCGGAGGGCATCACCAAGCGATACGGGCGGCGAGCGGTGCTGCGCGACGCCACGCTCACCGTCCGGGCCGGACAGATCGCCGCCGTCGTCGGCGCGAACGGCTGCGGCAAGAGCACCTTCCTGCGGATCTGCGCCGGGCTGATGTCGCCCGACGCCGGTGCGGTGACCGTCTCCGGGCGGCTCGGCTACTGCCCACAGTCCGGCGGCACCGCCGACTTTCTGCTCGCCGACGAGCACTTCGTGCTTGTCGGCGCAGGTCAGGGCGTGGCCCGAGGGCCGGCCCGCCGGGCCGGTCGGGCGGCGGCTCGGCAGCTCGGTTGGGAGGCGGGCGGGGATGTGCAGGCCCGCCACCTGTCCGGCGGCACCCGGCAGAAGCTCAACCTGACCATGTCCACCCTCAGCGCCCCGGACGTGCTGTTGCTCGACGAGCCGTACCAGGGCTTCGACCAGGGCACCTACGTCAACTTCTGGGACCAGCTCAACCGGCTGCGCGACGCCGGCGCGGCGATCGTCGTGGTGACCCACCTGCTCAACCAACTCGACCAGGTGGACATCGTGCTCGACCTGACCCCGGCACAGGTGACCGGGTGGCACGCGCCAGGTGTCCAGGGAGGCCACCGGTGAACCGGCTCGTCGTCGTCGCCGAGATGACCCTGCGGGAGTTGCTGCGGCGTCGGGGCGTACTCCTGCTGTTGTTGTTGATGCCGTTGACCTTCTACCTGATCCGACGGGACGCCTACCTCGGGCAGTCGGTCCGGTCGCTGCTCCTCGGCGTGGGTTGGGCGGTGAGCACCGCCGCGCTGTTCGCCACCACCGCGGCTCGTGAGCTGGAGCCGAGACTGCGGCTGGCCGGTTATCGTCCGCACCACCTCTACCTCGGCCGGGTGCTCGGCCTGTGGACGGTGGGGCTGATCATCTCCGTACCGTTCTTCCTGCTTCCCATGATCGACGGCGCGGACCTGCGGTACGGCGGCCTGGCCGCCGCGCTGCTCTGCTCCGTCGCGGTGGCGGCGCCGTTCGGGATGCTGGTCGGCGCGCTGCTGCCCCGCGAGATGGAGGGGACGCTGCTGCTGCTCACCGTGGTCACGGTGCAGATGTTGATCGACCCGGCCGGCTCCGGGGCGAAGTTGACACCGTTCTGGTCGACCCGGGAGATCGCCACCTGGGCGGTGGACCACACCGACCAGGGTTACCTCTCCCGTGGTGTGCTGCACGGGCTCGTCGTCACCGCCCTGCTGGTCGTCGGCGTGGCCGCCGTGGTCAGCGTCCGCCTGCGCCGCCGCCGGCACCTGCGGCACCTCCCGGTCGGATGACCGGGGCGGATACCGCCAATTCGGTTGCCGGGGCCAGCACGGCAGGTTGAGATGGGCGGATGACCATCCGCCGAGTGGCCGCCGACGAGCGTCTCACCACCAGCTTCCCGCTGGCCGCGTACGCCTTCGAGTCGTCGCCGCTCAGTGCTTCCCGGACCGAGGAGTTCCGCGACTACCTGCCCTACAACCAGGGCAACCGGACGCTTGTCGCCGAGGAGGGCGGCATCACGCTGGCCGCCGTCTCGTCCATCCCGATGCGACAGAACCTGCGCGGGGCGGTGTTGCCGATGGCGGGCGTCGCCGGGGTCGCCACCCACCCGCTGGCCCGCCGGCAGGGACACGTACGGGTGCTGCTGCACCAACTTCTCGACGAGGTACGCGACGAGGGGCACTCCCTCAGCGCGCTCTACCCGTTCCGGCCCAGCTTCTACGCCCGGTTCGGCTACGTCGGGTTGCCCAAGGCGCGCAGGGCCACCTTCGCCCCGGCCCACCTGGGCTCGCTGCTGCGCGTGGACCTGCCCGGCGAGGTGGGGTGGGAGCGCGTCGCCGCGGGCTATCCGGCGTGGCGCGCGTTCACCGAGCGCTGCCTGCGGGAACGGCACGGCTTCGCGCTCTTCCCGGACTACCGGGCGGACGGGATGCGCGACCGCGACGAGTACTGGCTGCTCACCGCGCGCGTCGACGGTGAGGTCACCGGCGCGGTGACCTACCGGATCGACGAGCACGGCGGCACACTGCACGGCAACGAACTGCTGGTCAGCGATCCGCTCGCGCGCGTGTTGCTGTTGCAGTTCTTCGCCCGGCACGTCGACCAGGTCGAGCGGGTCACCGTTCAGGTTCCGCCCGACGAGTTGCCCGAGCTGTGGTTGACCGACCTGGACATGCACGTCGAGGCACGCATCGCCGTGCCGGGCTCGTCCGCCCCGATGGCCCGGCTGTTGTCGCTTGACGCGTTGAGCGGGCTGCCGGCCGGTCCCGGTCGGGTGCGGGTCGAGCTGACCGGGGACCGCTGGCTGGCCGGCACCCATCTGCTGGACGGCACCAGCGGTGCGCTGGAGCTGACCGCCGACACCGCCGGCCGCGCGCCGGCCGCCACCCTCACGGCGGCCGGGCTCTCCGCCCTGGCGTACGGGGTGCTGGATCCGGCCGAGCTGCCGTTGCGGGACCTCGGTGTGGTGCCGGTGGACGCCGCCGCGGAGCTGCGCAGCATCTTCCCGCGCCGGGTGCCGTACGTCTTCGCCGACTTCTGAGCCTTCCGCACAACCGGGTTTGTCGCCCCGGCGCTACGTCTTCCCGCTCTGGAACGGGATCGCGCTGATCAGCGGGGTGGCCGCGCTGCTGGGCAACACGTTGCTGGGCGGTGCGCCGCCGGAGGTGCTGGCCGCAATCACGGCGCTGGCGGCCGGAGCGATCCTCGCCATGATCACCGACACCATGGTCCCGGAGGCGTTCGAGAACGCCCACCTGCTTGTCGGTCTCATCACGGTCGCCGGTTTCCTGACCGCGTTCGTTCTCTCCCACGCCTGACCGCCGGCCCCGCCTTAACCAGGCATTAATCCCGCACGGTGGATTCGTCGCGACGCCGGTGCGACTCCTAGCATCACGGGGTGCGCATGATGTCGCTTGCCGCTCTACTCGTCCTCGGTGTCGCCACCGCGACCCTGCCCGCCTGCGCGCCCACCGAGCCGGCCCCCGCCTTCGAACCCGGCGCGTCCGCCTCGCCGGTGGCCACGCCAACCACGGCCCCGACCGAGGCACCGCAGACCCGCGACGGTCTCGGCGGCCCGGGGGCCAGCGCGAGCCCGAAGCCCGCCGCGAAGGTGCTCGCGGCCGGCAACCCGAACGGCAGGGCCACCGTGCCGGCCGAGGCACGGGCGGTGGACGCCTCGAAGCCGACCCGGACCATCGGCACCGGCACCCCGGCGAGCTGCACCTCCGCGGCGGTCGTGAAGGCCGTCGCTGCCGGCGGTGTCATCACGTTCAACTGCGGACCTGCCCCGCTGACGATCAAGATGACCGCCACCGCGAAGGTCCGCAACGCCAACGGGCCGAAGATCGTGCTGGACGGCGGCGGCAAGGTCACCCTGAGCGGCCAGGGGCAGCGCCGCATCCTCTATATGAACACCTGCGACGAGGCCCAGGGCTTCACCACCGCGCACTGCCAGAACCAGGACCACCCGCAGCTCACCGTGCAGAACCTCACCTTTGCCGACGGCAACTCCACAGCCGAGAAGGCCGAGGGCGGCGGCGGTGGGGCGATCTTCGTTCGCGGCGGGCGGTTCAAGGTGGTCAACTCGCGCTTCGTCCGCAACCGCTGCGACCGCAACGGCCCCGACCTGGGCGGCGCGGCCATCCGGGTGCTCAGCCAGTTCGAGAACAAGCCGGTGTACGTCGTGAGCAGCACCTTCGGCGGCGCGTCCGGCCAGGGCGGCTCCTGCTCGAACGGGGGCGCGTTGAGCAGCATCGGCGTGTCCTGGGTGGTGCTGAACAGCGTGCTCAGCCACAACGAGGCGATCGGCAGCGGCGCCAACCCGGCCAAGTCCGGCACGCCCGGCGGCGGCAGCGGCGGCGCGATCTACTGCGACGGCAACGAGTTCACCGTACGGATCGCCGGCACGATCATCGAGAACAACAAGGCCAACGAGGGCGGCGGCGCGGTCTTCTTCGTCAGCAACAACCGCACCGGCACGATGCGGATCGAAGGCTCGACCCTGCGCCGCAACCCCAGCGGACAATTCGAGACCCGAGGCTTCCCCGGCATCTTCTTCCTGGGCGCCCAGAACCCCACGGTGACCAACTCCAAGCTCTCCTGACCGGAGGAGGTCAGTAGGGGTTCCCCGCGCCGGGCGGGCGGGCGTGCAGGAGAGCGGCGGGGCGGCCGGGCAGGTCCCGTGCGCCGGACATCGGTGGGCTCGGCGTGTGGTCGCCGTCGGCCATCCCGGCGAAGAGTTCCTTGAGCGCCGTCAGCGCACTGATCTTGGGCTGCCAGCCCAGCTCGGTCTCCGCGCGCTCGCTGGACATCAGCGGGGCGTTCAGACCCAGTTCCACCCAGCCCGCGTCCACCGGTTGCAGCCGCGCCCTCCAGGTCAGCGCCGCCGCGGCCCGCAGCACCGGCGCGGCGACCGGCACCGTCCAACCGTGGAAGTGCCGAGCCACCAGCTCCGGGGTGAGCACCGGGTCCGCAGCGACGTTGAAAGCGCCGCGCACGTCACTCATGACCGCCCGGGCGTACGCGTCGGCCACGTCGTCGGCGTGCACCGCCTGCATCCGCAACCGGCGGTTCGTCGGGACCAGCGGGATCCGACCGAAACGCAACAGCCGCACCGGCGCCAGCGGGCCGAGAAAATAGCGGGTGATCTCCGCACCGGCGGCCCGCTGGAAAATCAGCCCGGGTCGCATCCGCACCACCCGCAGCGTCGGGTGATCTCGCTCGATCCGGTTCAGCGCCGCCTCCACCTCGGCCTTGTGCTCGCTGTACGACGAACCGGGCACTCCGGTGGCCGGCCACCGCTCACTGATCGGGTGGTCCTTCGGGCCCGAGGCGTAGGTGCCGACCGACGAGGCGTACACCAACGCCGGCACACCGGCCCGGACCACCGCGTCGAACACCGCCCGGCTGCCCTCGACGTTGGTCCGTCGCAGCACCCGCTGATCGTGGCTGGGCTGGATCTGCCAGGCCAGGTGCACCACCGCGTCCGCACCCGCGAACACCTCGGCGAGCTGCCCCGCCGCGCCCGGGGCGCCAATGTCGCAGGAGTGCCATTGGACCTGGTCGTACGGCTCACCGGCATCCGGGCCGGGCAACCGCCGGACCACCCCGGCCAGTTCCACGTTCCGCTCCTGGCGCAGCCGCCGCAGCACCGCCGTGCCGACATTGCCGCTCGCACCCACCACCACGATCCGCATGCTCGACCCCGTACCCGCCCAGCGGCCGCTCAATCGCCCACGCCGCCCTCGCGGGCGACGAACTCCCGATCCGCGCATCGCCGGCAGCCCCGCGGCTTGATCCACGGCCGCGCGGGATTGATCCACGGCCGCGCGGCTTGATCCACGGCCGCGCGGCTTGATCCACGGCCGCGCGGCTTGATCCACGGCCGCGCGGCTTGATCCACGGCCGCGCGGCTTGATCCACTCGGCTTCCGGAAGGTCGCGGTGTCACCGCAGGCAGGACAGCCCGCTTTTCGGCATCCCGAGTCGACCAAGGGTGAGAGGAGCCGCATTGCCCGGACCGGCCGGGCACAATTGGGCCGTGGAGCGTCACGAGTTCGGTACCCCGGTGCGCCAGTTGCTAGAGAGTAGGGCGCCTGCGGCTGTCGGGCTGCCGATCGGGCGTCGGCGGGTGCGGGGGTTGCGGCGGGAGGAGCTCGGCGAGCTGGCGGGGATGTCCGCGGACTACGTACGCCGGCTGGAGCAGGGGCGCAGCCATCCGTCCGCGGGGGTGGCGGCCCTGTCGAGTTGCCTCCGGGTACCCGCCGTCGCCGCGCCGATCGAACCAACCGTCCGCACACACCCAGGAGACGACGACGATGATTCCCGACGACGATCCCACCCGCTCGCTGACCGTGGCGAACCCCGACGATCCCGACACGACCTACATCTCCCTGGTGGGCAACACCTACGGCATGTTGATCACGGGCGAACAGACCAACGGCGCGTACTGCCTGATCGACATGCGCATCCCCGACGGCGGCGGCCCGCCGCCGCACCGGCACGACTTCGAGGAGATGTTCACGATCCTCGAGGGCGAGATCGAGTTCACCTTCCGCGGCGAGAAGCACGTCGTGCGGGCCGGCTCCACGATCAACATCCCGGCCAACGCGCCGCACAACTTCCGCAACACCTCCGGTGCGCCGGCCCACATGCTCTGCATGTGCACCCCGGCCGGGCAGGACGAGTACTTCACCCGCATCGGCGACGTCGTCGCGGGCAAGGACGCACCGCCGCCGCAGCTCTCACCGGACGAACTCGCCGAACGCCGCCGCCGCTCTGTCGAGCTGGCCTCGGCCTACCGCAGCGAGTTCCTGTGACCAGCCAACCGCCGGCGCTCCGGCGATATCGAGCCGGAGGGCAGCCGTCGTGCTGACTGCGGAAGGGGTCCGAGCCGCCTGCGCGCGGCTGGGACCCCTCGCTCGTTGCGAACGGCCAGGCGTACTCGGTCGTTTCGGGCCGTGCGGTCTGGCGCGCGACCGTCATGGCATGAACACGCCCTGTCACCGGAGACGCCTGCGTTTTCCCAGCTCACCTGCCGTGGTAGGCCGCCTGGGACTCGAACCCAGAACCTAAGGATTAAAAGTCCTCAGCTCTGCCATTGAGCTAACGGCCCTCTGCGCCTCAGGCTACCCGACCACCTGCGCCCGGGTTGATGTCCGCCCCCGCCCTGACGAGCGATGCTGATCTACGCCCGCCACGACTTCGGAGAGGTGCTGATCGGCGGCTGAGGTTAGGCCTACTC
This sequence comes from Micromonospora sp. NPDC005203, assembly GCF_042872705.1. Taxonomy (NCBI): domain Bacteria; kingdom Bacillati; phylum Actinomycetota; class Actinomycetes; order Micromonosporales; family Micromonosporaceae; genus Micromonospora; species Micromonospora sp. NPDC005203. Next base: position 124,360 of record NZ_JBIAKV010000001.1, on the reverse strand, counting down.
GCTGCCGGACGCCAGCCAGGTGACGATGAACGGCGCGGCGGCAGCCACCAGACCGCCGAAGAAGGCGACCACACTGGCGGCGACCCCCGATCCGGCGTCGCCACGAGCGCCGGTCCGAAGTCCACCGCAGGTAGGCGAGAGCCGCGCCGCCCGATGAATCGGACCGGCGGAAGGCGGAGGAACCAGGAGAGCTGGATCCGGTACTGCTTCGGGTCGATCAGATCCGGCACGAAGGACCAGTAGTCCCACTCGATGAACAGGCCAGCCGGCGCGATGATCGCGAGCGCCGGCCAGGACGTCACGCGCCGTCGGTGGCGGGCAGCACGCTCGTCGCCGCGTCCCGTGCCGGGGCTGACGCAGTTATCCTCGTCAGGTGCTCGTCCGCGTGCGGCGCGTTGACACGAGTCCGGCATTTCGAAGGGACTATCGACATGCCCCGTGTGGTATCGGCGGTCATCCGCGCACTCGACATCCTCGAACTGTTCCTGGACCATCCCCAACTGTCGGCCCGCCAGGTGATGGAGCGGCTCGACCTGCCCCGCACCACCGTCCACGAGCTGCTCGTCACGCTCGAGGCCCGTTCGTACCTGATCTCCGTCCCGGGCCAGCCGGTGCAGTATCGGCTCGGCATGCCGCTTTTTCAGCTCGGCGCGGCGTTCTCCGGCCGCCTTGACCTGGTCCGCGAGGCGCAGTGCGTCGCGCGGGACGTGGCCGCCGCGTGCGACGAGGCGGTTCACGTGGCCGTGCTCGACGGCGCCAATGTCATCTACCTCGTCAAGTTCGACAGCACGCACCCGGTCCGGATGGTCTCCGCGGTCGGGCGGCGGCTGCCGGCGCACTGCACGGCGGTCGGCAAGATCCTGCTGTCGGGCCTCGACCAGGCGGCTCTGGACGAAGTCCTGAAGGGTGACCTGCCGGGCATGACGCCGGACAGCATCACCGACCCGGACCGCCTCCGCGTCCACCTCGACCAGGTCCGGGCGGAGAGCGTGGCGGTCGACGTCGGCGAGTCGGACAGCGCCATGCGCTGCGTCGCCGCGGCCATCCGAGATCATTCCGGTACGACCATCGCCGGGATGAGCCTGTCCGCGCCGATCATCCGCTGGACGCCCCAGGCGCAGGTGCGGTGGACCGGGCTGGTTCGTGAGGGTGCCGCCGCACTGTCCGCCCGGATGGGCTACCGGGCTCAGGCTCGGTAGCCAGCATCGCGCTTTCGGTTCGAAACACCATCGAAACATTGACACTCGTCAGAATGCTGCTCTAGCGTCGCGACCACTCGATGCGGTATCTCGAACTCAGTTCGAAATCTCGAACGGTGGTGGTCCCGTGGCCCGGCCGAACCTGAACGTCAGCGCCAGTTCCTCGGCCCGGTCGCCGATCACCTCCACTTCGGCGCGTCACCCGGCGAGCGGCATGCGACATCTCTCCCGCGGTCGCCGACCAGAGACACACCTTGGAGCACGAGCATCGCACTGTTCGCCATGAGCTTCTTCGGCGTCCGGCGGTGCCGAAAACGAAGGAGGCGAACGTCCATGCAGGACAACCCGGCGTGGTCCCGGCGCGGCTTTCTCGGGATGGGGGTGGGGGTGCTCGGCGCGGCCGGTCTGGCCGCCTGTGGAGGCACCTCCGAGTCACCAAGCAAGGTGCAGCCGGAGGTTCCGCAGGAGCTGATCGACGCCGCGGCGGCGATGAAGGGCTCCTCGATGGGGATGCTGTCGCAGAAGTTGTATTCGACGGCGGCGAACGAAGCTCTCGACAGCTCGATCAAGAAGTTCGCCGACAGCACCGGGACGAAGATCGAGAACAGTCTGGTCCAGGCCGACGCCGGCGACGTGGTGGCGAAGATCGACGCCGAGGTCAAGGGCGGGGTCGCGCGTGACCTGGCGTTCATGACCGACTCCCGGTTCGTCGCGCAGTTCCAGGCGCTGGGCGACCTGGAGGACGTGACGGACGTCGTCCAGGCGCTGACCGCGAAGTACGGCGAACCCTGCGCCGAGGCCAAGAACTTCTGCGTCTTCGACGGTAGGTGGTTCGCCATCCCGTACCACTTCATCGGGATCGGTTCGTTCCTGCGCAAGGACTGGATGCAGGACAAGGGCATCTCCCCCAAGGACATCTACAGCTGGGAGGAGTTGCGAGACCTGTGCCTGGAGATCTCCGATCCGGCCAAGCGCCGGTTCGGCTGGGGCATGACGGTGAACCGGTCCGGTGACGGCAACGGCATGATCGAGGCACTGATCAACGCCTACGGCGGGTCGATCGCCGCCAATGACGGCCGGAAGGTCACGTTCGACTCCCCCGAGACAGTGCAGGCAGTCACCTTCCTGGGCGACATCTACACCAATGCCAGGTACAAGCGGATGTTGCCGCCCGGGGTGGCCAGCTGGACCGACACCAGCAACAACGAGAACTGGCTCGCCGGGGTCCTCGGTTACACCCGCAACCAGTTCAGCGTCTACGCGGACTCCCGGACCAAGAAGAACCCGGTGCACGCGAACACCCACGTGTTCTCCGACTGCATCGGGCCGGCGACCGACAATCCGCTGCTGCTCGGCCAGTCGCAGGGCTTCGTCGTCTTCAAGGGTGCCAAGAATCCGGCGCTCGCCAAGCTCCTGGCGCAGTACCTGGTCAGCGCTCCCGCGCTGCTCGGGGTGGCGAAGGAAGCGCCCGGCCTGGTGCTGCCCGCCTGGCAGAAGGTCTGGGACGCCGACCCGTTCTTCACCAGCGGCGACCCGGCGTTCCCCATGCTGCGCAGGATCACCGAACTGAAGCTGCCGCTGAACACGAAGAACGGCCTGGCCTTCCCGCAGAAGGCCAGCGCGGGCCAGCAGGCGGTGGGGTCGGCCTACGTCCTCACCGACATGATGCAGCAGGTCGTGCAGGGAGCGGCGCCGGCGCAGGCCGTGACGGCCGCCCACGCGAAGATGGTGCAGATCTTCAACCAGCAGGGGCTGCCGCAGTGAGGTCGGTCCGTCCTGCGCGGGTCCCGGCGGCGACGAATTCCCGGCCGCCGGGACCCGGCTCTCTCACCGCGACCCAGCGGCGGCTGGGTCGTGACTGGCGGCTGGGGGCGCTGTTCCTGGCACCCATGGCCGTGCTGGTCGGCGGTCTCGTTCTCGTGCCGATCGTCCGATCGATCATCACCAGCACCACGGAACGGCACGGGCAGGACTCCGTGTTCGTCGGCCTGGACAACTACCTCGCCCTCGCCAGCGACGAGCAGTTCCACACCGGCGTGGTGAACTCGTTCGTCTTCACCGCGTACGCCGAGGTCTTCAAGGTCGTGCTGGGGCTGGCCGCGGCCCTGCTGCTGCACCATCGACGTCGCGGGCGGGCCGTGCTCGCCGGGCTGCTCCTGCTGCCGTGGGTGGTGCCGACGGTGGTGACGGCGTTCAGTTGGCGCGCGCTGCTCGACCCGATCTTCGGCAGCGTCAACATCTTGCTCACCGCCTCGGGGATCGGGCCGCTGCTGGCCAGCGCGCACCTGGTCGACAGCTGGCCGGCGGGCTGGCTGTCCGACCCGTCGCTGGCCATGCCGTCGGTCATCCTCGTCAACGTCTGGAAGGGGGTGCCGTTCTTCACCGTCTGTTTCCTGGCGGGGTTGAAGGCGATCCCGGCGGACCTGTACGAGGCGGCGACCATCGACGGCGCCTCGGCGTGGCAGCGGTTCCGTAACGTGACGCTGCCCGGACTGCGCCACGTGATCACGGTGACGGTGACCCTGTCGTCGATCTGGACGTTCAACAACTTCGACCTCGTCTGGTTGCTGACGCAGGGCGGTCCGGGCGACGTGACCGCGCCGTACGTGCTCGTCGCCTACTCGAAGGCGATCCTGCAACTCCAGTACGGCGCGGGCGCGGCGGTCACGCTCGTCATGCTGCCGATCATCGGCGGGCTGGTGTTCGTCCTGGTCCGGTTGCTGCGTCAGGACACCAACATCAAACTGCCCGGGCGACGCCGGACAGCGCGGTGGATCGGGAAACAACTGTGGGCTCCGACGGTGCGCAAGGCCCTGCCGTGGGTCGTCGCCGCGCTGGTCACCGGTCTGCTGGCCTGGGCGTCACCGCAGATCTTCTGGAAGGCGGCGGTGGTCCTCGGGGTGATCCTGCTGATCGCTGCGGCGGTCGGCCGGGTGGTCTCGACCCTCCAGTCCCGAGGTGGTCGCCGGTCGTCGTTAGTGGTGTCGGGCCTGGGTTCCTGGGTCGCGCTGGCCGGGTTGCTCTTCTTCGTGCTGGGCCCGCTGTACTGGATCGCCGTCACGGCCTTCAAGTCCGAGGGCCAGGTCGTCATGCGTACCGACGACCTGTGGCCGACGCCGTGGACGCTCGAGCAGTTCGGCGCCCTGTTCGACAACCAGCCGTTCGGCCGCTGGTACCTCAACACCCTGCTGGTGTCCGTGGCGTCCACCGCGGTGGCACTTGTCTGCGCCGCACTGGCGGGGTACGCGCTGGCCCGGCTGCGGTTCCGGGGGGCGCAGGGCTTCACCGTCACGGTGCTGCTCACCTATGTGATGCCGGGCGCGCTGCTGTTCATCCCGCTGTACCAGATGCTCATCGGCGTACGGCTCACCGACTCGCTGTGGTCCCTGGTGCTGACGTACCCGACCTTCACGCTTCCGTTCGCCACCTGGCTGCTGGTGGGGTATTTCTCGTCGATCCCCATCGAGTTGGAGGAGGCCGCGCTCGTGGACGGCTGCACCCGCGTCCAGGCGTTCGGCCGGGTGGTGCTGCCGCTGGCCAAGCCAGGGTTGCTGGCGGTCGCGCTCTTCACCCTGACCAATGCCTGGAACGAGTTCCTCTTCGCCTTCGTGTTCATCACGAAGGACGAGTACAAGACGCTCCCCGTGGGGATGCAGTCGATGATCGCCGGAGACGTGGTGCCGCAAGGACAGCTCGCCGCCGCGTCGCTGCTCGTCAGCATCCCCGTGGTGATCATGTACGCCTTCGGGCAGCGCTTCCTCACCGAAGGGCTCACCGCCGGCGCGGTGAAGGGCTGATCGAGCGGACCGACGGGCCGCTGGTGTCGATCGGGCACCAGCGGCCCGGCAACGGAGACGCCACGACGGCTCCCGCAGTCGGCGGCTCACTGCCAGGCCATGTTGATGGCCCGTTCGAAGTTGACATAGCCGGCGCGGGTGAACGCGGCCGCCATGGGCACGTTGCCCAGGTCGGTGGCGGCGCGAATGCGGGGGACGTGCTCGGCGGCCAGGAGTCGGGTGCCTTCGGCAAGGAGGCCGTCGACGTACCCGTGACCCCGGTGTTCGGGTACGACGCCGAGATAGGCGATCACCGGGTGGTAGGCGTTGCGCGCCGGGATGACGAACCCGACCGGCTCACCGTCCTCACCCACCGTGCCGATCCGCCACCATTCGCGAGGGCTGGAGTACGTGGCGAGTTCCTCCTCGTAGTGCTTGACGGCGGCCTCGTGCGGCGACATCCGCGCCAGGTCGGTACGGCTGTGCGCATCCAGGGTGCCGTCCAGGGCGCGGGTCATCAGGGCGATCAGCTCGTCGCTGTCGAGAGCCGAGCGGAAGGCCAGACGCGGGTCGGGCGCGGGCAGGCCGCCGTCGGGCTGCCACTGAAGGCGCAGTCGTTCGACGGTCAGGCGTGCACCGGTGCTCTCCAGGACGCTCATCCTCGTGCGCACCGCCCGGTACGCGTCCGGGTCCTCGCGCCAGTTCGCCGGGATGAAGCGGCCGTACTCCGGTGGGTTGGCACCCGCTGGCAGGACCTGCTTCGCGGCCGTCTCGTACAGCGTCCGCGCCACCTCGGTCAGGTCTTCGGCGCCGTCGTCGACGTCGACGATGTCCAGGAGCAGCGGGCTGCTGTCGCCGCCGCGGCCCCACCAGGCGACCCTGGCGAGCAGGCGATCCCCGTGCAGCGCCACCCACATCCACTCCGGTCGGCGACGGTGCGCGGCCAGGTCGTCGGCGAGTTCGTGGTTGATGGTGTACGGCAGACGGTTGAACAGCGCCACCTCGTCCGGCCCGGTGATGGGACGGATCGTGACGGTGTCGGGGGTTGTGCTCATGCGGACTCGTTTCCGGTCTGGGTGTGGGTGTAGGTGAGGAACAGCGCGCCGCTGTCCAGGACGGTGTGGTCGGTCAGACGCCAGGTACGCGGTGCGAAGACGGCGTCGCGGCCGAAGAGCGGGATGCCGGCGCCGATGGTCAACGGGGCCAGCTTGACGATCAGCTGGTCGATCTCGGGGTAGAGGGCACCGGCCAGGGCACCGCCGCCGATCACCCAGACGTCCTTGCCGTCGTGCCGCTTCAGCTCTCGTACCGTGGCGATGGGGTCGGTGTCCAGGACCTCGACGGCCGGGTCCGGGCGGTCACCGAGCGTGCGGGAGAACACCAGGTGGCGCAGGTGCGGGTACGCGTCGGTCACGCCGGCCCGCAGACCCACCTCGTAGGAGTGCCGCCCCTCCAGGACGGTGTCGAACCGGCTGCCCTCGCCGGTGATGCCGAACGCCTGCCGGGCCGGACCGGGCAGGGTCTCCGGATACTCGGCGACGAGGTGGCGCAGGTAGTCGTCCGGGATGGGCCAGAATCCGTCCGGTCCGGTGGGGTCGGCGCCGTCGGGACCGGCGATGAAGCCGTCCAGGGTGGCCGCGATGTAGTACACGAGCTTGCGCACGAGCATCTCCTTGGCTGAGGCGTGTTCCTCGCTCCGACGCAGATCAGCGTGCGCGGTGACCGGCCGGTCCACAAGATCACATCTGGTAACGTGCCATAACCCTTCACTAATTCACGAACGGGATCAGCGGTGGAACTCCGGGACATCGAAATCTTCCTCACCCTGGCGGAGGAGCTGCATTTCACCCGCACCGCGCAGCGACTGCACGTGACCCAGGCCCGGGTCAGCCAGGCGATCAAGAAGCAGGAACGGCGGATCGGTGCTGCCCTGTTCGAGCGGAACAACCGACGGGTGGCGCTGACACCGATCGGTCAACGGCTCTTCGACGACATCCAGCCCGTGTACCGGGGACTGTGCGAGGGGATGGACCGGGCCAGGCTCGCCGCCCGCGGCAAGACCGGGGTGCTGCGGGTCGGGTCGATCGCCGTCAACCTCCACGATCTCCGCGATCTGTTCACGGCGTTCGCGCAGGGCCACCCCGAGTGCGAGGTGCAGCTGCGGCACGTCGACTTCGGCGACCCCTTCGGTCAGCTGCGCGCCGGCGACATCGACGTACAGATCGTGTGGTTGCCCGTCAGGGAGCCGGACCTCACCGTCGGCCCGGTCATCTACACCGAACCCATCGTGCTGGCGGTCGGCGCGAGCCATCCGCTCGCCGCTCGGGAGTCGGTCTGTTACGAGGACCTGGCAGACGTGACGGTGATGGGCGGTGTCCGGCCGGACTACTGGCGGGAGATCCTGGTGCCCCTGCGCACACCCAGTGGGCGTCTGATCCGCATCGGCCCGTCCGTCTCCAACTTCCAGGAGATGATCCCGATCCTCGTCACCGGCGAAGCCGTCTCGCCGGTCCACGCCCAGGCCGCCCGCTACTACGCGCGCCCGGACATCGCGTACGTGCCGATCCGCGACGCCCCGCCGGGCCGGTGGGGGCTGGTCTGGCGCACCGGCACCGAGACGGAACTCATCCGCTCGTTCGCCGACACCGCTGAACACCTCAGCTAGCCGACGGCCAACCACACCACGAAGCCGAGCCCGATGAGCAGCGCGGTCACCCAGCTCAAGCGGGACAGTGACACCTGCCCCTCCACCTCGCGGGCCACCGTCGCCAACGTGCCGGGGAGTTCGGGAAGCGACGAAGGTCGATATACCACAGCGGTGACCTGACCCTCCGCCACCGAGAAGGGGCCGCCGACCTGCCGCCCGGACCGGCCGGTGTGAAGCGGCAGCCAGGTCGCCACCTCGACGGTCCCGGCGGGAACCAGGATGTCGTACGGATCCCAGCCGGACAACCGATGCGCGACCTCGTTGACGACGACGACCGGGGTGGTGTCGTCGCCGTAGGCATCAGGGTCGAGCCACAACAGGGGCTTGACGGCGATGATCCGCAGCACCCCCTGTCCAGCGGTGGTCGGCACCGTGGCGGGCGCTTCCCGCATCGCCGTCAACTCACGCTCGACCTCGGGAGTGATGGCCTTGTCGCGGACGAGGAACAGTTTTGCGAACAGGTCCGCGCCCAACAGGGAGAGGAGGAGGCAGAAGGCACAGAGCATCACTCCGGCGTAGGCGACTTGGATCCCGATCAGGCGCAGGATGGCACCGAGAAGTATCACCCCGTCCAGATACGCGCCGAGAAGCAGCAGACCGATGGACGACACCCCGCAGACAGCGGCGACGGCCAGGGCGGCGCCGAACCCCAGGGCGCGATCTCGCCACCCACCGGGACCAGCCTCCTCTGCCACCCCTCCGACCGTAGCGATGCCCGGCAATGTCTCGCGCCGCACCGTGAATCTCTGTTCCTGGTACGAGAAGCAGGGTCCCGTGCCGACCGGCCGTCAGATCGACGACCAGACCCGGCCGGAGTGCCCGGCGACCCGGACCGAGGTGCTGAAACTCGCCGGCATGGAGAGCTTCGAGCGGCTGTAGTAGCCCCGATGTGGCCCTCAGCGCTCCAACCGCTTACCGAACCAGTGGTGGGCGTAGTGCTCGGTGTTGTACGGCTCGATCTCCACATAACCGCTCGCGCGGTACATGGCGATCGCCTCGGTGAGGTTGCGGTTGGTGTCCAGCCGGACGGCCGTCGCGCCACGCTCCGCGGCGTACCGCTCCAACTCGCCCAGCAGCCGCCGGCCGATGCCGAGCCCGCGTACGGCGTCGGCCACCCAGACGCGTTTGAGTTCGGCTTGGCCGTCCGGGAGGAGTTTGACCGCGCCGCAGCCGATCGGTTCGGCGTTGAGGGTGGCGAGCAGGAGCACACCGGCGGGCGGGACCAGTGCCTCGTCGGGGACCGGGTTGCTCAGCTCCGGGTCGAACCCGTCGTCGAACCGTCGCCCGATCTCCCGGGCGTACGCGCGCAGGCAGGCGCGGGCCCGCGGGTCGCTCGGCGGGCACGCCTCGATGACAACCATCGAGCCGATGAGCAGCCGTTCGACCTCCGCCATGGCCGCGACGAGTCGTTCCCGACGGTGCTCGGTGAGCGGTTCGAGGATCGAGGCGGCAAGGTCGTCCGAGCGCTGGTCGAGATCGGCCCACGCCGTACGACCGGCGGCGGTGAGCGTGGCGGTGCGGACCCGGCCGTCGCTCCCGGCCTGGTCGGCCGGTCCCACGGTGACCAGGCCGTCGTTCTCCAGGGTGCGCAGGAGCCGGCTGAGGTGGCCGGAGTCCAGGTTGAGCCGGGCCCGTAGCGCGGCGACCTCGGCGCCGGAGGGGCCGATCTCCCAGAGCACACACGCCTGCCCGAGGGGTCGCCCCTGTGCCATGTACTCGTCGTCGAGCGCACCCACGCGCTGGGTGACCGTCCGGTTGAACCGCCGCACGGCGGCGATGAGCGCGGAGTCCATACGCCTGACTTTAGTCAGGATTTTTGATGCGGCGATAGGAGCGGTTGCCGGCGTGGTCCAGGACGACCACCGTGAGCACCACCCCGGTGGCGACCGCGCTGACCGCCAGCAACGGCAGTCGCAGGACGGCCGCCGCACCGGACATCACGAACAGGGCGGCGACCCGGGGCCAGGACAGTCGCCGGTGGATCGCCACCGAGAACAGGGTCCGCCCGAGGAGGAACAGCGTCGGACCTCCCAGGATGACGACGGCCGCGGTCAGGTCACTCGCCTTCGTGAGGGCGAGCACGAACGCCAGGTCGAAAAACAGCTCCAGGAACGAGGCGCTCAGCGGTGCGTCATCGCCCCGCAGCAGCCGTTCGGGCCTGCTCGCCATCGGCGCTCCTCCCGGTGGCCCGCACGTCAGGCCTTCGTCGTACCACCCGAGGCCGGCCACCGGAGGCGGAAACGGTCGACGGCCGAGCCGTTCGACGACGACCCGTCGACCCCCCGAGTCGTTGATCCGGCAGCGCCGGAGGTCGTCGGTGACCACGGTGGGGGCACCGACTCAACGAGGGGGGACGACGATGACCGCTCAGCGGGAGACCGTGCCTGTCGACCACGACCTGTTCCGCGCCGTGTACGACTCGCCCGCGGCACTGCCCGGCCGACACCGCTGGACCACCCCGGAGGCGGACGTCCGGCGGCTGGAGAAGCTGCTCGGCATGCCGGCGCGCAGCATCGGCGCCCCGCTCTGGGTCAGCGGCGACGAACCCGACTGCCCGAAGTGTGGCCGACGCGTCACCTGGTACGACATCGTGTCGTCGGCACTCTCCGGCCTGCACGACAAGGCCATGATCGCCACCGTCATCCTCGGCGAGCGCAAGTACGTCAACACCGGGATTCCGGCAGCCATCGCCGGGGTCCGCTGCGCCGACTGCCACACCGCGATCGACGGCCTGCGCAGCTTCAAATGCCACAACTGGGCGTACGCCTTCGAGGCGCTGGAGGCCGTCCGCGAGCGCATGGCCGGCCACCCCGGACGGACCTGAGCCGCGCCGCGCGAACGCCGGGCCGGCCGCGCGGACCTGAGCCGCGCCGCGCGAAGGCCGGACTGGCCGCCCGTGGCTCAGTCGGCCGAGCGGCGGGCGGGGCGGCGGCCGGGCGGGGAGTGCGGCTCCGGCCCGGGATCGGGCACCGCCGGCATCGGCCGGGTGACCGGTTCGGCCTCCGTGATCCGCAGCGACTCACCGTGGTGCCACAGCTCGACCTCGGCGTCCGGGCCGGCGCCGGGCAGCTCGTAGCGGGTCTCGGTCGGAGTCACCGTGACGCGCAGCCGGTGGCCACGCCAGTGCAGGCTGAACGCCAGCCGGTCGATCCGTCGCGGCAGCCGGGGGTCGAAGCAGAGCACACTCCGGTCGTCGCGCAGCCCGCCGAAGCCCTGCACCAGTGCCAACCACGCACCGGCCAGTGACGCCAGGTGCAGCCCGTCGGCGGTCTTGTCCCCCAGGTCCGCCAGATCCTGCAGGACCGACTCGGCGAACAGGTCGTACGCCAGATCCAGGTGCCCGACCTCGGCGGCCAGCACCCCCTGCGGGGCCGCCGACAGCGACGAGTCACGGACGGTGCGAGCCTCGTAGTAGGCCAGGTTGCGGGCCTTCTCGGCGGCGGTGAACTCGCCGGGGCAGAGCTGCATGGCGAGCACCAGGTCGGCCTGCTTCACCACCTGCTTGCGGTACAACTCCAGGTAGGGGAAGTGCAGGAGCAGGGGATAGTCGTCGTCGTCGGTGTTCGCGAAGTCCCACTCGGGCTGCTCGGTGAACCCGGCGGCCTGCTGGTGCACACCGCGCTCGTGGTCGTACGGGACGAACATCGCGTCGGCCGCGGCCCGCCAGCCGGCCACCTCGTCGGGCTCCACACCGAGCCGAGCGGCCACGTCGGGGTTGCGCTCGGCGGCGTCCGCCGCTCCCCGCAGGTTGCGCCGGGCCATCAGGTTGGTGAAGACGTTGTCGTCGACAAGCGCGGCGTACTCGTCCGGGCCGGTCACCCCGTGCAGGTGGAAGGTGCCCTCGCCGGACCAGTGCCCGAAGCCGTGCCAGAGCCGGGCCGTCTCCACGAGCAACTCCAGCCCCGCCTCGGCGAGGAACCGCTCGTCGTGCGTGGCGGCCAGGTAGCGCAGCACCGCGTCGGCGATGTCGGCGTTGACGTGCAGCGCGGCCGTGCCGGCCGGCCAGTAGCCGGAGCACTCCCGGCCGCCGATGGTGCGCCACGGGAACGTCGCGCCGGTCAGCCGCAGTTCCGCGGCCCGTTCGCGGGCCTCGGGCAGGTGGGTGTGCCGCCACCTGAGCGCCGAACGGGCCACCGCCGGGGCCAGGTAGGTGAGCACCGGCAGGACGTAGGTCTCGGTGTCCCACAGGACGTGCCCGTCGTAGCCGTTGCCGGTCAGCCCCTTCGCCGCGATGGTCCGATCGGAGTCCGGGCGGCCGGCCTGGATGAGGTGGAACATCGCGAACCGGATCGCCTGTTGGAGGCCCGGGTCACCGTCGAGCTGCACGTCGGCGACCTGCCAGGCCGCGTCCAGGGCGGCCCGCTGGTCGGTGAGCAGGGCGTCGAAGCCGTCCGCACGCGCCGCGTCCGCCTCGGCGGTGACCAGGGCCGCCAGCTCGTCGACGGACGTGCCGTCGATCATCGCCCACTCATAGGCCGCGAACTTCGTCAGCCGCAGCCGCTCCCCGGGGTGCAGCCGATCCGCCACGGTCAGCCGTACCCGGTCCGGGGTGCAGTCACCGGTGACCGTGATCGTGTCCGGCCCGTCCACCAGGTGACTGACCGCGACCGCGACACGCTGGCCGCTGCGCTCGGTGCGGTGTACCAGCACCCCGTCGAGGTCAGCCGCGCGGTACGCCTCGGCGGTCAGCGGGTTGTCGGGCACCGAGGCGGCCCGGGGGTCGTCCGAGCGCTCCGGCACCGTCTCGTTGGCCAGCAGATCCGAGCAGACCCGCACCTCCACCGGGGCGTCCAGCGGCTCGACCTCGTACTGGACGGCGGCCACCGGGCGGCGCGGCAGGGACACCAACCGGGTGCTGCGGATACGCACTCCCCGCCCGCCCGGCGAGATCCACTCGGTTTCCCGGCGCAGCACGCCGGCGCGCAGGTCGAGCACCTGTTCGTGGCCGCGTAGCGTCCCGGTGCGGATGTCCAGCGGCTCGTCGTCGACCCAGAGCCGGATCAGCGCGGCGTTCGGCGCGCTGATGACGGTGTCGCTGGCCCGCGGAAACGCGTACCCCTCCTCGGGGTAGCTCAGCTCGCGCCGCTCGTGGAAGCCGTTGACGTAGCTGCCGGGCATCCCGCACGGCGCACCCTCGTCGAGCACGCCACGCCAACCGACCCACCCGTTGCCCACCGCGAAGATCGACTCGGTCTCGCCGAGCCGGTCCAGGTCGGCCTTCGTACGCCGGATCCACCAGGTCTCGTCGTCCACCGTCTCGCTGGCGGGCGGCGGCTGGTCGGTGGCCGAACTGGTCTGCACAAAGCCTCCTGTGAATGCCGACGTCCTCGACCAGCCAAGCAGAGCCGCCTGAACGAATCCTGGACGAAGGTCAGGGATCCCGGCCGACCTTCGACTGCTCCGCTACCCGCTGCGTCGTTCCTAGGGTGTCGCCCAGGTGAACAGGGTATGAACGAGAGGTGAGGTGATGCATGGCCGCCAACGGCAGCGTGGACGTTCCGGAGATCAGTGCCGAGTGGTATCGCGATGTCGTCGACGCCGCCGCGAGCAGCCCGGAGCCGGTGCAGTGGTTCGTCGGGCACGCCACCGAGGGGGTGATCCTGCTTCTCGGCGCGCTGCTGGTGCTGGCCGCGCTGACCCGATGGTCCGGCGGCCCGCACGATCGGGCCCTCGCCCTGGTCGCGCCGCTGCCGGCCATCCTCGCGTACGTCGGCAGCGAATGGTTCAAGACAGTGGTGGACCAGGACCGCCCCTGTCGGACGGTCGGCCGGGCGATCATCGCGGGCACCTGCCCACCCCCGGGCGACTGGTCGTTCCCCAGCAACCACGCCACGATCGCCGGCGCGCTGGCGGTGACCACGCTCCTGCTCTCCCGTCGACTCGGCCTGGTCGCGCTGCCGCTTGCCGCGCTGGGCGCCTTCTCCCGGGTCTTCGTGGGCGTGCACTACCCGCACGACGTGATCGCGGGCGTGCTGTTCGGTGCGCTGGTCGCGGTGGTGGCAGCCCCACTGCTGGCCCGCCCGGCCGCCGAGGCGCTCCGCCGTCGGGGCGACCGCGCCGACCCCCCGGTCCCGAAGCTGGCGAGCCGCACCCGCCAGTGACCTCCGCGGCGTAAAAGATCACGCTCGGTCCTGGCTGTCAACGCCGTTGCGTCAGGCGGAATGACTGTTCGTCAACCGATCCTGCATCGCGATCTTGCACTTCCTGCCCCGACATTAAGGTGCATTCCCGCCTATACCGGCGACAGGATGTGCAAGATCGGCGCGATTCTTCTGCTCGGCGCCTCTTGATCTACACGTCCCGACAGTCAGCGCAGCGGGTTGACCCGTCGGCCACAGCCCTAACGCAACGGCGTCGTGGTCTCCCGGGCCGCGCGGTACCACTCGATCCAGGATCGAGCGCGAGGGGCGAGGGGCGAGGGGCGGCGGGCGGCGTCAGCCGGCCAGCAGGAGCGCGCCGACCGTGCCGAGCAGCAGGAACGGGCCGAACGGCAGGTGTGTGCTCCAGTTGACTCGACGCGCGGCCAGCAGGCCCACACTCACCAACGCGGACAACCCGAAGGCGAGCAGCAGCCCGAGCAGCAGCACCGGCCAGCCGTACCAGCCGAGCAGCGCTCCCACACCGAGCGCCAACTTGGCGTCTCCCAGCCCGAAGCCGCGGTTGCCCAGCAGCAACGTGGTGGTGGCGAAGAACAGCGCCAGCCCCGTGCCGCCGACGGCAGCCCGCAGCCACGGCCCCGGCTCACCGGCAAGGGCGGCGGCGACGCCGAGCAGCAACCACGTCCCGGCCGCCGCCGGCAGGGTGAGCCGATCCGGCAGGCGGTGCACGGCCAGGTCGACGAAGACCGCCGGGATCGTCCAGCCGAGCCACCAGGCCAGCGCCGGCAGCGCCCCGCCCGATGGGCCGACCAGTGCCAGCAGCAGCACCGCGGCGAGCCCGGCCAGCTCGACCGTTCCCGGCGGTGGGCCGACACGTGCGCGACAGCGACCGCACCGGGCCGCCGGACCCAACGCGGGCCAGGGCCGGGTCAGGCCGACCGCTGCGCCGCAGGCGTCGCAGCAGGTCCGGTCCGGCAGACCCGGAGGTACGCCGTAGCGCAGCGCGGCCATCCGCATCAGCGGGCCGACCGTGAGGAACGCGAGCACGGTCGGGACCGGGACGTGCGCCACCACTGCGCGTGCCGCCGAAGGGGTCCGACGCCCCGGGGACGAGGAGGTCGTGCGCGCCGAGCCGCCGGATGTCGTCGTGCTTGTCCCGGATGCGGCTGCCGGCGGGCGGGCGGGCGCGGTCGGGCCACCGGACGACGGGGGCGCCGGACTCCGATCGGGTGGGTTTTCCCGACCAGGGAGGGCGGCAGAGGGGCCGGTCAGTGCCATGTCACCGCCAAGGCGCCCCGATGTCCCACCGGGACGGTGAACACGGATAGTGACTGGACGATCGCTACGGTGTGGCGGATGGCGCAGAAAGCGACCTCCCCCGCCGACCATCGGCGGGTGCCTCCGGCGAGATCGGGGCCGGGCGCCCCGTCGGACGCGGCGGATCGTCGACAGGTCGACAACTCCGCCCGGATGCCGGGATGAGGCGGCGATGTCCCACTCCCGGGACCGCCGACGGGACGCCGCCGGCCCCGGGCGGCCCGCCGACGCCGGACCATGGACGACCTTCCGCCGGGCCATTGTGTGGGACGCGGCACGGACACCCGCCACCACCACCCTTCATCACGCAGAGTATTCGCTTGAATTGCCTCTGTTGCATCGGCGAACGTCAGCCTATGCTCGCCCCTTGGGTGTGACGCAAGCCTCACCTCAACCACCCGAGTGCATGGGACCTGCATTTGTAGAAGATCCGTAACGGTGAATGCAGAGGCGTAATGATCGTTCCGGATGCACTGATCCGGGCGCGCTTCCGCATGCCCTGCGGTGGTGATCCTTCACCCCGCCGGGCGACCACGAGGAGGCTCGAGGGTGCGCGGACGGCAGCTCAGACGAGCGGTGATCTGCCTGCTGGCGGTCGTGGCGGCGGTGCCGGTCACCGCCTGCGCCAGTGGGCAGGAGGCCGCCGAATGGCCGGCGGCAGCCCAGGACGACGGGCAACCGGCGGCTCCCGACGTCGACCGACGCGCTGCTGAGAAGGCGGCGCTTGACGCGTACTCCGGTTATCTGGCGGCCTCGCGGACGGCGAGTGGACGCAGTGATCCGCGCGCGCCGGAACTGTCCCGTTTCCTCGCTGATCCACTTCTGACCCGGGTGCAATTGTCCATTCGCGACGCTAAGGAGCACGGTGCTGTGCGTACCGGGACGTTGAAGTCGGACCCGACCGTGACCGCCGTCAGCCTGGACGCGAACCCGGCCACCGTCGAGATCCAGGACTGCCTTGACCTGACCGGCTACCGGCTGATCTACGCCAAGGACAAGCGCGTCGTCCCGGGCAGCGGGGGCGGCCGGCACCTCTCCACCGCCACCGCGACGCGGTATCCCGACGGCCGTTGGCTGATCAACTCCGGCGCGCTGCACCGGGACCAGCCATGCTGACCATGGCAGGAAAGCGCGCTGCGGCGCGTACCCCCGGGGTCTCGGTGGCTCGGCGGACCCTCGCCGGGACCGGGCTCGCGCTCCTCCTGGTGGTCGGCACGACCCTGCCGGCAGCCGCCGCTTGGCGCGCCGGCCCCGGGACCAGTTGCCCGCCCGACCAGCCCGACTGCAGCGTCTGGGACGACAAACCCGGCGATCCCGGCGGCCCCGGCAGCGGTGGGGACAACGACGGCGGAGACGACGACGGCGGTGGCGGTGGCGGCGTCTGCCGGTGGGACGGGCGGACCATCCCCTGCTACGACGATCTCAAAGGCTGGTTCAACAGCGGCGACGGCTGCTACTACGAGCTGGCCGAGCCGCAGAACGAGGCACCCGAGGGCCAGCACTGGTACGTGCAGACCTGCAACGACGGCACGGACGTCGGCAACGTCACAGTGGTGTTGCGGGAGGCGCCGCCCGGCTTCGGCGCGCCCCCGAACCCGGCGGAGTTGGCCCGACGCGCCCTGGCGAAGATCACGCTGAAGCGGGCGCCGCTGGCTGTCGCACCCCGCAAGGACAACGGCCCCGGCCTGGTCGGCCTGCCGGTCTGGATGTGGTCCGACGACAAGGACCCGGGCCACTTCGGCCCGCTTCACGCCGACGCGACCGATCGGGACGTCACCGTCGAGATCACGGCGAAGGTTAGCGAGATCGTCTGGGACATGGGCAACGGCGATCACGTGCCCTGCCCCGGCGCCGGCACCCCGTACGTCGCAACGGACAAGAGCCTTGCCGGCCGCACCTCCCCGACCTGCGGCTACCACAAGGGCTACCAGAAGGCCGGTAAATACGACGTCACCGCCACCACGCACTGGAAGGTGACCTGGAACGGCGGTGGGCAGAGCGGAGAAATCCTGGTGACCCGGAACAGCGGCGTCGTGCAGATCCAGATCAACGAACTTCAGGTGGTGACCCGATGAGTCTCGCGACGCACAACGGGACCGGGTCGGTCGACGCACCGGTCAGCCCGCCCAAGGTGGTCCGGCAGCGTCGGGTCCGCCCGGGGTTGCTCGGTCTCGCCGTACTCCTGATCGCCCTGGGTGGGCTGGGCGCGGCGTTCGCGGTCACCTCGGTCCGGGCCACCGGCAGCTATCTCGCGGTCGCCCGGCCGGTGGAGGTGGGTCGGGAGGTCAGCGCCGCCGACCTGATCACCGTGCAGGTAGCCGGGGGTCAGGGGTTGCGTCCGGTGCCCGCCGGCCGGCTCGACGAGGTGGTCGGCAAACGGGCCGCGGTGAAGTTGGTCCCGGGCACCCTGCTCACCCTGGGGCACGTCACCGACGATCCGCTGCTCGGTCCCGACCAGCAGCAGATCGCGCTCGGCCTGAAGACCGCCCAGGTGCCGGCCCGGCAACTGCACCCCGGGGACAAGGTGCTGCTGATCAGCACCCCGGACCGCAGCGCCAACGGGGACCCGGCCGCCGCCGGCACCAGGTTTCCGGCCATCGTGATCGACATGGTCAGTCCGGCCAACAACGACAAGGTGCTGTACCTGGCGCTGCCCACGCGGGACGTGCCCGCGGTGGTGGCTCTCACCGCGCAGTCGCGCGTCGCCGTCGTGCTGACCGAAGCGGCCTGAGCATGGCGATCATCGCGCTGGTGTCCGCGAAGGGTTCGCCCGGCGTCACGACCTCCGCGCTGGCCTGCACACTGGCGTGGCACCGACGGCTGGTGCTCGCCGAGTGCGACCCGGCCGGCGGGTCGATCCTCGCCGGCTATCTCGGCGGCCAGTTGGACGGCCCTCGCGGCATCGGCGAGCTGGCCGTCGGGGAACTGCGCGACGGCAACCTGGAGACCGCGTTCTGGTCGCAACTGGTCGACCTGGACGCACCCCACCGGGAGCGACTGCTGCTGCCCGGGCTCGTCGATCCGGCCCAGGGCGGCAGCGTCACCCCGCTCTGGCAGCGGTTCGCCGACTACTTCAACGCCCTCGATCGCGGCATCCCCGGCTACGACGTGCTTGTCGACTGCGGCCGGCTGCACGTGGCCGCACCCCCGTGGCCGGTGCTGCGGGCGGCCTCGGTGGTGCTGCTGGTGACCCGGGCGCACCTGCCGGACCTCTCCGGCACCCGGGCGGTGATCACTGCGATCGAACGGGACTTCGCCGAGCACCGGGTGCCACCCGGCACCCTGCGGCTGCTGCTGGTCGGCGGCGGCCACGGGCGAGCCGAGATCAGCCGCGCCCTGAAGCTGCCGGTCGTCGCGCGGCTGCCACACGATCCGCGTACCGCCGGGGTGCTCACCCTGGGCGGGACCGTGCGGACCGGACGGCCGCTGATGCGCGCGGCCGCCGCGTTGGAGGTGCCGATCGGCGCGCTCCTGGAACGGCGGCAGGCCCGGCTGGCGTGGCCCGTGCAGCAGGGGGTTCCGGATGCGGTTTGAGCCGGTCTCCGCGGATCCTCGCCAACAGCCGCCGGGCGTGACCTCCACCGAGCCGCCGCTGGCCGGACCGAACGGCCGGCACCAACAGTCCACGCCGATGCCGCAGCCGATGCCCACGGCCGCAGCGCCGACGGCATCGACGCCGCGACCCCGGATGGACTTCCAGGTGGTCCGGGAGTTGCGCCGGGAACTCACCGAACGGCTCACCCTGTGGCAGCGCGGCCGGGAGTTCACCGCCGACGAGGAGGACACCGAACGGGCCCGCCTTGCCGTCACGGTGGTCGCCCAGTACGCGGACTTCGTCCGCCGGGCCGGCACCCCGATGGCTGCCGGCGAGGAGCGCCTGCTGCTCGACCAGGTGACCGCCGAGCTGGTGGGGCTCGGTCGGCTACAGACGCTGCTTGTCGACGACACCATCGAGGAGGTGCACATCCTCGGCTGCGACCAGGTGCGCATCACCAGGCACGGCGGTGGGGTGGACTGGGCCGAGCCGATCGCCGACAGCGACGCCGAACTGGTGGAGATCCTCCAGGCGGCGGCCCGCCGGGCGGGCGCGACCGAGCGGTCGCTGTCCACCGTGAAGCCCACCCTCGACCTGCAACTGCCCGACGGCAGCCGGCTGGCGGCGGTGTTCCTGGTCAGCCACCGCCCGTACGCGGTGATCCGCAAGCACAACACGCTGGACGTGAGCCTCGACGACATCGCGGGCACCCGTGGTGACCTCGACGAGATGATCGACCCGCTGCTGCGCGACTTCCTGCGCGCGGCGATGCGCGCCGGGTTGAACATCATGGTCGCCGGGTTGGCCGGTGCCGGCAAGACCACGATCATCCGGGCGTTGATGAACGAGATCCCGCCGGACGAGCCGTACGTGCTGCTGGAGGAGAGCCGCGAGTTGCTGCCGGCCCGCCGCCGGGAGCGGCACCGGGCGGTGATGAGCTTCGAGGCCCGGGAGGGGCACGGCGAGCGCGGGTTCGACGGCCGTCCGGCCGGTGAGGTGACGATCGCCGACCTGATCCCCCTGTCGCTGCGGATGGGCGTCCTGCGGATCATCGTGGGCGAGGTGCGGTCCCGGGAGATCGTGCCGATGCTCCAGGCGATGACCACCAGCCGGGGCTCGATGTGCACCATCCACGCCCGTACGGCCGCCGGGGTGGGCGAACGGATCGTCGAGCTGGCGTTGGCACACGGCCGCGAGATGACAGTCGACCAGGCCCGCCGGATGGCCGGCAACGCCCTCGACCTGATCGTCTACGTCACCATCGAGGACGAGACCGCCATCGGCGGACGGAAACACCGGTTCGTCTCCCATGTGGAGGAGGTGATCGGGGCCGGCGAAGCCGGTCGGATCACCACCACCACGGTGTTCGGTCCCGGCCCGGACGGTCGGGCGGTCCCCCGGCACCTGCCGGAACGGGTCCGCGACCAGTTGCTGCGAGTGGGTTACGACGCGCGGTTGCTGACCCGGTGGGTGGAGGCCGGCGCCGGCGCCTGGCGACGACCCCGGCAGACCCGACTGGCCCGGCGGTGACCTGATGCTGGCCAGCGTCGAGTTGATCGCGGTGGTTTCCGGGGCCGCCTGTGTGGCCGGGCTGCTGTTGGCCGTGGTCGCGCTCGTCGGCACCCGCCGGCCACCCGGGCCTCGTCCGGGAGCCGGGCCGGGTCTGGGTCGACTGTGGCGCGGGCCGGGCGCCACGCCGACCGAGCAGCGGGCCTACCAGACGCTGCTGGTCGCCGCGCTGGGTGCCGGCGCACTGGCGTTCCTGCTGACCGGGCTGCCGGTGGTGGGCCTGCTGGTGGCGGTGGCGGTGCCCGGCACCCCGTGGCTGTTCGGGGTGGGCAGGGCCGAGCAGCGGGCGATCGCCCGGATCGAGGCGGTGGGCGAGTGGACCCGCCGGCTCAAGGACGTCTCCGGCACCGGGCAGGGCCTCCAACAGTCGATCATCGGCACGATCGGCAGCGTGCCACCCGGCATCGAGGACGAGGTACGACTGCTCGCCGCCCGCCTACAGGCCGGCTGGCTGGCCCGATCCGCGCTGCTGGCGTTCGCCGACGAGATCGCCGATCCGGTCGGTGACCAGGTGGTCGCGGCGCTGATCCTGCACCTCTCGGACCGGGGCGAACGGCTGGGTGACGTGCTGGGCTCCATCGCCGGCGCGGCATCCGCGGAGGTGGCCACCCGCCGGGAGATCGAGGCCAAGCGGACCCAACCCCGGTTCGCGGTCCGCTTCCTCACCGGCATGACCCTGGCCACCCTGGCGTACGGGCTGCTCAACGCCGAGTACATCAAGCCGTACGGCACGCCTGTGGGTCAGGTGGTGATGGCCGCCCTGGGTGCCGCCTTCGTGGGCCTGCTGGCGTGGGTGCGGTCGATGAGCCAGCCACAGCGGCCGTCCCGGTTCCTGCCGGCGCCCGACCCGGGTGAGGTGATCGCGTGAGCGCGAGGAGTGCAGCGCAGCGGAGCCCCGCAGTCGCGAACGAAAGGCGGCTCCCATGATGCTGAACTGGCAACTCACCTTGGCAGTCTGCGGTGGTGCCGGCGTCGGGTTGGGCGTGTTCCTGGTGGTCCGGGAGTTGGTGCCGGCGACCCCGGCGCTCGGGCCGGCGCTGCGCCGGCTGCACCAACCGCCGGGCACCGGCCGGCTCGCCACACCCGCCTCCCGGCGACTGGACTCGTTGACCGGGTTGTCCCGCTGGCTGCGACCGCCGCACCAGCAGCTCGCCCTGATCGGCCAGACCCCCGAGCAGTACGCGCTGTCGGTGCTGCTCTCCGCACTTGTCGGGCTGGCCACGCCGACCCTGCTCGGGGTGGCGCTGCTGGTGCTCGGTGTCTCGTTTCCGCTCGTCATACCGGTGCTCGGCAGCCTCGGCCTGGCACTGATCGGCGGGCTGCTGGCGCACCGGGCCGTACTGACCAAGGCCGAGGCCGCGCGGGCCGAGTTCCGCGCCGCCGTCTGCACCTACCTCGACCTGGTGGCGTTGCAACTCTCCGCCGCGCACGGGCCGGTGCAGTCGCTGGAGCGCGCCGCGGCGGTCTGCGACGGCTGGGTGTTCGACCGGCTCCAGGAGTCGCTGCGGATCGCCCAGATGCAGATGCACGCGCCGTGGGACGAGCTGCGCGACCTCGCCGACGAGATCGGCATTCCGGAGCTGGGGGACGTCGGCGCGATCATGCGCTCCTCCGGCAGCGAGGGCGCGCAGGTGCACGAGACCCTGCGCAGCCGGGCCGACTCGCTCCGCGACCAGATCCGCACCGACAACCTCGCCCACGCCGAGGGGGTGACCAGCCGACTCGACATCCCGGGCGCGCTGCTCGTGTTCGTGCTGCTCGGCTTCGTCCTCTACCCGTTCGTCGCCCGTGTCTGATGCCCTCCCCCTGAAGGAGTTACGCCATGTCCATCTTCAGCTACCTGCACGTCGTGCTGACGACGCGCCTGGCCGAGCTGCGCCGCCACGGTGAGCGCGGTGACAGCCCCGTGCCCACCGCGGTGATCATCGCCGGCCTGGTCGCCGTCGCCGTAGCCGTCACCGCCCTGGCCCTGACCAAGGCCGAAAACTGGATGAACGACATCCCGGAACCCCCGGGCGCAGGCACCGGCGGCGAAGGCGAGTAGCCGGGATGCGCCGAGCCCCGTTCCCCAGGTGGCGCCGGGCGGTCAGCGCCACCCGGCGCCGCCTCACGGGCGGCGACCGGGAGCGGGGCGCGAATCCGGTGGAGCTGGCCGTGATGATGCCGCTGATCCTGGTGCTGCTCTTCGCCTCGGTCCAGATCGCGGCCGTCTTCCTCGCCCGCTCGACCGCCTTGCACGCCGCGCAGAGCGGTGTCAACGCGCAACGGCCGTACCAGGCGCCCAACGGTGCCGGCGTGGACAGCGCGACCCGCTTCCTCGAGGCCGCCGGCGGCTGGCTGGTGGGCTGGGACAGCACCGACCCGACCTGCGTGATCATCGACGAGGCCGAGGTCACCTGCACGGTGAGCGGCCGGTCCCTGTCGGTGGTGCCGGGTGTGGACTTCGCGGTGCGGCAGAGCGCCCACGGGACGGTGGAGAGGTTGACCGAGCCATGAGCCGCACCGCCGAGCGGGGCTCGGTCTCCATCGAGGTGGCGGTGCTCGCCCCCGCGTTCATCGCGCTGATGGTGCTGGCCGGCGTCGCCGGGCGTACCGCGGTGGCGGCGGAGGCGATCGAGGCCGCGGCCCACGATGCCGCCCGGGCCGCCTCGATCTCCCGGGACTCGACCACGGCCCGAGCAGCGGCGCTGAAGGCCGTCCAGGATCAGCTGGACTGGCGCGGGTTGGCCTGCGCCAACGAACTGAAGCCGGAGCTCACCGCCACGGTGGCTGGCCAATCGAGCAACTTCGACGATGCCTTCAGCAGCGCGGTCGGTGCGGACGCGACGGTGACGGTGACGGTGGTCTGCCTGGTGTCGCTCCGGGACATCTCACTCGGCGTCCTGCCCGGAATGCCGGGCGAGAAGCAGGTGAGCGCGACGTTCACCTCGCCACTTGACCGTTACCGGGGGCGGGAATGACCGCGGACGCCCGCCACCCCCTCTCGGGCGACCACGGCCGGGTGAGCATCTTCCTGGCGGTGGCGATGATCGGCGTACTGGCCATCGTGGGTCTCTCCTTCGACGGCGCCGGCCAGCTACGCAGCCTGCAACGTGCCGAGAACCTGGCCGCCGAGGCCGCCCGCGCTGGCGGTCAGGCCATCGACCGGGGGGCCGCGATCGATGGCCGGCCGACGCGGATCGACAGGGACGCGGCGCTCGTGGCGGTCACCAACTACCTGGAGGCCGCCGAGGGCACCAGCGGCCACACCGTGAGCTTCCCCGAGGTCGCCGGGGAGACCCTGATCCGGGTCACCGTCACGATCACCTACGACCGCACGATGGTCGGACCCTTCGTCCAGGACAAGACGGTCACCGTCACCGGCGATGCGACCGCGCGCGCCATCACCGCAGCAGCACCGTAGGAAGGAAGGCAGCCATGCCCGTATCGGCTGGGTCCGTCGCACGGCGGACCGGACGCGTCCTCACCGGCCTCGGCGCACTGGCCGTGCTGTGTGCGCTGCTGGTTGGCGCGCCGATCGCACTGCTGGCCTTCGCCGGCAATCCCCTGCCTGATCACCTTCCCACCGTCGCCGAGATCGGCACCGCGCTGACCAGCAGGGACGACGGCCAGCTCTTCCTGCGGGCACTGGCGGTGGCCGGCTGGTTCGGCTGGGCCACGTTCGCCTTCTCCGTCCTCGTGGAGTTGGGGGCGCAGACCCTGCGCCGCCCGGCGCCGAAGCTGCCCGGGATGAGTCGCCAGCAGAAGGCCGCCGCCGCGCTTGTCGGCTCGGTCGCGCTGATCCTCGCGGCCAGTCCGGCCGCCGCCAGCGCCGCGGCGGTCTACGGCGCTCCGGCGTACGCGAGCACCAACGCACCGGCCGCCGCCACCCTGGCCGCGCCGACCCGGGTGGGCGCGACGCCCGACACGGCGGCCCCGCTGGCACAGGGCGGGCTGGCGGGCCGGGCCGCCGCTCCCGGTGGCACGAGCGCCACCGACGAGGCCGCGCCGGTGTACCGGGTCGCGCGGGGCGACTACCTCGGCGAGGTGGCTGACCGTTACCTGGACGAGTTCGGCGACTACCGACAGCTCGCCAAGCTGAACAAGCTCGACGACCCGGACCGCATCCGCCCCGGTCAGCTGCTCCGGTTGCCCGCGGAGGCCGCCGACCAGGGCAACCGGAAGCACGCCACCGGACGGCTCGTCGACCGGCCGACGGCACCGAAGCCGCCCGCGCCCCGGCCGGCGCCCGAACGGGCCGCACCGGAGCGGCCGGCCCCACCACCACCCAGCGGTACGGAGTCGGCGGGCCAACCACCCGCGATGACTGTCGGGGCAGCCCGAGCCGGCACCGAGGACCGGGTGAACCGACCGCTCGCCGTCTCGGCCGTACTGGCGGTGGCCAGCATTGTCGGCGCGCAGATCGGCGCGGTCCTGGGGCTGCGCCGACGTCCGGCCGCCGCCGGAGCGGCTCCCCGCCTGGCCGCGGCCCGCACGACCCGGGGCGGTACGGCCCGGAGCATCGGCGGGCGCACGAGCAGCAGCGCGGGGCGGACCGGTGGTGCGGCGGCGGGAAGTGGTGCCGCCTGGGCCGCCAGCCGGGCGGCGGCGGCCCTCGAAGCGCCAGCAACACGCGATGACGGCACGGCGCCGACAGGTGGTGGTGGCATGGCGTCTCGCGGCGGCGGTACCGCGCCGTACGGCAGCGGGATCGCACCTCCGGGCAGCGGAACGGCGCACACCGGTGCGTCCGGCTGGGGTGGCGACGACGGTTGGGCTGGCGACAGGGCTGACGGCGGATTGTTCGACGGTGGGCACGGCCTGGACTCGATGCCGGAGGGGCCGTCGGTCGGTCGACACCGACGCAGCTGACGTCCCGGTGGGCGGGTCTGGAGACGCCGGTCAGGGCAGGCGGGTCTGGAGCACGCCGTTCTGGATCCGGGTGGGCAGGATCTGCTGGTCGTTGCCAGAAGGACCCTGCATGACCTCGCCACCGTTGAGCCGGAACGCGCTGCCGTGCCACGGGCAGACAACGCAGGCGTGGCCGTCGATCTCCTGCACCTCGCCCTCGCCGAGCGGCCCGCTCTGGTGCGGGCAACGCTCCAACATCACGGTCACCTCGTCACCGTGGCGGTAGAGGATCACCGAGATGTCGTCGTCCACCTCTCGGGTGATCAGGGTGCGCTGCGGCAACGTCGCCATGTCGGCGAGCGAGTGCCAGCCGTCGGTCATCCGATGCAGCTCGGAGACGCTCTGGTTGACCTGCGCCCCCTGCTTGTACGCGAGGTGACCCCCGACGTACGCCCCGAGGCTCACGGTCGAGAGCCCGAGGAACCCGAGCGCGCGGCCGATGCCGTGCCGACCGGACAGCCGTGCGGCCAGCGAGCCGGCGTACAGCGTCAGGCCGACGGTGTTGGCGGCGGCGTGCACGAGGCCGACCCGGCGCTGGTCCCGGGCGAGTGCGGCCCAGTCGTTCAGTCCGGCGACCGCCGCCGGCACCGCGCTGACCGTGCCCAGGCCGACGAGCACGGTGGCGGGTCGACGTTGTCCGGGCATGAGGTCCAGCACGGCGGCGCTGATCCACGCGCCGACCGGCACCTGCACCATCGCCGGGTGCAGTGGATGCCCGAGGGTCACCCCGTGCAGCAGGTCCCGCAGCCGCCGCGGACGCAGCGTCCCCAGGACGACCTTCTGCAACCGGTCACCCGCGCGGTCCAGCCGGGAGTCCTGCTCAACTTTCGTCAAAAGTGCTCGCACGAGTACCGACTTCCCGGCGATCGCCGTCGCAAACCGGTCGTCAACGACAAATCTGCCGCCCACCCACCCCGCCGATCTTGCACTTCCTGACCCGACAACTCGTGACACAGGCCGCGAAACGGCGACCGAAAGTGCAAGATCGACGGGGAGGGTGGGGTGGGGGTGGGGGTGGGGTGGGGTGCTGGTCGGTGCCGGACGGCCTGGGCCGGAGGCGCTGGCGCTGGCGTCCGAGCTGGCGTACGGGATGGATTCGCCGGCCACGGACGCGGCGGCCGGCGCGGCCCGGTTCGCGGCCGGTGCGGGTCGGCACGGCACGATGCCGCCGGGAGGGGTTAACCTCCCGGCGGCATCCGGTGCCGGCTGGATCAGTTGCGGTTGATGGTGAAGGTCGTCGTGGGGTTCTGGATGTCCACCGCGTTGTTGCTCAGCCGCAGGTTGGTGAAGGTGACCGACCCGACGGCCGGCCCCTGCCCGGCCTCCGGCATCGGGTTGGCCCAGATGGCGAAGCCGGACTTGGCGTCGTAGGCGTCACCACTCTTGCGCGCCCCGCTGATCGAGACGTTCGTGAAGACCGTGTCGGTGATCGGGTTCTGCGGCTGCCCGCCGACGTAGTTGGTCTGGAACATGATGCCGCTGTAGGTCGGATCGACGATGTCGACATCGCTGACCCGGATGCCCTGGAACACCTTCGAGGCGGAGAAGACCCAGATGGCCGGGAAGGTCTGCCCACCCCAGAAGTGCCCGCCGGCCCGCACGATCGAGATGTTCTCGAACTTCGTCGGCGGGCTGGCACCGAAGCCGTTCATCGGGTAGCCGAAGTCGAGCGAGCTGATGGTGATGCCGGAGTAGACCAACGTGTCCGCGATGTAGATGTTGCGGAACGTGTTGCCGTAGCCGCCGTAGACGGCCACACCGGCGGCCCGCCAGGTGAGGGTCGAGGTCAGGTTCTCGTAGACGTTGTCCCTCATGTCGGCGCCGCCCGCGTCGATGGCCGAGAACAGCGCGAAGCTGTCGTCGCCGGTGGCCCGGGCGTCGTTGTTGCTGACCAGGTTGTTGGTGCTCCCGTTGGTCATGTTGATGCCGTCGGCGAACATGTTGCGGATCCGGGAATTCTTGATCGTCATGTAGTCGGTGTTCGCGCCCCAGTAGAGGCACACCATGTGCTCGTTCCAGATGTTGTCGATCACGATGTTCGACACGTTGGAGAAGTCGAACACCTTGCCCGGACCGTCGATCCGCGAGGTGTAGTTGCCGAAGTAGGCGAAGTTCTTGAAGGACGAGTTCGCCGCCGAGTTCTCGGCCCGGAAGCCGATGTCGGTGTTGTCCTGGCCCGACGGGGCGTTGAACCGGGTGTACCAGGGGCCGGCACCGGTCACCTGGACCGCCTTGCCGTACACCTGGAACTTCGACGAGGTGGAGTAGTTACCGGCCGGCAGGTACACCCCGACCAGATTGCCGGTGGTGTCCATCCGCACCCGGTCCAGGGCGTTCTGCACGTCGGAGTGGGTGAAGCCGGTCGGCGTGGTGTAGCGCGCCGGGTCCGGGTTGGCGATCGGCGACACCTGCTCGGTGTTGATGAAGTCGATCGCGTAGTTGGTGGTGTTGGCCGAGTCCTTCTGTAGGCGGATCTTGCTGCCGGCCGGGACCGTCGAGTTGAGCATGACGTTGGCTTCGTCGTAGATGTGCCGTGGCCCGCCCGCGCTCGGCGAGTTGCCCGGGCTGGTCTCGTTGCCGTAGAGCCAGGCGTACCGGGACGTCAGGTCGATGGCCTTGTGGAACGTGCCGTTGACGTAGACGTTCAGCGTGGAGTTGATCCCACCGCCGCCCGGGGCGTCCGGGATGGAGAAGCGGGTGACAAGCGTGTTGGTGCTGGCCCGGGTGGTGAACTCGACGTAGCTGCCGGTCGAGTTGAGGGTCACCGCACGCCGACCGGACGCCTCGCCGGCCAGGTCGCCGACCTCCCGGTTCGGCCCGACGACGCTGGCGCCGCCGCCGACCGCGCCGTCCTCGGCCTCGTACATGTCGTACGGCATGTTGGCGCCGCGACCGACGAAGAGCGGACGGTCGCTGGTGTTGTTGGCCTGCTTGACCGGCAGCTCGTTGCCGTCGGCCGCGAGCACCACCCGGACGGTGTACTTGCCGTTCGCGGCGGTCCAGGTGCCCAGGTTGACCGGGCCGACCGTCGCGCCGGCGTTGATCACCCCGGCGTACGAGCCGGTCAGGGTACGGACCACGGTGCCGGACTCGTTGAGCACGGTGAGCGTGATGCCGTGCGAGCCGGACGCGGACGCCACAGTGCCGGCGTTGCGCACCGACACCGAGAAGGTGACCGTGTTGCCGGCCGACGGGTTGCCCGGCGACCAGGCCACCGACGAGGCGACCAGGTCCGACGTGGCGACCGCGCTGACCACCAGCGGGCTGGGGTTGGAGTAACTGTTGTTGGTGTCGTCCTGCTCAACGACGGTGTTCGACTCGTCGACCTTCGCGCTGAGCGGGTAGCTGCCCGCGTCCCGGGTGCCGATGCTGGCGCTGACCGTGGTCGAGGCGCCGGCCGCGAGGCCGCCGACCGACGCGGTGCCGACCCGGGTGGAGCCCAGGTAGAAGTTGACTCCTGTCGCGCCGGAGGCCGCCGAGCCCGCGTTGCGCACGGTCGCGGAGAGCGTGATGGTGCTGGTCTCCACGGGTGCCGACGGGCTGAACGACATGCCGGTCACGGTCAGGTCCGGGTTCGGCGCGGGGGTGCCGAAGACCTGGAACTCGGCCACCTGCCCGGCCGGGGCGCCGGTGTTCGAGGCGATCGAGAGCCGGACGTCGGCCGCCGCACCGGAGACCGGGATGGTCACCGTGTTGCCGCTGCCCGGGTTGAAGCTGTAGTTCGCCGCACCGGCCAGAGTGGTGAAGGACGACGAGCCCTGGTCCCGACCGAGCACGGTGATGTTCTGCGTACGGGCGCCCCAGGCCGAGTCCGGGTTCAGTTTCACCACGACCTGGCTGAGGCTGGCGTTCGCGCCGAGCTGCACGGTCAACGTGCTCGGGTTGCCGTTGCCCTCCCAGTACGTCGCCACGTTGTTGTCGTTGGCGTTGGTGGCCACGAACGTGTGCACGTACCCGGAGGCGGTGATCGGCTTGCCGACCGCCAGGTTGCTCCCGGTCGGCGGGTTGCCGGTGCCGGTCCGGGTCACCGTGTTGCTGTTCGACGACTGGTTGCCGGCCGCGTCCTTGGCCCGCACGTAGTACGAGACGGTGGCGCTGTCGGACTGACTGTCGGTGTAGGTGAGCGTCGAGCCGTTGACGCTGCCGCGTAGCGCGCCGCCCGCGTACACGTCGTAGCCGGCCACCCCGACGTTGTCGGAGGACGCCGACCAGGTGAGCCGGATCTGCCCACTGGCGGGCTGGGTGTACGCCAGGTTGCCGGGGGCGCTGGGAGCCTGGGTGTCGGTGCTGCCGGTGGCGCCGTACACCTCGACCTCGGAGAGCTGCGCGGCCGGCCAGCCGGTGTTGCCGGTGACCTGGACCCGTACGTAGCGGGTGCTGGCGGCGGTGAAGCTGACGGTCGCGGTGTTGCCGCTGCTCGGGTTGAAGGTGTAGCCGGCGGACGCCTTCAGGGTGCTGAAGGACGAGCCGTTGGTGGAGCCGAGCACCGACAGCGTCTGGGTGCGGGTCTGCCAGTCCGACGCGGGCGGCAGCTTGAGCACCACCCGGTCGACGCTGACCGTGGCGCCCAGGTCCGCCTGGATCCACTGCGGGAACGCGTTGTTGTTGCTCTCCCAGTAGGTCGAGGCGTTGCCGTCGTTGGCGTTGCCCGCCACGTAGTTCTGGTTGTAGCTGCTGGCGGTCATGGTGGCCGAGAGCCCGGCGAGCAGCGCCATGCGCGCGGCGGCCGCGGACGGGTCAGCCGCCGGTGCCGCGGTCGCTGCGGGGGTGACGACCGGGGCGGTGGCGAGGAGCATCCCGGCGAGTGCGCCGGCGAGGAGCCGCCGGCTGCGGGCGGTGCGGGGGACGGGATTGGGCGCGCCGCTCGGGGGCGTGCCTCGTCTGGTGTCGATACTGGACATGGGGTCGCTACACCTCTTTCGGGGGTGGGTGCGGGTGCGTTGCCCGGCGACGGGTGCAGGGGTACGCCCGTCGTTCCGCGACAGGTGGGGGACGGTGCGGGTGGGACGGGGTCGGCGGGCCGGGGCCGCGTCGCCCCGGAGCACCGGATCGGGTGGCCCCCCGCCCGGATCGGACGGGGGGACCCGGGCTAGCTGGAATAGACCTCGAACTCGCTGAGCTGACCCGCTGGCCAGCCGGTGTTGCCGGTGACGGTCAGCCGCAGGTACCGCTGGCTGGTCGCCGTGAAGGTCGCGGTGACCGTGTTGCCGCTGGCCGGGTTGAAGGTGTAGCCGGCGGACGCCTTCAGGCTGCTGAAGGACGAGCCGTTCGTGGAGCCGAGCACCGACAGCGTCTGCGTACGCGTCTGCCAGGCCGACGACGGTGGGAGTTTCAGCACGACCCGGGACACCGTCCGGTTGGTGCCCAGGTCCACCGTCACCGACTGCGGGAAGGCGTTGTTGGCGCTCTCCCAGTAGGTGTTCGGGTTGCCGTCCACGGTGTTGGCGGCGGCGTACACGTCGGAGTGGCTGGTCTCGGTGACCGACCGCCCGGCCGCCAGGTTGCCGCTGGGCGGCGGCGTGGTGGGCGGCGGCGTGGTGGGTGGGGCCGTGGTGGGTGGAGCCGTGGTGGGTGGGGCCGTGGTGGGCGGGGCCGTGGTGGGTGGGGCCGTGGTGGGCGGCGGGGTGGTCTGGGTGCCGCCGTACACCTCGACCTCGGAGAGTTGCGCGGCCGGCCAGCCGGTGTTGCCGGTGACCGTCACCCGGAGGTAGCGGCGGTCACCGGAGGGCAGACCGATCGACACGGCGTTACCCGAGCCGGGGGCGAACACCCGACCGGCGGACGACGCCAGGGTGGCGTACGACGAGCCGTCGGTGGAGCCGAGCACCGACAGCGTCTCGGTGCGTTGCTCCCAACCGCTGGGTAGCTTGAGCACCACTCGGTCGACCGATCGGGCCGAGCCCAGGTCGACGGTGACCGACTGCGGGAAGGCGTTGTTGGCACTCTCCCAGTAGCTGGCCGCGTTGCCGTCCACCACGTTGGTCGCCGTGTAGCTCTGGTTGGTGCTGGTCGCGGTCGCCGACCGGTTCAGCGCCAGGTTCCCCCCGCTGGTGGGCGGCGGTGTGGTCGGCGCCGGGGTGGTCGGTGCCGGCGTGGTGGGCCCCGGGGTGGTCGGCGGCGGCGTGGTGGGTCCGCCGCCCCACTGCGGGTTCGGCCACGGACCGCAGTACGGAGTCGACGTGTACCAGCCGGAGTTGCCGCTGCCCTGGGTGATCTGGAAGCCACCGCCCACGCAGTTGTGCATCGGGTTGCTCTGCGCGATGTTGGTGGCCCGCACGTTCGTGAAGGACACCTGGCTGGGTGCCTGCACCTGGAGCGCGTACGTGCCGGCGCCGTCGATCCGCACGTTGCTCAGGTTGATGCCGCTGGTCTGGCCCTCGATCCAGTGCAGCGCCGCATACGAGCTGTCCAGGATGTCGGTGTCGGTGATGTTGATGGTGGCCTGCTGGAACGACTCGTTCAGTGCGGAGAACCAGATCGCCCCGACGCCGAAGTTCCAGTTGTAGTCCGAGTTGCCGTTGCGGATCAACGTGTTCCGGGCGATCGTCCAGGTGCCCCGGACCGCGGTGTCGCCCTGCACACCCGGATAGCGGTTCGCGACGTGGATGCCGCCGCCGTTGGTGAGCGAGTCGGCAGTCACGTTGTCGGTGATCTTGATGTCCCGACCGCCGTAGCTGACCAGGTGGTTTGCCAGCAGGGTCACGCCGATGGTGTTGTGCGTGAAGGAGTTGTTGACGTTCGGCACGCTCTGCGCCCACATCGCCAACGCGTCGTCCCCGGTGTTTCGGACGAAGGTGTTCGTCACCGTCGAGTTGGTCACGCCGGTGTGGAAGTTCACCCCGTCCGCGGTCTGGTCCAGGATTCGACTGTTGCGGATCGTGAAGTTGTCCATCGGGCCGTCCATCCACGCCCCGACCTTGGTGTTCTCCAGCCACAGGTTGTCGACCACCGAGTTGGTCATCGCCCCACCCAGGGCGTTGACCTGGTCGTCGTCGATCCGCTCGCGGATGTCGCCGATGATGGCGAAGTCCCGCAGCGTCACGTTGCGGCTC
Source organism: Micromonospora sp. NPDC005203 (assembly GCF_042872705.1). Taxonomy (NCBI): domain Bacteria; kingdom Bacillati; phylum Actinomycetota; class Actinomycetes; order Micromonosporales; family Micromonosporaceae; genus Micromonospora; species Micromonospora sp. NPDC005203. Next base: position 92,217 of record NZ_JBIAKV010000001.1, on the reverse strand, counting down.
GGCCCGTTCGCCTCGTGCGAGCGGACCGGGCCGGTGTAGCCGCCACCGGGGACGTACTTGCCGTAGATGCCGACGGACCGGTTCCGGTCGGTGGGGTGCCGGCCGCCGAGCACCGAGTACCAGGGGCCCGCGCCGCGCAGGGTCACCCCGTCGACCACCACGTGGTCCCAGAGGGTGAAGGTGCCGGTCGGGATCCAGACCGCCCGGCCCTGGGCCTTGCCGGCGTCGACCGCCGCCTGGAACTTCGCGGTCGAGTCGGTCGCGCCGCTCGGGTCCGCGCCGAAGTCGGTGACCACGTCGAGCACACCGGAGGGCTTGGTGATCGCCGGGGCGACCAGCTCGAAGTCGGCCAGGTCGATGGTGAACGAGGGCGACTGGGCGGTCGAGGAGACCTGGAACCGGATCTTCGTGCCGGCCGGCTGGGTGCTGCCGAACATCGCCCGGGTCTCGTCGTAGAAGTGGTGCGGAAAGGTGTCGCCCGGGTTGTTGTTGAACGGGTAACCGCCGTAGTACCAGCCGTACCTCGACGTCACCGGGACCGACTTCAGCAGCGACCCGTTGGCCCGCAGGTCGATGGCGGCGTCCCGGCCGGTGCCGGACGGGCTGTCCGGCAGGCTGTACCGGAAGGTGACCGCGTTGGCCGGCGCGGTGAGGGTGAACTCGACGTACTCACCGACGGCGTCGAGGGTGACCGCCTCCCGGCCGGACGCCTCGGACGGCAGCGTGCCGTAGCGCCGGTCCGGGCCGATCTTCGAGCCGTTGTGGGCGGCCTCCTCGGCCTCCTGCTCGAGAAACGGGACGGTGGCGCCCCGGCCGGAGATGTCGAAGGGGGACAACCCGGCCGCCGAGGCCGGAGTCGCGGTGCCGGTGACCGCGAGGGCGGTCACCGTTGTGGCGGCGAGCAGGGTGGCGGCGATGGCGGCCAACCCTGCGCGGGCCGGGTGTCGGAGGTGGTGCGGGGTGCCGGTGGTGTGGTTGGCCATGAGCTGCGCTCTCCCTTTCGTCAGGCAGGCCAGATCCCCCCGTGTCGGTGCGGTGGAACGCGTTTCCCCCGGTCCTCCTTTCCGTGGGTGAGGTGGTGCCGGCGGCCGGGACGGACCGCCGGCACCACCGCGAGCAGAGTCAGGTCGGGCCGGGTCCGTCCGCGGATTCCGTGGTACGCAGCCAGACCGCGGTGTCCGACGGCAGCAACCCGTCGTCGAGCGGCCCGCTGGCCAGCAACAACTCCCCCTGTGCTGGCATCGGCACCGCCTCGGCGGACAGGTTGACCAGGCAGCTGAAGCCACCGCCGCGGCTGAACGCGAGCACCCCGTCCGGGGCGGGCAACCAGGTCAGCTCACCGTCGCCGAGCGCCGGGTCGGCCCGTCGGGCCTGGATCGCCGCCCGGTACAGCTCCAGCATCGAGGCCGAGTCGCCGGTCTGCGCGCGGGCCGTCCGTTCCTTCCAGTCGGCCGGCTGGGGCAACCAGGGCGCCGCCGCGCCGTCGGGGCTGAACTCGAACGGCGGCTCGTCACCGGCCCAGGGCAGCGGTACGCGGCAACCGTCCCGACCCGGGTCGACACGGCCGGACCGCTCCCACATCGGGTCCTGGCGCAACGCGTACGGGATGTCCTCGACCTCGTAGAGGCCCAGCTCCTCGCCCTGGTAGACGTAGGCGGCGCCGGGCAGCGACAGCGAGAGCAGCGCGGCGGCGCGGGCCCGGCGGGTGCCCAACTCCAGGTCGGTGGGGGTCCCCTCGCGCTTGGCGGCGAAGCTGAACCGGGTGTCGGCCCGACCGTAGCGGGTGACGTGCCGGGTGACGTCGTGGTTGGAGAGCACCCAGGTGGCCGGCGCCCCGACCGGCGCGTGCGCGCTCAGCGTCCCGTCGATGCTCTCGCGCAGCGCCGCGGCGTCCCACGCGCAGCCGAGGAAGTCGAAGTTGAACGCGGCGTGCAGCTCGTCCGGGCGCAGGTAGTTGGCGAACCGCTGCCGGTCCGGCAGCCACACCTCGCCGATCAGTGCCCGGTCGGCGTACTCGTCGGCGACCCGACGCCAGCCCCGGTAGATCTCGTGCACCCCGTCGAGGTCGTGGAACGGGTGTTGCTGGTCCGGGTGCACCTCGGGCAGCGTCCCGTCCTTGACCAGCAGCCCGGCCGAGTCGATCCGGATGCCGTCCACGCCCCGGTCGAACCAGAACCGCAGGATGTCCTCGAACTCCGCGCGTACCCGGGGGTGGTCCCAGTTGAAGTCCGGCTGCTGCGGGGCGAACAGGTGCAGGTACCAGTCGCCGGGGGTGCCGTCCGGGTTGGTGGTGCGGGTCCAGGTCTCGCCGCCGAACTCGCCGATCCAGTCGGTGGGCCGCTGGTCGCCGTTCGGGCCCCGGCCCGGCCGGAACCAGAACAGGTCCCGTTCCGGCGCGCCGGGTCCACCGGCGATCGCCGCCTGGAACCAGGGGTGCGCGTCCGAGCAGTGGTTCGGCACCACGTCGACGATGGTCCGGATGCCCAACTCGTGTGCCTCGGCGATCAGCGCCTCCGCCTCGGCCAGGCTGCCGAAGACCGGGTCGATGTCGCGGTAGTCGGACACGTCGTAGCCGGCGTCGGCCATCGGGGAGGGATACCAGGGGCTGAACCAGATCGCGTCGACGCCGAGCGCGGACAGGTGGTTCAGCCGGGACCGGATGCCGGCGATGTCACCGATGCCGTCGCCGTTGCCGTCGGCGAAGCTCCGGGGATACACCTGGTAGATCACGGCTCCACGCCACCACGGACTTCTGTCAGCTGTGGACACGAGCACCTGCTTTCTGCGTCAGTACGTCGGCGGGTTCGCCGGACCTGGTTTTGTGTCGGGCGAACTGTCGTTGTTCGCCGCGCGGGAGGTTACGGTGCCGGCTATCCCTTGATGCTGCCCGTGGTCAGACCGGACATGATGTTGCGTTGGAAGATCAGGAAGACGATAACTGTCGGGATCGCGGCGATGACCGACGCGGCGATGACCACGTTCTCGGGCGTTCCGCCCGCGAAGGAGTAGATGCCGACGCTCACCGTCCGGGTCTCCGGCGAGGGCATGACCAGCTTCGGCCAGAGGAAGTCCTTCCAGACCGCCGTCATGGCCAGAATCGCGACGACGCCCAGGATCGGGCGGGACATCGGCAGAATGATCGACCAGAGCGTACGCAGCGATGTCGCCCCGTCCACCAGGGCAGCCGCCATCAACTCCTCCGGAATCGAGTCGAAGAACCGCTTCAACAGGAAGATGTTGAATGCGTTAGCCACCAGGGGCAGCCAGATCGCGAACGGCGAGTCCAGCAGGTTGATGTGCACGATCGGCAGGTCGATCACGGTTACGTACTGCGGGACGATGAGGACCATCGCTGGAATCATCAGCGTCCCCAGCATCAGCGCGAGGATCACGTTGCCGAAGACCGGCCGAAGCTTGGACAACGAGTACGCGGCAGCCGCGTCGAGGACGAGTTGGAACAGCACCGCGCCGATCGCGTAGTAGAACGTGTTGAAGAGCAGCTTGGCGAGTTCCAGGTTGTTCCAGGCGTCGATGTAGTTCTGCGGCTGAGGGTCCTTCGGAAACAGCGTCGGTGGGGCCTGCGCGATCTCCTGGCCGGACTTGAGCGCGCCGGTCACCATCCAGTAGAGCGGCCCGAGGAAGACGAGCGTGAACCCCGCCACGACGACGACCAGCAGCGTCCAGTAGATGATCCTGCCGCGCCCCCGACTGAGCTGGGCATGGGAGATGAGGGTCCGGGTGCTGGAATCCTGTGCCATTCCTCGCCGTCCTAGTCCTGTTTCGCACTCAGCCGCAGGTACACGGCGGAGAAGCCGGCCAGCACCACGAGCATGATCACGCCCAGTGCGGCGGCGCCGTTGAGGTCGTTCTGGAAGAACCCGTGCTGGTAGATGAGGTACGCAACAGTGGTCGCGGAGTCCTCCGCGCCCGCACCGTTGGCGAGGATCAGGGGCTCGATGAAGAGCTGCATCGTGGCGACGATCTGGATCATCGCCAGGAGCGCGAGGATCAGCCGGGTCTGCGGGATCGTCACGTGACGGATCCGCTTCCAGATCCCCGCGCCGTCGAGCTCGGCGGCCTCGTAGAGCTCGCCGGGGATGCCCTGCAGCGACGCCAGGTAGATGAGCACCGCGCCGCCCATGTTCATCCAGGTCGACGCGATCACCGTCGCCGGCATCGTCATGTCGGGCGACTGCATCCACTGCGAGGTGGGCAGGTGCAGTGCCTTGAGGATCGCGTTGAAGAGCCCGGCCTCGCTGGGGTCGTACGCGTAGAACTTGAACAGGTAGAGCGCGGAGGCGGGCGGCAGCATCACCGGCAGGTAGACCAGGATGCGCAGGTACCCCTTGGCGTGCCGGAACTCGTTGAGCAGGACCGCCACGAAGAACGGCACAGCGTACCCGAGGACGAGCGCGAGCACCGTGAAGTAGAAGGTGTTCTGCCAGGCCGTCCAGAAGCTGGGGTCGGCGATGATGCGGGAGTAGTTGTCCCAGCCCACCCAGGTCGTCTCGCCGCGCCGGGTCCGCTGGAAGCTCATCACGACGCCGCGGACCATCGGGTACCAGGAGAAGACGACGAAGCAGAGCACCGCGCCGATCAGGAACGCGTGCCCGGTGAGGTTGTCCCGTACCTTGCGGCCGAGGCTGGTGCGCTGCGGCCTCGCCGAGTACGGCGACGGCGGGCGGCCCGGTTTCCTGGTGGTCTCCGGGACGGTGGTGATCGCCAAGGCAACTCCTGGGTGAGTCGGTGACGTCGACGATGTTCCGCGGATGGCGTGGGGGCCGGCTCGGCGTCCCGGCCCCCACACGATCGGTCAGCTCTCCGCGGCGAGGAGCTGGTTGACCTTCTGCTCGGCGGTCTTGAGCAGCGCGTCGATATTCGCGTTCGGGTTGGTCAGCACACCGGACATCGCAGCGTCGAGCACCGCGTAGACCGCCTGTGCGTTACGCGGCTCACCCTTGATCGGCACCGGGGTGGCCTCGAAGAGCGCGAAGTTCGCGGTGTCGACGTTGGCATTCGCCTTACGCAGTTCCAGTTCCTGCTTCTGCGCCTCAGTGCCGTTGGCGAAGAGCAGCGGCTGGGGCAGACCCACCGGGTAGTTCTGCGGCTTGGCCCGGACGTAGTCGAACTGACCCTTGCCCGGGGTGAGCTTCTGGTACGCGACCCACTTCATGCCGGCCTTGACCTGCTCGGGGGAGAGGTCCTTCTTGAAGAAGTAGCCCTCGCCGCCACCGAGCGTCCCCTTCGCCGCGCCGTCCTGGCCCGGCAGCGGGCTCATCGCCCAGTCCTGGAACTTGCCCTGGAACTGGGTGACGATCGCCTGGGTGGCGTCCGGAGCGCCGATGAACATGCCGACCTTGCCCGCGCCGGCGTTCGTCAGCAGGTCGCCCCACTGCAGCAGCTGACGGGCACCCATGCTGTTGTCGCCGTACCGCATGTCCTTGATGTTCTGCAGGACCTGCTTGCCCTGGGCGTTGTTGAAGTCGGCCTTCTTGCCGTCCTCGGTCAGCACGCGGCCACCCTGCGAGTAGAGCAGGGAGGTGAAGTGCCAGCCGCCGGTGTTACCGGCGCTGTACTCCGAGTAGCCCGCGATGCCGTTGCCGAGTGCGGAGATCTTCTTGGCGGCGGCCCGGACGTCGGCCCAGGTCTTCGGCGGGTTGTTGGCGTCGAGCCCGGCCTGCTGGAACAGGGCCTTGTTGTAGACCAGACCCATCGAGTAGTTCTTGACCGGCACGGCGTAGAGCTTGCCGCCGTCGGTGAAGACCTCCTTGAGCGCCGGGTCGACGCTGTCCCAGGTGGAGATGTTGTCCTTGTTGGCGTACTGGGTGATGTCCATCGCCTGACCCGAGTCCAGCACCTGCTGGAGGTCGGTCATGTAGCCGTAGAACACGTCGGTCACGGTGCCACCGGCGAGGCGGGCGGTGAAGTCCGGCGGGTTGTTGCACTGCTCCCCGACGCTGACGCTCTTGACGACGATGTCCGGGTTCTGCCGCTGGAACTCGGCGACGTCGTCGTTCCAGTTCTTCAACAGCTCTTTCTGGGCGCCGACCGGCTGGCAGTCGACCGTGATGGTGACCTTGCCGCCGGCGGTCGTGTCCTTGTCGTCGCTCTTCGTGGAGCACGCCGTGAGGCTGAGCCCCAGGCCGGCCACGAGCGCAACCGCCGCAGCCTTTCGGTATTGCGGTACGGACATCTGTCCATCCCTTCGGGAACGGGTGACTCCAATGACCTTCGCTGATCTGCGGTGATACGACCTGACGCCCAGTAGCTGCGTCGGAGCCAGGTGTGAGTGGAGTCACTGTAGCGAGGGGGACTCATTTCAGCAAGGTATCGACCCTGTTCCGAAAGGACACGACGTGATTACGGCAGATGTTGGCAAGGTCGTGAAAGCAGCCAGAAATACCGGCCTTTGACCCGTTATGAGGGGGCATTCGGACAGGTCGATGCTGCTCGACGTTCACAGCGACGAGAACGGCCGCCGACCGCCCGGAGCGGTCGACGGCCGAAGGCGTCGGGTGAAACGTTCGCTGACCAGGAGTGGGCAGCGGGGCAGGGCGGTCGTTAGCGGCCGGGGGCGGGGGCGGTCGAGCCGCGGACCACCAACTCGGGCTCGAACAGCAACTCGTCGTGCAGCACGCCGGCACCCTCGATCTGGGTGACCAGCAGGTCCACGGCAGCCTGCCCCATCGTCTCGATCGGCTGCCGCACCGTGGTCAGCGGCGGGTCGGTGCACGTCATGAACGCGGAGTCGTCGAAGCCCACCACCGACACGTCGGCCGGCACCGAACGCCCCAACCGCCGGGCCGCACGGATCGTGCCCAACGCCAGTACGTCGCTGGCGCAGATGATGCCGGTCACGCCGCGCTCGACCAGTTTCGTCGCGGCGACCCGCGCACCCTCCATGGAGAAGCTGGACCGCTCGACACACTCGGCGTCGGCCTCGTCCCAACCCGCGGCCTGGATCATCGCGTCCAGCTTGCGGCGGGACGGCACGTGCCCCTCCGGGCCGAGCACCATCCCGATCCGTTCGTGCCCGAGCGAACGCAGGTGCCCGTACGCCTGCTCGACCGCGACCGCGTCGTCGGTGGAGACCCGTGGGAACCCCAACTCGTCCACGCCCGCGTTGACAAGCACGACGGGAAGGCCCCGGTCGGTCAGTCGACGGTAGTGGTCGTGTCGTGCGTCGGCGAGCGCGTACGAGCCACCAGCGAAGATCACCCCGGAGACCTGGTGGTCGAGGAGCATCTCCACGTAGTCCATCTCGGACACGCCGCCGATGGTCCGGGCGCAGAGAGCCGGGGTGTAGCCCCGCTGGGCGAGGGTCCCGGTGACGACCTCGGCCAACGCCGGGAAGATCGGGTTCTGCAACTCGGGCAGCACCAGCCCGACCAGCCGGGCGCGTTCGCCACGCAGCTTGGTCGGCCGCTCGTAACCGAGCACGTCGAGCGCGGTCAGCACGGCGGTCCGGGTAGCCTCGGAAACCCCGTCACGGCCGTTGAGCACCCGACTGACGGTGGCCTCGCTGACGCCCGCCTTCTTGGCAACTTCAGTCAACCGCTTGGTCACGGTCGTAATCGTACGTCACCGCGATGAAAGAAATGAACAGCAAAATGCGCAGCGTTTGCTGTCCGACTGCCGCACTCTTCCCATCCACCACCATTCCGACGGGCTGAATCGGTACTCGGCGGCGGAGTCCGCGCGCCATCGACACCAGGTCGCACCGCCCGAGCCTTGATCCACTCGGCTTTCATGATGTCGCGGTGTCAAACGGCCACGGACACCGCGACTTCCATGAGGGCGAGTGGATCACGGGCGGCACGGCACGGGCGGCACGGCACGGGCGGCACGGCACGGGCGGCACGGCACGGGCGGCACGGCACGGGCGGCACGGCACGGGCGGCACGGCACGGGCGGCAC
>NZ_JBIAKV010000001.1:54766-84203 GCF_042872705.1 Micromonospora sp. NPDC005203 | reverse complement strand
CACGCCGCTTCGCGGGCGGTCAGGACAGGTCGCGTAGCGCGGTCTCGATGGCCCGGTGGAAGGTCGGGTAGGCGTAGATCATGTGGCGGAGCTGGCTCAGCGGCACCGCCGCGTGCACCGCCACCACCAGTGCGGAGAGCACCTCGCCGCCGGCCGGACCGACCGACGTCGCCCCGATCAGCACCCCCTGGTCGGCGTCCGCGACGAGCTTGATGAAACCGTCGTCGCCGACCCGGTGGATCCAACCCCGCGTCGAGCTGCCGAGCTTCGTGAAACCGACCTGCACGTTGATGCCCCGGTCGCGGGCCTGCCGCTCGGTGAGCCCGACCGCGCCCACCTCGGGATCGGTGAAGGTCACCCGGGGCAGCGCACGGTAGTCGGCTCGCGGAACGGTGCCGGCCGACCCGCTCGACCCGCTGGCGGCAAGCGCGCTGGACGCCCCCATCGCGCCACCGACCACGCTTGAGGTGCCGCTGGCGTCCGCCCCCGCCGCCGCCTGTCGGGCGCGGGCCAGGATGTCGGCGATCACGATCCCCGCCTGGTACATGGCGATGTGGGTGAAGGCGCCCTCACCGGTCAGGTCGCCGACCGCCCAGACCTGGTCGGTGACGTGCAGACGGTCGTCGACCGGCAGGTACCGCTGGCTGGCGTCCACGCCGATCGTGTCCAACCCGAGTTCCTCCAGGTGCGCCTTGCGCCCGGTGACCACCAGCAGCCGGTCGGCGCTGAACTCCGTGCCGCCGCCACCGCTCAAGGTGAACCGGGTGCCGTCGTGCTCGACCCGCTCGGCGCGTACCCCGGTGTGGATCTCCACGCCGTCGGCGCGCAGCGCCGCGGCGGCGACCTCGGACGCCTCCGGCTCCTCGACGGCCAGCACCCGGTCGAGTGCCTCCACCACGGTGACCCGCACCCCGAAGCGGGCGAAGACCTGGGCGAGTTCCAGGCCGATCGCGCCGCCGCCGAGCACCAGCAGCGACTCCGGCAGTTGGTCGGCCTCGATCGCCTGGTGGTTGGTCCAGTACGGGGTGTCGGCCAGACCGTCGATCGGCGGCACCGACGGACGGGTGCCGGTGCCCAACACGACCCCGTGCCGGGCCTCGAACACCTGGTCACCGACGCGGACCCGGCGCGGGCCGTCGAACCGGCCGCTGCCGCGCACGAGCCGGCCGCCCTTGCCGACGAACCGCTGCGCCGCGACAGTGTCGTCCCAGGTGTCGGTGGCCTCCTCGCGGATCCGCCTGGCGACCGGCGCCCAGTCCGGTTGGACCTGCGCCGTTCCGGCCAGCCCGTCGACCCGGCGGGCCTCGGCGAGCGCGTTGGCGGCCCTGATCATCATCTTGCTCGGGATGCAGCCCCAGTACGGGCACTCACCACCGACCAGGTCCCGCTCGATGCCGACGACACTCAGGCCGGCCTCGGCGAGTCGCCCGGCGACCTCCTCGCCACCGACCCCGAGTCCCACCACGACCACGTCCACCAGCTCCGGCTCCGCCACCGGAACAGCATCCCTCAGCGACACCACCGCGACCACCGGGGTGGGCGAAAAGTCGGCACACTCACCGGTCCGGGGCGCCTACGGTGTCGGGATGCACGCACGCTTCGCTCCGGTCCGGGACTGTTTCCACGACCTGTTCACCGCCGGCCGGGAGACCGGTGCCGGCCTGACCATCTCCTACGACGGACAGCCGGTCGTCGACCTGGTCGGCGGTTTCCGCACCGGCGCCGGACCCGACGCCGAACAGTGGCGGACGGACACGCTGGTCAATGTCTACTCGGTCGGCAAGCCGGTGGCCGCGCTCTGCCTGCTGATGCTCGTCGACCGGGAGCGGGTCGACCTCGACTCGCCCGTCGAGCGGTACTGGCCGGAGTTTCGCACCCCCGCCACCGTGCGTCAGGTGCTGTCGCACACCGCCGGGCTGCCGGCCTTTCCGGTGCCCCGGCCGGCCGCCGCGATCGCCGACTGGGCGCTGCTCGCCGGCGACCTGGCCGCCGCCGACCCCGAGTGGCCGCCGGGCTCGGTGGCCGGCGAGCACGCCTGGACGTACGGGCACCTGGTGGGCGAGTTGATTCGCCGCGTCGACGGGCGGTCGGTGGGCCGGTTCCTGGCCGAGGAGATCGCTGGCCCGTGGCGGCTCGACCTCGGTTTCGGGCTGGCCGAGGCGGCCCAGCGGCGCTGCGCCGAGATGCGCTACGGCGACGCGGGGTGGCCGGGTCGGAAGCTCGGCGAGCCCGGCTCGCTGCGGGCGCGGGCGCTGGGCAACCCGGCCGGTGGACTGGACGTGGCCGTGCTGAACAGCCCGCTGTGGCGGAGCGCCGAGATGCCCGCGGTCAACCTGCACGCCACCGCGGCCGGCCTGGCCCGGCTCTACGCCGGTCTGCTGGCCGGTGGCGTCCTGGACGGCGTCCGGCTGTTCAGCCCGGAACTGGTGGCGGAGGCGACCGGGGTGCAGTACGACGGGCCGGACCTGGTGCTGGACCGCCAGGCCCACTGGACCCTCGGCATGCAGTGGGAGCCGGACGGCAGTTGGGGCATGGGCGGCATCGGCGGCAGCAGCGCGTGGGCCGACCCGCAGCGCGGTTACGTCCTCGCGTACGCCACGGCGCACCTCGCCGAGCACGACCGGGTCGACGAACTGGCCGAGGTGTTGCACTCCTGCCTCTGATCAGCGCAGCCAGACCGGGTCGGTGCCCGGCACCGAGAGCGGCGGCGGATAGTCGAGCGTCTGGCGCAGCGCCTCGGGCAGGCGCCACGGTTGGTGGATGGCCTTGCCCTGCACCGTCGCCAGCTCCGGCACCCACCGGCGCACGTAGTCGCCGTCCGGGTCGTACCGCTCGGCCTGCCGGACGGGGTTGAACCCCCGGTACGGCTTGGTGTCGTTGCCGGTGCCGGCCACCCACTGCCAGTTGCCGGAGTTGTTTGCCACGTCCCCGTCCAGCAGCCAGCGGAAGAACACCCCCACCCCCGCACGCCAGTCCTGCCCGAGGTGCTTGGTCAGGTAGCCGGCGGTGATCAACCGGGCGCGGTTGTGCATCCAGCCCTGCGCGCGCATCTGCCGCATCCCGGCGTCGACGATCGGCATCCCGGTCCGTCCCTCGGCCCAGGCCGCCAACGCGTCGTCGTCGTAGCGCCACTGCTCGGTGGCACCCCGCCGGTACGCCGCGGTCGAGATCTGCGGAAAGGCGGCGGTGACCTGGTAGTAGAAGTCCCGCCAGCAGATCTGCCGAACGAACGGCCCGGAGGTGTCCCCGGCGCGGTTGGCCACCGCCAGCGGGGACACGCAGCCGAAGCGCAGGTACGGGCTGAGTCGGGAGGTGTCGTCGCCGGCCATGTCGTCGTGCTGGTCGCCGTAGCGGTCCAGGTCGGGCAGCCAGTCGGTGAGCCGCTGCCGGGCGACCCGCTCGCCGCCGACCGCCGCGTCTGGCGAGTCCCCGGCCGGCGGTTTCGGCAGGCTGCCCACCCGCACACCGCTCGGCAGCGTCACCCGGCGCGGCGCGGCCAACTCCTCGCGCCACTGGTTGGCCGCCCAGGCCCGGTGGTAGGGGCTGAACACCCGGTAGTGGTCGCCACCACCACCGGGCCGTAGGGCACCCGGCTCGACCACGGTCAGTCCGGGGAACAGTCGGAGGTGCAGCCGGTGCCGCTCGCACTCCGCGCGTAGTCGCCGCTCCCGACGGCGGGCGTGGTGGCTGACGTCGGCGGAGAGCGCGACGGCCGAGGCATCGACCTCGCCGGCCAGCCGGATCGCCTCGGCTACCGGGTCACCGTGGCGTACCACCAGGTCGCCGCCGCGCTCGCGCAGCTCGGCGCGCAGGTCGGCGAGGGCCTGGTGCAGGAACCGGGTGCGGTTGGCCGACAGGTCGGCCAACTCCGGGTCGAGCACGTACAGCGGTACCACCCGGTCGAAGGCCGCGCAGGTGGTGGCCAGCGCCGGGTGGTCGTGCACCCGCAGGTCGCGGGTGAGGAGCACGATGGCGGTGCCGGCGGTCACCGGGCCTCCGGGTGGACCGTCGGCCCGGGGATGGTGACCGGCGTACCGCTCGGGGTGAGCAGAGCGCGCGCGGCCACCGCCATCCGTCGCCGCTGCGGCACCAGGGCGCGCCGGGCAAAGACGTCGTAGTCCTGCGCGGCGACCTCGTCGAGGATGCCGCCGTAGAGGGCGTACGCGGTGCGCATGCAGGCCTGCGAGGCCGGCGCCAGCATGGTGATGCCCGGCGCGGCGGCCGCGTAGTGGGCCTGGGCGCGGGTCACCTCGTACTCGATCAGCTCACGGGTCTGGGGCGTGCCGCGGCCCCGGGCGCGGGCCTCGGCCAGCTCGTCGCGGGTGACGCCGAACTTCGCCAGGTCCTCGTCCGGCAGGTAGGTGCGCCCCCGGTCGAGGTCCTCCGCGACGTCCCGGATGAAGTTGGTGAGTTGGAAGGCGAAGCCGAGCTGTCGCGCCGGCTCCCGTGCCGCCACCGGGTCGGAGGTGCCCAGGATCGGCAGCATCATGGTGCCGATGACCGCCGCCGAGCCCTCCATGTAGTCGAGCAGGTGGTCGTAGGTCGGGTACGCGGTGACGGTCAGATCCATCGCCATGCTCTTCAGAAACGACGCAAAGTCGTCCCGGTCGAGATCGAAGACGGCGATCGTGTGCAGCACGGCCGGCAACAGCGGGTCGTCGACGGCGGCTCCACGCAGGCCACCCATGAACTGGCTGGCCCAGTCGTCGAGGCGGGCGGCCCGCTCGGCCGGCGGCAGGTCCTCGGTGCGGTCGACGATCTCGTCGGCGTAGCGGGTGAACCCGTAGAGGGCGTGCACATGTCGCCGTTTCCATGCGGGCAGCAGTCGGGTGGCGAGATAGTAGGTGCGGCCGTGACGTTTGTGCAGCTCACGGCACCGGTCATAGGCAGCGGTGAGATCAGTTTCCACCGGCCCTCCCTCATTTATCGACGCACCAATCGACGCAACTCGTAGCCTAGGGTACGCTCAGCCGCATGGCCAACGACGCAGTTGCGGACAATGCGACTCGTGTGGCGGCGGCAGAGCCTGTCGACCGGGACGATCCGGTCCAGGCCGTTCTGGCCGCGTACACCCATGAACTGGTCACGGCGGTCGACGAGACCCTGACGGCCTTCCTCGCCACCGAGGTCGACTCCCTGAGCGAGATCGACGCCTCGATGGGCGCCTTCGCTGCCTCCGCGCGAGAGGCCGTCCTGGTCGGTGGTAAGCGGATCCGGCCCACGTTCGCCTACTGGGGCTGGCGCGGGGCGGTCGGCGGCGCCGAGGCCCTGTCACCCGTGCTGCCCGCGCTGGCCGCGCTGGAGTTGCTGCACACCTTCGCCCTGGTGCACGACGACGTGATGGACGCCTCCACCACCCGCCGCGGCCGGCCCACCGCACACGTCGCCCTCGCCGACCAGCACGTCCAGGCTGGCCACCGCGGTGATCCCGGGCGGTTCGGCGAGGCCGTCGCCGTGCTCATCGGCGACCTCTGCATGGTCTGGGCCGATCAGTTGCTGGCGTACGCCACCGTGCCACCGGCCCGACTGTTTGAGGTGCGCCGCTGCTACGACCAGATGCGGGTGGAGACGGTCGCCGGGCAATATCTCGACGTGCTCGGCGAGAACGATCCGGCCAGCTGGTCGGTCGACCGGGCGCTGCGGGTGGCCCGCTACAAGACCGCCAGCTACACCGTCCAGCACCCACTGCTCTTCGGTGCCTGCCTGGCCGGGGTGCCCGCCAACGATCCACTGGTCTCCGCGTACACCCGCTACGGCCTGGCCGTCGGCGAGGCCTTCCAGCTCCGCGACGACCTGCTCGGCGTCTACGGCGATCCAGCCGCCACCGGCAAGCCGGCCGGTGACGACCTGCGCACCGGTAAGCCGACCGCGCTGCTCATGCTGGCTCGGGAACTGGCCACGCCGGCCCAGCTGAGCGCGTTGGAGCGGGCTGGCGACGAACCGGTCGACCGGCTCGCCGAACTGGTGGCCGAGACCGGCGCGGTGGCACGGGTGGAGCGGATGATCGCCGAGCGGGTGAGCGACGCGCTGGCCGCGCTCGACGCCGCACCCGTGGATCGGACGGCGCGGACCGCGCTGACCGTTCTGGCCACCACCGCCGCCAACCGGCGGGCCTGATGAGCGACTTGAGCAAGGAGGTGGTCACGTGCGGACGGTGACAGGACGGACGGACCGGGTGGTGGTCGTCGGTGCCGGGCTGGGCGGGCTCGCCTGCGCGCTGCACCTGGCCGGCAGCGGTCGACAGGTGACCGTGCTGGAGCGTGAGCCGGTGCCTGGCGGGCGGGCCGGACGCCTCGGCGTGGACGGCTACGAGTTCGACACCGGCCCGACCGTGCTCACCATGCCCGACCTGATCGCCGAGGCGCTCGGCGCGGTCGGCGAGGAGTTGCACGACTGGCTCGACCTGACCCCGCTCGACCCTGCCTACCGGGCGTACTACCCGGATGGCTCGACCCTGGACGTGCTCACCGACACCACCCGGATGGCCGCCGAGATCTCCCGGGTCTGCGGGCCGCGTGAGGCCGACGGTTATCTGCGCTTCGTCGAATACGCCCGCGAGCTGTGGCGGCTGGAGCGGACCGACTTCATCGAGCGCAACCTGGACGCGCCGACCGACCTGATCACCGGCAACCTGCTCAAGCTGCTCGGCGGCGGGGCCTTCCGACGACTCCAGACGAAGATCAACCAGTTCTTCCGGGACCCGCGTACCCAGCGGATCTTCTCCTTCCAGGCGATGTACGCCGGCCTCGCACCGCACGACGCGCTCGCCATCTACGCGGTCATCGCGTACCTCGACTCGGTGGCCGGGGTCTATTTCCCACGCGGCGGCATCCACGCGGTCTCCAAGGCCATGGCGGGCGCCGCCGAGAAGCACGGCGTGCAGATCCGGTACGACACCACCGTGACCCGGGTGGAGACCGCGAACGGCCGTGCCACGGGTGTGCTCACCGCCGACGGCGAACTGGTGCGGGCGGACGTGGTGGTGCTCAACCCCGACCTACCGGTCGCCTACCGGGACCTGCTCCCCGCCGCGCCACGGCGCCGGCTCACCTACTCGCCGTCCTGCGTGGTTCTGCACATCGGTTCCCGGCAGGGCTATGCGAAGATCGCACATCACAACATCCATTTTGGACGCGCGTGGAAGGGCACCTTCGATGAGGTCATCCGGCGGGGCGAGCTGATGACCGACCCGTCGCTGTTGGTGACCAACCCGAGTCGAACCGACCCGTCGGTGGCCCCACCGGACCGGCACACCTACTACGTGCTCGCCCCGGTGCCCAACCTGCACCGGGCCCCGTTTGACTGGCGCGGCGACCTGACCCAGCGCTACAGCGACCAACTGATCGGCACCCTGGAGGAGCGCGGTTACGTCGGTTTCGGGGCCGGCGTCGAGGTGCTGCGGGCCATCACCCCCGCCGAGTGGGAGGAGCAGGGGATGGCCGCGGGCACCCCGTTCGCCGCCGCGCACACCCTCTTCCAGACCGGCCCGTTCCGCCCGTCGAACCTGCACCGCGACCTGCCGAACGTGGTCTTCGTCGGCTCCGGCACCCAGCCCGGGGTGGGCGTACCGATGGTGCTGATCTCCGGCAAGCTCGCCGCCGGCCGAATCAGTGGGGAGATTCGATGAAGAGTCGAGAGGAACACCTGGTCGAGCTCGTCGACGAGTCCGGCAAGGCCCACGGCGAGTTGACCGTCGCGGCCGCACACCAGCCCCCGGGGCAACTACACCGGGCCTTCTCGGTGCTGTTGGTGGACCCGGACGGTCAGGTGCTGCTCCAACGGCGAGCCGCCGTCAAGACCCGTTTCCCGCTGCGCTGGGCCAACTCGTGCTGCGGCCACCCGCAGCCGGGCGAGTCCCTCGCCGAGGCGGCCAACCGGCGCTTGCGCGAGGAGTTGGGCGCGGGCCCGGTCGAGTTGACCGAGGTCGGCGTCTATGTCTACTACGCCGAGGACCCCGCCACCGGTCGGGTCGAATTCGAGTACGACCACGTGCTGCGGGGCGATTTCCTGCCGGCGGCCCCCCTACTGCCGGACCCGGACGAGGTTGCCGAGTTGCGGTGGGCCGACCCCGCCGCCCTCGAAGCCGACCTGGACCGCGACCCCCGGCCGTACGCGCCCTGGCTGGGCGGGGTGGTGAGCCGGCTACTACGCCCCTCGGGCGCACCCGCTCCGGTCGTAACCCCGCCCGGGTCGTCGGCGGATGACGCGGCGGAGCGGTCGGGTGGTCGATGAGGCGCTGAGCGCGGGCGCGGTCGCACGCCGGCTGGGGGTGGCGGTGACCACCCTGCGCACCTGGCATCAGCGCTACGGGCTCGGGCCCAGCGAGCACATCCCCGGCCACCACCGCCGGTACACGCCCACCGACCTGGCCCGCCTCGAGATCATGCGACGGCTCACCGCCGAGGGGGTGAGCCCCGCCGAGGCGGCCCGCTGGGCTCGCCAGGCACCGGAACCGGTGCCCACCGACACCGTCGCCCCAAGCCGGATCCATCGAGCGGGCCGGGACGGCGGCGGAACCATCCCGGTGGGCCGCGCCGGCCCGGCGGCCCGTGGGTTGGCCCGCGCCGCCATGCGGCTGGACGCGGCGGCGATCAGCGAGGCGATCGCGCACGCCCTGGCGGCTGACGGTGTCGTCGCCACCTGGGAGGGCCTGCTGCGCCCGGTCCTCGCCGGCATCGGCGAACGCCACGCCGCCAACGCCGGCCTCATCGAGGTGGAACACCTGGTGTCCCGCTGCATCTCGGAGGCGTTCGCGGCGGCCAGTCGGGCCAAGGTTCCCACCGGACCGGCCCGCATCCTGCTCTCCTGCGCGGACGAGGAGCAGCACACCCTGCCGCTGGAGGCGTTGGCCGCCGCTCTCGCCGAGGCCGGGGTCAGCTATCGGACGCTGGGCGCCCGGGTGCCGGTCGCCGCCCTCCTGGAGGCGGTCAACCGAACCGGGCCGGCCGCTGTGGTGCTCTGGTCGCACACCCGGGCCACCGCCGACCCGGGTCAGCTCAGCGCGCTGCTGGCGGCACCGCGCCGCCCGTTGCTGGTGCTCGCCGCCGGGCCTGGTTGGCGAGCCGACACGGTGCCGGCGGGGGTGGTGCGGCCCATCGACCTGGCCGAGGCCGTCTCGCTCGCCGTCGCGGTCCGTGACTCGCTGGACCAGTCGAGGCGTGACTGACCGCACTGTCGCCCATATCGCGGCGTGAACTACCGTCGGGGGTCCGCCCACCCCGACCCCTCCGGGAGCGAGCAGATGCAAGCCCGCGCCGTTCTGGCGTCCGTCCTCGCCATGGCGCTGGTCTTGGCCGGTTGCGCCCAGCCGAACCGCACCATCGCAGCCGCCGGCGCACCGCGGCCGGTGACATCGCCCACGCCCACGGCGTCGCCGCACCCGACCGTCGCCAAGCCGCCCAAGCCCCCGTTGCGACCGTTGCCGGCCAATCTCCCCGCCGGCCTGCGGCGCAACACCGGCGCGCGCCCGGTGGTCCTGACCTTCGACGACGGGCCCAGCCCGGCCTGGACACCCAAGGTGCTCGACCGACTGAAGGCCTCCGGCGTGCCGGCCACCTTCTGCGTCGTCGGTCGTGAGGTGCAGCGTCACCCGGAGTTGGTCCGTCGGATCGTCCGCGAGGGACACCAACTCTGCAACCACAGTTGGCGGCACGACCTCGACCTGGCTCGGCGACCGGTCGCCGAGATGAAAGCCGACCTGGAACGCACGAACAACGCCATCCGTGCGGCGGTTCCCGGGGTGAAGGTGCCCTTCTACCGGCAGCCGGGCGGCAGGTGGACGGCGGAGGTGCTCGGGGTGGCCAAGGATCTCGGCATGCGCCCCCTGCACTGGTCGGTCGACCCCCAGGACTGGGACAAGCCGAACGCCGCCACGATCGGCAAGCGGGTCCACGCCGCTGCCCGCCCCGGCGCCATCGTGCTGCTGCACGACGGGGGCGGTAATCGGGCTGCGACGCTCGCCGCCTGCCCCCACCTGATCGCGGACCTGAAGCAGCGCTTCGGCATCGCCCGACTCCGCTAGACCACCTTTGACCTGCTGTTATGGCCCGATCCGAGCCCCTGCCGATACCGATTTTGTTCACCGACCAGGCATCACGTATGCTTTCCAAGCCTCCGGCGGGGCCGGATGGGAGCAAGTCCGCTTGAAGTTGCAAATGTGCAATGATGGCGGGGCCGCCCTCATCGTCTAGCGGCCCAGGACGCCGCCCTTTCAAGGCGGTAGCACGGGTTCGAATCCCGTTGGGGGCACGACCGGCGCAAGCCGGAGCAACACAAGCTAGGTCCTGTGGAGCAGTTGGAGTGCTCGCCGCCCTGTCAAGGCGGAGGTCGCGGGTTCAAGTCCCGTCAGGACCGCAGCGCTGACGCCGCGCCTCGCGCGGCGTTCTGCGTATCGGAGCATGTCTCCCTCCCGCCGGTTCGTCCGGTTGTTGGGTAACATGGTCCGAGCGACACGGCCAGGTAGCTCAGTTGGTACGAGCGTCCGACTGAAAATCGGAAGGTCGGCGGTTCGACCCCGCCCCTGGCCACATAGCCTTTCGCCGGGCTACAGAGATCCCCACCAGCGGCAACGCAGGTGGGGATCTTGCTGTTCCGGCACCTTCTCTCGGCGGACCGCCGGATGTGATCCACTCGACTTCCCGGAAATCGGGGCATCCGAGTCCGCGGAAAACCGCGAGATTGTCAAAATCGAGTCGATCATGGCGCGGTGGCGGGGGCGGAGCGCACCACCGTCAGCCGTCTCGGCCCTGCTGGCGGTGCTGCGCCACACCGGTCTGGATCGCCTCCCACACGCTGCGCCCGGCCTGTCGCAGCGTCTCCCCCGCCTGCTCGGCGAGCTGCGCAGCGCTCTGCGCCGCGGCCTGCGCCCCGCCCAGAGGACCACCACCACCGTCACCGGCTCCGGACGGGCTCGGGCCGGCGGCGGGCGACTGACCGAATCGGTTGCGGGCCTGCCCGGTCGACGACTCCGACTCGGTGCCCCGACCCGCTCCGGACGGTCGCTCCCCGTCATCCGAACCTGCCGGCCGCTGCCCTTCCGGGTGGTGCCGCTCCCCGTGTCGCCGGCCAATCGGATAGTGGCCCGGCATTCCGCCGGACTCTGGTCGCATGTGATCCCCCGGCCGAGGGCCACCGGTTGGGGACCCGGGTCCCCCAGCGCGGGGTCCCGGACCACCAGCGCGCGGCTCAGAATTCCCCTCAGGTGGTCCCGAGCCCGGCCGACCCGCTCCCGGCCGATCGATGCCCGGCCGATCGATGCCCGGCCGATCGATGCCCGGCCGATCGATGCCCGACCGATCGATGCCCGGCCGATCCGCTCCCGGCCGGTCGCCGCGCACTCGGTCGCCGCCCGACTGATCGGCGTCCACCCGACCGGCGCCCTCCCGGACCGGGCCGACGACGGTGCCGGCAGTGCCCCCCTGCTGGCCCGGCCCGCCGAGTACGCCGTCGGAGCGGCGCACCGACGTCTCGACCGCCCCGGCCCCGTGCGCCGCCTGCTGTGCGCCGCGGTCCACGCCGTCGAGGGTGGTGCCAGCCGTCCGAGCGAGCGCCTCGATGATCTGCGGGTTGTGATCGAGGGTGTCGAGTGCTCGTCCGAGAATCGTGGTCAACTGCTCCAACCGCACCCGCAACTGCGCCTCGGCGTGCACCCCGTTGATGTCCAGTTCACCGGTGTTCAGGCGCACCCGTACGCCGGCGTCGACCTGGATCAGGTTGGCCACCCGGGCTCGCAGCGACAGGTCGGCGTCCAGGCCGTCGACCGCCACCCGGATCGAGTCGACGGAGACCTTCGGAATGTCGAGCAGGACGTCCGGGTCCACCCGGTCCGGCTCCCGCTGCTGCGCGCTCTCGCCCATGCTCTCCCGCCCGCCTGCAGACCGGCCCGGTCGTCCGGGTCGTTCGGCGCGGTTACCCGCTTTTCGGCCGGGCATCCCGTCCGTGGGACATCGACAGACTGCATGTCCGGAACCGGGCACCGCACGAAGCTGCACACGCGGGCATCAGCCGGTATGGTCCGGGCCTATGGGACAGGAAATGACTGATCCGGCCGACATCCGGCAGGACGTCGACCGGTTCTCCTTACGGTGCAGCCTCCACGTCCCGGGTTACGCCGAGCGCGCGTTCGCGGTTTTCACCGACGAGCTGACCGACTGGTGGGTCACCGAATACACCTGGTCCGGCCCGGACGCGCTGGCCGAGCTGGGCATGGAGCCGCGGGCTGGCGGCATGCTCTACGAGATCGGCCCTTACGGCTTCCGCTCCGACTGGGGTCGGGTGCTCACCTGGGACCCGCCGCGCCGGTTGGTCTTCGTCTGGCAGATCGGCCCCGACCGGGCGCCGGTGCCGGACCCGGCCCGCGCGAGCGAGGTCGAGGTGCTGTTCCACAGCGAGGGGCCGGAGCGCACCCGGGTCGAGCTGGAGCACCGACACTTCGACCGGCACGGCGAGGCTGCCGAGGGATATCGCGAGGCACTCACCGCCGGCTGGCACGAGTTGCTCACCCGCTACGTCGCGACGGTGTCACGCCACCAGCCCACCACCCCCGCCTGACCGTCAGCGCCACCAGCCCACCACCCCCGCGGCCATCGGGGGCCGAGCCTGCACACGGCCTTCAGTGGCCAAGTTGCCGGGCCGGCGTCCTGGCGCCGCCGAGGTCCCGACCACCCAGGTCCGCGTGGCGGCCGGCCTCCGCCCCCGACCCGAAGCCGGTGCCGCCCAACCTGCGTGGCGGTGCGGTGCGCAGCCGCGGGTACTGCTCGGCGAGCCGCCGCTGCACCCGGTCGGAGCGGTCGGCCAGCACCAGCGCCACCGACGGGACCCCCGACTCGCTGGCCGCCGCCGTTTCCGCCGCCCAGAGCCGGCCTCCGACCACCTCCGCGAAACCGGCCAGCCAGGACCGGCGGAAGGCGGCGGGATGATCGTCGGCCGGCACCGCGGTGGCGGCCAGGCCGTGCGCCGCCTGCACGAGCAGTGAGGTGAAGAGCAGGTCCACCCGTTCCAGATCACTGGCGAAGCCGAACAGGTGCAGCGCGAAGCCGTTGCCCTGCCGGCGTCGTACGCAGCGGCAGCGCAGTGGTTCGGCGACCGCGGCGAGCAGGCCGACCTTGTCGCGGGCGTAGGGGGCGACGATGTCCAGGACCCGGTCGCCGACCGGGTCGGTGGTCGGGTCACGGGCGGCGAGCAGCGCCCGGTCCACGCCGTAGCGGGCGATCAGCTCGGTCGCCTTGGCGGTGAACGCCTCCGCCTCGGCGGGCGTGCAGGCCGGGTCCTCGGCCTGGGCGAGCAGCTTACGCACCTTGCTCAGCATGGCCTCGGACATGACTAAGAGCTATCACACGGGTCGGATGCCACCGGGGCCGCGCCGCGATCAATCGATCGTTATCATCGTCACGATCGATGATCAGTCCAATACGGACGGTCAGTCAACTGCTTCCGGAGGAACGCATGCCATCCCCAACCGCTCGACTGTTCGCCGTCGCCACGGCCACCGCGCTGCTCTTCGCCGGCGCGCCCGCACAGGCCGAACCGACCGGATCGGTCGCACCTGTCAGCGCCGGGCCGAACGCCTTCGCCCCGCTCGCCACCTGTTACGGCGGGGCGGTCCGGTCCTTCTTCCAGACCGGCCGCTACGGCGGCCAGGCCGGCCAGTTCCGCACCACGACCCGCTGTCGCGACATCAACGTCCGCAACGCGAGCGTGTACGCCACCGAGGCGTGCGTGATCTTCGTCGACAAGACCAGCGGCTGCAACTACTGGACCTACCTCCCGGCCAACTCAGACTGGACCACGGTGGCGACGAACGTCCGGGACGGGGTCAACTTCCAGGTCCGCTTCGAGAACCTGCGGTACGAGTACGAGCCGCTGATCGCCTACCACGCGTTCTGAGCGACCGTGCGGGCGCGGCGTCCGTTCCGCCGGACGTCGCGACCGCACGGCGGTCACTCGGCGCGGCTGCGCAGGGTGGCGATCGTCGAGCCGGCCAGGGTGAGCAGGCAGTCCGGGAGCAGCCCGTCGGCCGCCGCCGCACCGAACAGCGCCTCTCCGGTCGGTTCGTCCCGATTGGCGTACGCGCTGACGAAGCGGGCCACCCAGCGGGTGTCGTAGTCAGCCTGATCGATTCCCGGGAAGTCGAGCGCCGCCCCGCTGGCGGCTGGCGCGTCGCCGACCATCGTCGCGGCAAGGCACCAGGCCACCCCGTACGCGCCGCTCAGGCCGGCCCGGTCGACGACCGCGTCGAATGCTCCCACCACCGCGTCCCCATCTCCGGTCAGCGCCGAGCGGAGCACGGCGGTCGCGTCGTCGAACGTCTGCTGTGGTAGGTCCGTCACGCAGCGCACAGTAGGACTGGCGGTCAAGTAATCCCGACAACCGTCACTGTCCGTGTTCAACGCGAGCTACCTGCGCTTTACGCCACCTCCACGGTCCCGCCAATGGCCTCGGCACGCTAATGTGCGCAGCGGACCTTCGCCGGAGGAAGGACGACCATGTTCGTATCACGCCGCTCGCGGGTAGCCTCACTGGCTGCCTGCGCGACGATCCTGCTCGCCACAAGCGCTTGCGGGGATGACAAGGCCAAGGAGTCAAGCGCCCAACAGGTGCGCCTCTACGGCACGGACGGCAACATGCTCAACTCCTACCCAGCGGAGTTGAAGGAACGAGCGAGTCTGGTCGACGGAATGAAGGGCACCACGCCACTCGTACCGCTGCCTGAGGACTTCAAGAGTCGGCTGAAGACCGTCAATCCGGCGCTGACGGACTACGTGTACTCCGCCGAGACGTACGACGCGGTGGTCGTCGCCGTACTCGCCGCTCAGCTGGCCGGAAGCACCGACCCGGCGGCCATCGCGAAGCAGATCGTCGCCGTGACCAACGACGGGCAGCGCTGCGAGGACCCGGCGACGTGCCTCGCCATGGCCCGTAACGGGCAGGACGTCGAGTACCGCGGTGTCTCGCTGACGCGGGCGGGCTTCACCGACAAGGGTGAGCCGGCCACCGCGAGCTACGCGACGCTGACCTTCGACGGGCAGCAGATCAACGACGGCAAGACCGAGTTCGTCGGCGCGGGTATCGAATCGGCGGCGAGCACCAAGACGCCACCGAAGCCGAAGAAGCAGCGGCCGACCGTGGACCCCGACCAACAGCCGCTGATCCTGGGCGGCCTGCTGCCGAAGACCGGTGACCTGTCCATCGCCTATCCGCCGATGGCGGCCGGCGCCGCGCTGGCGATCCGCGAGATCAACGCCGCAGGTGGCGCACTGGGCAAGCCGGTGACGTGGGTGGACGGCGACGACGGCACCAACCCGGCGGTGGCCAAGGCGATGGTGGCCAAGCACGTGACCGAGGGCGTCAGCGTGATCATCGGCGCGGGCGGTTCGGGCATCTCCCGGGCGGTGCTGCCGGACGTGGTGCAGGCCGGGAAGATCCTCTTCTCCCCCTCCAACACCGACAGCAGCCTGACCGACGTGGACGACGGGGGCCTCTACTTCCGCACCGCGCCGCCGGACAGCCTCCAGGGTCGGGCGCTGGCCGACGTCATCCTCCGCGACGGATCGCAGAAGATCGTCATCGTCGCCCGCAAGGACTCCTACGGTGAGGGCCTGCAGGGCACCGTGCGTGACGAGCTGGACAAGGCCGGCATCACCAGCGACCGCCTCAAGCTGCTCACCTACGAGCCGCCCGCCGACGCCAAGGCTCCCCCGGTGGACTTCTCCGGCGGCGCCAAGGAGATCAAGGACTTCGGCGCGGACGCCGTACTGATCATCGGCTTCGGTGAGTCGGCCTCGGTGATCCGGTCGCTGGCCGACAGCGGAGTGCAGATCCGGCAGTAGCACCACCACAGGCGAGAAACGGCCGCACCGATGCGAGCGTCGGTGCGGCCGTTTCGTCTACGGGAATCACCGCGGCCGACGGCGCTCCAGGAACTCGGTCATCCGCCGGTGCTTCTCCTCGTCCTCGAAGAGCACCGCCTGACTGACCAGGTCGAGATGTGGGTGCGCGGCGGCCGGCGCGTCCACCGCCAGCTTGGTCAGCCGCAGCGCCAGCGGGGAGCCCAGGGCGATCTCGTCCAGCACCGCGTGCGCCACCGTGAGCAGCTCGCCGGGCTCGTGCACCACCTGGTTCACCAGGCCGATGCGCAGCGCCTCCGCGGCGTCCACCCGCCGGCCGGTGAAGAGCAGCTCCTTGGCCCGGCCCTCACCGATCAACGCCGGCAGGCGGTGAGTCGCGCCCGCGCCGGCCAGGATCCCCAACCGCACCTCCGGCTGACCGAAGACCGCCCGCGCCGTGCACACCCGCAGATCGCAGGAGTACGCCAGTTCGGCGCCACCGCCCAGCGCCGGGCCGTCGACGGCGGCCACCGTGGGCATCGGCAACGCCCGGATCCGCGCGAAGGCGGCGGAATTGATCGCGGCCAGGGCGTCCGTGCGACCCCGCTCCCGGAGCTGGGCGATGTCGGCGCCACCGGCGAAGATGCCGGCGGTGCCACCGGTGAGCAGCAGCAGCCGAGGGCGCGCCTCCAGCTCGGCGCAGACCTGGTGCAGCTCGGCGATCAGGTCAGCGTCGATGGCGTTGCGCTTCTCCGGCCGATCCAGGGTCACCACCAGCCGGTCCGGCCGCTCCTCGATCCGTAGCCCGCTCACTGCGCCCGCCTTCCGTTCGCGACTGCGGGGCTCGCAAGCTCACTCCTCGCGCTCACTGCGCCCGCCTTCCGTTCGCGACTGCGGGGCTCGCAAGCTCACTCCTCGCGCTCACTGCTTGACCCCGGCGTTCCACTCGTAGAAGCCGTGCCCCGACTTCTTGCCCAGCCGCCCCTCGTCCACCATCTCCACGAGCAGTGGTGGCGGCGCGAAGCGGTCCCCGTACGCGGCCTGGAGGGTACGGGCGATGTCCAGCCGCACGTCGAGGCCGACCAGGTCGGTGAGCTCCAACGGACCGACCGGGTGCCGGTAGCCGAGCACCATCGCCTTGTCGATGTCGGCGGGGCTGGCAACCCCGTCGGCGACCATCCGGATCGCCTCCAGCCCGAGGGTGACTCCGAGTCGGGAGGTGGCGAAGCCGGGCAGGTCGCGTACGACGACGGGGTCCTTGCCCAACCGGGCGGCGAGCGCGACGGCTGCGGCGGTGGTCTCCTCGGCGGTGGCCGGGCCGACCACGATCTCCAGGAGGGCCATGGCCCAGACCGGGTTGAAGAAGTGCAGGCCGAGGAAGCGCTCGGGCGCGTCCAACCCGGCGGCCAGGTCACCGATGGCGATGCTGGAGGTGTTGCTGGCCAGCAGTGCCGGGCGCAGCGCCGCGGCGTCGCGCAGGACCGCGCGCTTCAGGTCCAGCCGCTCCGGCACCGCCTCCACGATCACCTCGGGGGCCGGGGCGACCTCGGCGAGCGCCGGCCGCAGCGTGACCCGCTGCCGGTGCGTGGCGGCCTCGTCGGCGCTCAGCTTTCCGCGTTGCACGGCCCGTTCCCACAGCTCGGCGAGCCGGTTCTGCGCGGCCCTGCCCCGCTCCGGGTCCACCTCGACCAGTTCGACCGTGTGCCCGGTGCCGGCCGCCACGTACGCGATGCCGAGCCCCATCGTGCCGGCACCGACGACCACGAAACGTCCGCTCATCACGCCTCCCTGTCCCGCCGGCCGGCGCGCGGGGTCCCCGCCACACCGAGCTGGATGTTTCGCCTGCTCCGCTCGCTCATGTTGCGACCCTAGACAGCTCGACGATCCGGCCCATGCTTGGGGGAGCGCGGGATCGGGTAATGACGGCCCGTCAATCGAGGGAAGGACCAGTCGACATGAGCCAGGCACCGGAGAGCGTCACCGACTCCGCGATCGTGGAGACCCGGGGCGACGAGCGGGTCGAACTGCTGCGCGCGGACACCAACAACGACGGCAAGACCGACGTGTGGGTGGTGGACACCGACGGCGACGGCAAGGCCGACCTGTTCCAGTTCGACACCGACGGTGACGGCAAGGTGGACATCACCATGGTCGACATCGACGAGGACGGCCAACCGGACGAGGTGGTCGACGGCGACGGCGGCCTCCCGCCCGAGCAGCTCCCCCCGACCGTCCAGGTCTGAGCGGCACGACGGCCCCTGCGCTCGCTGGCGCAGGGGCCGTCGCTCACTCGGCGAGGCGCAGGGTGGCCAGGTAGTAGGGGGCGTCCCGATCATCCACGTCGGTCAGCCGCCAGCCGGTGCCGTGCACCAGCGCGGCGAACTCGTCGGCCGAGCACACCAGGTAGTCGAACCATTCGGTGCTCAGCTCGCGGTAGCGC
This sequence comes from Micromonospora sp. NPDC005203, assembly GCF_042872705.1. Taxonomy (NCBI): domain Bacteria; kingdom Bacillati; phylum Actinomycetota; class Actinomycetes; order Micromonosporales; family Micromonosporaceae; genus Micromonospora; species Micromonospora sp. NPDC005203. Next base: position 65,939 of record NZ_JBIAKV010000001.1, on the reverse strand, counting down.
AGCCGGAGCCGGAGTTGACCGCTGAGCCGGCCGCGCCGGCGGTTGCGCTCGTGATAGCTGGTGTGCAACGGGTCGCGGGTGCCGTACGGGTCGGTGCCGTGCGCGATGATCTGCGCACCCGGTCGGGCCAGCGCGGCGAGCGCGGCCAGGAACTCGGGAGCGCGCTCCCGCCCCTCGAACAGCCCGAGGTTGTTGCCGAGCAGCAGGAACGTGTCGTACCGCCGTCCGTCGGCGACGTGGGTGTCGACGGTGCCGTGCACCAGCCGTCGGACGCCACGACGCCGGCTGACCGCCAGCGCACCCGCGGAGGTGTCCAGCCCGGTGACCGGTACGCCGCGCTCCTGGAGCAGTAGCGCGATCCGGCCGGCGCCGGTGCCGATGTCGAGCGTCTGGCCGCGTACCCGGTCCACGGCCCGGTGGTCGTACGGCTGCCAATCCTGCGGCCCGTCCAGGTAGTGGGCGGCCGGGGCGCCGTTGATGAGACCGTCGTCCCGCTCGATGATCTCGATGACCGGCCGGGGTAGTCGGCCGCCGACAAGCGGTCGCGGTCCCACCCCGGTGGCCACGGCAAGCGTGTCCCGCAGCAGTTCGCCGATCACGTCACCGATTTGAGGCTCGCCCGTCACGGCGTTCACGCTATCTGTCCACTCGGCGGCCGGTGGCGGCCGTATCCTGGCGGCGTGACCACGCTGGACCGGCTGTCCGCCGAGAAATATCTGCTGCTCACGACCTTCCGCAAGGATGGTCGGGCGGTGCCGACCCCGGTCTGGGCGGTCCGCGACGGTGAGGCGCTGGCGGTCTGGACCGGGGCCGACTCGGGCAAGGTCAAACGGATCCGCAACAACGGCCAGGTGACCGTGGCACCGTGCGACGTGCGGGGGCGGCCGCACGGGGCGGAGGTGTCAGCTCACGCCACGATCTACGGCGGTGGTGACACCGGTCGGGTTCGTGATCTGCTCAAGCACAAGTACCGGCTGATCGGCCGGCTGAGCCTGCTGGGCAGCCGCTTGCGCCGCGGCGAGGGCGGCACGGTCGGCATCCGGCTGACGCTGACCGAGGACTCGCGCCGGGGGTGACGCCGACCGCGGCCCGACGCTGAGGTCGGTCGGCTGTCACCCCGGCCATGGAAAGGGGCGGCGGATCGAGATCCACCGCCCCTGACCGGAAAAACTGGAGCCGCTCAGTCGCCCTGCCGCTGCTGCGGGATCTGACCCTGCAGCAACGCCCTGACTTCCGACTCACGGTATCGACGGTGGCCACCCAGAGTGCGGATGGCGCTGAGCTTGCCCGCCTTGGCCCACCGGGTCACCGTCTTCGGGTCGACACGGAACATCGACGCCACCTCGGCCGGCGTGAGTAGCGGCTCTGGTTCGTGCGTTCGCGATGCCATCGGTCACTCCTCCACATGTATAGACATCGGCCGGGGTCCCGCCGGCCGACGCGTCTCCCATGGTCCGGCTAGTCCCCGATGTCCGACATGGGCCGAACGGATGAAGGTCCCTAGACGGACGGATGAACCATGCCCGATTTTTGCGACTTTTACACGGCAGAAGCTACCTTATTGGGACTCATGATCACGGTTCGTGATGCGTCGACTACGAGCGAACTTCACCTTGGGAGCGCTCCTACGAGCATATGCCCTAGTTACACCGCTCCAGCAGCTGCACCGCACGCCACCGGGCGACCAGTTTGTCGTACGCGGCGGACGCCTCCTCCGCCTCACCCCGCGACAGCCCCGCCAGGCCCTCGGCGACCAGTTCGGGCGAGTCGTCCGCCGCGAGAGTCTCGTCGGGAAGCAGGTCGACCAGGCCGCCGTAGTCCAGTTCGACCACCGACCGAGGATGGAACTCCTCCAGCCATCGAGCCGCCTCCTCCACCGCCTCGGTGATCGGCGCCTCGCCCACCGACTTGCGCAGGACGGACAGCGCCCGGGACGACCGACGGCGGGCCTTGGAGATCTCCGTGCGGTAGCGCAGCGCCCGGCGACCGGGCTGGGTGACCAGGTCCCGCTCGGCCGGCTCGAAGAGCACGAACCAGCGCAGCGGCACGCCCCACGTGGCGATCTGCTCGTGCACCCGGGGCACCCCGTGCTCCAGCACCCGGGCACCACTGCGCCAGTCGTCGATCACCGCCCTGGCCTGCCCGGCCAGCACCGGCGGCACGAAGGCGTCGGCGAGCACCGAGGGCACCCCGTCCCGGGCGCTGAGCGCCGCCTCAGCGACCCGGATCCGCAGGTTCCAGGGGCAGACCAGCAGGCTGTCGTCCGTCTCCAGGACGTACGCCTCTTCCGGCAGGTCCGGCAGTCGGGTCCAGCCAGCGCCCAGCGCCTCGATCACCGCCGTCCGCTGCCGGCCGGGACCCTCGACCGGAGCCACCGCCCGCCCCTCGGAGACGTAGCGACGCCAGTAGCTCTGCCGGTCTCGGTCGAAGGCGGTCAGCGGTTCGTACACGCGCAGGTAAGAAGCGAAGAGCGACGGCACGGCGCGATCCTCCCACGAACCGCACCCGTACGCGGTCAGCGGCCGAACCACGCGCGCCGCAACGTGGGACGGCGGTGGCGCGTCGAGCGCTCGCAGGGCGGCCGATACTAGGCTCGATCACACCGGCAGCATCCCCGCCGGCGTCCACCAGGTCCGCGTCCCACAAGGGCGCACACCACTCCAGGAGCCAACAATGGGTGTATTCGCGAGCACCGACGACCCGGTACCGACAGGTCACGAACAGGTCGTGTTCTGCCAGGACAAGCAGAGCGGCCTGAAGGCGATCATCGGGATCTACTCCACCGCGCTGGGGCCGGCGCTCGGCGGCACCCGCTTCTACCCGTACGCCAGCGAGGACGACGCCCTCGCCGACGTGCTCGACCTGTCGCGCGGGATGGCGTACAAGAACGCGCTCGCCGGGCTGGACCTGGGCGGCGGCAAGGCCGTCATCTGGGGTGACCCGGAGCAGATCAAGAGCGAGGCGCTGCTGCGCGCGTACGGACGCTTCGTGGAGTCGCTGGGCGGTCGCTACTACACCGCCTGTGACGTCGGCACGTACGTGGCGGACATGGACGTCGTGGCCCGGGAGACCCGCTACGTGACCGGGCGCAGCGTGGAGCACGGTGGTGCCGGCGACTCGTCGATCCTCACCGCCTGGGGTGTCTTCCAGGGCATGCGGGCGGCCGCCGAGCACGTCTGGGGCACCCCGAGCCTGCGGGGCCGCCGGGTCGGGGTGGCCGGGTTGGGCAAGGTCGGCAAGTACCTCACCGGGCACCTGCTCGAAGACGGCGCCGAGGTGGTCGCCACCGACGTCAACCCGAAGGCGCTGGCATGGGTGCGTACCAACCACCCGCAGGTCACCCTTCTGGACGACGTCAGCGCGCTGGCCGCCGCGGACATCGACGTGTACGCGCCCTGTGCGCTGGGCGGCGCCCTGAACGACGAGAGCGTGCCGGCGCTGCGCGCCAAGGTGGTGGCCGGCGCCGCGAACAACCAGCTCGCCCACCCGGGCATCGAGAAGCTGCTCGCCGACCGGGGCATCCTCTACACCCCGGACTACGTCGTCAACGCGGGCGGCGTCATCCAGGTGGCCGACGAGATCGAGGGCTTCAACTTCGAGCGGGCGAAGCTGCGGGCGACCCGGATCTACGACACCACGCGCGAGATCCTGCGCCTGGCTGACGCCGAGGGCGTGCCGCCGGCGGTGGCCGCGGACCGGCTGGCGGAGCGGCGGATGGCGGACATCGGCCGGCTGCGCGGGATCCACCTGCGCTGAGCGTTTCCGGAGGCGGATCGACGGGATCCGCCTCCGGGCCCCCCTGGCCGGCTCGCCTGGGTAAGCTGAAGTCGGGTCAACTTTCATGCGGTTTGTCCGGTGTCACGGGTGCTAACCGATCCACTCCTTACCCGGTACACTGGGTGACGGCCGGATCGACGCGACGCGCAGAGCCGGCTGACGGTAACCCGAGGTGCCGAACGATGGCATCCCCATGTACCGTAAGAGCCACGAGAGATGCCTGACGTCATCGGGGCCCGCCTTCGGGCTGCCCCGCATTCTGTGCGAGGGGGTCGAGCCATGGGGCGCGGCCGTGCTAAGGCCAAGCAGACAAAGGTGGCCCGGGAGTTGAAGTACCACTCCCCGAACACCGACCTCACCGCCTTGCAGCGCGAACTGGCGGGTGCTGGTAAGTCTGAGCACCACTTCGACGACAACTCGAAAGAGTCCGTCGACGACGATGATGAGGATCACGCGGACGACGACCCGGATCCCTGGGTCCGTCCGACCCGCTGACCTCTCGACGCAACTGAGCACGCGGTAAGTCCGCGTGCTCACGCACGTTCCGTGCAGGTGTAGTAGCCGACGATCAGGGGCCTGACCCGACCGGAGTGACTCCGGTCGCCCGACAGGCCCCCGATCGTGGCTCACCTCAGCGTGGGCGATTGTTCCAGTTGTAGAACGTCGGGATGTTCTCGAAGTGGTTCCAGGCGCAGACCGCGCTGGCGCCGTCGCTTCCCGAAACCTCGGAGCGCAGCCTCCGCGCGTCTTCGGCCTCCTGCAACAGCGCGACGAGCGCAGGACCCGCCTCCCGCACCCGTTCGGTGACGCCGTCGTCCGCTTCGCGCTCAGGGCGCCGGTGACTGGTGGTCTCGGGCATGCTCCAACACTCCCTCCAATAGGCGGATCTTGCTGTTGCGGCAGTGCTCGGTCTCCGTACCGTCAAAACGCCCCAGCTCGAAGTAACGGTTGGCGGCATGGCCACCCCCGCAGAAACCGAAGTACGGACAGGACACCCGGCAGGCCTCCACCCCGGCCAGGAACTCGCCGACCCACGGCGTCGCCGCGGCACCGGCGATGATCTCCGCCAGCGGGGTTCGCAGCACGTTGCCGCTGCTGAAGTCGCCGTAGCGAGGGTCGCTGAAGCCGGCTAACTCCGGGGACAGCACGATCACCGAGCCGTCGTGACCGATCGTCGGGATCGGGTCCAGGTGGCGGGGCAGCACCCCGTCCGCCGAGTTGTCGAGCACGGCCGCGGCGTAGCGCAGCGACCACTCGATCTCGCGCAGGTGGATCCGGGGATCCCGACGCCAGGCCGCGACCAACTCGGCCCAGAAGCCGGTCACCGCAGCCGGGTCGTGGCTGTTGTCGCGGGTGTTGACCCCCTCGGTCTCCTCGATGTTGACGCCCAACACGTCGCAACCCAGGTCGAGGAAGTAGTCGTACAGCTCGGTGGCGAGCCCCGGCTCCGGCCGGGACACCACCGCCAGCGCGGAGAACGGCAGGCCGTGCCGACGCAGCGCCTCGACACCCCGCAGGATCCGGTCGTACGCCGGCTGGCCGCCCCGGTTGACCCGGTCACCGTTGCGCGACCGGGGACCGTCGACGCTCACGCTCACCCGCATCTCGTGCCTGGTGAAGAAGTCACACCAGTCGTCGTCGATCAGGGTGGCGTTGGTCTGCACGTGATGTTCGACATCGGGCCCGAACGGTGCCATCAGGTCGGCCAGGTGCTCCCGGCCGGCCGCCAGCGGCTCACCGCCGTGCCAGACCACCGAGAACCGGCCCGTCGCCGCCCAGGGGTTGACCGCCGCCGCGACCGCCGCGGCCACCGTCACCGGCATCCGCCGGTCGGCGGCCCGAAACGGCAGGTAGCAGTATGTGCAGTCGAGGTTGCAGAGGGTGGTCGGCTGCATGACGACGTACGACGGGACGGCCGCCAGACCGCGCATCCCGCTGAACGACTGTCCCCGAGCAGCCATCGCCCTCCTCCGCCTAGCCTGAGCCCTTCAGGCTAGGCGGCATTGGCCACTCGGGTGAAGCCCTGATCAGGTGCCCGTACGATCACCAGCGCGTGATCAACCTCGGGTGTGCTGACCGACCATCTGCACGTTGCCGGTGCCCTCGATGATCTCACCGGCCTGCCAGGCCTCGACCCCACGGCCGGTGAGCGTGGCCAACGCGCGGTCAGCGTCCTCCGCCGACACGATCGCGAACATGCCGACACCCATGTTGAAGGTCGACTCCATGTCGTGGTCGTCGATGCGACCCTTCGACTGGATCAGGTCGAAGATCGGCTGCGGCTTCCACGTGGAGCGGTTGACCACCGCGTCGACGTGCTCCGGCAGCACCCGGACCAGGTTGCCGGGGATGCCTCCGCCAGTGATGTGGGACAGCGCCCGCACCTCCGCCTCGGCGATCAGCTTGAGGCAGTCCTTGGCGTAGATCTTGGTCGGGGTGAGCAGCTCCTCGCCGAGAGTCCGCTGCCGGCCGAAGTCGTCGATCACGATGTCGAGTCGCATCCGGGCGGCACCGAGCAGCACGTGCCGAACCAGCGAGTAGCCGTTGGAGTGCAGGCCGGAGGATCGCATGGCGATCACCGCGTCGCCCACCTCGACCCGCTCCGGGCTGAGGATGTCGGCTTCCTCGACCACGCCGACACCGGTCGCGGAGATGTCGTACTCGTCCGGGCGGAGCACGCCGGGGTGCTCGGCGGTCTCCCCGCCCAGCAGCGCGCAGCCGGCGTAGCGGCAACCGTCGGCGATGCCCGCGCCGATCTCGGCGACCTTGTCCGGCACGACCTCACCGGTGGCGATGTAGTCGAGCAGGAACAGCGGCTCGGCACCACAGGCCACCAGGTCGTCGACGACCATCGCGACCAGGTCGATGCCGACGGTGTCGTGGATGTCCATCTGCTGGGCGATAACCAGCTTGGTGCCCACCCCGTCGGTGGAGGACGCCAGGATCGGGCTCTTGTACTTCTTCGTGTCCAGCCGGAACAGGCCGGCGAACCCACCGAGGTCACCCATCACCTCAGGGCGGCGGGTCTGGCGCACCTTCGACTTGAGCAGTTCGACCGCGCGGTCGCCCGCGTCGATGGAAACTCCGGCGTCGGCGTACGAGACCGAGCGTTTGCGGGCCTGCCGGCTGGTGCCGGCAGTCCAGGGCTGTCGGTCGCCGCCGGCGCCGGTCGGGCTGCTTCCTGCGCCGTTGCGCTCGGACACGTGCGTCACGGTTCTCCCCTTTGGTTCTCGGTGCCGCGCCGACGGTGGCCGGGCCGCGCCGGTTGGTGCTACGGGCGGTTTGCGGTAACGCCACCCGGAGTGGCGACGGACGAGCCGTTTGTGTGCGGGGCTTCCGGCGCCGAGTTCGTGACCCGTCGACCCACCCCTTCGAGCACGTGCTTGCCGATCAGGTTGCCGGCCGGCAACTCGATCGGGTACTCCCCATCGAAACATGCCCGACACAGCCGGGTCTTCGGCTGCTCGGTTGCGGCGATCAGGCCGGGAAGGGACACGTAACCCAGCGTGTCGGCGCCGATGGAGCGCCGGATGCCGTCGTTGTCCAACCCGTTGGCCAGCAGCTCCGCCCGGGTGGCGAAGTCGATGCCGTAGAAGCACGGCCAACTGACGGGCGGCGAGGAGATCCGGACGTGCACCTCCAGCGCCCCTGCCTCACGCAGCATCCGGACGATGGCGCGCTGGGTGTTGCCCCGCACGATCGAGTCGTCCACGACCACCAACCGCTTGCCCCGGACGTTCTCCCGCAGCGGGTTGAGCTTGAGGCGGATGCCGAGCTGACGCAGGGTCTGCGACGGCTGGATGAACGTGCGACCCACGTACGGGTTCTTCATGAGGCCGGCACCGTAGGTGATGCCGGACGCCTCCGCGTAGCCGATCGCGGCCGGGGTGCCGGACTCCGGCACCGGGATCACCAGGTCGGCCTCGACCGGGTGCTCCTTGGCCAACTGTCGACCGATCTGCACCCGGGCCGCGTGGACGTTGCGCCCGGCGATCGTGGCGTCCGGACGGGCGATGTAGACGTACTCGAAGAGGCAGCCCTTCGGCTCGGGCGCGGCGAACCGGGTGGAGCGCAGCCCGTTCTCGTCGATCGCGATCAGCTCGCCCGGCTCAACCTCACGGACCACACTCGCACCGACGATGTCCAGGGCGGCCGTCTCGCTGGCCACCACCCACCCGCGCTCCAGGCGGCCGAGCACCAGCGGGCGGACGCCGTGCGGATCGCGGGCCGCGTAGAGGGTCGACTCGTCCATGAAGACGAAGCTGAACGCGCCGCGCAGCTGCGGCAGCACCTCCAGAGCGGCCGCCTCTACCGACAGATCCGGTCGGCCGGCGAGCAGCATCGTCACCAGGGAGGTGTCGTTCGTCGAACCGTCCGCGACGAGGCCGCGCTCGGCGACCTCCTTCTCCAACTCGGCGGTGTTGACCAGGTTGCCGTTGTGGGCCAGCGCGATGGTCGTGCCGGAGGTGGTGGACCGGATCGTCGGCTGGGCGTTCTCCCAGTTGGACGCGCCGGTCGTGGAGTATCGGGCGTGCCCGATGGCCAGGTGGCCGCGCAGGCTCGCCAGGGTGGGCTCGTCGAAGACCTGGGCCACCAGGCCGAGGTCTTTGTAGACCACCACGCCGGAGCCATCGCTCACCGCGATGCCCGCCGCCTCCTGGCCGCGGTGTTGCAGGGCGTAGAGGCCGAAATAGGTCAGGTTGGCGACCTCTTCGCCGGGCGCCCAGACGCCGAAGACACCACAGGCGTCTTGGGGGCCAGGTCGTTGGGGGTCAAGGTCGTGGCTCAGCCGGCCGTCGCCTCGGGGCACCTACCGCTCCCTCATGCTGGTCTGGACCGGCTGGGCGGGATCACGGGCGGATCCACACTCGTCTGCCGGGACCACTCTCATCGCCTGACAGTGTACGCGAATCGCCATCAACACAGATAGTCACGTTTCCCATGCCGAGCGTCACGGTGAGTAGGACATCGGACGATCAGAGGGGAAGATAGGCCGAGAGGTCCGCCCGGACACCGCTCATCTGGACGCGACCCTCGGTGACCGCCTCCGCCCATCCGATCCGCCCGGTGGCCAACTCCAACCACGTGTCCGCGGCCATCTCGACCACGTTTGACGGGTTTCCCCTGGTGTGTCGAGGCCCGGGTACGCACTGGATCGCACCGTATGGTGGTACGCGCACCTCCACCGATCGGCCGGGGGCGCGCTCCGCGAGGATGGCCAACAACGACCGGACCGCCTCTCGGAACACCGGCCGTTCGGGTGTACGCCCCTCATCGAGCGCCGACAACGCGGCCGCAACGGCAGCGGACTTACTGTGCGGAGAGGACACGAAGGGACGATACGACCCGAAGGCCAGCCACCTGACGTTGGCCCTGGGTCGCGCCAATCCAGTTGGACAAGGCATAGTTGCCGACGGCGTATTCGAACCGTGATGATCCCCGGCCCGGCGCCCCGCCGGTCAGAGGGAAGTCAGCCCGGAAGGCGGTGGACGTGTCAACACACCGACGTGCCTGGAAGCAGCGGGCCGGTGTGGTCGGAGCGCTGGTTGCCGGCGCTCTGCTCGCCGTCCCCGCCACACCAGCAATGGCCGCCAAGATCAGCACAGCTGACAACTCGGCCACGATCGACGCGGGCAAGAGCAGCACCGTCAACGTGCTCGTCCGACCGGACCCGGACGAGAAGTCCGCGGACATCGACATCACCGACCTGCCCGACGGCGTCACCTGCGGGGGCTGCGGGCCGATCAACTTCGACTCGGCCGACCCGAAACCAGTGACGCTGACCCTGACGGCAGCGGGCGACGCGCCTGCGGCCAACGGCGCCTCGGCGAAGATCACGGTGTCGGGAGACGGTGGTTCCCGCACGCTCCGGGTCACCGTCAAGGCGGCCGCCGCGCCGCCACCGCCGCAGACGCCGACCGTGCAGTCGGTCTCCGGCAAGGTGGTCGTCCAGGCCGACAGCAAGGCCGTGCCGAACGCGGTGGTCATGCTGCTGGACAGCACCGGCAAGCGCTTCGACACCACGAGCGACGGCAGCGGCAACTTCCGCTTCACCGGCACCACGGAGAAGCCGATCGCGCCGGGTCGGCTCGACCTGGGTGCCACCTTCGACAACGTGCAGGCCCGCAAGACGCTGACCGCCGCTGCCGGGCAGGCCATCACCGGGCAACGGATCAGCCTCGCGATCAAGGTCGAGGTGACGCCCAGCGCCACGCCGTCCACCACCGCCGAGGCCACTCCCACCGAGGAGCCAGCCGATGAGGGCGCGAACGACCAGGGCGCCGACGGCGCCAGCGCGGGCCCGCCGGCGAACGCCTCGAAGACCGAGGAAGGCGGCAACGGCGCGGACTCGTACCTGATCATTTTGCTCGGTGGTCTGCTGGTGGCCGCCGGTGTGGGAACGATCGTCCTGCTCTGGATGAAGCGCAAGGAGAACGGCGACGACGACGACGCCCCGGCTGCGGCTGGTGGCGGCGCTGTGGTGCCGCCGGCACGGGGCGGTTACCGCGGCCCCGACGACCAGGCCCGGATGGCCGGCGGCCGGCCCGTCGGCGGCGCGGACCCGACCATGGTCGGCGGTGCGGCGCTGAGCGAGGCACCGACGATGATGCACCGCCCGGTGGTCGACGACGTCCCACCGGACCCGTACGGCGCCCCGGCGCAGGCGTACGGCGGCGCGGGGCAGCAGGGTTGGGGCGGCGCCGGCTACGGCGACGAGCCCGCGCCCGGCGGGTACGGGGCCGGCGGCTACGGCAACGCCCCCGCGTCCGGCGGCGGTTACGGCACCCCGGCAGGTGCCGAGGGCGGCTATGGCGCGGCTGACGGCTACGGTGCGGCACCCGGTTCCGGCGCTGGTTACGGCGCCGCGCCGGCCGCCGGTGGCGGCTACGGCAACGCCCCCGCGTCCGGCGGCGGCTACGGCAGCCGCGACTACCCCGCCCAGGCCGGGGGGACCGCTGCCTACCCGCCCGCACCCGCAGGCGGAGCGGCCTACGGCGAGCGGTACGACGAGCCGACCGGCCGGTACACCGGCGAGAGCACCCAGTACCCGGCACCGGCCGACCCGTACGCCACGGGCGTCTACCAGCCGGAGCAGGGGCCGGGGTACGGCCAGCCCGATCCGGCTCCGTACGGCGGCGCTCGGGCCGCCGAGCCGACCGGGGGGTACGGCGGCCAGCAGGCCGGCGGCTACGACCAGGGCGGCTACGGCCAACCGGCCGGCGGCTACGACCAGGGCGGCACCTACGGCCAGGAGCCCCCGCAGCAGCGCGGCGGCTACGACGACCGCGGCTACGAGCAGGGCGGCTACGGCCAACCGGCCGGCGGCTACGACCAGGGCGGCACCTACGGCCAGGAGCCCCCGCAGCAGCGCGGCGGCTACGACGACCGCGGCTAC
>NZ_JBIAKV010000001.1:0-54671 GCF_042872705.1 Micromonospora sp. NPDC005203 | reverse complement strand
GCTACGAGCAGGGCGGCTACGAGCAGGGCGGCTACGGTCAGCCGGCCGCCGGTCGGCCCCGACCGGAGACCCCGCCGCCGACCGACCGGGGCGGCCGACGTCTCGACTGGCTCGACGACTGACCGACCACAGCGCACGAAAACGGCCACCCGGGTCCTCCGGGTGGCCGTTTCGCATTCAAGGTCCACTCGTGCTCAAGGAAGTCGTGGCATCCCGCATGCCTGGACACCCCGGCTTCCTGCAAGCCGAGTTGATCACCGAACGCGCCACCCAACGCGGCTGGACACGGCCCGACGCGGCCCGGCCCGACGCGGCCCGGCCCGACGCAGCCCGGCCCGGCGCAGCCCGGCCCGGCCCGGCGCAGCCCGGCCCGACGTGGGTTGAGCACCGATCAGGCGGCGGAGAAGACACCCTGGTTGAGCACCGGCACGACGTCCGACACGCCGATCCGGACGGCGATGTTCACGTCCTCGGCGAAGCCGCCCTCGGTCAACTCCCGCCCGGACACGCTCCCCCGCACCGCGGCTGGCACATCCGGGGTGCTCGCCAGCGCGGCAAGTGCCATGGCAGCCTCCACGGACAGCCCGCCCGGTACGCCGGAGAGAGCGTCGAGCACCGAGGCGGCACCGAGTTGGTCCTCCACCGACGGGCGCAGCGACCCGTCCGGCCACCGTTCCCCGGAGGCGATCACGCCGATCGGAGCGTCCACGGTGCCGTACCCCTGGCGGCGTAGCCAACGCCCGACGGCCCGTGCGTTACGCAGGCACGCCGCGACCACCGGCAGGCCGGTGGCGCTGGCGGCGGCGCTGATGGCGGAGCCGTTCGGTGAGGGGAGCACCAGATCCGCCACCACCGGTGCGGTGCTCAGCGCGGCGGGCGAGAGCGACCACGGGTGTTCCGCGCTCACCTGCCGTCTTCCCACCGCCGCGACCGCGCCGACGCGCACCGCGTACTCGGCGGCCTGCTCGCCCCAGGGGAACGGGTGCACCCGCATGCCCCGGGCGACCGCCACCTCCACGGCGGTGGTGAACGACAGCACGTCCACCACCACCAGCGCCGCGCAGACCCGGCCGAGCTCGGCCGCCCCGGTCAGCCCCCAGTCGAACCGGGCACCGGAGCCGGGTTGGCCGTAGACAGCGGCCGCCAACGCCTCAGCGCTCGTCAGGCGACGGCTCGGTGACACCGGTGTCAGACTCGGACGACCGACCAGGCTGTGCCGGACCGATCGGCTCGACAGCGCCGGTCTCCGGAGACGGCCCCGAAGCGGCGATCGGCTCGGAGAGCACCTCAGCCGGGTCGATCCGCTCCGCCGGGGCGACCGGCAGTGGGACGGCCTCGACCGCGCCCGCCACGCCGGTGGCCGGCGCGGGCACCTCGACGGCCGCCGAACCCCCGAAGAGGCGCGGCAACGTCTCGGTGTGCGCCCGGCGCAGCTCGTCCAGCTCGACCCGGAACTGGCCGTGCACCTCAAGGGCGCCGCCGGTCGGGTCGGTGACACCGATCAGCTCGAACGGCACCCCCCGCTCGGCGCAGAGCGCCGCGAACGCCTTGTCGTGGCCGCGCGGCACCGACACCAGCGCCCGGGTGGCGGACTCGCTGAACAGGTAGACGAACGGCATCGAGCCCTCGGCGAACTGCTCCGGCACCGCGATGCGGGCACCGACGCCACGCCGCAGGCAGGACTCGACCAGGCTCTGGGCGAGGCCGCCGTCGGAGAGGTCGTGCGCGGAGGCCAGGTGACCCACCCGGGCGGCCTCGGCCAGCAGGTCGGCCAGCGCCTTCTCCCGGAGAAGGTCGACCTGCGGCGGGATGCCGCCGAGGTGCTCGTGCGTCACCCACGCCCACTCCGAGCCGGACAGCTCCACGTTCGTCTCGCCGAGCAGGTAGAGCTGGTCGTGATCGCCACCGGGGCGCGGAACGAAGCCCATCGGCACCCGGTCGGCGACGTTGTCCAGCACACCCAGCACACCGACCACCGGGGTCGGGTGGATGGCCGCCGCGCCGGTCTGGTTGTAGAAGCTGACGTTGCCGCCGGTCACCGGGATGCCCAGCTCCAGGCAGCCGTCCGCGAGGCCGCGCACGGCCTCGGCGAACTGCCACATCACGCCCGGGTCTTCCGGGGAGCCGAAGTTGAGGCAGTTGGTCACGGCGATCGGCCTCGCGCCGGTCACCGCCACGTTCCGGTACGCCTCGGCCAGCGCCAGCTTGGTGCCGTGGTACGGGTCGAGCCTCGCGTACCGGCCGTTGCCGTCCACCGACAGCGCCACGCCGAGGCCGGTCCGCTCGTCGATCCGGATCACGCCGCCGTCCTCCGGCTGGGCGAGCACGGTGTTGCCCAGCACGTAGCGGTCGTACTGCTCGGTGACCCAGGTCTTGTCGGCCAGGTTCGGCGACGCGATCATGCGCAGCAGGGTCTCCCGCAGCGCCGCCGGGTCGGCCGGGCGGGGCAGCGTCTCGGCCCGGTCGGCCTGGAGCAGGATCAGGTCGGCCGGCTCACGCATCGGCCGGGCGTAGACCGGACCGTCGTCGACAAGCGATCCCGGCGGCACGTCGACGACCAGGTGGTCCTGCCAGGTGATCAGCAGTCGACCGGGGCGGCCGTCCGGCTCCGGTGCGGTGACCTCACCGATCGCGGTGGCGAGCACGCCCCACTTCTCGCAGGTCTTGAGCACCGCGTCCAGCTTGTCCGGCTCGACGACCAGCAGCATCCGCTCCTGCGACTCGCTGGCGAGGATCTCGTGCGGGTCCATCGAGGGCTCGCGCAGCGGCACCCGCTCCAGCCAGACCCGCATGCCGGTGCCGGCAGCGGCGGCGGTCTCGGTGAGCGCGCAGGTCAGCCCGGCGCCGCCGAGGTCCTGGATGCCGACGACCAGTTGGCCGTCGTACAGCTCGAGGCACGCCTCGATCAGCAGCTTCTCGGTGAACGGGTCACCGACCTGCACGGCCGGCCGGCGTGCCTCGCTGCCCTCGTCGAAGGTGGCGCTGGCCAGCACCGAGACGCCGCCGATGCCGTCCCGGCCGGTCTTGGCGCCCATCAGGACGACAACGTTGCCCGGGCCGGCGGCGGCCTTGTTCTGCAACCGGTTGACCGGCAGCACACCCAGGCACAACGCGTTGAGCAGCGGGTTGCCCTGGTAGGAGGGGTCGAAGACCAACTCGCCACCGATGTTGGGCAGGCCGAGGCAGTTGCCGTAGCCGCCGACACCGGCGACCACGCCGGTGAGCACCCGGGCGGTGTCCGGGTGGTCCGCGGCACCGAAGCGCAGCGGGTCCATCACCGCGACCGGGCGGGCACCCATGGCGAGGATGTCCCGGACGATGCCGCCAACGCCGGTCGCCGCACCCTGGTACGGCTCGACGAAGCTCGGGTGGTTGTGCGACTCGACCTTGAAGGTCACCGCCAGCTCGTCGGAGACCTGCACGACGCCGGCGTTCTCACCGATGCCGGCGAGCAGCCGGTCGCTGTGCACGGCCTTCTCGCCGAACTGGCGCAGGTGCACCTTGCTCGACTTGTAGGAGCAGTGCTCGCTCCACATGATCGAGTACATCGCCAGCTCGGACTGCGTGGGCCGGCGGCCGAGGATCTGCCGGATCCGGTCGTACTCGTCGTCGCGCAGACCAAGCTCGGTGTACGGCTGGAGCTCGCCGGGGGTGCCACCGGCGCGCGGCACGGTGTCCACGCCCTCGGTCCACACGGCGGTGTCCAGCGGGGCCGGAGCGGCGGGCTGCGCCGCGCTCGGCTCGGCCGACTGCGCCGGGGCGGAGTACGCCTCGGGCGTGTCGCGTACCGGGTCCGGATGGGTGGTCATGACCTCTCCTCGCTGCGCTCGTGCCCGCCAGACCGACGGTTGAGCAGACCGATGATCGTGTCGCCGGTCATGCCGGCGTCCCCACCAGGTGCTTGAGGGCCGACGTGAAGAAGCCGAGGCCGTCCAGCGAAGGACCGGTGAGCGCCTCCACCGCGTGCTCGGGGTGCGGCATGATGCCGACCACGTTGCCCGCGGCGTTGGTGACCGCGGCGATGTCGCGCTGCGACCCGTTGGGGTTGCCGCCGACGTACCGCGCGACCACCCGGCCCTCGGCTTCGAGCTGGTCCAGCGTCGCGGTGTCCGCGACGTAGCAGCCCTCGCCGTTCTTGACCGGGATGAGCACCTCCTGGCCGGGCTGGAACGCGTTGGTCCACGCGGTGCCGGCCGACTCGATGCGCAGGACCTGGTCCCGGTTGCGGAAGTGCAGGTGCTGGTTGCGGGTGAGCGCGCCGGGCAGCAGGTGCGCCTCGCACAGGATCTGGAAGCCGTTGCAGATGCCGAGCACCGGCAGACCGCCCTGGGCGGCGTCCACGATCGTCTCCATCACCGGGGCGAATCGGGCGATGGCGCCGCAGCGCAGGTAGTCGCCGTAGGAGAAGCCGCCGGGCAGCACCACCGCGTCCACCCCGTGCAGACCCGGGTCAGCGTGCCAGAGCCGGACCGGCTCGGCACCGGCGATCCGGACGGCCCGGGCCGCGTCCCCGTCGTCGAGCGAGCCGGGGAAGGTGACGACACCGACCCGGGCGGTCACGAGCGGGCGCCCGCGGTCTCGTCGGCCTCGACCAGGCGGATGGTGAAGTCTTCGATCACCGGGTTGGCAAGCAACTTGTCGGCAATCTCCCGAGCGCGGTCCAGGTCCGGTTCACCTGTGAACTCGATCTCGATCCGCCTGCCGATCCGAACCGAGGCGACGTCACCGACACCGAGCCGGGGCAGCGCGTTTGCGACGGCCTGGCCCTGCGGATCGAGGATCTCGGGCTTGAGCATGACGTCGACGACGACGCGAGGCACTGGGCACTCCTGACTGTGTACGCAGTTGGGTGCCGACCCACAACGGGCGAGCGCAGCCAGCGTACCTGGCAGATATCGCCACGGGCGCACCGGCCGGGTGCAGTTCAGGCAGTGATCGACATTACCGACGCTCAGGATGACCCAGGGAGTGCGACAGGTGGCCCCACCAGGACATCTACGGCGCTTTCGGTAGCCGAATCGTTACATTGATCAATCCCAATCAAAATCTTGATAACGGCAGCCCCGAGGCCTATCGTGCATCGATGTGAGTCGATTTAGGCGTTGGTGGGAACCCCCCCGCTGTCGCCCTCCCGCACCCGGCGACCCCGGGTCCGCCCGTCCAAGGAGTCCACCCGATGCGCATCCGCCCCCTGCTCGCCGTCCTCAGCACCGCGCTGGTCGGCGCCCTCGGCGCCGCCTCCGGCGCGTCCGCCGCCCCGCCCGGCCCACAACCCATCATCGGCGGCACCACCGTCGCGTCCGCGCCCTGGGCCGCCGCGGTGCTGAGCAACGGCTCGTTCACCTGCTCCGGCAGCGTCATCGCCGCGCAGTGGGTGCTCACCGCCCGCCACTGCGTCAGCGGCACCATGTCGGTGCGGGTCGGCAGCGTCTACCGCGCCTCGGGCGGAGTCACCCGTACGGTGAGCGCCACCTACACCCGCAACGACCTCGCCCTCATGCGGCTCTCCAGCACGGTCAGCACGTCGACGGTCACCCTGGCCAGCAGCAACCCGCCCATCAACTCGACCAACTCGATCTACGGGTGGGGCATGACCTGCTACAGCGGCTGCTCCGCGTCCAGCCAGCTCAAGGCCGCCACCGTGCGGGTGACCAGCAACAGCGTCACCGACGCGTACGGCGGGCAGGCGATCCGCAGCACGGAGATCAGCGGTAACGCCTGGCGGGGCGACTCCGGCGGCCCCCAGTTCTACAACGGTCAGCAGGTCGGCGTCGCCTCCACCGCCGACGGCTACAGCATCCAGAATTACGGCAGCGTTGCGTACAACCGGGCCTGGATCACCTCGGTGGCCGGTGTCTGACGGTTAACGCCACGCGCGGCGCGGATGGTCGGCCCCGTGTCGGTCGTCCGCGCCGCGCTGTTTTGCAGCATCCGATCAGGTGAACAATGCACCCGATCGGGTCAGGCCACTCCTGACAGCATCGGAACCGTGCTGGTCGTGACGACGGAGCAACTGCCCGGCTATGAGATCCGCCAGATTCTGGGTGAGGTCGTGTCCTCGATGGCCAGGACACGCAACCCGTACCGCGAGGGGGTCAAGAACCTGCGCGGCGGCGCGTACGACCCGATGGCCCCGGACAACCTGACCCGGTGGCGCACCGACTCGGTGTCCCGGCTCGGCGAGGAGGCCCTGCGGCTCGGCGCGAACGCGGTGATCGGCATGCGCTTCGACAGCCGCGACTGCGGCGAGATGTGGATGGAGATCTGCGCGTACGGAACGGCGGTGGTCGCCGTACCCAAGATGCCCGAGGTCATGCCGGCCGACCAGCCGGCGGTCGCCGCGGAGACCGCGGAGGTCGCGGGCTTCACGGAATCGCCAGGTGGCATCGCCGAACCGGCAAGCGCCCCCAACCTGAGATCGGCAGCAGATACCGCAACCGGCGACTAACCCACCCCACCCCACCGACGCACCCGCCTCCCTTGCGGTTGATCAAGAGATTTGCGTCAAGCAGGAGATCGAAGTTGACGCAAACCTCTTGATCAACCGGGGCGGGGCGGAGTGGGGTTAGAGGATGGGGGGTGGGGAGTAGGTTGCGGCGTTTGGATGGGTTTGGACTACCTTGGTGATTCGGCGGGTGATCGCTTCGACCTGGGCGGCGGCGGCGCCGACGAAGGCGGATCGGTCCGCGACCAGAGCGTCAATGTCGGTGCGGGACAGGCCGAGCCGGCCGTCGGCCGCCAACCTGTCGAACAGGTCGTTCTCCGGCGAGCCCTGTTCGCGCATGGCCAGGGCCACCGCGACCGCGTGTTCCTTGATCACCTCGTGGGCGACCTCCCGGCCGACACCCCGCCGGACCGCCGCCACCAGGATCTTCGTGGTGGCGAGGAACGGGAGGAACCGCTCCAACTCCCGGTTGATCACCGCCGGGTACGCGCCGAACTCGTCGAGCACGGTGAGGAACGTCTGGAACAGCCCGTCGGCGGCGAAGAACGCGTCCGGCAGGGCCACCCGGCGGACCACCGAGCAGGACACGTCCCCCTCGTTCCACTGGTCACCGGCCAGCTCGCCGACCATCGACAGGTAACCCCGGATGATCACCGCGAAGCCGTTCACCCGCTCCGACGAGCGGGTGTTCATCTTGTGCGGCATCGCGCTGGAGCCGACCTGACCCGGCTTGAAGCCCTCGGTGGCCAGCTCCTGGCCGACCATCAGCCGGATCGTGGTGGCCAACGACGACGGCGCGGCGGCGGTCTGCGCCAGCGCGGCCAGCACGTCGAAGTCGAGCGAGCGCGGATAGACCTGCCCAACGCTGTCCAGCACCCGGGAGAAGCCCAGGTGCTCGGCGACCCGCCGCTCCAACTCGGCCACCTTGTCGGCGTCGCCGTCGAAGAGGTCCAGCTGGTCGGCGGCAGTACCGACCGGTCCCTTGATCCCCCGCAGCGGGTAGCGGGCGATCAGGTCCTCCAGCCGCTCGTACGCGATGAGCAACTCCTCCGCCGCCGACGCGAAGCGCTTGCCCAGCGTGGTGGCCTGCGCCGCCACGTTGTGCGAACGGCCGGTCATGACCAGCTCGGAGTGCTCGTGGGCCAGCCACGCCAACCGGGCGAGGGTGGCCACCACCCGGTCGCGGATCAGCTCCAGCGAGGCGCGCACCTGAAGCTGCTCGACGTTCTCGGTGAGGTCACGAGAGGTCATCCCCTTGTGCACGTGCTCGTGCCCGGCGAGCGCGCTGAACTCCTCGATCCGGGCCTTCACGTCGTGCCGGGTGACCCGCTCCCGCTCGGCGATCGAGGCGAGGTCGACGTGGTCGAGCACCCGCTCGTACGCCTCGACCACACCGTCCGGCACGGCCACACCCAGGTCACGCTGAGCGCGGAGCACGGCGAGCCAGAGCCGCCGCTCCATCCGGACCTTTTCCTCCGGAGACCAGAGGGCGACAAGTTCGGGCGAGGCGTACCGGTTGGCCAGCACGTTGGGGATCGTCGTCACGTACCTCATTCTCTCCTACTGAACGCGCTGCCCCCGAAGGAGGTCGTGGCCGCTGCCGCAGCTCGGTGCATGTCGGGCTGCGGCAGCGGCCCAGTTGGACTGCCGTCAGGTGGTCAGGCCGCTTCGACTGCTGGCGACCGACCCGGCAGCCGCCAACAGGCGAGACGGGAGCCACGGATAGGGATCGCTCATTGGCCGCCTGTTCTCCCGGCAGCGAGTCCGCACGTCGATCAGTATCTGACCGGCCAGGTAATACCGGCCTCGACGCTCGCCCACTGCTCGCAACAGGCCCTTGTCGCACAGCTGAGCTAGATCACGAGTGGCTGTCCGCTCCTCGACTCCGGCCATTTTGACGTAGGTGCTGCGGCGGAGGCGGTAGCCGAGAATCGCCTCGTACAGAAGGTTCGTAACGCGATCCGGCAACTGGTGCTTTGCGGTGAGCTGGTCCAACTCTTGCCAGATCGCCGAGGCCTCCTCAACCCGCTGCGCCACCGTCTGCGCCTGGATGTGGTGTGCTCGAAGATTGAACGAAACCCACAGCGCGGCGTCGTTCTCGGGACTCCAAACGCCCTGACCGGTAGCCAGCAGAACCCGGTAATAGTCGTCGGTGTTATGCCCCAGCCACTCCTCGATGCTTGAGAACGCCGGCTCGACGATCGCCTCTCTAGAAAGAACGAGCGTTTGCAGCGCCCGCGCCATGCGTCCGTTCCCGTCGCGGAAGGGATGGATCATTACGAGATTCAGATGGGCCATCGCGCCGCGCACGATCGGGTCCACCTCCCGCTCGTCTCGTAATCGGCTGGCGAGCGCTTCGACCAGTTGCGGAACGAGTTGGGCATCCGGCCCCTCATAGACTCGCCGGTCAGCCCGCTCGTCGTGGACGTAGATTGGGCCGGTGCGGTACTGACCGGGGCTCTTGGACAGATCATGTGCCAACATCATGTAGTGCATCCCGCGCAGGCCGGTGGCGTCGAAGATGAAGTGCTGGTCTGCCGCCATCTGGAGAACGAAGCCGAGCGCCTGCCGGTAACCACGGATTTCGGCGAAGGTGCGCTCGTCCGCACTCAGCGGTTCCTCGTCATCAAGAGCCGCGGCGGCGTCGTCCTCCTCCACGACGTAGCCCTCGATGCTGTTGGAGCCACGGATGGCACGCGCGAGCATGGTGCGTCGCAGTCCACCTTGCCACCGCCGCGGAACCCGAAGCGTCGCTGCCAGCGCTTGGCGCATTTCGTGGACGTCAGCCAGCACAGCGGCGTCGTCCGCCCCCAACTGCGGCGTTTGGTAGACCATACCCACTCCATGTCTCTTAATAAGAGACATGTTAGCAGTTGCGGCGAGCTTGTCTCTATGTAAGAGACAATGAGACACGATCAAATTGCGCTCAGCGTTCCAGGATCGCGGTCACACCCTGGCCACCGGCCGCGCAGATGGAGATCAGGCCGCGTCCGCTGCCCTTCTCGGCAAGCAGCTTGGCCAGGGTCGCCACGATCCGCCCCCCGGTGGCGGCGAACGGGTGTCCGGCGGCCAGCGACGAGCCGTTGACGTTGAGCCGGTCGGTGTCGATCGCGCCCAGGGGCGTGTCCAGGCCGAGGCGGTCCTTGCAGAACTCCGGCGACTCCCAGGCGGCGAGGGTGGCCAGCACCTGCGAGGCGAACGCCTCGTGGATCTCGTAGTAGTCGAAGTCCTGCAACGTCAGCCCGGCGCGGGCCAGCATCCGGGGCACCGCGTGGGCGGGCGCCATCAGCAGCCCTTCGTCGCCGTGCACGAAGTCGACGGCCGCCGTCTCCGACCAGCTGAACCAGGCCATTACCGGCAGGTTGTGCGCGGCCGCCCACTGCTCGCTGGCCAGCAGCACCGTGGACGCGCCGTCGGTGAGCGGCGACGAGTTGCCGGCGGTCATGGTGGCGTGCTCGGCATCCGGGCCGCGGGTGCCGAAGGCCGGCTTGAGCCTGCCGAGCTTCTCCAGGCTGGTGTCGGGGCGAAGATTCGCATCGCGGGTCAGCCCCAGGTATGGCGTCATCAGGTCGTCGAAGAAGTTCCGGTCGTACGCGGCGGCCAGCCGTTGGTGTGAGCGCAGCGCCAGCTCGTCCTGGGATCGCCTGTCGATCTGCCAGCGCAGGGCGGTGCGGGCGGCGTGGTCGCCCATGGACAGGCCGGTGCGCGGCTCGGCGTTGCGCGGGATCTCCGGCCTGAACGGTTGGAGCGGGCGTAGCTTCGCCGCTACCTTGAGCCGTTCACCCAGCGTGCGGGCCGAGTTGAGCTTGAGCAGCGTGCGGCGCATGTCCTCGTTGACCGCGAGCGGCGCGTCGGAGGTGGTGTCGACGCCGCCGGCGATGCCCACGTCGAGTTGGCCGAGGGCGATCTTGTTGGCGACGAGGATCGCCGCCTCCAGGCCGGTGCCGCAGGCCTGCTGGATGTCGTACGCCGGGGTGTGCGGGTCGAGCCGGGAACCGAGGACCACCTCGCGGGTGAGGTTGAAGTCGCGGGAGTGTTTGAGCACCGCGCCCGTCACCACCTCGCCGACGCGCTGCCCGGCCAGCCCGTACCGGGCGATCAGGCCGTCCAGCGCGGCGCCGAGCAGGTCCGAGTTGGACGCGTCAGCGTAGCGGGAGTTGGAACGGGCGAAGGGGATGCGGTTGCCCCCGATGACCGCGACCCGCCGGATGCTCTGCACGATCCGCCTCCTCGACCTGTGTTGCTCGAACCCTACTCGCCAGTAGGCTACGCCCATGACCGACAGGTACGCGAGCTTCGTCCAATCGGCCGCCGGCCGCGCGCTGGTCAAGCGCCTCGGGCTGCCCGACCCGCCCCGACTGCGCCGGCACCACCCCGGCGACCCGCTGCTGGCCGGGCCGGCCCTGCTCGGTGCGGCCACCGGCGGCCTGCTCGCCGAGCCGGTCGCCAGGATCCTCACCGCCGCCGGGGTTGAGCTGGCCGACCCAGCCGCCAACACCGCAGCCGGCGACAACCCGCGGCGGTACGGCGCACTGCTCTACGACGCCACCGGGATCATCGACTCGACCGAGCTGCGCCAGCTCTACGACTTCTTCCACCCGCAGGCCCGGGCGCTGCTGCCCAGCGGCCGGGTGATCGTGCTGGGCACCCCACCGGAGGAGTGCCCGATGCCCCGCGAGGCGACCGCTCAGCGCGCCCTGGAGGGGCTGGTGCGCAGCATTGGCAAGGAGTTCGGCCGGGGCACCACGGCCCAACTCGTCTACGCGGCCCGTGTCGAGGGCGGCGTCCGCACCAGCCTTGAGTCGACGCTCCGATTCCTCCTGTCCGGGCGGTCCGCGTACGTCTCGGGCCAGGTGATCCGGGTCGGCGCCGGCGAGGCGACCGTCCCGGCCGACTGGGAACGCCCACTGGACGGCCAGGTCGTGCTGGTCACCGGGGCAGCCCGGGGGATTGGCGCGGCGCTGGCCGAGGTGCTCGCCCGCGACGGCGCACAGGTGGTGGCGCTGGACATCCCGGCCGCCGGGGACGCGCTGGCCGCGGTGGCAAACAACATCGGCGGTACGGCCGTACAGCTCGACCTGACCGCACCGGACGCGCCGACCCGGCTCGCCGACCACCTGGCCGGCAGGCACGGCCGGGTCGACGTGGTGGTGCACAACGCCGGCATCACCCGGGACAAGACGCTCGGCCGGATGGACGCCGACCAGTGGGACCAGGTCATCGACGTCAACCTCTCCTGCCAGGAGCGGATCAACGACATGCTGCTGGGGCGGGGGCTCATCCCGACCGGCGGGCGCATCGTCTCGGTCTCCTCGATCGCCGGAATCGCCGGCAACCGGGGGCAGACCAACTACGCCACCAGCAAGGCTGGCGTGATCGGGCTGGTCGACTTGCTCGCCCCGGCCCTGCGTGGGCGGGGGATCAGCGTCAACGCGGTGGCCCCCGGCTTCATCGAGACCCGGCTCACCGCGCGCATCCCGCTGGTGGTGCGCGAGGCGGGCCGGCGGATGAACAGCCTGGCCCAGGGCGGGCTTCCGGTGGACGTGGCCGAGACGATCGGCTGGTTGGCCTGGCCGGCCAGCGGCGCGGTCAGCGGAAATGTGGTCCGGGTCTGCGGCCAGAGCCTGCTGGGGGCGTAATGGGCACTCGGAGGCAGCCGGATGACCACCTTTCCCTGCACGAGCTGATCGACGGCCCGACGGAGACGCTGTCGGCGGAGACACGGGCCGCGGCGCTCCGGCCGGAGCCCGGTGGACGGACCCCTGTCGAACTGGCTCGGATGCCGGCGGCCGGGGCGTTGCACCGGCGGGCGGTGCTCGGCGCGCTGCCGGGTGTCGGTGGCGGGCGGCGACGTGGTCCCGACCTGCCGGGCGTCGAGTTGGCCGTGCGCGGGGTGAGCGTCGACCGGGCGCACCTGGCCGCCTACGACCGGGTCTGCGGGTTCCGGCTCACCGATCGTCTGCCGGGCACGTTTCCGCACGTCATGGGCTTTCCGCTGACCCTGCGGCTGATGACCGCGCCGGACTTTCCCCTCCCACTGATCGGTCTGGTGCACGTCGGCAACCGGATCACCGTGCACCGCCCGATCACCGCCGACGAAACCCTCGACCTCACGACGTACGCGGAGAACCTGCGCCCGCACGACCGGGGACGGCAGGTGGACGTGGTGCTGGTCGGCTCGGTCGACGGCGAGACGGTCTGGGAGGGTGTCTCGACGTACCTGGGTCGGGAGCGCAAGTCTGACGGGGGCGACCGGAGTGGACGCCCCGAGCCGCCGGCCGGCACGTCCCGCTGGCGGGTGGGGCCCCGGGTCGGCACGGAGTACGCGCGGGTGTCCGGGGACCACAACCCGATCCACACCTCGCTGCTCGGTGCGCGGCTGTTCGGCTTCCGCCGGCCGATCGCGCACGGCATGTGGAGCAAGGCGCGCTGCCTGGCCGCAGTGGAGAACCGACTGCCGGACGCCTACACCGTCGAGGTCACCTTCAAGCTTCCCATCCCACTTCCGAGCACTGTGAGTTTCGCCCTCCTGCCGGACGGCGGGTTCGCCCTGCACGACTCGCGCGGCCGACCGCACCTGGCGGGTCTGGTGCGCTGACGGGCACCCCTCTTGGCAGGCGCGCGCGCATGCGTTAAGTTGTTCTCAGAGCGAGATATTCTCAACCTGAGAGAGACGCGATGAACGAGCAGGAGTTCCTGGCCGCGTACGACCCACGGGCCTACCCGTCGGTCGCGGTGACCGTCGACGTGGTGGCGCTGACCATCCGCGACGGCGCACTGCACCTGCTGCTGATCCAGCGCGGTCAGCAGCCCTTCGCGGGGCACTGGGCGCTGCCCGGCGGCTTCGTCCAACCCGACGAGGACCTGGCCGCCGGCGCCCGACGGGAGTTGGCCGAGGAGACCGGGCTCGGCGGGGACCGGCTGCGCCGCGTACACCTGGAGCAGTTGGGCAGCTATGGCACCCCCGACCGCGACCCGCGGATGCGTGTCGTCTCGATCGCGCACCTCGCGTTCGCCCCCGACCTGCCGGATCCGGCCGCCGGCACCGACGCCGACGCCGCGATCTGGCTGCCGGTCACCGCGTTGACCAGCCGACAGCTCGCCTTCGACCACGGTCGGATCATCGACGACGGGCTGGAGCGTGCCCGGTCCAAGCTGGAGTACACCCCGCTCGCCACGCGCTTCCTCGACGCCGAGTTCACGATCAGCGAGCTGCGCACGGTCTACGAGACGGTCTGGGGTCACCCGCTGCACGCCGGCAACTTTCACCGCAAGGTGCTCTCCGTGCCCGGCCTCGTGGAGAGCACCGGCGCCAGCACCGAGCGCGGCGGCTCCCGCGGCGGCCCCCGTGCCCGCCTCTACCGGGCCGGCGACGCCCGCCTGCTGCACCCGGCGCTGCTGCGTCCCGCCCGCGAGGAGACGGTGCGATGAGGACGGCGGCGGCCATCGGCCTGGTCGCGGCGGCCCACACCGACGCCGACCTGTTCGGCACGGACCAGCCGGCCCGGCGTTACCGCGAGCTGGTCGCGGCCCTGCACCCCGACCGCCTGCCGGCCGACCCCGCGGTACGCGCCGAGGCCCTCGACGCGTTCGTCCACGTCACCACCCGGTGGCAGGCCCGGCAGGTCACCGTCCTTGGCGACTACCGGCTCGGCGCGCCGGCCCACTCCGGCGACCTGGCCGACCTCTACGACGTCGGCGACGACCGTCTGCTCAAGCTCCCCCGACGGCCCACCGACAACGACCTGCTGGCCCGCGAGGCACACGCCCTGCGCACCATCGCCGAGCGCGGCGACCCGCGCTACCTGCCGTACGTGCCCCGGCTCGTCGACGAGTTTCCGCACCGCGACACCGCGTCCGGCGCCGAACGACGGATCAACGTCATCGCCACCGCACCCGGGCTGCACGACCTGGACGAGGTGCGGCGCGCGTACCCCGACGGGTTGGACGCCCGGGACGCGGCCTGGATGTGGCGGCGGCTGCTGGTGGTGCTCGGCCTGGGCCACCGGGCGGGTGTGGTGCACGGCGCGATCCTGCCGCGACACGTGCTGATCGAGCCGGATGGCCACGGCGTCGTGCTCGTCGACTGGTGTTTCTCCGCCCCCACCGGCACCACCATCCCGGCGCTGGTGCCCGGCCAGGAGGACTGGTATCCGGAGGAGGTCCCCCGCAAGCGGCCCGCCGGACCGGGCACCGACATCGCGATGGCCAGCCGCTGCATGAGCTGGCTGATGGGGTCGCGTGCGCCCCGCGAGCTGCACGCCTTCGCGCGGGGCTGCCGGCAGCGGTCCCTGGACGCCCGGCCCGCCGACGCCTGGCGGCTGCTGCGCGAACTCGACCAGGTGCTGGACCGGCTCTACGGGCCACGCACCTTCCGACCCTTCACCCTCACCCCCTAGGGAGCTGTCATGGGCAGTGGAATCTGGTCCACCGACGTGTACGACGCCGCCGACCGCTACCGCCGGTCGACCGGCCGGAGCGCCTTCTCCTACAGCGACAGCGGGGCACGCACCGTGCACACCGCGCTCGATCCCCGCGACGCGATGCGCGAGAGCCGCGACTCCGACGAGCACCCGCGGTCGACCCCCGTCGCCGTGCTCTTCGACGTGACCGGCTCGATGCGCACCGTGCCACGCGTCCTGCAGACCAAGCTGCCGCAGCTGCTCGGGCTGCTGCAACGGCAGGGGTACGCCAGTGACCCGCAGATCATGTTCGGCGCGATCGGCGACGCCACCTGCGACCGGGTGCCGTTGCAGGTCGGGCAGTTCGAGTCGGACAACCGGATGGACGACGACCTCGGCCGGATCGTCCTCGAAGGCGGTGGCGGCGGGCAGATGAGCGAGTCGTACGAGCTGGCCATGTACTTCATGGCCCGACACACCGCCACCGACAACTGGGAGAAGCGCGGCCGGCGCGGCTACCTGTTCATCATCGGCGACGAACTGGCGTACCAGCAGGTGAAGGCTCGTGAGGTGGCAAAACTGATCGGCGACGACCTGGCCGAGGACGTGCCGCTGCGGCAGGTCGTCGACGAGGTGACCCGCCGCTGGGACACCTACTACCTGCTTCCCGCCGGCAGCCACTACGCCGGCAACGCCAAGGTGCTCGACTTCTGGCGGGACCTGTTCGGCCAGAACGCCGTCGTGCTCGACGACCTCGACGCGGTCTGCGAGACCATCGCGCTCACCATCGGCCTCGGCGAGCAGGCCATCGACCTGGACGAGGGCCTGCGCCACCTGGACCGCGCCGGTTCCCGCGCCACCGGCACCGTCTCGAAGGCCCTGGCCCGCCTCGGCCGGGGACGACGGGCCGAGGTGTCGACGCTGCCCGCGTTCACCGACACCGCCGGTGGGGTGAGGAGGCTGTGAGGCACGTGGCGGTGGTCGACCTCGGCTACGGCGACGCCGGCAAGGGCACGGTGGTGGACTGGCTCTGCGCCACCCGGCCCGTGCACACGGTGATCCGCTTCAACGGGGGCGCGCAGGCGGCGCACAACGTCGTGCTGCGCGACGGGCGGCACCACACGTTCGCGCAGTTCGGTGCCGGGACGTTCCACCCCGGTGTCCGTACCCACCTGTCGCGCCACGTCGTGGTGGACCCGCTGGCGCTGGCCGCCGAGGCCGACCATCTCGCCACGCTCGGGGTGACCGACGCGCTCGACCGACTCACCGTCGACTCCGACGCGCTGCTCGCCACCCCGTACCACCGGGCCGCCAACCAGGCCCGGGAGATCGCCCGGGGAGCCGACCGGCACGGCTCCTGCGGGCTGGGGGTGGGCGAGGCCGTCGCGTACGGTCTCGCCCACCCCGACGACGCGCCCCGGGTCGGCGACTGCCGCAGCCCAGCGCTGCTGCGCCGCCGGTTGACCGCCCTGCGGGACCGGCTGACCGCCGAGCTGGGCCCGCTGGACGCGCCGCCGGTCGAGGACTGCCTGCCCGCGTTCACCGGGTTCGCCGGGCGGGTCGCGATCGTGGACGGAAACTGGCTCGCCGGAGCACTGCGCGCGGGGACCTGCGTCTTCGAGGGGGCACAGGGGGTGCTGCTCGACGAGTGGCACGGTTTCCACCCGTACACCACGTGGAGCACCACCACCTTCGCCAACGTGGACGACCTGCTCGCCGAGGCGGGCCAGTCCGGCGACGCGACCCGGGTCGGAGTGCTGCGGATCGTCACCACCCGGCACGGTGCCGGCCCGTTGGTGACCGAGGACCCGAGCCTGCCGTTCACCGACCGGCACAACGCCACGAACCCGTGGCAGGGCCGGTTCCGGTTCGGCCACTTCGACGCGGTCGCCCACCGGTACGCCCTCGCGGCGGCCGGTGGGGTCGACGGCCTGGCGCTGACCCACCTCGACCTGACCGGCTCCGACCTGCGGATCTGCCGCCGCTACGACACAGGCGACCGGCTCACCCCCGGCCCACCCGGTGACCTGGACCGGCAGGCCGCGCTCACCGCCCGCCTGCTGCGCTCCCGCCCCCGCTACGACGACCCGCCGGCGGACTGGGCGGAGGCGATAAGCACGGAGCTGGCCACCCCGGTGGTGCTGACCTCGCGCGGCCCCACCGCCGACGACAAGACCCCCCACGGCCCACTCCTCGCCCCACCATCCCTGGTCCACGCGCGCTAGCCCCACGCCGCCGTCGATCTTGCACTTTCTGTCGGTGTTCTGCGGCTTTTGCAGCGGCTTGCGAGGGCAGAAATTGCAAGATCGGCGCGGGAGGGGTGGAAGCTATACTGCGGCTTCCGCACCTGGGCGGGTCGTACCCGGCGAGCATGGGGGCATGGACTCCGCGCTCGACCTGCTCCGACAGCTGGTCACCTCACCATGGGTGTACCTGCTGATCTTCGGGCTCACGGCGGTCGACGCGTTCTTTCCCGCCGTACCCGGTGAGGCGGCCGTCATCACCGCCGCCGTGCTCTCCACCAGCGGAAATCCCAACCTGGCGGCGGTGATCGTCGCCGCCGCGGTGGGCGCGTGCGCCGGCGACCACATCTCGTACGCCATCGGGCGCGGTGGCGGCGCGAACCGGCTCGCCAGGTTTCCCGACGGCAGCCGCCGACGGGCCAGCTCGGAATGGGCGAGACGCGCGCTGAACCGGCGCGGCGGGCTGATCCTGACCACCTCCCGCTACCTGCCGGGAGGCCGGACGGCGGTCACCCTCACCATGGGCGCGGTGCGCTATCCCCGCCGGTCGTTCCTGCTCTACGACGCGATAGCGACGGTCACCTGGGCTTTGTACTGCGGGCTGCTCGGCTACTTCGGTGGGCTGGCCTTCGAGCGCCACCCCGTCAAGGGCGTCCTCGCCGGGATCGGCCTGTCGGTGCTCGTCACCTTGGGCATCGAGGGCATCCGTTGGCTGCGACACCGGTCGCGCCACTGACCGGCCCGGTGGCGGCGGGACACCGTCACAGCAGGTCCGCGTCGTACACCAGGATGGCCAACTGCACCCGGTTGCCGGCCTGGAGCTTCGCCAGCGCACGGCTGACGTGTGCCTTCACGGTGGCCTCGCCCATCGCCAACCGCCTGGCGATCTCCGCGTTGCCGTGCCCGCGGGCCACTTCCCGGACGACCTCCAACTCCCGCGTCGTCAGCGGCGCCAGCCGCTCCCGAGCCGCTTCCCGGCGGGCCGGACCGCGCTCGGCGAACGAGCTGATCAGGCGCCGGGTGACAGTCGGGGAGAGCATCGCGTTTCCGGCGGCCACCGTGCGGACGGCGGCGGCCAACTCCCAGGGCGGGGTGTCCTTGAGTAGGAAGCCGACCGCCCCGGCCCGCAGCGCCCGGTGCACGTACTCGTCGAGGTCGAAGGTGGTCAACATGATCACCTTCGGTCCGGCGGCGACCACGTCGGGCGCGATGGTCAGCCCGTCGACGCCCGGCATCCGCACATCGAGCAGCACCACGTCGGGACGCAACCGCTGGGCCTGCTCCAACGCGCCAGCGCCGTCCGCCGCCTCGCCCACCACCGTGATGTCCTCGGCCGCCTCCAGGATCAGCCGCAGCCCGGCGCGGAGCAGTTGCTCGTCGTCGACCACCACCACCCGGATCACGCCGCACCCGCCAGCGGAATCAGGGCGCGGACCAGGAAGCCGCCGTCCACCGGGGTCGCCTCCAGCCGGCCGCCGAGCAACTCCACCCGCTCGCGCAGCCCGAGCAGCCCCTGACCCGCACCGGGCAGGGACCGGCCGCCGTCGGACGGACCGTTACGGACCCGCACCTCCAGCCCGTCGGGCAGGTAGTGCAGGCACACGGTCGTCTCGGCGTCGGCGGCGTGCTTGCGCACGTTCGTCAGCGCCTCCCGGACCACCCGGTACGCGGTGCGCCCCACCGTCGCCGGCAGCGCCGTCGGCACCCCCTCGTCCCGCCGGTGCACCAGCAGCCCGGCGACACGGGACTCCCCGATCAGTTCGTCCAACGCGTCGAGCCCTCGCTCCGGCAGCACTGTCGGACCGGCCTGCCGCAGCACGCCCAGCACCTCGCGCAGGTCGGTGAGGGCCTCCCGTCCGGTCGTCCGGATCAGCGCGGCGGCCTCGACTGTCGCCGGGTCGGCCGCGGTCACCTCCAGCGCCCCGGCGTGCACCACCATCAGCGAGACCCGGTGCGCGACCACGTCGTGCATCTCGCGGGCGATCCGGGTCCGCTCCTCGGCGCGGACCCGGTCGGCGCGGGCCTCCTGTTCGCGTTCCAGCCGCTCGGCCCGGTCCCGCAGGGCGGCGAGCGTGTCCCGGCGGGCCCGCACCCAGAGACCGAAGACCAACGGGAGCCCGACCAGACCGGCGGCGAGGAGGAACACGTTGCCGGTGGTGGCGGTGGTGATCCGGCGTACGCCACCCACCGCCAGACCGACGAGCACCCCGCCGGCCAGCACCACTGCCGCACCAACGAGGTAGCCGGCGAGCCGGCGACCCCGCAACCGCAACCCCGCCTGGTACGAGGCGACCACCCCGGCGGCCGCGGCGGCGAGCACCAACCAGCCGACCGCCGCGGCCAGGAACAACGGCCAGCGACGGCTCCGGACCGTGCTGGCGGCCCAGCCCGAGCCCACCGCGAGCATCAGCACGACCGCGCCCGGCAGCGGCGAGCGAACCCCCAGGTCACCTGTCGCGCTGGCCCAGACGGCGATGGCGACCAGGACGGCGAGCAGCAGCGGGGCGTACCGCTGAACGACCCGCCGGAGGGCGACGGCGCTGGGGGCCACAGGGTGAGCGTAGGGCTCCGCCGAAGGCTCGGCTCGCCCCACACCGTCGGTTGCGGGTGTCCTGGGGGATGACCCCTACCCGACCTCCGGGCCGAACCAGACCTAAGTGATGGCGTCCCGCTGACCACTGGCCGATGGCAGGAACCGCCGCCCACACCAGCATCGGGGCATGGATCTGCTCGACCTGCTGCACGAGACGATGTCCTCGCCCTGGGTGTACCTGGCGATCTTCGCGATCGCGGTGCTCGACGGCTTCTTTCCGGTGGTGCCGAGCGAGACGGCGGTGATCACCGCCGGGGTGTTCGCGGCCTCCGGCGCGCCGTACCTCCCCGCGGTGATTCTGGTGGCCGCGGCCGGGGCCCTGATCGGCGATCACGTCTCGTACGCCATCGGCCGGGGTGGTGGCACCCGGCTACTCGACCGGCTCCCACCCGGGGGTCGGCGTAGGCGGGCCATCGAGTGGGCGCGTCGGGGCATCGCCACGCGGGGAGGACTCATCCTCACCGTGGCCCGCTATGTGCCGGGCGGCCGGACGGCGGTCACCCTCACCATGGGCGCGGTGCACTATCCCCGCCGACGGTTCCTGGCCTTCGACGCGCTCGCCGCCGGCTCGTGGGGGCTCTACTCCGGGCTGGTGGGATACCTCGGCGGGATGGCCTTCGAGCAGGACCCGCTGCGCGGTCTCCTGCTTGGTCTGGGCCTCGCCCTGGGGGTGACGACGATCGTCGAGGTGGTTCGCTGGCTGGGCCGGAGTCGCCGATCCGCGCGATCGGCGACGGCGGACGAGCCGGTGCGCCGGGTGCCTGCGCGCTGACATTCGGGCGGCGGCCCGGCCGGTGCGCTGGCTTTCGGGCGGTCAGTCGGCGGCCGGGCGCCAGACGACGCCGTGCAGGAGTTGACCGGCGCCCAGCCAGGCCACGTTCATCATCCGGGTGGCGGTTTTCTCCGGGTCGGCCTCCGGGTGGTCCGCGAGCCAGTCGGCAAGCGACTCGGTGGCGCCGACCAGGGCGTACGCGACGACCTCCAGGTCGACGGCGGCGATCTCCCGACCCTCGGCGCGCAGTGCGTGGTCGAGCATTCCGGCGACGACCTCGACCAGCCGGGCACGCATGGTGGCCAGTTCGCCGGCGAACGGCTGCTCACCCCGAGCCTGCCGGTAGAGCACCGCCCAGCCGTCGCGGTGCGCGCCCACGAAGCCGAAGAACGCCCTCAGCCCTCGCCAGAGCCGAACGTCGGCCGGCAGGTCGGGGGCTGCGGCGCCGGCGATGGCCTGCATCATGCGGGTGCCCTCCCGGTGCAGGCAGGCTACGAAGAGTTCTTCCTTGGTGCCGAGGTACGCGTACACCATGGGCTTGGAGATGCCGGCATCCTCGGCGATCTCGTCCATGCTGGCGGCGTGGAAGCCACGTCGGGAGAAGACTTTGACGGCCGCGTCAAGCATCTGCTGCTCACGAACGGCGCGTGGCAGGCGCTTGAAGGCGGGCGGTGTGGACACCTTGCGAGCATACCTACTCGTGCGTAGGGTTACGCACGAGTAGCCATATCTTCCGGAAGGCGCACCTGATGACTGACTTCGACCCGGCCACCTTCGCCAACGTCGGCCCCAAGGAGTTCGCCCAGCTGGTCAAGTCCACGCCGGACGACAAGATCGCCCAGGTGATGTCCGGTGACCTGCGCGGCAAGATCCTCGGCGAGGTGTTCGGTCGGATGCCGTCGCTGTTCCGCGCGGACCGGGCGGGCTCCACCAACGCGGTCATCCACTGGGTCATCACCGGTCGCCCCGACGGCGGCAACGACACCTACGAGGTGGTCATCGCCGACGGCACGTGCGTGGTGAACGAGACCCCGCAGCACGACCCGAAGCTGAGCCTGACCATGGGTCCGGTCGAGTTCCTGAAGATCGTCTCCGGTGGCGCCAACCCGGTGATGATGTTCATGACCGGCAAGCTGAAGGCGAAGGGCGACCTCGGCCTCGCCGCCAACATCGCCAACCTGTTCGACATCCCCAAGGCCTGACATGGCCGAGTTCTCGCTTGAGGAGAACGAGGAACAGCGGGATCTGCGCGACTGGGTGCACGGCTTCGCCGCCGAGGTCGTGCGCCCGGCCGCCGCCGAGTGGGACGAGCGCGAGGAAACCCCGTGGCCGGTGATCCAGGAGGCCGCGAAGGTCGGCCTATACGGCTTCGAGTTCCTCGCCACCTGCTGGGCCGACCCGACCGGGCTCTCCCTGCCGATCGCCAGCGAGGAACTCTTCTGGGGTGACGCCGGCATCGGCCTCTCCATCTTCGGCACCTCGCTCGCCGTCGCCGCCATCTACGGCGCCGGCACGCCGGACCAACTCATCGAGTGGGTGCCGCAGTGCTTCGGCGACGTCGACTCACCCGCCGTCGCCGCGTTCTGCTCCAGCGAGCCGGAGGCCGGCTCCGACGTCGGCGCGATGCGCACCCGGGCCACCTACGACGAGGCCACCGACGAGTGGGTGCTCAACGGCCAGAAGGCGTACGCCACGAACGGTGGGATCGCCGGCGTGCACGTGGTCACCGCCTCCGTCGACCCCGCGCTCGGCTCCCGCGGCCAGGCCGCGTTCGTCGTACCCCCGGGCACCCCCGGCCTGGCCGCCACCCGCAAGCTGCGCAAACTCGGCCTGCGCGCGTCCCACACCGCCGACGTCTTCCTCGACGGGGTACGTGTGCCCGGCCGCTGCCTGCTCGGCGGACGAGACGCCCTGCTGGCACGCCTCGACCGCGCCCGCTCCGGTCAGCGGGCCACCGGGCAGGCCGCGATGCGCACCTTCGAACTGACCCGACCCACCGTCGGCGCGCAGGCGCTCGGCGTAGCGCGGGCCGCCTACGAGTACGCCCTGGACTACGCGAAGGACCGGATCCAGTTCGGACGGCCGATCGTCGAGAACCAGGCTGTCGCGTTCGCACTCGCCGACATGCGGATGGAGATCGACGCAGCCCGGCTGCTGGTCTGGCGTGCGTCGTGGATGGGCCGCAACAACCGCCCGTTCACGGCGGGCGAGGGATCGATGTCCAAGCTCAAGGCCGGCGAGGTCGCGGTGTCGGTCACCGAGAAGGCGGTGCAGCTACTCGGCGGTGCGGGTTTCCTGCGCGATCACCCGGTGGAGCGCTGGTACCGCGACGCCAAGATCTACACCATCTTCGAGGGCACCTCCGAGATCCAGCGACTGGTCATCTCCCGCGCGATCTCCGGGATGCAGATCCGCTGACTCGGCGCAGCCGGGCGTCGAAGCCCCGGCCTCCGCACACCGCGGTCGCCACCGGATTCCACGATCTGTGCCGTGTTCGTCACCCCACACGGACGCGAACTGGGCCTTCCGCCGGACCCAGTGCATGATCAAGGACGACGCCCTGACGGACGGGGAGATCCGCTGCCCTGTCCGCGCACCACCCCGAGGAGGTCTGCGGCATGGACCTGCCGTTCAGCATCGCCACGCTGACCCGTCGTGGACTGCTCACCCCCGGTAGCCCCGTCCGGGTCGCCGCGCAGCTCAACGCGTTGCGGACGTGGGGATGGAGCCTGGGCGGCGAGTTGCGCCAGGCCGCCGCCCGGGACCCCGGCCGGACGGCGGTCATCGACGAGAACGGCGACGAGCTGACGTACCACGATCTGCTCGACCGGGCCGAGCGGATGGCCCGCTCGATGCGGGCGGGCCTCGGCGTACAGGCCGGTGACCGGATCGGTGTGCTCTGCCGCAACCACCACGGGCTGATCGAGACGATCGTCGCGGCTACCCTGCTCGGCGTCGACGTCGTGCTGGTCAACACCGGGCTCTCCGCCGCCCAACTGGGCACCGTCACCGAGGAGCAGCGGCTGCGGCTGCTGGTGCACGACGACGAGTTCGCCGAGCGGGTCCTCGGCCTCCCCGCCGAGCTGCCCCGCCTCGACGAACGAGGCCGCGAGGAACTGGTCGCCGGGGCGCTGCCGGGTGACCTGCAGCCGCCGGAGCGGGACGGCCGGATCATCGTGCTCACGTCCGGCACGACAGGTGCGCCCAAGGGCGCCCGCCGACCCACGCCGAGCGGCTTCGGCCCGCTGGTGTCCATCATCGACCGCATTCCGCTGCATGCCCGGGACCGGGTGATGATCGCGGCACCGATCTTCCACACCTGGGGGTTCGCCGCCCTCCAGGTCTGTTTCGCGTTGCGGGCCACCATCGTGCTGCACCGGCGCTTCGACCCGGTCGCCACGCTCACCGCCCTGACCGCGCACAGGTGTGACGCGCTGTTCGCCGTACCGGTGATGGTGCAGCGGCTCCTGGAGGTGCCCGCGCCGGACCCGCGCCCCCCGCTCAAGGTCGTCGCGGTCAGCGGCTCCGCCCTGCCCGGCGGGCTCGCTCCGAGGTTCATGGACGTCTACGGCGACGTCCTGTTCAACCTCTACGGCTCCACCGAGGTCTCCTGGGCCTCCCTCGCGGCTCCCGAGGATCTGCGCCAGGCACCCACCACGGCTGGCCGGCCACCCCACGGCACCCGGCTGGAGTTGCTCGACGACAGCGGGCAGCCGGTGCCGCCCGGCCAGGTCGGGCGGATCTTCGTCGGCAACGAGATGCTCTTCGAGGGGTACACCTCCGGTGCCAGCCGGGAGACCCACGACGGCCTGCTCGACACCGGTGACCTCGGCCGACTCAACCCCGACGGGCTGCTCTTCGTCGACGGACGAGCCGACGACATGATCGTCTCCGGTGGCGAGAACGTCTTCCCATCCGAGGTGGAGGACCTGCTCGCCCAACTACCCCAGGTCCGCGAGGCGGCGGTGATCGGCGTGCCGGACGCGGAGTACGGCCAGCGACTGTCCGCGTTCCTCGCCCTGCACCCGGGCGAGACGCTCGACCCCGAGGCGGTACGCGAGTACGTCCGGCACTACCTGGCCCGATTCTCCGTCCCCCGGGACGTGATCCTCGTGAAATACCTGCCCCGTAACGCCACCGGCAAGGTGCTCAGCCGAGAGCTACGCCGCTACTACGGCTGACCGCCCCGCAACCGTCGGCGGAAACCGGCGAGTTCCGGGGCGGTGACCGCGCCCGTCAGTCGACCATCAGCGAAGGCCGCCAGTCCTGCTTGGCCCCGGCGAGGTCGAGGCGCTGGAACAGGCCCTTGGTGCCCTGCTCATCGAGCGTGCCGTGGTGTGCGTCGATGCGGACCACCATCCCCCGCACGTCAATCACATCCAGCCTCTCCAACCCGCTCGGATCAGCGGCAGCGTAGAAGGCCGCCTGATGACCGTCGATGGTGGTGTTCGGCGGCTCGTGCAACAGCTTCCCGTCCAACTCGGCCCGAATCTTGTCGGTCATCTCGACGTACGGGGAGAAGCTCACGTCAAGCGTCTTCGACCACTGCGTACCGGGGTTCGCGGTGGGGGGTAAGGCGCTGTAACTGACGCCGGCGTACCACCGCCAGCCGTCCGGGGTCAGTGGCCCGTTGACAGTCGCATAGATCAGCCGCAGGTTCTGCGGCACCCCCAAGACCCGGCCCGGCATCCGCACCCGCTCGGTCGTACTGAACCTGAGCTTCTGCGCCACGTGCAGGGCGATCTCGCGGGCATCCTGCCCCGCCGCCCAGGGTGAGACATCGACCTCGGCCCAGCCGTCCAGGGCGTACTGCCAGCGGAGGGTGAGGCGGTCAGTGCCGTCGACGTCGTACAGGGTGAAGGTCGCCGCCGCGCCCCGCACATCGGGTGCGGGCACCGTACTCACGACGGGTGCCCGTTGGTCAACACCCATGACCTGCGGCGCCTTCGGCGTCACCCCCTTCGGGTAGAGGTCGACCGAGACCCCTGCCCAGTTCTGCGGATCGCCGGAATGCCCGTTCAGAAAGACACCCGGGCCACTCTGTGTCAGACCCGCCCCGTACTGCAGACTGGCCAGCCCCGACGGCAACCAACCGAACCGAACGTACTGAACGGTCGGGTCGATCGTCTCCAACGCGGCCGGGATCCGGGACGTGTCGGGCGACGGCACCTTTCCGGTGTACGGCTCCAGCGGAGCCAGGGCGCCGAACAGGTTCAGTGACGACGGCGGCGCCGACGACGACCTGTCCGGCGGCGCGACCAGGCCCGGCACCGTGACGGCGCCGACGACCACCGCGACCACCGCCAGTGCGGCACCCGCGCTGCGCACGTACCGGCGCTGCCGCCGCCCGGCGGTCATCGCCCGTTCGATGTTCACCACGGCGGACGGTGTCTCGGCCGCCTCGACCTCGGCGCGCATCAAGCGCGCCACATCCATTTCGTCGATCATTGTCAACTCCCGTGGGCCCACGCGTTGGTCGGCGTGCCACTCGCCTGGCCGGTCTGCATGGCGGTCGGCACGTCGTTTCGGACGGGGGTGAGCAGTCCTCGCAGCGTCGCCAACCCCTTGGCGGTCTGGCTCTTGACGGT
The DNA here is from genome assembly GCF_042872705.1 of Micromonospora sp. NPDC005203. NCBI lineage: Bacteria > Bacillati > Actinomycetota > Actinomycetes > Micromonosporales > Micromonosporaceae > Micromonospora > Micromonospora sp. NPDC005203. The sequence goes on along the minus strand of NZ_JBIAKV010000001.1, from coordinate 28,628 downwards.
GCCCGGCGCGCAGCCCAGCGCCTGTGCCGTCTCCTCCACCGTCAGGTCCTGAAAGAACCGCAGCACCAGGACGGCCCGCTGCCGCGGCGGGACCTGGCGCAGCGCCGCAACCAGATCGAGCCGCTCCGTGGCATCCGGGGCGATCGGTGCGGGCCGCTCCGGTAGCAGGTCGGTGAGCAGCACCCGAGCCCAGCGGCGTCGCCGCTCGTCGATCAACCGCCGCATCAACATCGTCCGGACCAGCGCATTCAGGCTGTCGGCCCGCCGAGCCCGGGGCCAGTTGCGGTACAGCTCGGTGAGCACCCGCTGCACGATGTCGTCGCCCTGATGCCAGTCACCGCACATCAGGTACGCCGTCCGGCGCCACTGCGGCAGACCAGCGCGAACGCACTCGGTGTAGTCCGCGTCGGCCGCGGACCGTTCGACCGATCTCCCGCTCAGCGGCATCCTCGGACCTGTCCTCCCACCGGCCACCAACAGCACGGTGATCGTCCGCAAACCCGCATCTCCACTCCTCCCGTCGCTGTGCCTCCGACACCGCTAAGTCGTGGCCCGAGCAACGCCGGGTTGCCCCACGGGGGCGACAACCTCGCCAGACCGGCTCATCCACCCCTTCGGTCGGCACGCTCGACCAGGAGGGTGATGGATCTAACCGGGTGGATTGTCGGCGGGCCGTGGTGGTGGCAGGTCGTGCACGGGCTTCGGGTGTCGTGCGGCGGCACCGGAGCGGGGCGAACACACTGGCCGCGCGCACGCCGATCCGCTGCGCCGGCACGGAGGCATCGAGCTACGGCCCGGAACCGGGGGTGGAACCCTCCATCAGCCCGACCCGCCCCTGCGGACGTTCGCGGTGAGAGGCAGGCACCCGCCCACCGATGCGGGGAGTCAGCTCGGGATCGTGATCCGGCCGTCGATCGCGGCGGCGGCGATGTCGGTGCGGTGCTGCGAGCCGGCCAACTCCACGCCGTCCACCAGCGCGTACGCGGCGTCCCGCGCGGCGGCCAGGTCGGGGCCGGTGGCCGTACCGCAGAGGACCCGGCCGCCGGCGGATAGCAACGCGCCGTCGCTGGCCCGGCGGGCGGTGCCCGCGTGGATGATGCCCGGTCGGTCCGCGCCGGTGATGACGTCGCCGGTGTGCGGCGCGGCCGGATAGCCCGGCGCGGCCAGCACCACGGTGACCGCGTTGCCATCCCGCCACCGCAGCGGCGGATGCTCGGCCAGCGTGCCGGTGGCCGCCGCGTGCAGCAGCCCGCCCAGCGGGGTCTCCAGGAGCGCGAGCACCACCTGCGTCTCCGGGTCACCGAAGCGCGCGTTGAACTCGATCACCCGGGGGCCGGCCGAGGTGATCGCGAGCCCGACGTAGAGCAGGCCGGCGAACGGGGTGCCCCGACGGCGCATCTCGGCCAGCGTCGGGTGGACCACGTCGCGCATGACCTCGTCGACCAGGCCGGCGGGGGGCCAGGCCAGCGGTGCGTACGCGCCCATGCCGCCGGTGTTCGGGCCGGTGTCGCCATCGCCGAGCCGTTTGAAGTCCTGCGCCGGCAGCAGCGGCAGGGCCGCCTCGCCGTCGGTGACCACGAAGAGGCTGACCTCCGGGCCGTCGAGGAACTCCTCGATCACGACCCGTCCGCAGTCGGCGGCGTGCGCCAGGGCGGCGGACCGGTCGTCGGTCACCACCACACCCTTGCCGGCGGCGAGACCGTCGTCCTTCACCACGTACGGGGCACCGAACTCGTCGAGCGCCCGGGCGGTGCTCTGCGCGTCCGTGCAGACGTACGCTCGGGCGGTCGGCACGCCGGCGGCGGTCATCACGTCCTTGGCGAACGCCTTGGAACCCTCCAGCTGAGCGGCCGCACCGGAGGGGCCGAACACGGCGATCCCCTTGGCGCGTAGCGCGTCGGCGACCCCGGCGACCAGCGGCGCCTCCGGGCCGATCACCACCAGGTCGGCGGCTGCCTCCACGGCCAGTGCCGCGACCGCGGCCGGATCCGTCGGAGTCACGGTCCGCAGCTCAGCCACCGCGCCGATCCCCGGGTTGCCCGGCGCAGCAATCAGCGCCGAAACAGCCGGATCGCGCACCAACCCGAGCGCGAGCGCATGCTCCCGCCCGCCACCACCCACCAAAAGAACGCGCACGACCCCGCATCCTACTGCCCACCGCTCCGGCCCACCCCGCCCCACTCACTCGCCCCGCCGGCCCGCCGTCGATCAAGAGGTTTGCGTCATCGCTCGGCGCGCATCTGACGCAAACCTCTTGATCACTTGCGCTGAGCCGCTGCGATCGCCTCGCGGACGGTGTGGGGGATGTAGTCAGGGTGCAGGGTGTCCCGCCAGGTGAAGCGAAGGATGGTCCAGCCGGCGTTGATCAGGCGGTTCTGGCGGCGGCGGTCGGCGAAGAGGGCCTCGGGTGTGGCGTGTGCGTCTCGTCCGTCGGCTTCGGCGATCACCCGTGGACTACGCCAGCCCAGGTCACCGATGCCGAGCAGATATCCGTCGTCGTCGCGGACCTGCAACTGGAGCGTGTCCGGTGGTACCCGGCCGTCTACACACCGCAGCCGGCTACGAGTCTCCAGTGGCGACTGCGCCCGCCCGTCTGCCTCCGCCAGGCAGGCGCGTGCCGCGACCGCACCTCGTCGTCCCCTGATCAGACTCGGAATCACCGCCAGTTGTGCGGGATTGACACGGCCCCGACTGAGCGCCGAGTCGAGGACCGAGACTGCCGGATAACGATCGACACGAAGAAGGACGTCGGCGACGGTGCGGAGCGGGGAGGTCGCGCGCACCCCAGCGATCTCGGCGACATCGTCCAGGCTAACGGTCATCTGATGCACAGTCAGCCACGGCGCCAGAGCGCGCTGTGGCCGGGGTCGATCAATCGGCACCGAAACGTGGACCTGCGCGGTCCGCCGAAGGCCCGCGATTCCTTGCAACTCCAGCGCAGTGTCCAGAACAGCGAAGCTGCCTGGCCCGAGGCTCACGACCGCAGCGCGAATCCGCGCTCGTCGTCGAGTCGGCTCGCTCAGCTCCGCATCCGGCACGAAACAGCCGCGCAGCAGCCGTTGCCACCTGCCGGACCGGTGCAACTGCCGGACCTGGTCCTTGCTCAGACCGGCCCGCAACGCCTGCCTGAGGGTGACCATCCCGTCCTGCCGGGCGGCGAGCTCGCCAAGAAGCTGATGCGGTCCCACGCCCACACCCTGCCCGCCAACCCCGCCCCACCGCCGCCCCTGTGCATAACCCCGCCCACCCCTGTGGATAACCCGCCCCCACTCCGGTTGATCAAGAGGTTTGCGTCAACCCCAGGCGGAATTTTGACGCAAACCTCTTGATCACCAGGGCGAGCTGGGTGGGGGGAGGGTGGGGTGGGGGTTGTTAGGGGAGGAGGGGGAGGAGGGGGTGGAGGACTACGTTTTCTTCTCGGCCTGGGCCTACGCCTACGACGCTCACCCTCGTGTTGCAGAGTTCTTCGACCCTCGCGATGTAGCGGCGGGCGTTCTCCGGGAGGTCGTCGATGGTGCGGGCCTTGGTGATGTCCTCCCACCAGCCGTCGAGCTCCTCGTAGACGGGCGTGGCGTGGTGGAAGTCCGTCTGGCTCATCGGCATGTCGTCGACCCGGACGCCGTTGATCTCGTAGCCGACGCAGAGCGGCACCTTGGGCAGGCCGGTGAGCACGTCCAGCTTGGTGATGACCAGGTCGGTCACACCGTTGAGGCGGCAGGCGTACCGGGCGACGACCGCGTCGAACCACCCGCACCGGCGCTCCCGCCCGGTGGTCGTGCCGTACTCCGCACCGATCTTGCGTAGGTGCTCACCGTTGGCGTCGAACAACTCGGTCGGGAACGGCCCGGCGCCCACCCGGGTGGTGTACGCCTTGCTCACCGCGATCACCTTGTTGATCGCGGTCGGCGGGATGCCGGCACCCACGCAGGCGCCACCGGCGGTCGGGTTCGACGAGGTCACGAAGGGGTACGTGCCGTGGTCCATGTCGAGCATGGTGGCCTGCGCACCCTCCAGCAGCACCGTGTCGCCGCGGTCCAGCGCGTCCCAGAGCATCGCCCGGGTCTCCGCGATGTACGGCTTGAGCCGCTCCGCGTACGCCAGGTACTCCTCGACGGTCGCCTCGAGGTCGATCGCCTTGCGGTTGTAGACCTTGAACAGGATCTGGTTCTTCTCGCGCAGGGCGAGTTCCAGCTTCTTGCGCAGGATGCCCGGGTCGAGCAGGTCCTGCAGCCGGATGCCGATCCGGGCGACCTTGTCGCCGTACGCCGGGCCGATGCCCCGGCCGGTGGTGCCGATGCGCGACGAGCCGAGGTAGCGCTCGATCACCCGGTCCAGTGCCCGGTGGTGCGGCATGATCAGGTGCGCGTCACCGGAGATCCGCAGCCGGGAGACGTCGACGCCGCGCTCGGCCAGGCCGTCGATCTCGGCGAGCAGCACCTTCGGATCGACCACCACACCGTTGCCGATGACGATCATCGCGTTCGGTGAGAGCGCGCCGGACGGCATCAGGTGCAGCGCGTATTTCTGGCCGTCCGGGGTGATCACCGTGTGCCCGGCGTTGTTGCCACCGGAGTAGCGCACGACGTAGTCGACCCGCTCACCCAGCAGGTCGGTAACCTTGCCCTTGCCCTCGTCGCCCCACTGAGCGCCGATGAGCACGATCGCTGGCATCTTTTCCGCCTCCAGAAGGCTCGGGTGCCAGGTGGCGACCGCTCGGCGAGCCCGGGGTGTCAGGTTAACAAGTAGTGACGGCGTGGCCGGCAGGGGTCGCGTCGAGAGGCAGGAGGCTCCTTCCGTGTACGACGTGGTGCTGCTCACCCTCGGTTCGGAGCGGGACGCTCCCGGGGGCTGTGGCAGCGGTGGGGCCTGCTGCGGCGGCGCGGCCAAGGCCGAAACCGGCCCGACAGACAAGACCGACGGCGAGCAGTGCGCCACCGAGCGGCCCCGGGTGCCGGTGCTGGCCTGCTCGGACGCGCTGATCGCCAGGGGTGCCCGGGTGGAGATGGTCATCGCCCGCTCCGACGCGGAGATCGACGCGGTGTTGGCCCGGCTTGACGGTCCGGCCCGCCCGGACGGTCTCACCTGGCCCGACCTGGACGGCAAGACCCGGCTGGTCGTCGCCACGGCGAGCGACGGGCAGTTGCGCGCCGTGCTGCGCCGACTGGTCCGGCGGTACGCGCCGGCACCGAGCAAGCGACCGGCGGATCTGCCCGGCAACCGGACCCTGCCCGACCTGCCGCCGGTGGCCGTACTCCCGCTTGATCCGGCCCGTGGCGGCACCCATCAGGACCTGGCCGCGCAGCTCGGGCTGCCGCGCGACCCGGCGGCGGTGGCCGAGGCGGTGGTGGAGGGCACGGCGCGCCGACTCGACCTGCTGCGCAACGACGGTGGCTCGGTGACCCTGGACGGCGCGTTGCTCGGCGCCGCCGACGACAGCGGGCGGCCGATGCACTGGCGGGCCCGGGTGGAGGTGGACGACACCGTCCTCACCAACGGCGACGAACCGCTGCTGGCCTGCGTGGTCGGCAACGCCGGCGGGTACGCGACGCTCGACGACGTGGTGCTGCTGACCGCGCCGGACCCGACCGACGGCCAGATCGAGGTCGCGGTGGCCGTGCCGGTGGTCGTCCGCTCGGCGCTGGGCCGCAGACGGGTTCGCCTGGAGGTGCGGCGAGCCCGTGGACGGGCCGTTTCGGTGCTGCCCCGGGAGGGGAAGGTCCCCTATCTCGACGATGGTGTCGAGGCTGAGCTGACCCGAAAGCGTTCCTGGTGGATCGAGCCGGGCGCCTGGGCGGTCTGGTCGATCTGACCCTGAGGTCGCGCCGAGCGGCGGCGCGGCTGCGCCGACGGCCCCGCCTGGGTGGATGGGCCTATCCTCGCAGGAGGACTGGGAGGGGCCGTAATGGACGAGAATGCCGACCGGGCGCAGGTGCACGGCCAGCAGCCGGTGCCGGAGCGAGACATCGAACCACTGTGGCCACCGGATCCGGCCGACCGCGGCACGGGTAACGCGGTGCCGCCGTGGGCGGCGGGCGCCCAACAGCCGGGCGCCCAACAGCCGGGGCCGGTGACGCCGCCGGCCGACGTGCCGCCGTTCAGCCGGCCGCCGGTGCCCGGGCAGCCCGGGGCCCCGGCCCAGCCGCCGCCTTCACCGTCCGACTACCCGTCGCTCTCCGGTGCTGTTCCGGCGCCGGGCGGTTGGGGCGCCGGCGGCCCCAACGCCGCCACGCCCGGCTGGGCGCCGCCGCAGCCGGGTTGGCCGCCGCCGGGTGGTTTGGCGACACCGCCGGCCCCGGGCCGTCCACCGAACCCGGGCACGCCGGCGGGACCGGGCACGCCAGTGGCACCCGGCACGCCCGAACCGGGCGCCCCCGGCTCGGCCGCAACGGCGCAGCCGCCGGTCGCCCCGCCCATCCCCCCGGGAGGCGTCGACCTGAACCTGCCGTTCACCCTGGATCACTCCACCGCGGCCCCGACGCCCACCGACCGCCCGAACGGCACAACCCGAACCTCGGCGGACCCGACAGCGGCAGGGCCGGCACCTCAGGTCGACGGGGTCGGTGGCGACGGATCCGTTGGCGGGGTGGGACGGCCCACCGAGTCACCCTGGGCCTATCCGCCGCAACGCCCCGCGTCCCACGACGCCACGGCGACGCCGCCGCCTCCCGCACCGCAGCCGCCGCACCCCGGTCCCGGTCCGGCGTACCCGGCCCCGCCGGTGATCCCCGGTCAGGCCGGTCCCGGGTACATCCCGCCGCCGCCGGACCTGACGCAGTTCGGCAACCCGCCGCAGCAGGGCGGACCGGTGGCCCCACCGCCCGGGCCGTATCCGCCGTCGCCGGGTTGGTACCCACCGCCGTGGCAACAGGGCGCGCCAGGCGTCCAGCCCGGGCAGCCCTATCCGGAGGCCGACGGCGTGACCCGGATGCCCGGCACCGGATACCCGGACACGGCCGCGTACCCGGACGCGAGCTGGGCGTCGGAGGACACCGCGGTACCGACCGCCGAGGACTTCAGCCGACGCCGACAGGTCCGGCCCGCCGACCCGATGGCAACGATGGGTGTCCGCGCGGTGGTCAACAAGATGGGGCTGCTCCGGCTCTCTCCCGGCCGGCACGAGCAGGAGCTGAAGCGGGATATCGAGATGGTGCGCCGCAACTTCGGCGGACTGCGGCAGGTGACGGTGGTCAACCCGAAGGGCGGCGCCGGTAAGACGGTGGCCATCCTGCTGCTCGCCATGACGTTCGGTCAGAAGCGCGGTGGCTACGTGCTGGCCTGGGACAACAACGAGACCCAGGGCACCCTGGGGATGCGGGCCCAGCAGGACTTCCACTCCCGCACCGTGCGGGACATGCTGCGGGATCTCGGCCAGTTCCAGGGCGCGCACGGGCGGGTCGGTGACCTGTCGCAGTACGTCCGCTCGCAGGGCGAGGGCATGTTCGACGTGCTGGCCTCGGACGAGTCGGCCACCGGCGGCGAGATGCTGACCGCTGCCGCGTTCGCCGAGATCCGCGAGGTGGTCAGCCGGTTCTACAAGTTGATCTTTGTGGACACCGGCAACAACGTGCGGGCGCAGAACTGGCAGGCGTCGATGGACGCCACCGACCAGTTGGTGGTCACCATGTCGGCCCGTAACGACTCGGCGGAAACGGCCGCCCGGATGCTCGACCACCTGGAGCAGAGCGGCCGGCAGCGGCTGGTCCGCCAGGCCGTGACCGTGGTGTCGATGCCACCGTCCCGCAAGGAGATCGACCTGCCGGCCATCCAGGAGCACTTCGCGGCCCGCACCCGGGCGGTGCTGCTGGCCCCGTACGAGCGGCTCATCGACACGGGTGAGCCGATCCGGTACGGCGGGCTCTCCGCGGCCACCCGGGACGCCTGGTTGAAGATCGCCGCCTCGGTCGCCGAAGGGTTGTAACCCGCCGACGGCCGGCCCGATGTCGGGCCGGCCGTCGGATCGGGGTCAGGTGCTCGCGAGCGCGTCCGCCGCTTCCGGGTCGCAGTCACGCAGGAACTGGGCGCAGCGGGCCGCCTCGTCGGCCTCGCCGATCTCGTCCGCGGCTCGGGACAGCACATAGAGGCAGCGGAGGAAACCCCGGTTGGGCTCGTGTGACCACGGCACCGGGCCGTGCCCCTTCCACCCGCTGCGGCGCAGCTGGTCGAGGCCACGGTGGTAGCCGGTGCGCGCGTACGCGTACGCCGTCACCACCTGGTCCTGTCCGAACGACCGGGCGGCGAGCTCCGCCCAGGCCGCGCTGTAGGTGGGAAAGCCGGCCGCCACGGTGGCGAGCGCCTCCTCGGTGCCGGCCCCCTCGGCGGCAGCCAGGGCGGCGTCGGCCTCGTCGTTCGCGGGCAGGCGGGTGGCCGGTGGCTCTGGCAAAAGGTTCTGCATCGCCCCATTCAACCCGCTGGACAGGGCGACACGCGAGCGGGTCGGCCGACGCGTTCGGCTGAACGGCTGAGGAGTTGGTCACGCCTGCGGCCTATGCCGCTGCCATGTGTTTTCCACTACAACTAATGGTCCGGAGCCTCCCCAGGAACCGGTAACGCAGGAGCCCGGTGGCCACGGTCACCGGGCTCCTGTCGGTTGCACCCCAGGCCCGAGGTTTGCCCGCCCCCGGCGGACGGGCAGGATGGCCGGGTGCCGACCCCACCTCCCGCGGACGTCATCGAGCCGCACCTGCACGCCGACGAGATCCAGACCCGCGACGAGTTCGACAGTCAGTTGGCCACCGGCCGACTGACCGGGCTGACCGTGCAGGGCCTGCGCCTCGACCTGGCGCCGGTGCCCGATCTCACCGGCATCGAGGTCGCCGGCACGCTCTTCGTGGGCTGCCGGTTCGCCTCCCGGGACGTCGGGGCCGACCTGGTCCGGCGCGGCGCGAACGTGGTGCCGCCGTTTTCGGGGTTGCCGTACCCGACCCAGCCGTCGCACCTCTACACCCCGGAGGAGTTGGCCGCCGGCTTCGCCGAGGGCGGGTTCACCGGGATGTACGACACCCGGGTGTACGACCACTACCGGGCGCACGGCGGGGCGCTGCCGGACGTCAAGGAGGCGCTGGGTCAGCGGCTGCACGACCACGGCGTGGACAATGCGCTGACCGACGCCACCCGGGCCTGGCTGACCCGACACGGGCCGCAGTCGGTGGTGGGCATCATGGGTGGGCACGCGGTGCGCCGTGGCAGCCCGCCGTACCGGATGGCCGCCCTGCTGGGTCGGGAGCTGGCGCGGGCCGACCGGCTGGTGGTGACCGGCGGCGGTCCGGGGGTGATGGAGGCGGCGAATCTCGGCGCCTACCTGGCGGACCGGCCGGCGACCGAGTTGACCGAGGCGATCGACCTGCTGGCCGGCGCGCCCGACTTCACCGACCACCACCGGTACACGGCCACGGCCCTGGCGGTGCGGCAGCGCTACGCGGGCGTGCCCCGGCAACGTGGTGACGACCTCGGCTGGGCGCGGGCCGGTGGCCTGGCCATCCCGACCTGGCTGTACGGGCACGAGCCGGCGAACCTGTTTGCCGGGCGGATTGCCAAGTACTTCTCCAACGCGATCCGGGAGGACACCATCCTGCGACTCGCCCGTGGCGGGATCGTCTTCGCGCCGGGGCGTGCCGGCACGGTGCAGGAGGTGTTCCAGGCGGCCACCAAGACCTACTACGGCACCGACGGCGCCAGCGGCGCCTACATCTTCCTGGACCGCGGCTACTGGACCACCGAACTGCCGGTGGAGGCGTTGTTGCGTCCGCTGCTGGCCGCGTCGCCGTTCGGTGACCTGTCGTCGACGATCCACCTCACCGACGACGTACGCGAGGCCGTCCGCCTGCTCACCGCCTGAACGACGACGGCCGGCTCCCCGCGAGGGGAAGCCGGCCGTTCGTGGATGCGTCGTTACTTGGTCATCGTGGTGCCGGTCGAGCGCAGGTCCTCGCACGCCTGGACGACACGGGCGGCCAGGCCGGCCTCGGCGGCCTTGCCCCACGCGCGCGGGTCGTACTGCTTCTTGTTGCCGACCTCGCCGTCGATCTTCAGCACGCCGTCGTAGTTGCGGAGCATGTGGTCCACGACGGGGCGGGTGAAGGCGTACTGGGTGTCGGTGTCGATGTTCATCTTCACCACGCCGTAGTCGAGAGCCTCACGGATCTCGCTCAGCAGGGAGCCCGAGCCGCCGTGGAAGACCAGGCTGAGTGGCTTGTCCTTGCCGTACTTGGCGCCGACGGCGTCCTGGATCTGCTTGAGGATCTCCGGACGCAGCTTGACGTTGCCCGGCTTGTAGACGCCGTGCACGTTGCCGAAGGTCAGCGCCGCCATGTAGCGGCCCTTCTCGCCGAGGCCGAGCGCCTCGACCATGGCCAGCCCGTCATCGGTGGTGGTGTAGAGCTTGTCGTTGATGGCGTTCTCGACGCCGTCCTCCTCGCCACCGACGACGCCGACCTCGATCTCAAGGACGATCTTGCCCTTGGCGGCCTCGTCGAGGAGCTGGGCGGCGATCTGGAGGTTCTCCGCGACCGGCACAGCCGAGCCGTCCCACATGTGCGACTGGTACAGCGGCTCCTCGCCGCGCTTCACCCGCTCCTGCGAGATGGCCATCAGCGGACGGACGAACCCGTCCAGCTTGTCCTTCGGGCAGTGGTCGGTGTGCAGGGCGACGTTGACCGAGTACTTCTTGGCCACCTCGTGCGCGTACGCGGCGAACGCCACGGCGCCGGTGACCATGTCCTTGATCGAGGGGCCGGAAAGGTATTCGGCGCCACCGGTGGAGACCTGGATGATGCCGTCGCTCTCCGCGTCGGCGAAGCCCTTGAGCGCCGCGTTCAGCGTCTGCGAGGAGGTCACGTTGATCGCGGGGTACGCGTACCGGCCAGCCTTGGCGCGGTCCAGCATCTCCGCGTAGGCCTCGGGGGAAGCGATGGGCATGTGATGCGCTCCTTACTTACCACTCTCGGCCGTGCTGGCCGCTGTTGTTCACGTGTGCGCCGGACCGCGCTGTCCTCCGCCCGGCAGTATCCCGTAGGTGGGGTGTGCCGGAACAACCGACCCGGGTGCTAGCCGTTCATCGGCGGTCCAGGTTGTCCGGCACGATGACGCTGATCAGCCAGGTGACCACTGTCATCACGATGGCGCCCCAGAACGCCGCCCAGAAACCGTCCACCTCGAACGGCAGGTCGAGCCCTCGGGCGATCCGGTCGGTGAGCAGGAACAGCAGAGCGTTGACCACAAGCGCGAACAGGCCCAGGGTCAACAGGTAGAACACGCAGCCGAGCACCCGGATGATCGGTTTGAGCACCGCGTTGACCACACCGAAGATCAGCGCCACCACGATCAGGGTGAGCACGGTGTTGCCACCCGAGCGGCCGTGCACGTCGACCCCGGGCACGATCAGCGTGGTTATCCACAGCGCGACCGCGGTGATCGCCAGTCGGATGAAGAAGCCCACCGCACCATCCTGGCACCGGGTCGCGTCGCCGAGGGCTGATTCCGCCTACTCCGCTTCCGGGCGCGGTGCCGGCCCACCCCGTACGGTGGGTGGAAACCGTGCCCCGAGACCCCCCGGGAGGGACGATGGGTCAGCCCGTTGAGGACTTCACCCCCGGCGACCACCTCGCCCCGGACGAGCGCAACCCCGAGGCGGAGCCGGCGGACGCCGTCGAGCAGGCCGCCTCGGCCGTCCCGGTGGACGGTGACGGAGCGCCGCAGCGCGGCCTGGAAGTCGACGACTGGGACGCGATGGAGCAGGCCCGAGTGGTCACCGGGGACGAGGACGACTACCGCTGAGCGTTCAGCGAGCGCCGTCCACCAGCTTCGGGTGGCGGCCCACCCAGTCGCCGAGCCGATCCTCGCGCAGTGCGGTCAGGAGCTCCGGGGCGAGCTTCGGGTCCGCCTCCAGATAGTGGCTGGGTCCGGTCGACTCGTTCGCCGGCAGGCTGAGCCCGACCGGTTCCAACGAGCGCAGCGTCGGGATGAGCCGCGTCAGGTCCAGCATGGTGGCGTCACCCGGCGACACGGCGAGGTCCGGCCCGACGGTGCTCAGCAGCTTGGCCAGTCGTACCGGATTGGTCAGCAGGCCCTGGTCGGAGGCCGAACGCACCAGCGCGGTGGCGAAGATCCGGGCATTGCGGTCGCGGTCCTGGCTGCCCTCGGGCAGCCCGTAGCGCTGGCGGAGCAGGTCGACCGCCGCGGTGCCGTCGAGACGCTGACACGCGGCCGGGAACACCCGCCGGGTGTGGGCCGACCGCACCTGCTCGGGCAGGCAGACCGGCACCCCGCCCACCTCGTTGGTCAGCGACCGCAGAGCGGAGTACGTCAACACCACACCGGTGTCGATGCGGACGCCGGTCAGGTTCGCCACCGTCTGCCGGGTCAGCTCGTAGCCTTTGGCCGGGTCCGTCGACGCATAGCCCGCGCCGAACGCGAACGCCGCGTTCAGTTTGTCGGTGTCGTGACCGGGGATCGGCACCCTCAGGTCGCGGGGCAGTGAGATCAGGTACGGGCGGCTGCGGTCGGCCGGGAGGTGCAGCAGCAGTACCGAGTCGGCCAGCGGCGGAACGGACGCGCGACTGTCGATGCCGAGCAGCAGCACGGTCACCGCACCCGTCGCCAACGGCCGATCCGACGCCCCGATCAGGTCGGCGGTCGGCGGCGTTCCGGCGCGTTCCGGGGTGAACAGCGGCACCCCGACGCCAAGTACGCCGAGCACGGCCAGGGCCACGCCACCGGCCTGCCAGCGACGCCGACGCTGCCGGCGACGTGCCGCCAGCCGGTCGATCGCGGCCCGCAGTGGGCCGGTCGGCGGGGTCAGCGGCTCGTGCCTGCCGAAGGCGGCACGCAGGTCGTCCTCAATCATGTTCACGCCTCCACGTACTCGGCCCGGAGCGTGGCCAGGGCCCGGGAGATGGACGAACGTACGGTCCCGACGGCACAGCCGAGGATGTCGGCGATCTCCGCGTCGGGTAGGTCCTCGTAGTAGCGCAGCACCAGGGTGGCCCGCTGCCGGCGCGGCAGCCGGGACAGCCAGGACCAGATCTGGTCCCGGTCCACAGCGGTCTGGGTGTGGTCGGTGGGCACCGGCACCGTCGCGTCGGCCTCCCCGCGCAGCAGCACCCGGCGGACCCAGGAGCCGCGCCGCCAGTCGACGTACTGGTTGGTGAGCATCCGGCGCACGTAGTGCTCGGGCGAGTCCGCCCGGGCGACCCGACGCCAGTTCAGTTGGACCCGGACCATGGTCTCCTGGACCAGATCCTGAGCCTGGTGCGGATCACCGGTGAGCATCACCGCGTACCGCAGTAGCGGGGCCAGCCGCGTGTCCGCGAACTCCTCGTACGTCACTGCACCTCCCGGGGCTCCTACCGCAGATGACGGAAGCGGACGGGCAGAACATTGCAGCAACGCCGTCGTACGGACTCCACGACGCGGGCGGGTGGTGCGGGACCGGTCCGGCGCGGCTGGGACCTTGGGCTTCGGTACCCTTTGTGGCCGTGGACACAGCTGAGAAGACCCGCGCTCTCGTGGAGAGCGTCGCCCTGAACCCGCTCGATCCCAAGGATCTGTTGCAGACCTTCGGCCTGATCGGTGTGTGGGTGATCCTCTTCGCCGAAACTGGCCTGCTGGTGGGCTTCTTCTTCCCGGGCGACTCACTGCTGTTCCTCGCCGGCGTGGCCTCGTCGCCGGTGGCGGACGCGATCTTCGGTGACGGCACCCGTCTTTCCCTTGCCGGCCTGCTGATCGGCGGCCCGATCTGCGCGATCGTCGGCGCCCAGCTAGGGCACTGGCTCGGTTCCCGCTACGGCCGGCCGATGTTCGAGAAGCCGAACTCCCGGCTCTTCAAGAAGGAGTACGTGGAGAAGGCCGAGTACTACTTCCAGAAGTTCGGCCCGGCGAAGGCCGTGGTGCTGGCGCGCTTCATTCCGATCGTCCGGACGTTCCTCAACCCGGTGGCGGGCGCGCTCGGCATGCCGGCCCGGAAGTTCCTGCTCTGGAACATCGTCGGCGCGGTGCTCTGGGTGGACGGCATCCTGCTGATCGGCTACCTGCTGGCCGAGCAGATCTACGACGCCATCGGTGACAAGATCGACCGCTACATCCTGCCGGTGGTGGCCCTGATCATCCTGATCTCGGTGCTGCCGATCTTCTTCGAGTTCCTCCGCGACCGGCGTGCCCGCAAGCGCGGCGAGGCGGTCGCGGTGGTCGCGGCGGCCAGCGCCGCCGGCGCGGTGGAGGCAGCCCGCGAGGCGTTCGACCACGACCGGAACCAGCACGGCCGGCACCGCCCGGAGCACGGCCAGGACCACTGAGCCCACGTACGACGACGACGGCCGGCCCCTGGTGCGGGGGTCGGCCGTCGGCATGTCGGACCCGGCCTCCGGCGGTGCGGCCGGGGACGAGCACAGGTGTTACCCACCGATGGCGCCACCCCTGGCTCGCCACCGGACGCCGTCCCGGCGCGGGACGGCGATTACTGCCTACGTCAGCGGGCCTTCTTGGTGGCCCGCTTACGCGGCGGGGTCAGCAGGTCGGCGATCGTCGCGATCGCACTCGGGACCAGGCTGTAGTACGCCCAGACACCGCGCTTCTCCCGCTGCAGCAAGCCCGCCTCGGTGAGGATACGCAGGTGATGACTGACCGTCGGCTGAGAGAGGCCGAGCGGCGCCGTCAGGTCACAGACGCACGCCTCGCCCTCGGGGGCCGACTGGATCAGGCTGAGCAGCCGCAACCGAGCAGGATCCGCAAGGGCCTTGAGGACCCCGGCGAGACGCTCGGCATCGGCACGTTCGATCGGCTCGCCGTTAAGCGGCGAGATCTGAGGCATAGTCATTTCGGCCAACGCAGTTCCCACGTATTCCATCCTTCCACCAGCAGCATCGATCCGCCTGCATATCAGCAGATCCGAATCGGTAAACTTTTACGCCACAAGGCCAAGGTCAGCCAACGTATAGGCCGCCCGGTAAGGCAATCCGGCGGCTCGCACCGCGTCGCCGGCGCCTCGATCAACAATAACCGCCACGCCCACGACTTCCGCCCCGGCCTCGCGAAGCGCCTCGACAGCGGTCATCACACTTCCGCCCGTCGTGGACGTATCCTCCACCGCCAACACCCGGCGGCCGGCCACCTCCGGTCCCTCGATCCGCCGCTGCAGACCGTGTGCCTTGCCCGCCTTGCGCACCACAAAGGCGTCCAGGGCACGGCCAGTCGGAGCAGCGGCGTGCAGCATCGAGACCGCGACGGGATCCGCGCCCAGGGTGAGGCCGCCAACAGCGGCGTAATCCCAGTCGGCGGTGAGGTCGAGCAACACCCGGCCGACCAGAGGAGCGGCCTGGTGATGGAGCGTGACGCGCCGCAGATCCACGTACCAGTCTGCCTCACGCCCCGAGGAGAGCACGACCCGCCCGTGGACCACGGCCAGGTCGGTAATGAATTTACGCAGGTCGTCGTGGTCCCCCATGGCGATAGAGGTTACTGCGCAAGTCTGAGCGGTGTGTGTGGGGTCCACCCTGACCAGCCCGGCGAGGCACCGATGGTTGGCGATGCTCGACTACGCTCAGCGACTGTCCTGACAGCGGCGCGCCAAGGTCTCCGTACCGGCCACCGGAGGCCGGCGGGTCGGCCAGGGCTCAGTGGTCGTCGCGACCGATCCGGCCGCGGGTGTCCCGGGCGACCGCCTGGAGCAGCCGACGCGGCGCATGGCGCATGCCGGCGACGGCCACCTTGTACTTCCATGCCGGGACACTGACCATCTTGCCTTTGCGCAGGTCACGCAGGGCTTCGTCGACCACATCCTCGGCCCGCAGCCACAACCACTCGGGCGTCTTCGACATGTTGATGCCGGCCCGCTGGTGGAACTCCGTGCGGGTGTAGCCGGGGCAGAGGGCCATCACCCGGACGCCGAACGGCCGGGCGGACAGGCCAACGGACTCGCTGAAGTTGGTGACCCACGCCTTGCTGGCCGAGTACGTCGAACCGGGCATCGCCGCACCGAACCCAGCAACCGAAGAGACATTTATCACTGCCCCATTTCGGCGTTCGGTCATCGGTCGCAACGCCGCCAGGGTCAGCCGCATGACCGCGTGCACGTTGAGCCGCAACAGGCGCGCCTCGTCCTCCGCGGTGGACCGCAGGAACGGTTTGTTCAGGCTGATCCCGGCGTTGTTGACCAGAAGGTGCACGGGGCCGCCGTCGGTGAGCCGTTGCTCCACGATGGCGCACCCGTCGTCGGTGGACAGATCCGCCGGGATCGTCTCCACCTCGCGGCCGTGGGCGGAACCCAACTCGCCGGCCACCTCGGCCAACCGGGCCGCGTCGCGGGCGACGAGCACCAGGTGCCAACCGTCGGCAGCCAGCCGCCGGGCGAACGCCGCGCCAATGCCGGCGGTGGCCCCGGTGATCAGGGCCCGGCGCTCGGCAGTCGTGGGGTCGAGCGGCACGGGGACGGTCCTCACCTGGGCGGGTACGGGGGCACGGGCGGCGCCGATGGCGGGTGGTACGGGGCGGACGTGAACGCGGGTGGCGCGGATGGTGGCGTCGGCGCGGTCGAGCGGCGTTGACCGAACCAGGCGTTCGCCGCCGGCAGGGCCAGCAGCACGGCTACTACAAGGTAACCGAGCACCTGCCCGCCGGAAAGCCCGGCGTTGAGCGGGATCCACCAGGACGGGTAGGCGTCCCCGATCAGGCCCAGCAACTCGGCGAGAGCCTGGTCGTCGGCACCCAGTTGCAGTGGCGCGGCCCGTTCACCGATGAGCACCGCCACGCTGCAACAGCCGCCGAGCACACCGAGCCCACTGACCACCCAGGTGGCCACCCGGGCGCCGTTGCGCGCCGCCAGCAGCCCGAGGGCCAGGCCGGCGAGCACCGGCGCGGAGAGCGCCGCCACCACCGCCGACAGCACGGCGGACGCGCGCAGCAGGGTCACTACGTCGTCGATCTGGTCCGGGCTGGCCGAGGTGTCCCGGGCGGCGGAACGGAACGCGTCGACAGTCCCGCCCAACACCACCAGGTCGACCACGGTGTAGACGAGCGCGGTCACCGCCATCACCCACAGCACGGTTGCGGCCGACAGGACGACGGCGGGCCGGCGGGCCGATGCGGCTTCGGGGTACGACACGACGAATCCCTCCGGTAGGCGTCGGGTTGCAACCTACTCGGAGGGATCGTCGGCGTCGTGCTTACCGGGCCGTCAACTCGTGGACGGTGGGTTTGACCCGGGCCGATCCCCGGGCGGCGTGTCGTCCGGCCGATTCGCCGGCGGCGGGTAGCCCGGCTCGCCACTTGACGGGTAGCCCGGCTCACCGGACGACTGCGGGTAGCCGGGCTGACCCGCGGTCGGCGGGGCACCCGGGTAGCTGGTGCCCGGGGTCGGCGGCTCCCAGGCCGCGGTGGCCCTGCGGAAGAACGGGTGGGCCTTCGGAAGCGCCAACAGGATCAGCGCGGTGACAAGCGCGATCAGGCTGAGCACACCGAGCAGCAGGCTGACCGGGGTGACCCAGTCGGGCAGGGCCTCGTCCAGGCGGCGCTTGATCTCGTCGGGGCTGGGTCCGTCGCCGGTGTCGCCACCGGTGTTGAAACCGCCGCTCGCGTTGCTGAGCAGGCCACCGCCCACGCAGCAGACGAGGATGCCACCGACGATCCAGGTGGTGATCCGGGCGCCATTGCGGCCCTGGTTGTTGAACAGGGCCAGGACGCCCAGCACGACCGCGAGCAGCAGCAGCAGGATGCCGCCGCCGAGGCCGATGGCGACGAAGACGTCGGCCACCTGGTCGCCGTCGACACTGCTGCCCGCGTACGCGTCGCGGAGCGCGTCACGCGTCTTGCCGAAGGTGGTGAGCGAGATGATCAGCGTGATCACCTGGAGTGCCAGGAACAGGTAGATCAGGTAACTGGAGATCGAGACAACTGATGGCCGCTGACGGGCCGGCGTGCTCTGGGAATCGACCATGATTCTCCTTCCCTCAGATCGCCCACACCGTATCGGCAACCGGCCGGTTCGGCATGCCGTGGCGGGCCGGCACGCCCACCCGGCTCGGGCTCAGCGCTCGCCGGATCGGGGCAGGATCGTCAGCTCGGCGGGGTCGAGCAGGTCACCGCGGGCCACTCGCCAACCCTCTTCGCCGTACGCCTCGAAGGAGAGCCGCGCCGCGCCGCCGGACTGGTAGTCGTGATAGCGCATCGTCCCTGCCGACGGCAGCCCGACCTCCTCGGTCGCGGTGTAGCGCGCCTGCCCCGTCTCGGCCCAGGTGTAGCGCCGCCGGCCGAGGTCGATGGTCGGGGCACCCGGGGTGACGCTCGCGCCCGGCTCAGCCGTCCAGAGCACCAACTCCAGTTCGGGGCCGTCCTCCACGGAGAGCCGGTAGCGGGTGCCGGAGTCGTCGTCGAGGAGGTGCTGCACCCAACTCCAGTCCCCCTCGACGAGGCGGATGGTGCCGCTCAGCGCGTACTCCCGATCGCGGATCCGCACGCGGTCGCCCAGGCTCAGGCGAAGGGGGTCGCCGCGCAGCGACTCCGCCGTGGCGTCCGACGACCGCCCGCCCGGCCGGGTCGACCGCCGGGTCCGCACGGCGACGACGATGACGACCGCCGCGAGTACGGCAAGCGCCACCACCAGGTACGTCACTGACCTGCCCACCCGACCATCTCCCCAGGTACCTCGGCGCAGACGGTAACAATCCTCGGCTCCGGTGCGACCCGTACCGTGACCGACAGCTCAGCTACCGACGGCAGTCGCGGCGTCGCCTGTTGTGCACGATCGCACTGTGGACGGCCGGGTGGGCGGTGGTTCGTCCGTGTCCGCAGATGGATCAAGATGTGGCGAGCCGTTGGCGGGCGTAGTTGCCAAGGGTCTCGCGGTCCATCACACAGCCGACGAATGTGGTGAACTCGCTCGGGTCGTCCCGCAGCGAGGTCCAGGCCGCTCGAGCCGCCGCCGGGTCGACCCGCTCCAGCAGCGTGGCCGCGTACGCCCGGCCGGCGGGTGTCCCGTCGGCCAGCACACGGTCGAGCTGCCGGCGGACCTCGTCGGGGTGATCGTCGACGGCCGCGGAAACCCGCTCGTACGCCGACGTCACCGGCAGCACCTGACCAGCGAGCCCCACGCCACCAAAGGCAAGCGTGTCAGCCGCGACCAACTCGTCGACGGCGGCAGCAAGCTCCCGCTCCCACTTCTTCCCAATCCCAAACATGTCCCAACCCTTTCCCCGTCCACGCCACCGCGACCCCGTTGATCATGAAGTTTTGCCACGACACGCCGACGCGGCGGGCAACAACCTCATGATCAACGTCGCTGGGCGGGGTTAGGCCGGGGTTACCGAGAGGGTGTTGGTCGGGGTGTTCAGCTCTACCTTCACCGTCTGGCCGTCGCGGATCTGGCCGGACAGCAGGGCCTTTGCCAGTTGGTCGCCGATCGCCGTCTGGACCAGCCTGCGCAGCGGGCGGGCGCCGTAGATCGGGTCGTAGCCGTGCTCGGCCAGCCACTGACGGGCGGACTCGGTGATGTCCAGGCCGAGCCTGCGGTCGGCCAGCCGCCGCCGCATCCGGTCCACCTGGATGTCGACGATGGTCCGCAGGTCGTCCCCACGCAGCGAGGCGAAGACCACGATGTCGTCCAGCCGGTTGAGGAACTCCGGCTTGAAGTGCGACCGGACCACGGCCAGGACACCCTCCCGACGCTGCTCGTCGGCGAGCGTCAGGTCACCGATCACCGACGACCCGAGGTTGGACGTGAGGATCAGGATCGCGTTGCGGAAGTCCACCGTGCGGCCCTGACCGTCGGTGAGTCGGCCGTCGTCGAGCACCTGGAGCAGCACGTCGAAGACGTCCGGGTGGGCCTTCTCCACCTCGTCGAGCAGGATCACCGAGTACGGCCGACGACGCACCGCCTCGGTGAGCTGACCACCCTCGTTGTAGCCGACGTAGCCGGGCGGGGCACCCACCAGGCGGGCGACCGAGTGCTTCTCGCCGTACTCGCTCATGTCGATGCGGACCATCGCCCGCTCGTCGTCGAAGAGGAACTCGGCGAGCGCCTTGGCCAGCTCCGTCTTGCCGACGCCGGTGGGGCCGAGGAAGAGGAAGCTGCCGGTCGGGCGGTCCGGGTCGGCGATACCGGCCCGGGCACGGCGTACCGCGTCGGAGACCGCGCCGACCGCCTCGCCCTGGCCGACCACCCGGCTGCCCAGCGACTCCTCCATCCGCAGCAGCTTGGCCGTCTCGCCTTCGAGTAGACGGCCGGCGGGGATGCCGGTCCAGGAGGCGACCACGGCGGCGATGTCGTCCGCCCCGACCTCCTCCTTGAGCATCGCGCCGTCGGCCTGGAGCTGGGCCAGCTCCTCCGCGGCCTGCTTCAGCTCGACCTTGAGGGCGGGGATCCGGCCGTAGCGCAGCTCGGCGGCACGCTCCAGCTCACCGTCGCGCTCGGCCCGCTCGGCCTCGCCGCCGAGACGCTCCAGCTCCTCCTTGGCCGTGGAAAGCTTGGTGATGTGGCTCTTCTCCGTCTGCCAGCGCTCGGAGAGCACAGTGAGCTGCTCGCGCTTGTCGGCCAACTCCTTGCGCAACCGCTCCAACCGCTCGGCGGAGGCCGCGTCCGGCTCCTTGGCCAGCGCCATCTCCTCGATCTCCAGCCGGCGGACCGCCCGCTCGATCTCGTCCACCTCGACCGGCCGGGAGTCGATCTCCATCCGGAGCCGGGACGCGGACTCGTCGACCAGGTCGATCGCCTTGTCCGGCAGGAACCGATCGGTGATGTAGCGGTCCGACAGGGTGGCGGCGGCAACGAGCGCGGCGTCGGTGATCCGTACGCCGTGGTGCACCTCGTAGCGCTCCTTGAGCCCGCGCAGGATGCCGATGGTGTCCTCGATCGTCGGCTCGCCGACGAGCACCGGCTGGAAACGGCGCTCCAGCGCCGGGTCCTTCTCGATGTGCTCGCGGTACTCGTCGAGCGTGGTCGCGCCCACCATCCGCAGCTCGCCACGGGCCAGCATCGGCTTGAGCATGTTGCCGGCGTCCATCGAACCCTCGCCCTTGCCGGCGCCGACGACCGTGTGCAGCTCGTCGAGGAAGGTGATGACCTGGCCGTTGGAGTTCTTGATCTCCTCCAGGACGGACTTCAGCCGCTCCTCGAACTGGCCGCGGTACTGCGCGCCGGCGACCATCGCGCCGAGGTCCAGCGAGATCAGCTTCTTGTCGCGCAGCGACTCGGGCACGTCGCCGGTGACGATCCGCTGGGCGAGGCCCTCGACGATCGCGGTCTTGCCGACGCCGGGCTCGCCGATCAGCACCGGGTTGTTCTTCGTCCGCCGGGAGAGCACCTGGATGACCCGGCGGATCTCGGCGTCCCGGCCGATCACCGGGTCGATCTTGCCGTCCCGGGCGCTGGCGGTGAGGTCGACGCCGTACTTGGTCAGGGCCTGATAGGTCTGCTCCGGGTCGGCGGTGGTGACCCGGCGGTCGCCACCGCGGACCGTCGGGAAGGCCGCGACCAGGGCATCCTCGGTGGCACCGGCGGTCTTCAGCGCGCCGGAGACCGCGCCACCCACCCGGGCCAGGCCGGCGAGCAGGTGCTCGGTGGACGTGTACTCGTCGCCCAACGGGCGGGCGATCTGCTCGGCGGCGCCGATGGCGTTGACGAACTCCCGAGCCAACGTGGGCTCGGCGATGCTCGAACCGCGGGCGGCCGGCAGGGCGTCGACCGCGCGCTGGGCGGCCCGGCGCAGCTCGGCGGGGTCGGCCCCGACGGCGCGCAACAGACCGGTGGCGGTCGAGCCATCGGTGTCCAGGAGTGACAGCAGCAGGTGCCAGGGCTCCACGGTGGCGTGGCCACGCTGGTTGGCCAGCGCGACAGCGCCCGTGATGGTCTCGCGGCTCTTGGTGGTGAGTCTTTCGGTGTTCATGGGCTCCCCCGGATCGGCGTTGTCCACTGAGAAGGACACAACCAGAGTTGAGCGTATTCCACTCAACCTTAGCGTGTGACGCCCATCACCCCCGCGGCCGCCACCGCCAGTCGAACTCCCCGGCCGCCGGGGCCGGGCCGGGCAGCGGGTCCGCGTCCGACGCCGACGACAGACCGGCCAGCAGCACCGCGAGCTGGCGGCGGCGCAACTGCCCGGTCCGCTCCGGATCCGGCACCCGCACCGCCGCGCACGACTCCAACAACAACCCCAGATCGTGTACGACCGCGTCCGGGCGCAGCCGCCCGCTGGCGCGGGCACGTTCGAACAGGGCGGTGGCCAACTCGCCGGCGCGCATCGCGTCCCGACCCATCTCCTCGGTCGGGGTGAAGGTGCCGGCCAGGCGGACGGTGAGCGAGTGCACGTCGGCATCGACCACCCGGGTCAGGAAACCGGTGAACGCGGCCCAGCCGTCCGGCTCGGCAAGGGCGGCCTCGGCCTCGGCGACGTACCCGCGCAACCCGTCGTGGCAGAGCTGACGCAGCAGGTCCTCCTTGCCCGCGTACCGCCGGTAGAGCGCGCTGATGCCCACGCCCGCGCGATCGGCGACGGCGGCGATCGGGGCCTTCGGGTCGTCGAGGAAGACGGCGCGCGCGGCTTCGAGGATCACCTCGTCGTTGCGGGCGGCCTGGGCGCGGCGCCCGCCCAGCGTCCTGCCGGAAGTCGTTGCCATGTCGCCAGCCTAACACTGGAACGGATCGTTCCGCTCTGCTACGGTGATTGCAGAACGAAACATTCCGTTCCGAAGGAGTTCCGTCATGAGCGACACCGCGATCCGCCCGTTCCGCGTCGAGATCCCGCAGTCCGACCTCGACGACCTGGCCGCCCGGCTCGGCCGCACGATCTGGCCCGCCGAGCTGCCCGGCGCGGGCGACGCCTACGGGATGAGCACCGATCGGGTGCGCACCCTCGTCGACCGCTGGCGGGGCGAGTTCGACTGGAGGGCCGTCGAGGCCCGGCTGAACGCCCACCCCCAGTTCGTCACCGAGATCGACGGCGAGCAGATCCACTTCCTGCACGTCCGGTCGTCCCGGCCGCACGCCACAGCGCTGGTGCTCACCCACGGCTGGCCCGGCTCGGTTCTGGAATACCTGGACGTCATCGCCCCGCTCACCGAGCCCAGCGACCCGGCCGCGCCGGCCTTCCACCTGGTCATCCCGTCGCTGCCCGGCTTCGGCTTCTCCGGCCCGACCCGCAGCGCCGGCTGGAACCGGTTCCGCACCGCCCGCGCCTGGGCCGAGCTGATGAACCGCCTGGGGTACGACAGCTACGGTGCGGTCGGCAACGACGCCGGCTCGATGGTCGCGCCGGAGGTGGGCCGGATCGACTCCGAACACGTCCTCGGCGTCCACGTCACCCAACTCTTCTCGTTCCCCTCCGGCGACCCGGCCGAGTTCGCCGGCCTCTCCGAGGCGGATCAGACCGCGCTCGGGCACCTCCAGTGGTTCTACGAGAACAAGTTCTCCTTCAACCAGGTGCACAGCCAGCAGCCGCAGACCCTGGCGTTCGCGCTGGCCGACTCCCCGGTGGGGCTCCTCGCCTGGAACTCGCAACTCTTCGACGAGAGCCTGGACGCCGACTTCGTCCTGGCCAACGTGGCCCTCTACTGGTTCACCGGCACGGCCGCCTCGGCGATCCGGCTCTACCGGGAGGACGCGCACGCCGGCGAGCCGCCGACCGAGCCGACCACCGCACCGACCGCGCTCGCCATGTTCCCCGGCGACTTCCAGTCCATCCGCCGCTTCGCCGAGCGGGACCACGCGAACATCGTCCGGTGGACGGCCTATCAGACGGACGTCGAGGGCCGGGGCGACGTCGGCGGTCACTACGCGGCCCACCAGGCCACCGCCGTCCTGGTCGCCGACATCCGCGAGTTCTTCGCCAGCCTTCGCTGACCACGGCGTGCCCAACTGCCCGCGCCCGCGCTGCCGGCGCGGGCACCGGCGCGTCCAGCCCCGCCGCCCGGCCCCGCCCGTCCGGCCCCGCCCGTCCGGCCCCGCCCGTCCGGCCCCGGCGTCCGGCCCCGGCGCGGTTGATCCACTCGGCCTTCAGGAAGTCGGGGTATCCGGACCGCCAAGACCCCGCGACATCATGAAAACCGAGTCGATCACCTCTAGGAACGGCCCTCCAAGACCCTTATGGCCTGATTCGCCGGGGCAGGCGGACAGTGCAGGGAGTCTCGTGATCTGCGCGGAGTACGCAACGACGGCCACCGTCCAGCCGCCGGTCGCAGAAGACCCAGTGCCGTACCCCCTGGTCGTCCTCGGCCGAGACGGTGATCCCGCCAAGGTCGATCCGGGCAAGGAAGGCCAGCGACCGACCGGCGGTCCGACCGAGCATCTGGCGCGTGCCAGATCGGGCGCGGATATCGGCAGGTGAATGACGAACCGCCCGCTCATCGCCGCAACCCTCGGTCCACCATCGGCGGTGCTCCTCTCCTGGAGGTGCGGATCGCTGGCACGGCCGTTTACCCGAGGGGAGCACACGGCCGCGCCAACGGCGACACGGACGACCCGGCCGAGGAGGCCGGTTGCCTACCAGGCTTTCCGCATCCCGAGTGCCCGCCCGGTCAACATGCGATGCAAAGCATTGCAGGGCAAGTGGTGACCATGCTTAGCACGCGAAGTGTTGGTCGCCCGGCCAACCGCATGGGAGGATCTTGGGGGCCTACCAGGAGTTGCCCATGCCCCGAGTTTCGGACCGCCAACGCATCGCGCAGGACATCCGCGACAAGATCGCTTCCGGCGAGTACGCGCCCGGCGACAAACTGCCGTCCTTGCGCGAGATGATCGCCCACTATGGGGTGTCCGCCGAGCCAGTCCGCTCAGCCCTGTTGATCCTGCAAGCCGAGGGCCTGATCGAAGGCCACCAAGGCAAGGGCACGTACGTAGCCGAGAAGTAGATCTTGGCGCGAAAGCGCGGCTGGAGGGCCGGATTCATCCAAGATCTCGGGCGGTGAGCACGTGGCCGGATGGTTGTCAGGGTCTGTCGAGGATGATCTCCGTCCAGCGGCGCTCGGCCACCCGGCCGACGCCGAGCAGGATGTCACCGTCCCCGCCGGCGGCCACGATCGTGCCGTCGGTGAGCACCGACAGGTGTCGGTCGGGGCCGATCGGCCAGGGCAGCTCGCTGTAGCGACCGTCCCCGACCGCGCCTGTGCCCGTGCCCGCCGAGCCGGTCACCGCGAGCAGCCCGCCGCCGATCGGCGCGACGGATTGGATCTGCGGCGGATGCCCCTCGGCGCGGATCGGATCCCACCCTCGGCGCAGTCGCCAGAGCGCCGGAAAGGACCTGCGGTCCGGCCGCTCCCCGACCAGCCATCCCGTCCCGTCCCGATCGACCACGGCCCGCAGGACGCCGACAAGCCCGTCGGGTGCCGGCACCGGGGTCTGCTGCCAGCTCCGCCCCCGGTCGAACGAGACCGCCGCGTACGGCTTCCCGTCCTTCGTCCCGGCCGCGACCACCAGCGGGCCGTCGCCCGCGTCGACCGTGTTCAAGGCGGGTACGCGCGGCTGGGTGGCGAGCGGGCGCAGCCGCTGACCGTCCCACTCGCCGACCTGACCACTGTCCTCGATCAACTGGAATCGACCCTGGGCGCCGCGCCACTGCGGCGGTGGCCCGTCCAGCCTGTGCGTGAACGAGGTGCCGCCGTCGGTCGAGGTCCACCAGCCGTGCGGCTCACTCCACAGCGTCAGCACCCCCGCAGCGGCGTAGAGCTGGTGGTTCTCCGCCGCGGGGTGGGGGTGTCGCAGCTCCCGCCAGGACCGTCCGCCGTCATCGGTGGCGAAGATCCGCGCCGGGCAGTCGTCGCCGGGCGGCGGCTCGCCGCAGTTGGCGAAGAGGCTGTAACCGTGCTCGGCGTCAACGAACTCGACGTACGGCGGGTCGTACCGTTGCCCAACGGCGACCCGGACGCGGCGGA
Source organism: Micromonospora sp. NPDC005203 (assembly GCF_042872705.1). Classification (NCBI taxonomy): domain Bacteria; kingdom Bacillati; phylum Actinomycetota; class Actinomycetes; order Micromonosporales; family Micromonosporaceae; genus Micromonospora; species Micromonospora sp. NPDC005203. The sequence continues at coordinate 2,783 of NZ_JBIAKV010000001.1, read as the reverse complement.
CCTCTGCGACGGCGGCCGATGGAGACGGCGTGGTGACGGCCGCCCGGGACGACGGCACGGTCGGCGGATGTCGGCGGATGTCGCCGATCGAACACCCAGCTAGCAGGGGTACGAGCAGCAGGACCACCGCCCGACCCGACCTCCGTCCGATCATCGGCGTCTCCGAAGCGGTAGCCTTGCCCGGGTGCGAGTACGTGTGGAACAGATTGCCTTACCTGGCATCGGAGTGCGTCACGATCTGGTGACCGAATCCGGCCGTCGGCTCGGCGTGGTCTCCCATCGCAACGGCCGTCGTGACCTTGTGCTCTACGACCCTGACGATCCGGACTCCTGCCAGGCGGACATCCCGCTGACCGACGACGAGGCTGAGGCACTGGCCGACATCCTCGGCGCGTCGCTGATGCTCGGCCAGCTCTCCGGGCTGCGGGAGCAGGCCGCCGGTCTGCTCACCGAGCAGATCGCGATCACGGCCGGCTCGCCGTACGTCAACCGCAAGCTCGGCGACACCAAGGCGCGTACCCGCACCAGCGCCTCCATCGTGGCGGTCCTGCGCGAAGGCGAAGTGATCGTCTCGCCACTCCCCTCCTTCCGCTTCGCGGCCGGCGACGTGGTGGTCGTTGTCGGGACCCGTAGAGGTCTCGACGGCGTGTCCGCCATCCTCGCCGACAGTGACCCGGACGGCTGAGGCGGATGCACGATTTCACCACGCTGCTCATCGAAGTCGGTGCGCTGCTGCTGCTGCTCGGGCTCCTCAGCCGGCTCAGCCGGCGTTTCGGTCTCTCTCCCATCCCCCTCTACCTGCTCGCCGGGCTCGCGTTCGGCCACGGCGGCCTGCTGCCGCTGGACGCCAGCGAGGAGTTCTTCGCCGTCGGCGCCGAGATCGGCGTGATCCTGCTGCTGGTGATGCTCGGCCTGGAATACTCGGCCAACGAGTTGGTCGGCAACCTGCGCTCGGCGGCACCGGCAGGGCTGATCGACGGCGTGCTCAACGCGCTACCCGGCGCGGGGTTCGCCCTGCTCCTCGGCTGGGACTGGGTCGCTGCCCTGGTTCTCGGCGGCATCACCTGGGTCTCCTCCTCCGGGGTGATCGCCAAGGTCCTCGCCGACCTGGGCCGGCTCGGTAACCGGGAAACCCCGGTGATCCTCTCGGTGCTGGTCATCGAGGACCTGGCGATGGCGCTCTACCTGCCGCTGGTCACCGCCGTACTGGCCGGCACCGGACTGCTCGGCGGCGGCATCGCGCTCGCCGTCGCGGTGGGCACCGTGCTGCTCGTGCTCGTGGTCGCCATCCGGTACGGCCACCTCATCTCGTCCGCTCTTTCGGCGAAGGACCCGGAGGCGTTGCTACTCGGCGTACTCGGTCTGACCCTGCTGATCGCCGGCCTCGCCGCATCGCTCCAGGTGTCGGCGGCGGTCGGCGCGTTCCTGGTCGGCATCGCCCTCTCCGGCCCGGTGGCGCACCACGCCACCGAGTTGCTCTCCCCGCTGCGGGACCTGTTCGCCGCGGTGTTCTTCGTCTTCTTCGGCCTGGTCACCGACCCGCAGGACATTCCGCCGGTGCTGCTGCCGGCACTCGCCCTGGCCGTGGTCACCATGGCGACGAAGACGCTCACCGGATACCTTGCCGCCCGCCGCGTCGGCATCGCGGAACCCGGCCGATGGCGGGCCGGCCTGGCACTCGTACCTCGCGGTGAGTTCTCCATCGTCATCGCCGGCCTCGCGGTGGCCGCCGGGAGCGTCGAGCCGCGGTTGGCGGCGCTGGCCGCGACGTACGTCCTGATCACAGTGGTGACCGGGCCGATCCTCGCTCGGCTACCGGACTTCCCGTGGTTCAAGCGGTGGCTGCGTAACCGCGCGGCGGCCCAGCGGCGGGAGTCGACCCCGGTCGTCGACTCACTGCACTGAGCTCCACCGGCCGCGCTGCCGCTGCCGCTGCCGCTGCCGATGCCGATGCCGATGCCGATGAACCCGACCATGCCAACGGTTGCGGAATTGCTCCTCGCGGCTACTACCGCAGCACCCGACGGCGGGTTACCGTTTCGCCCCAGCAGCCACGTCCGTAGGCAGCGTTGCCACAAACGGGCGAGAGCGGAAGGTTGGCCGGTGAGCGTGCAGGAGTCGACGTTCCACGGCTTCGCCAACCCCGTCGATCCGAGTCCGGCGGAGTTGCGAGCTTGGGCGTACAAGCCCGATTCGGTGCCGTTGGCTTCGATGCCACCCGACTGGGACCTGTTGGTCTCCGGCGACCGGCTGGTGCTGACACTCTTCGAGTTGGCGATGGACCCGACCTGCCCGGCCCGGCGTTTCGCCCTGCACTGTCTCTACATCTACGCGGCCGACGGCATCCGGACGAACTTCCGCGCCCACCCCAAGCGCCGCTTCCGCAAGCTCGTCGAGCAGGCCGAACGGGACGGCGACGAGCTGATGAAGATCTGGGCGCACAACGGCCGTGTGCTGTTGGCCCGCCCGGACCTCTTCGTCTACCGGGAGTGGTGCGAAGGCGGTCTGGTCCGCGAGAACCGCCGCCTCGGCTGAGGTAGGTAGCGTCCCGGCCCGCACTCATGACGGCAAACGGGCCGCGACCCCCACCCTGGCATCACCGCGTCCCGGCCCGCACTCATGACGGCGTGCGGGCCGCGACCCCCACCCTGGCATCACCGCGTCCCGGCCCGCACTCATGACGACGAACGGGCCGCGACCCCCACCCTGGCATCACCGCGTCCCGGCCCGCACTCATGACGACGAACGGGCCGCGACCCCCACCCTGGCATCACCGCGTCCCG